>JBHYFG010000010.1:0-133789 GCA_051859645.1 Psychroflexus sp. | reverse complement strand
ACCTCTCATTTCTAATTTCTGATTTCTCACTTCTTGTCTTGTTTCTCACGTATAACTACACTTAAAGGATTAATCTGATTGCATAATTAAAATTACTACTTCAATATATATGTGCTTAATTCTAATTTCACGCAAAGTCGCAAAGACGCAATGTTTTTTATATTAATAACCTCTCATTTCTAATTTCTGATTTCTCACTTCTTGTCTTGTTTCTCACGTATAACTACACTTAAAGGATTAATCTGTTTACGTAATTAAATTGCTACTTCATTGAATATGTATTGTATATTTACTAAATACTTTGTACTTAATTCTCACCTCTCAATTCTCACCTCTCAATTCTCACCTCTCAATTCTCAAATCTTAATTCTCAATTCTCACCTCTCAATTCTCAAATCTCAATTCTCACCTCTCAATTCTCACCTCTCAATTCTCACCTCTCAATTCTCACCTCTCAATTCTCAATTCTCAATTCTCACCTCTCAATTCTCACCTCTCAATTCTCACCTCTCACCTCTCAATTCTTAATTCTCAATACTATATTATCAATTCTTTTTAACTTTTCAAAGGCTATAATTACACAGCACAAAAAAAATACATACTCACAAGGCAAACTTTCTTTTTAATAGCTTTTTAACTAGAAAAATTGCCAGATTCATTTTTGTATTCATTTATACAAGATTAAGCAAAATCGTATATTTGCGACTCAAATGAAAACTATGACGCTTCAGTTTTATAAATATCAAGGTGCTGGAAACGATTTTGTGGTAATCGATAACCGTAATAACTTCTTCAAAAAGGATACCAAATACATTAAGTTTTTGTGCGACAGACGTTTTGGCGTTGGTGCCGATGGATTAATTTTGCTAGAAAACGATTCTATTAACTCCAGTGACTTTTCGATGGTATATTACAATGCCGATGGTAACGAAAGTAGCATGTGTGGAAATGGAGGGCGTTGTATTGTAGCCTTTGCAAAATACCTTGGTATTATTGATGATGCTTGCGAGTTTACAGCTATAGATGGATTGCATAAAGCTACTATCCAAGGAGATGAGGTTGACCTTAAAATGCAAAACATAAGTAAAGTTTATGAAGAAGAATTATCTTTATTTATCGACACAGGTTCTCCTCATCATATTGAATTTACACCAAATGTAGCAGAATTTCCCGTGGTTGCTGAAGGTCGGAAAATAAGAAATGAAATAAAGTACCAATCTATTGAAGGTACAAATGTAAATTTTGCCGAACAAATTAATCACGATACGTTTAAAGTAAGAACTTACGAGAGGGGTGTAGAAGATGAAACGTTGGCTTGTGGTACTGGTGTGACAGCAGTTGCAATTGCTGCACATTACCGAAAACTTACCGCTGCTAATTGTGTAACTTTAGAAGCAGAAGGAGGAAGATTAAACGTTCGCTTTACCTATAACGATTCTACTGAAACATACTCGAATGTTTGGTTAAAAGGCCCTGCTGTTCAAGTATTCAAAGGGGAGATTGCATGTTAAGCTTAAAGGGAGAACATATTTATTTACGGGCTTTAGAGTTGGAAGATATAGATTTTTTAGCTGCCTTAGAAAATGATGAGCAGTATTGGCATTTGAGTCATACACAAGCCCCATTTTCTAAGTTTATTCTAAAAAAATACCTTCAAAATGCTCACCAAGATATTTATGAAGCTAAACAATTACGCCTGGTTATTTCAACTTATAAGGAAGAAGCTGCGGGGCTAATAGATTTATTTGATTTCGATTTTAAAAATTTACGTGCTGGAGTAGGAATTATTGTTTTAGAGGAGTTTAGGCGAAACGGATATGCAATTCAAGCACTTCAACTCTTGTGTGCGTACGCATTTTCGCACCTTCAACTTCACCAATTATATGCTTCTGTAAATGCAACTAATTACGAAAGTTTAGCTTTGTTTAACCAAGCTGGATTTCAGGAAGCTGGACTAAAAAAAGATTGGAATTTTCATAAAGGAAGTTACCAAGATGAATATTTACTTCAAAAAATAAACGATGTATATTAAACGAATTGTTATTGCTATTTTTATTATAGGCCTTCTTTTTTTAGCTGGTTTTAGTTACTATATATATAACGCAATCATGGCTCCAAACACTAAGTTTGCAGAAGACACAAAAGAAATTTATATTGGTTCTAAAGATTCGTATAACGACGTGTTCCTTCAATTGCAGCCATTAGTAAAGGATGCTTCAACCTTTCATAAAGTTGCAGAAAGAAAAGCTTATACTACCAATGTAAAGCCAGGAAAATTTGAGTTGAAAAGGGACATGAACAATAACGATATTATTAACGCTTTGCGTTCTAAAAATATACCAATTCGAATTAGTTTTAACAACCAAGATTTTCCAAGTTTATTAGCAGGCCGAATTGCAGAACAGATAGAGGCCGATAGCTTAAGTCTTCTAAATGCAATTACCGATAAAGAATTTTTAGAGGAAAAAGGACTAACACCACAACAAGCCATGAGCATTTACATTCCAAATACTTACGAAATGTACTGGAATACTTCGGCAGAAAAGTTTCGAGATCGCATGTTTGCTGAATACGAGAAGTTTTGGACAGACGAACGAAAGAACAAAGCATCACAGCTAAATTTAACACCACAAGAAGTTTTGGTTTTAGCATCGATAGTTCAAAAAGAAACTACGCAAATTATAGAAAGACCAAGAGTAGCCGGTGTTTATTTAAATCGATTAAAGAAAGGCATGAAGCTGCAAGCCGATCCTACTGTTATTTATGCACTAAAAGATAAAGAACAAAAACAAGATACTATAATTCGTCGCGTTTTATTGAAAGATTTAACTATCGATTCTCCCTATAATACTTACATGTACGCTGGATTGCCTCCTGGAAACATTGCAATGCCAGACATTACAGCAATTGATGCTGTTTTAAATCCAGAAAAGCATAACTACTTGTATTTCGTAGCAGATGTAACTAAACCAGGGTTTCATAAATTTTCCACTACCTTAGCGCAACATAACAAGTATGCTAACGAATACCGTGCTTGGGTAAACAAACAGAAAATTTACAGGTAATTAGGTTTAGGTTATTATCTTTTTTACTTGCGTGCTACTTGCTTGAGCAGTTGGTAGTACAACCAAATCGGCGATATTTACGTGGTAAGGCCTTGTAATGCAAAAATGAATAATATCTGCAATATCCTCGGCTTTCAATGCTTGGTAACCTTCATATACTTTTTTAGCCCTTTCCGTATCGCCTTTAAAGCGAACCTCGCTAAAAGAAGTTTCTACTAAACCAGGGTTTATTGCGCCAACTCGAATTCCATATTCATTTAAGTCCATTCGCATGGCTTTATTTAGCGCATCTACAGCGTGTTTGCTAGCGCAATACACATTTCCTTTTGGGTATACTTCTTTTCCAGCCGTAGATCCAATGTTTATAATATGTCCACTTTTTTGTGCAATCATTTGTTGGATAATCGGTTGCGAAACGTATAATAGCCCTTTTACATTTATGTCCATCATCGCCTCCCAATCCTCAATGGCTCCGTCTTGTAAAAAGTCTAAGCCATGCGCATTTCCAGCATTATTTATCAATACATCGATATTCGAAAATTCCTCAGATAAGCTAGCTAAAGCGGCATCTACTTCTTGTTTATTTCTTACATCGAAACAAAGACTTGTCGTGGGCACAAGTTGGTTAAAGGAACTTTTAAACTCATGTAAAAGTTCTTTTCTTCGTCCACAAATAATAAGTTTAAAATTTCCTTCTCTTGCGAGTTGTTGCGCAGTAGCTAGACCAATTCCACTGGTAGCACCAGTAATCAATACGGTTTTCATAAAGTATGTTTATAGAGAAAAATAATCGACTTTAGATCAAATAAAAAACCCAACTAACATAATTTCAGTTAGTTGGGTTTAAAATTGTGGAGCCGGGGAGACTCGAACTCCCGTCCAAACAAGCAATTCAATAGCTTTCTACATGCTTAGTTTTTGCTTAGCTTTTCGAGTAAAAAATGGCCAAAAACAGCCTCTTTTTACCTTATTCTCTTAAGTGTCAAAATAGTGTCGAGACGCCACTATTTCTAGATTTACTTTACCGGTGCCTCTTGATGGAACGCCGCAAATCAAGGCTTTCCAGAGACATCATGGCCCACTACCTTGTAGCGGCTAAGCATTCCTACTATAATTCGGATTATGCAGCCATGGCGTAGTTATTCTCGCCGTTTAAAAAGTCTGAAACATGAGATTATCGAGCCACATTCCAACGCTCGGCATGCTTACCATTCAACTGACCTTGCTGTCAAAACCAAAACGGCCCCAATAACAAAAGTTGATTTTTTTCAATGATCTTTATATGGGCGTTAAAACGGGCTTTCCGCTTCAATTACTCGCTCAAAACACAAGATTTTGTGCGTTTCAAAAGCTTCTTTGGTCGCTTTTTCAATCGCTACAAATCTACTGTATTTTTCACTGCGTGATTTCCGCTACAATCCCTAACGCACTTTCGTTTTCAATACAAAAAACGGAATGCAAAGATACGCTTACCTTTGTAATTTATTCCTTTTATTTTCCTAAAACTTATAAATTTAATCCGGGGATATTGGGCATGCCCTCTTTAGCAACTGCACCAATTTCTGCTTCATTTACTTGCGTAGCTTTAGCAATGGCTTTGTTTAAGGTAAGGATGAGGTAATCCTCCAATTGCTCAACATCTTCTAATAAAGTTGGGTCTATTTCAATTTTCTTGATTTCTCTGTTGGCGGTTATTTCTACTTTAAGTAATTCATCGTTGCTTTTCTCTTGTAAATACACCGAATTCAAACGCTCTTTTGTTGCTTCAACTTTAGCTTTGGCTTCTTGCAATTTCTGCATCATGCCCATCATATCTCCAAACATAGTAGTTTAATTTTTTTGCAAAAATACAGAATGAATAAGAAATACTGAATATCGAATATTGAATATCGAATACTGAATATCGAATATTGAATATCGAATACTGAATATCGAATATTGAATATTGAATATCGAATAAGGAATAAAGAATAAAGAATAAAGAATAAAGAATAAAGAATAAAGAATAAAGAATAAAGAATAAAGAATAAAGAATAAAGAACACTTAATATTAAACCTGACTGTGCATGCACGCAAACATTTAATATCGAATTGAGAAGTTACTTCCGTTGTCTGTTGTCTGTTTTCTGTCAACTGTCGACAGTCGACTCTGAATCCACTCCTCACTCCTCACATATTTTCAAATTTAAAACTTACTATTCTCCTTTACTGTTTTTCTTCTTCTCCAATTTCAACCGCTCTGTTGAATGCTGCAAAAGCGGCTTCTTTAATTAATTCTTTTACATTATTGTCCTCCATAGAATCAAGTGCAGCACGCGTAGTACCTCCTTTTGAGGCTACTCGATTCATCCACGTTTGAGGGGTTAAATCAGATTGATTAAACAATTCTACCGCGCCTTCAAAAGTGGTGCTTACTAAAACTTTGGAATCATGGTCTGAAAACCCCATTTTTTTAGCGGCCTCCAACATCGATTGCATAAAGTAAAATACGTAAGCAGGGCCGCTTCCTGAGATTCCTGTTGATTTGTTAATGAACTCTTCATTAGAAACATGTATCGATTCTCCCGTAGTATCAAGTAGGTTTCTAACCATCAGCAATTCAACTCGACTCACTTCTTTTGAAGCCGTGTAGGAGGTAACTCCTTTTCCTACTTTTGCAGGGAGATTTGGCATGGTTCGAACTACTTTGGTCACTCCTAAATTATCTTGGATGTGTTGAATGGTAACTCCCGCCATCAGCGAAACAAATATTTGTTCTTCATTGACTAAACCTTTCATGCGACTAAACAACTCGTCTGCATGGTAGGGCTTAACGCCTAAAAAGACAATGTCTGCTTTAGGAAGACAATCGTCTAATTTGTCAAAAGTAACAAACTCGTCTCTGTCCGATAAGAGCTCCAAAATGTCTGCTGAGACATCATTAATCATTAATTTTTTTCTGTTAAGTACAGGAGAGCTTGCCATGCCTTCGGCATAGGTTAAACCCATATTTCCCGCACCAATTACAAGTACTTTCATTTTAATAAGTAAATTTAATTCGATTGTTTAGGTGCAAGAGTTGTGCGGGAAGCTTTGTTTGTAAATTAATTTTATATTTTTATGAATCTGTTAAAATATTTAGGAGGTGATTGGTAAGTTATAAATATTGAACTGAAAAAATGAGGATTTGAAAGTTTACCTAATAACTAAGGTGACAGTTTGTCGGTGACAAAAAGTGAACTGAGGTGTGTAATAGTTTATTCAGTATCAGCATCGAAATGATTGACTTGCTGTTTAATCAGAAGTTTTACATAATGCCTGTTTCTCCGTTCTTTTTTTTCTGAAGCTCGTTTATGATTACGCTTGTCTTGAACAATTTTGTCCAACTCATTTAAGTCTTCAATTTCCTTGATATCGTTTACAGAGGTTCTTTTTCCCATAGTTTAGCCTGAGTTAAGAATAAATGGTGTTACTTTAGTTAAAACAAGATTTTTACATTAAACTATACGACTACGAAAATAAATTATAGATTTGCGCTACAAACTATCACAGCCTATAAAAATTTCAAAAAAATGAAGCATAATTTTCTAAACACGTACACCTTTATAGGTCTTTTTCTTTTTACAAGTGGAATTGTTGCTACTTATCTGTTTAAAATAGAAAGCTATGGTTTTTTGAGAGGTGCTTGTTTAGGAGCAGGGATAGCTTTGGTTTTTAATGGTTTTTTCTTGAAGAAGAATTAATACCAGTTACTAGTTGAAATTACTGGAAAAGAAAACAGCCTGTCACGACCCTTCGGGAATGATTTTTTTATGGATCTTGTCCTAAAACAGGTTGACAATAAAATTGTTAATAAGTCAACTTAAATTAGGATTAAAAGGAAAAAAGGCACTTTATTGCGGTAATTTCAATGGGTACATGGTATAAACCCTATTTTTTCTTATTTCGCTTCTCCATCATTTTGTAGTAGTCATTAATTACGGACTTTCTTCCAATTGTTTTAGTGATAATGTCATTTTCTAAATCCCAACCTCGAGCAGGACAATATTCTCTTCCATACCAAATAATTTGCAAATGTAGGTCGTTCCATTTTTCTTTAGGAAAAAGGCGTTTAGCATCTCGTTCGGTTTGTACTACGCTTTTTCCATTGCTAAAATTCCAT
This sequence comes from Psychroflexus sp., assembly GCA_051859645.1. Classification (GTDB taxonomy): domain Bacteria; phylum Bacteroidota; class Bacteroidia; order Flavobacteriales; family Flavobacteriaceae; genus Psychroflexus. The sequence continues at coordinate 126,583 of JBHYFG010000010.1, read as the reverse complement.
CGGTACATTAACCGTTGTATATGAGTATCTACTGGGAAAGCTGGAATACCAAAAGCTTGAGATATAACAACACTAGCGGTTTTATGACCAACGGCCGGCAGCTCCTCAAGCGCTTCTAAATTAGCAGGAACTTCCCCCTTGTATTTATCTATTAGAATTTTTGACAATCCATGAATACCTTTCGATTTCATGGGCGATAAACCTACTGGTTTGATAATTTCTCGTATTTCTTCAACACTTAATTTTACCATGTCATAAGGATTATCTGCACGTTCAAATAGGAGGGGAGTAATTTGGTTTACTCGTACATCTGTACTTTGTGCAGAAAGCAAAACGGCTATTAATAAAGTATATGGATCTTTGTGGTCTAATGGAACAGGAATTTCCGGATAAAATTCATTTAACTTATTTATAACAAAGTCAACACGCTCGGTTTTTTTCATTTGCTTATTTTTATTCAAAAATACAAATTATGACACAATTAAAAGCGGGAGACGAAGCCCCAAATTTTTCAGCACTAGATCAAGCAGGAAACAAACATGAGTTATCAGATTACAAAGGCAAGAAGTTAGTTGTTTTTTTCTATCCTAAAGCCAGCACACCCGGTTGTACAGCAGAAGCTTGTAATTTGCGTGACCATTGGGAAACTTTTCAAGCGCAAGGATATGAAATTTTAGGAGTGAGTGCCGATTCTGCCAAACGTCAAGAAAATTTCAAAAATAAATACGAGTTACCATTTCCACTTTTAGCAGATGAAGACAAACAAGTTATTGAAGCTTTTGGGGTTTGGGGACCAAAGAAATTTATGGGAAAGGAGTACGATGGTATTCACCGAACTACGTTTGTTATTAATGAGCATGGGATTATAGATGAAGTTATTTCAAAAGTAAAAACAAAAGATCACGCTGCACAAATTTTAAGCTAAGCTAATGGAAGCTCCTGTTGGACTTTATGTTATGGCGTTAATGTATGTTGTAGCTGGTTTGTTTCATTTTATAAAGCCGAAAGCCTATTTACGTATTATGCCTCGTTTTTTACCCTATCCCAAAGCCTTGGTTTTTTGGAGCGGTGTTGCGGAAGTAATTTTAGGAATTGGGTTGGTTTTTCCTTTAACAAGAAATGCAAGTATTTTAGGAATTATTACCATGCTTGTGGTTTTCTTGTTGGTGCATTTTAATATGCTAAGAGGTAAAAAAGAAGCCGCAGGCGTACCCAAGTGGATTTTAATCTTACGTATACCCATTCAATTTGTCCTAATTTGGTGGGCATTATTTTACTTGATATGATTCCTTTTCTTACAGAAATACCTCTTTCTGAGGCAAAACTTTTATATGCGGAATCTTTTTTAAGTGAAGCGGAAGCTCGTGAGATTTTTTATCAGCTCCGACACGAAACTCCGTGGAGAAGCGATAAAATAACAGTATTTGGGAAAACTTACGATCAGCCAAGATTAACAGCGCTATACGCAACCAACCAAAAAACGTATTCGTACAGTGGTATTGAAATGAAACCCTTGTTGTTTACTCCATTGATTGCTTCTTTAGCTAAAAAAATTTATGAAATTAGTGGGATTCAGTTTACTACCTGCTTGTTAAATTTGTACCGAAATGGTCAGGATAGTAATGGTTGGCATGCTGACGACGAAAAAGAGTTAGGGAAAAATCCGCCGATTGCTTCCTTAAGTTTTGGAGCAACTCGCAAGTTTAAGTTACGGAAAAAGAACGACCACCAACAAAAACTAGACATCGACTTACAAAGCGGAAGTTTACTTTTAATGCTAGATGAAACACAACATAAGTGGCAACACCAAGTCCCTAAAACTAAAAAACAAGTGGGCGAACGCATTAATTTAACTTTTAGAATTATTGAATAAACATGAGTTTAGAAAAACAATTTACAGAAAGAGAATTAGATCGAATTATTGAGATGGCATGGGAAGACCGAACTCCTTTTGAAGCCATTGAATTTCAGTTTGGGGTAAGCGAACAAGAAGTTATAAAAATAATGCAACGAGAAATGAAGCCTTCTAGCTTTAGGATGTGGCGTAAGCGTGTACAAGGTCGTGCTACCAAGCATAGAAAATTACGAAGTGCGGAAGTAGGCACATTTAAATGTTCGCGCCAACGACATATCTCTGGAAACAAAGTTTCTAAAAGGTAACTCTAGGAATACTTTTGATGCCAGTTATTATTCGATATCACTCGGTTGAATTTGTATTATAGAACAATGCCTAGTTTTTTTTAAAGTTATTTACCACAACAAAAATTTCAAAAACCTTCCTCTTGTTAACTATTCCATTTGTTTTTAAGCTCTGTAAGTTCTTTGTACAATAAATGAATGGGTAATCCCATTACGGTAAAGAAAGAACCTTCAATTGAAGTAACACCAATTTGCCCAATCCAATCCTGTATGCCATAAGCCCCAGCTTTATCAAAAGGTTGGAAGTTTTTGATGTAATAATTAATTTCTTCTTCGGTTAACTTTTTGAATAAAACTTTGCAGGAGGCAGATTTGCATATGCTTTGGTTTTTTGTTTTTAAGCAAAAAGCAGAAATAACTTCGTGAGTTCTTCCAGAAAGTTGGTTAATCATTTCAAATGCTTCATTCTCGTTTTTAGGTTTTCCAAGAGTAACACCCTTCTGCCAAACTACGGTATCTCCTGTAAGAACCACCTGGTTAGGTAATATATCGCTGAAGGCGTCTGCTTTCAATTTTGAAAGATAAAGCGGTATTTCTTCTTTGTAAAGGTAATCTGGGAAGGTTTCTTTTACGGGTCTAACATCAACACGAAAAGGTATGTTTAAGTCTTCTAAAAAGGCTTTTCTTCTCGGCGATGCTGATGCTAAAATAAGTTCAAAAGGTAATTTATCTAACATTTGATTTCATCTGTTTATTTTATTGTTTTTCAGTCGTACCGTTTACGAGCATCCTCGTAAAATTAATCAAATTATAAATTTGCTATTTTACGGGATCAGATGCGAAACTTATAATCATCCTCCTGTGTGTAGAAGCATTATACATGAGTGTTTCATCTGTTTATTTTATTGTTTTTTAGTGGTACCATTTTACTTAGTCACTTACTCATCTGAATGTATTCTAATGAACAGTTTGGTTCAATGGTCTTAATTTTTAGAATCGGTATTGGTATCCAATTCTAAACACTTGTGTTTCAAAGAGGTTGTTGGCTGTTACGCTAAAACCTTCGCCAGATTGAATTGTTTTTAGCTGAAAAGTATTAAACACATCGCTAGCATTGGCAAAAATTTCGCCTTTTCCATCTTGAATACTTCTTTTTACACCAAAATCGAAGGAGTAACGTTCTTTAATTTCTCCTTGCGGAATAATATCTCTTGCTAAGTACGTAAAAGTAGACTGAAAATTAAGTTTCCAGGGTAATTTTACTTGCGTATTCCACTTGATATTTCCTGTAAATATGGATTGTTTTTCTTGCGAAAAAGCTAAGTCTTGCGGGTAGGCGTTTACAATTTCGAAGGCATTAAGTACGTTTTGGTAATAGTTAGCATTCCAATTCATTTTTACGGAAGGCGAAAAATCATGCGACCAGCTAATTTCTGCACCTGTATTGCTTCCTCTTCCAGCGTTTTGATCGATGTTAACAAACTGATTGGAGTCAGGTAGTTGGGTTAAAATGGTGGTCAGAATATTTTCTGATTCTTTACGGTATCCCGAAATAAATATACTGCCAAATCGATAGCTGTGTTTGTAACCAATTTCTAGTGTATTGGTAAATTGTGGTTGTAGACTTGGATTTCCTAGGCGAAGGATTTCAGGGTCGAAGTAGCTTGGAAATACGCGAAGATTTTTTTCTTCTGGCCTGTCAACTCGCCTATTTATAAATGCACTAAAAGTGTGATTTGCATCTACCAACCAAGAGGTTCTAATTGCCGGCAAAAATGCAAAATAATCGAATCCATCACTTTCGTAAACAGGGTGTTGTGGGTCTACGAGGTAATCTATTTTAGCGTATTCTGTTCGAAGCCCACCTTCAATTTCAAAGCGGTTACTTTCGTAAAAATAGTTCATATAAGCTGCTGAAATATTTTCTCTATATTCTGCATTTCCTTGTAAGTTCAAGTCTAAAATGGAATTTACACCTGGCGAAAAACTAATTTCATTGGGATACCTACTCCAACGGTATTTTGCCCCCATTTCAATTTTTCCAGTTTTCAAAGGCTCGGTATAGTCAAGGTTAACATCAACGATTTGTTGGTCTGCGACTAAAGCTGTTGTGTCCGAGCCTACTTGATTTGGACGGGTGTCTGTAAAAAAGTAACCTTCTTCTTTGCGTTTAAAAGCAAAACTAGCTGAGCTTTCGAGATGTCTGCCAGGTTCTTTAAATAAATACGTGTGCCTAAGTTCAGCAGTGTAAGTTTGTACCAACTCCTCTTCGTCGTAATCCCATAACCTTACAAGCTGGTTTGTTGATTGATTTACGTAAGGGATATTCCCTAAATCATTATAGAATTTCCTAAAGTAAAAGCTTGAAAATGTAACCGTATTACGTTGGTTAGGAGTCCAATCTGCTCCCGCCCTGAATGTAGAAATGGACTGATTTTTATTTTCTAAAAATTGTTGTTGAATATTGTCCTGAGTACCCCCAAAGTTTCTTTCTGTAAATGTATTTTCGGCGACGGATTGAAATAAAAGTACATCACCGTTTGCGAAGAAATTAAATTTTTCTCCACGGTAGTTAGCCGAAAAAGTTGGATTTACTTTTGGGGTATATTGGTATTGGTCGGCCATATTTTCCACTAAATTAGCTCTTTTTTGAGTTATGGATCCGACACCAGTAATTACTCCAATTTTTCCATTCCACCCTTTTTGTTTTTCTTTTTTAAGAATAATATTAATGATTCCAGCACTGGCGTTTGCATCAAATTTAGCAGAAGGGTTGTTAATAATTTCTATTCGTTCAACCGAAGAAGCTGGGATGTTTTCCAGGTTTTCTTGCAATCCCATTCCTGTTATTGCAGATTGCTTTCCGTCTATAAGAACTGCTACTCGATCGCTCCCTCGAAGTACTATTTTTCCATTGCTGTTGGTTGTTACGCCTGGTAAATTCTGCATAGCTTGAACCACAGAACCACCGAGTTGACTTAAATTTTCGTCTACAGCATAGGTTTTTTTGTCCATCCGTCTTGCGATGGCTTCTTTTTTAGCTTCAATTACTACTTCTGAAAGGGCTTCGGTATCTTCTTCTAGCTCAATAATTCCTAAATTTAGGTTTTCAGAAAGGCGTCCGACCAAAAATTCAACTTTTTTTTTCTTGAAGCCTAAAAATTCGACTTCTAAAGTGTAGTTTCCTTGAAGCAATGCGAATTGAAAATTACCTTCTTCATCAGAAATTCCAGCTAAAATTTCTTCATTTTGTGCGGATTTTATATAAATATTGGTAAAGGGCAATGCTTCATTGTTGCTTTGATCACTTACTTTTCCAAATACGGTAACCTTGTTTTGCGCAACGGCAGTTAAAGTAAATAGAAGTATAATGAAGCTAATAAGGTGTTTCATGTGTAGGATATAAATTGAACCTTTTCGTTTGGATTCAATAACTTATTTGGGTGTAAAATTACCTTTTCATTTGATTGAACACAAGAGAAAAGCAAGCTTTTTATAAATTAGGATAAATATGTATTAAAAAAAGATGCCCCCCTTGGGTAAGGGGAACATCATCATCAATTAACTACATGAAAACTAAAACTATGAAAATTATGAAGCTATTTTATGCTTGTTAAATAAGCCGCTTATATCCAGATTATTTAGGGGTTTCCTGAAATATCCTTTAAAAATTGAAGAAGTACAATTTTCTGCAATTCTGTCTATATTTATATCGCTTGAAGCAAGGTAAAAGTTTAATTTCCCTTCTAATTCTGGATTGTTTTTTTTCAAGTTTTCAACCCTTTTTAGAAGCAGTACGCCATTTGTATTTCCCATGTTGTAATCTGAAATAATAACATCGGGTACTAAAGCTTCACCAATCTCAAGCTTTTTTACAAATTCTTCAGGACAAGTATAAGTTTCTATTTGAATATTATTATTATTATCTTTTTTTAGTAATTTTGAATGAATGAATAAAACAATTCTATCATCATCAATTAAAGTGATTTTAATTTAATTTTTTTTAAAAAGTTTTTTCAATACTCGTGCCAATAGTTTAACTGTCTGTTAATCAGTTTTATTTATTTTTTAGGTTGCTGTAATTTTCTAAAAATTAGAAATTTATTCTATTTTTTAGCATTCTTTTAATTTATTTGTCTCAGAATCCTTATTTTAGTATTCAACTTATACATTTGTAAAGTCAATTAACAACTTAAACGCACTTTTTAAGTTCTCTTTATGAAGAAAATGACCATGTGTATATAGCTCGGTTTTCATTAGAAATTCAGGTAAATAGAATTATTAAAAAGTGAATAAATTAAACCTATGAAGTATACTATTTTTATAATAGAAGATGACCCGTGGTTTCAGAAACTTTTAAAACATTATTTGTCATTAAATCCTGATCACGTTGTAAAGGTTTTTGAGTCTCCTAAAGAATTATTGGTTAACCTTCATAAGGCACCGGATTTGATTTGTATTGACTTTTTTCTGCCAGAAATGGACGGTTCAGAATTGATCAAAAAAATCCTGAAAAAAAATCCTCAACAAGATATTATTGTTGTTAGTGCTCAAGAAAATATAAGCATTGCAGTAGAGTTAATAAAACAGGGCGTAAAAGATTATATACCTAAAGGCGATCATGTAAAAGAAAACCTTTGGAAGGCAGTTGAAAATATAAAGGAAAAGAGGAGTCTAAAAGAAAAAATTAACCAGTTACAAAATGAAATTAAACACAAGCATTTGTTTGTGCCCCAAATTATCGGAAATAGTGAACCCATGCTTTATTTACAAAACATGATTAAAAAAGCAACTGTTTCTAATATTTCAGTTTACATTACAGGTGAAACAGGAACAGGAAAGGAACTTGTTGCAAAGGCAATTCACCAAAAAAGTGCGCATTCCAAAAACGAATTTGTGGCTGTAAATATGTCTGCCATTCCTTCCAACCTTTTAGAGAGCGAATTATTTGGTCATGAAAAAGGTGCTTTTACAGGTGCAGATTACCAAAAAATAGGTTTAATTGAACAAGCACAAAATGGGACGCTTTTTTTAGATGAAATAGCAGATTTAGACTTAAGTCTTCAAGCGAAATTATTACGTGTTTTGCAAGAGCGAGAAATTAGAAAGGTAGGAGGTACAAAAACCATTCCTGTTAAAACTAAAATTATTTGTGCAACACATAAAGATTTACCTCAAGAAATAGAAAAGGGAAATTTCCGAGAAGATTTATATTATCGCTTGTACGGTTTTCCTATACATCTCCCACCACTTCGGGAAAGAGGTAATGACTTACTACTACTCGCAAAACACTTTGCATCAACTTTTTCGGAAGAGAATAATCAAAAGCCCCCAACTTTATCAAAAGAAGCAATAAAAAAGTTAACAAGTTACTCTTTTCCAGGGAATGTAAGAGAACTCAAGTCAATTATTGAGTTAGCTTGTGTCCTTTGCGAAAATCTTAGCATAACAGAACATGACATTAAATTTCCCGTAATTAAAAACAATGTCTTGATTGATCGGGATAAAACCTTAAAAGAATATACAAATTCGATTATTCAAGTGTATTTGGAGAAATATAATTATGATGTAAAAAAGGTAGCTAGTATTTTAGATATAGGCGTTTCTACTATTTACTATTTATCAAAAAATAACAAAATAGAACTTAGAAAATCATGAATTTTAAGATAGAAAACAAGTTAGAACTTTTAGAAGCACTAGAGAAATTTAAAGAAAATAGAATTACATCTATTCTTGTATTTTGTTCAGCCTTTTCAATCGATGCATTCAAGCAGGACTTTTTTCCGCTATTAAAATCATCCTCTATTCCTTTTTTGGGAGGCGTATATCCTTCTATTATTTATGATTCAGCGCCATTTAAAAGCGGAGTTTTAGTTGTAGGACTTAAAAAAGAAATACACTATACTAGACTAAGCCTAGACTTGCCAGCATCAACATTGGGTCAAAAAATAACTGAATTTAAACATCAGGAACAAGGGTTTTGTGCAAAAAGCTTGCTGCTTTTTGTTAGCGCATTCGGAACTGATAAGTCGGTTTTTTTAAGTTGTATTTTCGATAATTTCGGAAATCAAGTCAATTATTTTGGCTCAGGCTGTGGCGATTTGTCATTCAACGATATTGAATGTATTATTACTCCAGAAGGTGTTTTTAAAAATTCAGGCTTAATGGTTTCTTTTAAGTCCAAGGCCGAAATAAATTTTTCTTACGGATGGAAGGCTTATTCAGAATCGTATAAGGTTACACAAGTTGATAAAAACGAAGTTATAACTATAAATTGGCGTCCAGCTTTTGAGGTGTACAAAGAGGCACTAAGTAAGTTAGCAAATGAAACGATTACTGCCGAAAACTTTAACAACTTGGTTAAGTCTTATCCGTTTGGCATTTTACGAATGGATTCAGACCTTATTATTCGAGATCCGTATCAATTAACCGAACGAGGCGGAATTATGATTGTAGATAAGATAGAAGAAGGAGAGTTTATACGTATTATGCATGGAGACTCTAATGGTTTAATTGAAGCTACAAACGAGTTAAGTGAAACGTATACAACAACTGAAGATTCAACCATTTTCTGTATTGCTTGTATTTCAAGAAAGCTTTTTCACGGAGCTGAAATCACACGTGAATTAAAAAGTATTTCTGCAACAAATTTAGTTGGTGCATTTACAATTGGAGAAGTGGCAAATGAAGGTAAAAGCTTTCTGGAAATGTTCAACAAAATTATTGCTACAATAAAAATCTAATTCAATGATATATACTTCTGACATATTATTGGAATTAACATTTTCAGTAAGGAGTGAAATGTCCGAGTTTCACCTCCTTTCCCATACCTTATCCTTTTTTACAAAAAAGCTAAATTGCCAATCTTCTTTAATAATTCCAAAAATAGGAAATACAGCAGAACCCAAAGAAATAGTTATATTTCCTAAAGCATTTAAGGAGCAGAAATCCTATGATACTTTACTTTCTGAAATTAATTCGATTATAAATCAAAAGGAAGAAAATGATTTAATCCCTCATCATTTTAAGCATGATAGTTTTTATGTTACTGTCTTTAATCTTTCGGTTTATGGTTTTTTTGTAACGGTGAAATTAAAGGAATTTCCAGTTATTTTCGTGAATAGTTTAATTCCGGTTTTTCAGTTTTATGGCGATACGTTAACCAACGCTTACAGGCAAGAATACCAACAAAAAATAGAAAGACAGCTTTTGCAAGAACGCAAATTATTTAAAACAATATTGGATAATATTCCTCTTTGCGTAAGTCTAAAAGATACCAACGGAGCTAGAGTAATTTCTAATAAAGCAGAGCTTATTTCACTTAATAAAAAAATAAACGAAGAAGTTATTGGAAAAAAGGATGATGCTTTTTATAGTGAAGAAGTTTACCAACGCATTAGAGAAGAAGACAATTTTGTTATTCAAAATAAAGAAGCAATATATAACAAGGAGGTAAAGAATAGCGAAGGAAACTCCTTTCTGATATCTAAAATACCCCACAAAAGAAGTACGGGTGAAGTTGAAGGTGTAATTACGCTTGCATTGGATGTAACGGTAAACAAACGAAAAGAACAAGACTTACTTTTTTTTAAAGAAATAATCAACCAATCTACCGACGCGATTATTTTAAACTTTGATGATGGCCATTTTTATTATTGTAATACCATAGCCAAGTCGTGGCTGGGAATTTCTGAGGATGATTTTTTGAAGCTTACTTATCAAGATTTTGACTCCGCCTACATGAATGCTGATGCTAACACATGGGAATCACATGTAAAAGGTTTAGCCGATTCGGATTCAATAACTAATTTAACTGAATTTGTTAACAGGCATACAAAAACAAGAATTCCAGTTGAGGTGAAAAAGAAGCAGGTACTACACAATGGACAAAAGTTTATTGTGTCCATTTGTCGAGATGTTTCGGAGCATATGGAGGCTGAAGAACTAATTGCAGATGAAATAAGATTTCAAAATTTATTGCTGAAAATTTCTTCAACTTACATAAATACGCCTCTCACTGATGTTGAAGAAACAATCCAACAATCACTAAAGGAAATTGGATTATTTGTGAAAGCTGATAGAAGCTATATTTTTGATTATGATGATGCGCTAGAATCTTCCTCCAATACTTTTGAGTGGTGCGCGGAGGGAATAGTCCCTGAAATCGAAAACCTTCAAAATATTCCCACTTACAATCTTTCAGATTGGCTTGAGAAACATAAAAATGGTTTACCATTCTTAGTCGAAAATGTAGACGAACTTCCTGATGAAGGAGAGTTTAGTATCAAACAAATTTTAGCTGCTCAAGGAATAAAAAGTTTAATCACTATCCCGATGCTAAATCAAGATCGCCTTGTTGGTTTTGTAGGTTTCGACTCGGTAAAGGAGTTCAAGCTTTACTCAGAAAAAGAAAAAAAACTGCTATCCTTGTATGCTGATTTATTAGTAAACATTAAAAATAGGCAAATTGATGCCATTGCAATTAAAAATCAAGAAGAGCGATTTAGGTCTATTATTCAGAGCGTAGACCTTGGCTTAATTGAAGTAAATAACCAATTTGATATCATATTTGTAAATGAAAATCTAACCAAACTTTACGAATATGAAATTGATGAGGTAATAAATAAAAACGCCTTAGATGTTTTTCTTGAAGATGAAGTAAAGGCTAATCTGTTTCCAAAACTAATCGATTTAAAAACAGACGAAACATTGAATATTGAATTGCCTACTCTAACAAAATCTGGCAAAACAAAATTTATATACATAAGTATAGGAATCAAAACAAATGAGCAAGGTAACCCAGTAGGCTACACAGGTGCATTGTTAGATGTAACAACTCAAAGACGGCTTGAACAAGACCTTCAGCTTGCTAAAGAAAAAGCTGAAAATGCTTCACTAGAAAAGGATAAGTTTCTTGCAAACATGAGTCACGAAATGAGAACACCATTAAACATTATTAATGGTATGATATCAGAATTATTATTGCTAAGTAACGAAAGTAGTGGTCAGACTTTTCTTTTGAAACAAACCAAAGAAGCCTCCAACCATTTACTAAATTTAGTAAATAATGCGCTAGATATGGCTAAAATAAATGCTGGCGAAATGAATCTGACCAACATTGTTTTCGACTTGCAAAAAGTCGTTGAAGATTCATTTTCTATTTTGTCGACTTTGGCAAAGCAAAAAAATATTCAATACACATTAGATTTTAATCCATCTCTCGCCTTCCGTTTAAAGGGGGATTCGGTCAAAATCTCTCAAGTTCTTGTTAATCTTCTAAATAATGCAATAAGGTATACCCATCGAGGAAGCGTGGAACTGAGAGTTGATTTAGTTAGTGAAACTAGCTCCTCTTGTGAAGTTAAATTCCAAATTAATGATACTGGAATTGGTATGTCAAAAGCATTTTTAGATGTTTTGTTTACCGAATTTTCAACCGAGGGCGAATCCTCAGGGAGCACAGGTTTGGGTATGCCAATAGCAAAGAAAATAATTGACCTTATGGGAGGTAGTATTAATATTCAATCTGAAAAAGGAAAAGGCACAAAGGTTACTTTTGTGGTTAAATTTGATAAAAGCAAACTACCAGCAAATAAACTTTCTGGACCAAAGTCCATAAAATCAACTATTTTAAAAGGAAAAAAAATAGTAGTAGTAGAGGACAATCAAATGAATGCTTTAATCGCCAAAAAACAATTAGAGAGAAAAAAGGCGGAAGTAGTGTGTAAAAATAATGGTCTTGAAGCTATTGAATACCTCGCAACTAATTCAGCAGACCTTATTCTGATGGACATCCAAATGCCAATAATGGACGGTATTGAGTGTACTTCATTTCTGCGCAATGAATTGAACTTTCGCACTCCAATTATCGCATTAACGGCGAATGTTTTTAAAAATGATTTAGAAAACTACTTAAAAATTGGCATTAATGATTACCTCACAAAGCCATTTAAAGAAGAAGTTTTACAAGAAAAATGTGCGATCCAGCTTAGTAAAAGCAACTCTGCCCCAGACAATTTATCCTTTGATGTACCGATTCTTCTAGATTTAACCATTAAAACGGAACGAATCGATTTAATTGCTTCAAACGATGAGTCATTTAAAAAAGAATTATTCGATACATTTACTTCCCTTATTTCATTAGCTTCAAAAGAAATTAAGCAAATTAAACAAGAGGACGACATGGTCAAACTAAAACGACTTTTGCATAAAATTAAACCAAGTTTACAGGATTTTGGATTAGAAGAATTTACCTCCACCATCTATAAAATCATGAAAGCTGAAAAATTTAATGAGGTTACAACAGAAGTAGAGAGGTTGAAATTATCGCTCCTTCTTCTTAGCTTAAAATTAAACGCATTAAATGACGATTAATTTTTTTGAAAAGCTCTTTTTACACCACTGTATGGGTCAATTTAAAGTCCATAACAGCTTTAGCTTCGTTGCTGAATTTTACTGCTTTTTTGCTTCAAATCTTCTTTTTTGGTTTGTATAATTTCATTCACAAACACTTTCCTACCTCTCATTTTTTGGTAGGAACGAGTGGTCGTTTAGTTAGTTTTTCTGTAAATAAATTCCAAACTAACACCTAATACAATTACTAAACTACATCCTAATAAATTCAACCACAAATAAGGCATCCAATCTTGGAAATAACCAACTATCACTATTAACTGTGTAATGATACCTGCGGTTAGCACTGCTTTGGATTGCACAAAACGAATAAAGAATGCCAACAAGAAAATACCCAACACATTTCCATAAAAAATAGACCCGATGATGTTTACTAATTGAATAAGGTTATCAAACAAATCTGCTACGCATGCGAAAACAATAGCGATAACTCCCCACATCAAAGTAAAAAGTTTTGTTGCAGAAAGGTAGTAGGAATCTGATTGATCAGGTTTCAATTTTCGTTTAAAAATATCAATAGTGGTAGTGGAGGCGAGGGCATTCAATTCTGAAGCTGTCGAAGACATAGCAGCACACAAAATAACCGCTAGCAAAAGCCCAATTAATCCACGTGGTAAATTGTTGATAATGAAATGAATAAACACGTAGTCTTTATCATTACTTTCTACTAGTGGCGCATTTTGTTCTATAAGTAATTTCGCTTCATTTCTAAGCTCGTATTCTTTTGAATTTAAGCTAACTAATTTGTCTTTTCCTTCATTTGAAGCTGAAAAATCCTTCAATAGTAAGGTCTTTTTTTCTTCTTGAAGTAGTTGAAGTTTTGTCTCAAGATGTTGAAATTCTTCAGCTACTACAGAATTTTCCATCGCTATTCTCGCAGCAGGATTGAAATGAATCGGTGAGGCATTGAATTGGTAAAACACAAAAACCATGATTCCAACAAGTAGGATAAAAAATTGCATAGGAACTTTCAAAAACGCGTTGAAAAGTAAGCCTAATTGACTTTGTTTAAGTGAACTTGCCGATAAATAGCGTTGCACCTGACTTTGGTCGGTTCCGAAATAGGAAAGCGCCAAAAAACTCCCCCCAATGAGTCCACTCCAAAGGGTGTATCTATTTTCTAAATCAAATGAAGTATTGATGATTTGCATTTTTCCGCTATCGCCCGCAATTTGAATGGCATTACTGAAATTTATCCCTTCGGGTAGATTGAAAACAATAAAGAAAAAAGCAGCAAACATTCCTGAAAATATGATGGCCATTTGCTGTTTTTGGGTCACACTCACTGCTTTTGTTCCACCCGAAACGGTGTAAATAATCACCAATAAACCTATAATGATATTCAAGGTGACTAAATCCCACCCTAAAACAGCTGAAAGTACAATCGAAGGTGCAAAAATGGTAATTCCCGCTGACAACCCACGTTGAATCAGGAATAAGCAAGCTGTAAAAATTCTTGTGGCTACATCAAAACGACTTTCGAGGTATTCGTAGGCCGTATAAACATTAAGTCGATGAAAGATAGGAACAAAAAACAAACAAATGATGACTACGGCAATGGGTAAGCCAAAATAAAATTGCACAAATCCCATCCCATCGTGAAAAGCTTGTCCGGGAGTAGACAAAAAGGTAATCGCACTAGCTTGCGTAGCCATTACAGATACGCCAACCGTCCACCACTTGGCTTCACTACCTCCTTTTATATAATCATTGACAGAAGATTGCTTTTGTGTTTTGTACCAACCATAACCAACTATTAATAGTATGGTACAAATCAATACCGAAATATCCAACCAATCTATACTCATTTAATTCAATATTTGGGTAAGCAGATAGAAAAATACAATATACACAAGGTTGGCTATCAATACCCACGTATAAATAGGTTTCCAAGTGTTTTGTTGTTCGTTGTTAGGTTCCATTTTTATCTTGTAAATGAAACAATATTCGCCCATAATTTGTAAGCTCCTTCCACACCTGCGGGAAGTTGTCTAAAAAAACTAATCCCCGTGTAGGTTACTTGCCCCTTTCCAAAAGGAGCTGAGACAAGACTACCGTTTTGCATGGGTTCATTTGGGTCTTGCATTCCTAATATTGCTTCAAATTCGTTGCTAAATTCATTGGCAAAATACAATCCACGTTCTTGCACCCAATCATCAAAATCGCTTAACTCGACTTTGTTTGGTGATTGCAAAAATGCATGATTTTTCTGAAATAATTTTACAGGCGATTCCTCTACAGTTACACGTCCACGTCCTAAACTAAGCGGAACAGGACTAATTTCGTTGGTTTTCAGTCCGCCACTAGTTTGGTATTGAATGATGAGATGTCCGCCATTTGCTGCAAAATCAAATAACTCTTGGTTAAGGTAAGCTAATTCTTCAAAAACATTAAAAGCGCGAATTCCAATAATTAGCACATCGTAATTAGCAAGATTTTCAGCTTTTAGCTCTTCTATTGAAATTTCATCGACATCAAAACCTAGATTTCTAGTAGCAACATCAACTTGGTCTCCGGCTCCTTGCAAATAAGCCACTTTTTTAGGAGTTACTTCTAGTTGAAGCGGGACTAACTCAATTTCAGCAGGTTTGGTAACGATGAAATTTTCGATATGCGGATAGTCTAAGTACGTGACCGATTCCGAAAAAACATCATTTTCATACGTTTTCAGTTGAAGTTGAAGCCTTGCTCTTGAAGCATTTTTTGTTGGTGAAATAGAAAGTTTTCGTTTAGTTGAAGCTCCCTTTTTATTTAAATCAATAGGTTTATTTTCAATAGAAAATTCCCATTCATTAGCTACTGTTGCTTCATTTGTAACGGCTACTAACTCAGTAGCTATAACAGATTCTGCGTAAGCAGTGATTTCAATTTCGGTAGTCAAGTTAGTTCCTTGGTTAAACACCAAGATTTCTTTTTCAGGAGTTAGACTCACTTTTGGGACGATATTCAATTTTTTATAGACTTCTCCTTCAACAGGATCAGTAGTTTTAAAAACTACTTCTCGTTCAAAAACAAAATCTACTCCTTCAATTTCAACTTCAAAACTAACTATATTGCTCGGTGGATTTACAGGAGCGATTCGTAAATTTTTATCATGAATTGTGTAGCTCGTTTCAGTATAATCTTCCGTAAGCCAAAAAGGATTGCTCGTCTTAGCTTTCGATGAGATTTGGATTTGCTGATTTGTTTTTAGGGATTTGTTTGACGTTAAATTTTCTTGCTTTTCAAGTAAAGCTTTACCTTCAAAATAAATACCTTTTAATTTCATTTTGGCTTCACTTTGGTTAATGGCTTCAAGCTGAATGTCGATTAACTCTGAAGAATGTGCAAATTTTTGATTGGTTTTGGCTTCTAAAAATAAACCTGCAGCATGTTGAATGATTTCTTGAACTTCTTTTTGTTTTTTCGCACGCCAAAATTCATCTTCTACATTATTCATAAGTTGATGTAATTCAGCTAATTCAGGGATTATTATCCATGGTGACTTAGAATCGTATTTCTTTTGAATCGAACTAACTTGGCGTTGGATTTTTTTTGTGTTGGGTAGTCTTTTCCAAGAAATATCTATGTGTTCAAAAAGATTGTTGCTTGGAGGTTGCTCGCCTTTTAGGAAAGCAAGGTATTCTTCAGTATCGCCACGGGAGCCTGTGTTACCAAAGCCTTGCGATTTGTGTTGACTCCTACTTAAAGCTGCAATTTCATTGTTGGAAAGTCCACGAAGTGGATAAAATTTACCGATATTCAGTGAAATAAAATCGCTATGATCGGCTTCTTTGAAGGCTTGTTGACTTCCATAAAAAAACCAAGAGTCGTTGAAGTATATGGCTTTTGGTTGCCAAGTGTTTGTGAAATTAAGTTGCTCAGGAAAGGCATTGGCTTGGTTGGCAAGATCGAAAGCTTCCATGGCTAAAATAGCTGAGGCGGTATGATGTCCGTGCGTTGTACCATCAGTTCGATGATCAAAACGATTGATGATGATATCAGGTCGATGGGTGCGAATGGCATAGACTAAATCGGCTAAGACTTCCTCTTTGTTCCATTTTTCAAAGGTTTCGACTGAGTTTTTGGAGAATCCAAAGTCTTTTGCACGTGAAAATAACTGCGAACCACCATCTATTTTTCGGGCTTCCATTAATTCGTGTGTACGAATTACGCCTAAGGTTTCCTTGAGTTCTTTCCCGATGAGGTTTTGCCCACCGCTTCCTCTTGTAAGAGAAATATAGGTTGTATTTACTAGGTATTCATTAGCAAAATAAGTAATCAATCGGGTGTTTTCGTCGTCAGGATGTGCAGCTACATAGAGTACATTTCCAAGAACATTCAGTTTTTCTATGGCTTGTTCAATTTGGCTTGCATTCCATTTTTCAGGCGCTTGAGCAAATAGACTTAAACTAAAAAATAGACAGAATAAACTTCCTACGAAATTTTGCTTCATGTGTGAGTTCAATTTAAAGCGTAAACCTAAACTAAAATTTTAAGTTTTGTTGAAACCAATAGGAAACTATAAAAAACTTTTAACAGAGAAGAGCGAATACACAGGTTAATTGATTTTTTTAAAAACATTTCTATATCAATCCGCTCAAAAAGGAAGCCCTCGTTTATCTTGGTTCCCCCGTTTGTACTAGTTAATAGTGTAAGAAATTATGTAAAGCGTAATAAAAGGGTATAGGAAAAATACATAAAAATCAAGGAATTTTAGCTAAGTAATACAATCTTTTCGTTTATTTTTGAAGACTTAATTTGTACAATGCAATTAGCTAAATTTATCTTCTTTAAAGTCTTAGGTTGGAAAATTCAAGGTACATTTCCGAAAGTTCCCAAATGTGTAATTATTGTTGTTCCCCATTCTAGTTGGCATGACTTTTATGTAGGTGCTTTCACCCGGAAAATAGTTGGCTTGGAAATGAATTTTGTCGGTAAAAAGGAACTGTTTTCTCCACCTTTTGGTTGGTATTTTAAATGGATGGGTGGTGCGCCTATCGATCGTAAATCCAAAGAAAATAAGGTAGACCAAATCGCTCAAATTTTCAGAAAGCGAAAAGAATTTAGATTAGCAATAGCTCCGGAAGGTACGCGAAAAATGGTAGATACTTGGAAATCTGGTTTTTATTACATTGCTCTTAAGGCTAAGGTGCCAATAGTTCCTGTAGGTTTCGACCATCACAAGAAAACAGTTATTTTCTTTGATGCGTTCGATCCCACAGGCAATTACCAAGAAGATTATGATTACCTAAAAAGCTTGTTTAGTGGCATTCTCCCTAGATATTCCAGTGAAAACTGATCTAAGATGTTACCCAAAACATATCCTATTCACTTTTACACTACGATTACAATCTTAGCTAATTTGATTAGGTGTACTAATACCAGTAATTTCAATTAATAACTGTTATAAGTCAAATTTTAAAATGAGCCAAAGGAAATGACTGATTCTTTTATTCCTTCGTAGGTGGCTGTAAACAATTGAGTGTTAAATCTTTCAGAAGTTTTTCAGTTTCAAACGTTTTCGAAGTAATTTCGTACAGTTAATCGCGTAAATGTTTCGTTTTATTAAAACAATTACTGATATTTGCACCAAATAACTAATGCATGAAAGGACCATTATTTTACTCGAAAATACTTCTATTTGGAGAATATGGAATCATAAAGGATTCCAAAGGTCTTTCTATACCTTATAATTTTTATAACGGTGCCTTGAAGATAGACCAAAACCCAAGTGAAGATGCTCTTAAATCTAATGCATCTCTAGCCAAATTTTACCACCACTTAAAAGCTTTAAGTGAAGGTGATGACTTGGCAGTGGAATTTGATTTAGTAAAGCTTAAGGAGGATATAGATGCCGGAATGTATTTTGATAGCAGCATTCCTCAAGGTTACGGGGTTGGTAGCTCAGGTGCTTTGGTAGCAGCCGTTTACGATAAATATGCCTTCGATAAAATTACGGTTTTAGAAAATTTAGAAAAGTCCAAGTTAATTAAATTAAAAGAAATTTTCGCTACTATGGAATCCTTTTTCCATGGTAAATCCTCTGGTTTAGATCCGTTGAATTCTTATTTGAGTTTGCCTATATTAATTAATTCCAAAGAAAATATTGAACCTGCGGGTATACCGTCGCAAACCCAAGATGGTAAAGGAGGTGTTTTTTTACTGGATAGTGGGATAGTTGGAGAAACTGCACCGATGGTAAATATTTTTATGGAAAATATGAAACAAGAGGGCTTTCGAAAAATGATTAAAGATAAGTTTATAAAACATACCGACGCTTGTGTAGAAAATTTTTTGATGGGCGATTTTAAATCTCTTTTTTCTAACGTAAAACAATTATCCAACGTAGTATTCGATAATTTTAAGCCAATGATTCCAGAGCAATTTCACAAACTTTGGAAACACGGTATCGACACAAATACCTACTACCTTAAATTATGCGGTTCTGGTGGTGGTGGTTATATGCTGGGCTTTACAGAAGATTTAGAAAAGGCAAAACAAGCACTTGAAGGGCATAAAGTTGAAGTAGTTTATACATTTTAAACTAACCAATTATAATGCCGAATAAAGATAAGAAAATTGTCTACAAATTATTAAGTCTTTTCTCGGTTGTAAGAGGTTACAACGTATTGGTTATAATCATTGCTCAATACCTAGCCTCAATTTTTATCATTGCCCCTGATGCACTTTCTGCTAAACAAATTTTATTCGATCAAAACCTCTTTCTTATTGTCTTGTCTTCTTCCTTGTCGATTGCTGGAGGATATATTATCAATAACTTTTACGATTCGGCCAAGGATTTGATCAATAGACCTCAGAAAACCTATATCGATAATTATGTGAGTCAGCAAACTAAATTGACGGTTTACTTTCTGCTTAACTTTACCTGTGTAGTTATTGCTAGTTATGTTGCTTTTAAAGCTGTGCTTTTTTTTGTGGCTTATATATTCGCACTTTGGCTTTACTCACATAAATTAAAACGCATGTTAATTGTGGGAAATATCTCTGCGGCTACCCTTGCGGTAACTCCCTTTTTTGCCGTTTTTGTTTACTTCCAAAACTTAGATGTAGTTATTTTTGTTCATGCGTTATTTCTTTATCTAATTATTGTCATACGCGAGCTGGTTAAGGATTTGGAAAATCTAAGAGGCGATTTTGCTCAAGATTATCCAACTATTCCTGTAAAATTTGGAGAGACGGTTTCCAAAGTTATTATTAGCGGACTAGTCTTATTAACGTTTACTCCAGTGATTTTACTTCTTACTAAGTTTGAAATTGGCTACATGAATTATTACTTTATAGTTAGCACTATTTTACTAGCACTTTTTATTTATTTTTTATGGGTTTCTACCTCTAAAGTTCAATATGTCTGGCTTCATAATCTACTTAAATTTATCATTGTTTTTGGGGTAGTCTGTATCCTGCTAATCGATGTAAATGTGGTTATAAAGAAGCTTTTATAATTGCCATTACAGAACACTTATACAGTGTTTAGATTCTATATTTAGGTAAGGTTATCTTATTCAAGATAATAGTCCTGTTAAGTTATGCAATCGTTGTTAGTTTAGCGAGTATAATTTTTGTTGTTAGTAGTAATTACTGGGAAAGAAAACAGCCTATCCTCACCGTTTGTGGAATGATTTTTCCTTTATGTTCAATTTAAAATATCAAATTTGAGCTTTACACACTTTTTGGGAAAGTATCGTTTTATTACGGTAATTTCAATTGATAAATGGTAGGGAGTGTATTTATACATTTCCAAAAGCAAAAATCCGAAGAAACATTTTCTTCGGATTTAAGATGTGTAATACTATTTTTTCAGAGGAATTAACTTATCGCTTCTTTTATTCGTTTAAAAGCTTCTATGATTTGCGCCTCGCTTGCTGCGTAAGAAATTCTAATACAATCTTTATTTCCAAAAGCTTCACCAGTTACTGTAGCAACATTAGCGTGCTCAAGTAAAAATAAACTCATGTCAGATGCATTTTCAATACTCATGCCTTTAAGTGTTTTTCCGAAATAATAGCTAACATTTGGGAATACATAAAAAGCACCTTCTGGAGTGTTGCACGAAAACCCCTCTAATTCATTTACCAAATTTAAAACGAGAGTTCTTCTTTTTTCAAACTCGTTAATCATGTACTGTATTTTTTCTACAGGTGCTTCAAGCGCTGTAATCACTGCACGTTGAGCAATACAATTGGCGCCACTTGTAACTTGTCCTTGTAATTTTGTACAAGCTTTTGCTATATATTCCGGAGCACCAATATATCCAATACGCCATCCTGTCATGGCAAATGCTTTAGAAACACCATTTACCGTTACAGTTCTGTTGTACATGCTTTCTATTTGAGCCATAGAAAAATGACTGCCCACAAAGTTGATGTGTTCATAAATCTCATCACTTACCACAATAATATGCGGATGTTTTTCAAGAACCTTTGCAAGTGCTCGTAATTCACTCTCGCTGTAAATTGAACCACTTGGATTACAAGGTGAACTATACCAAAGCATTTTTGTTTTTGGTGTAATTGCTGCTTCAAGTTGTTCAGGTGTCATTTTAAAATCTTGGTCGATTGTGGTAGGAACTTCTACCGCTACACCACCAGCTAATTGCACAATATCTCTATAACTTACCCAATACGGACAAGGTAAAATTACTTCGTCTCCTTGGTTTATTAAAGCGTTTGCAATGTTATAAAGCGATTGTTTAGCCCCAGTAGAAACTACAATTTGAGACAATTCATAAGTTAATGAATTATCGCGTTTAAATTTTAATTGAATACTTTTTTTAAGCTCTACATATCCATCCACAGGAGAATACGCATTGTAGTTTTCATTAATGGCATTAATTGCCGCATCTTTAATAAAGTCTGGGGTATTAAAGTCTGGCTCTCCTAAACTTAAGCCAATAATGTCTTTGCCTGCGGCTTTTAATTCTCTTGCTTTTGCAGCCATTGCTAGCGTTGCAGATGTTTGCAAGCTATTCACTTTGTTAGAAAGTTGGTTCATTGATTAAAAAAATTATGATAGTTGTGGTTGTACTCCTAATTGTTTTAGATACCTGAAATGCGATTTTATGGCCTCTCTTGTCGACTTGTATTCATAGTAAGGTAAATTGAATTCAGCGGCAGTTTTCTTTACAATTTCCCTGATTTTTGTATAATGAATATGGCTAATATTTGGGAAAATGTGGTGTTCTACTTGGTGATTTAAACCACCTGTAAACCAATTTACAAATTTATTTTTTGTAGAAAAATTGGTCGTTGTAAACAATTGGTGAGTAACCCAGGAATTCTTCATCATTCCTTTTTCGTCAGGAGCCGGCATGCTTGCGTGCTCTACGACATGTGCAAGCTGAAAAACAATACTCAGAATGAGCCCTGCTGTATAATGCATTGCTAAAAAACCAATAACCACCATCCACCAACTTAGGTTAGTAAATGCTATTGGCAGAACGATCCATATAAACACATAAGCAATTTTACTTACTGCAATAGTACTCCATTGTTTGAATGCGCTAGGTAGTTTTCCGTAAGAAAGTTTGCGTTCCAAGTAACGTTTAGTTTGCTTGAAATCCGTAGTTATTGCCCAATTAAGGGTGAGTAAACCATAAAGAAAAACGGAATATATGTGCTGAAAACGATGAAACCTTTTCCAAGGTGCATTTTGTGAAAAACGAATAATTCTACCCGCATCCAAGTCCTCGTCATGCCCATCTATGTTTGTAAAGGTGTGATGAAGAACATTGTGCTGAACTTGCCAATTGTAAACATTTCCAGCCAACACATAAATAGTTCCTCCCATTAATTTATTTACCCAGTTGTATTTGGAAAATGTACCGTGGTTACCGTCGTGCATTACATTCATTCCTACTCCTGCCATTCCAGCTCCCATAACAATCCAAAGTGGAAGCTTCCAGTATGGTGATAATTCGGTGAATATAATTAGGTAAAAAGGAACCAATAATAACGAGAACATCGCAATAGATTTAAGGTATAATTTCCAGTTTCCGGTTTTTGAAATGTTATTTTCTTTGAAGTAGTTGTTTACTCTTTTGTTTAAGGTTCTAACGAAATCGCGCGATTCTGACCTTGAAAATTTAATCTGTTGCATAATTATATTTGATACTTTACAAAAATAAGGCTTTAAATGAATAATCCTATTTTTTGCAACATTAGTTTACTCTGCACGAACAAGATTAACATCTGTTTCATGACATTGCTTAGTTTTTACCATATTTATTTTGCCAGTTTGGTAATGATGTAAGTCGGAAATGGGCTAATCTATTCTTTCATAACGCTATTAAAAAGATTTATAGCTCTTAAGTGTTTCAAAAAAATCACAAATTTAATTCACTTTATTTTCAAAAAGGATGATAATTATAGTTAAGTCTGCCTCCTCTTAATGATTACATGTCAATCGACTGTTTATTGAAATAACGTGAATGAATATTAAAATGCACACCTTGATTATAATTTTACTAGTTATGAGTTGAGATTACTAGAAAAGAAAGTAATTATTTTTTTCTTTATGTGAATTAGAAAAATCAAGCATAGCCTTAACTATGTTTTCTTTTATGCTGAAACAGTAAGGAAAATAGGGCCGTTTTATTGCGGTAATTTCAATTGGTAAATGGTGTTAATTTTAATTGAAAAACAGTAGTGGTATTTCAGCTAGTGAAAGTCAATATTTTTTAAATAAAACGTAGTCTAGGTATATTTTTCTATTTTTACGAAAAACAAAAGGATTGGGAAAATTAGATATCAAACAACAAAAACTACGATTCGGTAACCTTCAATTATTGGCGAAACAGGTGGTAGAAGGTTTTATTTCAGGTATTCATAAGAGTCCTTTTCATGGCTTTTCATCAGAATTTGCTGAACATCGTTTGTATAATTCTGGCGAAAGTACAAAGCATATCGATTGGAAATTATTCGCTAGAACCGACAAACTGTACACTAAGCGTTATGAGGAAGAAACAAATATGCGATGCCATTTTGTGGTAGATGTATCGTCTTCAATGTACTATCCCGCACTAAAGGAATTGAACCAAAAAAACCTTAATAAAATTGGGTTTTCAGTACTTGCAGCAGCTTCAATTATAGAGTTGGTTAAAAAACAGCGCGATGCTGTAGGCTTGTCATTATACAGTGATCAACTTCATTTTTCTGTTGGTGAAAAGGGGAGTGAGCGCCATATTCAGATGATTTACCATCAGTTAGATGAAGCATTGGCCAACCCTCCAGAAAATAAAGGAACACGAACTTATACGTTCTTGCATCAAATTGCAGAACGTTTAAATAGGCGATCGATGGTGGTTGTTTTTTCGGACATGCTGCAAACAGAAGTGGAACAAGAAAAAATTTTTGAAGCCCTACGCCATCTAAAATACTATAAACACCAAGTAATCTTATTTCATGTTTTAGACAACAAGGCTGAAGTAGATTTTGGTTTTGCCGATGCACCAAAGCGTTTCTTCGATGTCGAATCGGGCGAATTTATAGATTTGTACGCTAGCCAACTAAAATCCTCTTATCAGCAGCAAATGAAGCAGTTTTTGTACGACCTTCAACTAAAATGTCAGCAGTATAAGATAAGTTACCAACAAGTAGATGTGGCTCAAGACGTGGATGCAGTACTTCGAAGATTCCTAGCCGAACGATCAAAGTAAGTAAGTTTTGGTTGCTCCATATTTTGAGTAATAAGAATTAATTTTTTATTGAATTTAAAGTCCCTTAAAAAAAAGTTGTATTTTTGTAAGTCAGTTTACCCCAAACCCCGAAGCTAAATTATGGAATATTTAGAATTTGAATTACCTATAAAAGAATTGCAAGATCAATTTGAAAAAGCTTGTAAAATTGGCGAAGACAGCGACGTAGACGTGTCTGACACTTGCAAACAAATAGAAAAGAAATTAGAAGCTACCAAAAAGGATATATACAAAAACTTAACGGCTTGGCAACGTGTCCAACTGTCTAGACATCCTAACCGACCTTACACAATGGATTACATTAGGGCATTGTGCGGTAATACATTTCTCGAACTTCACGGAGATCGTAGTTTTGGAGACGACAAAGCTATGGTTGGTGGCCTAGGAAAAATAGAAGGCCAAAGTTTTATGATTATTGGGCAACAAAAAGGCTACAATACCAAAACTAGACAATACCGAAATTTTGGAATGGCAAGTCCAGAAGGCTACAGGAAAGCACTTCGTTTAATGAAATCTGCAGAAAAATTCGGTATACCTATAGTTACATTCGTAGATACACCAGGTGCTTTTCCTGGTTTGGAAGCTGAAGAACGCGGTCAAGGCGAAGCAATTGCACGTAATATTTACGAAATGTGTAATATTAAAGTTCCTATTATTGTGGTTATCATCGGTGAAGGAGCGAGTGGAGGAGCTTTAGGTATTGGTGTTGGAGATCGTATTCTAATGCTTGAAAACACATGGTACTCGGTTATTTCACCAGAGTCTTGTTCTTCTATATTATGGAGAAGCTGGGAGCAAAAACAAGTGGCTGCTGAAGCTTTAAAGCTTACCGCAAAGGATATGAAAAAACAAAAGTTAATTGATGAAATCGTGAAAGAACCCCTTGGTGGCGCTCACTCAGATCGAGAAAAAACCTTCAAGATTGTTACCAAATCAATCATCAATTGCTTTAATGAACTTAAGGACTTATCTCCTGAAAAATTAACCAGTAAGCGAATGGATAAATTTATTCAGATGGGCGTATACGCTGAATAAAAATTATCCTAATAAATACCCATCATGAAGCCTCACTTGTGGGGCTTCATTTTTGGTTATCAACAGCTTATCAACAACTTATTAAAAAAAATAGGTGAATAAATTTAAGGCTAAATAGATTAAATTCTAACCTCAAATTATTCATAATTACGTAACTTCGTTGCATGGAAAATAGAGATAGTTTAGTACAAGAAAATTATAAAAGCAGTAATGTAATCTCCTTGCAAAAAGGAAAAATACCTCCGCAAGCAATTGAATTAGAAGAGGTTGTGCTTGGTGCGATGATGATTGATAAAAAAGGAGTGGACGAGGCTATTGATATTTTGAGTCCCGACGCATTTTATAAAGAAGCACACCGATATATATTTGAAGCTATTCAATTTTTGTTTCAAGAAGGGGAGCCAATTGACTTATTAACAGTTTCAAGCGAACTAAAAAAAAATAAAAAATTAGCAGCAATTGGCGGTGAATATTATTTGATTCAACTGACGCAAAAAATCTCATCTTCTGCTCATATTGAATACCACTGTCGTATAATTCTCCAAAAATTTATTCAGCGTAGCTTGATTAAAATTTCTAGTGAAATAATAGAAGAAGCTTACGATGAAGGGACAGACGTTTTCGATTTGTTAGATAATGCTGAATCTAAGTTATACGAAGTTACCCAAGGAAACATAAAAAAATCCTCAGAAAGTGCCCAAAGCTTGGTTTCTCAAGCGATAAAACGTATTGAAGAAATTTCTAACAAACAGGGTTTAAGTGGTATCCCTTCTGGTTTTACAGATTTAGATAAGCTTACTTCGGGTTGGCAACCTAGTGATTTAGTTATTGTAGCTGCACGACCAGGTATGGGTAAAACAGCACTTACGCTTTCGATGGCTAGAAATATTGCGGTTAGTCACAATATACCTGTTGCATTTTTTTCATTAGAAATGTCCTCAGTTCAGCTTATTACTCGTCTAATTTCTTCGGAAACAGGTTTAAGTTCAGAAAAATTGAGAACCGGAAAATTAGAAAAACATGAATGGCAGGAATTAAACACCAAAGTAAAGGCTTTAGAAACAGCTCCTTTATATATTGACGATACCCCGTCTCTGTCTATATTTGATTTGCGTGCAAAAGCACGTAGACTTTCTTCTCAATACGGAATTCAGCTTATTGTAATAGATTACCTTCAGCTAATGACGGGAGGTGGTTCTAATAAAGGAGGAAACCGTGAACAAGAAATCTCTACAATCTCTCGAAACTTAAAAGCGCTTGCTAAAGAATTGAATGTGCCGGTTATAGCTTTGTCGCAGTTATCACGTGCCGTAGAAACTCGAGGTGGAACTAAACGCCCTTTGTTAAGTGATTTACGTGAATCAGGTGCGATTGAGCAAGATGCGGATATTGTATCTTTCATTTATCGTCCAGAATACTACGGAATTGAAAATTGGGATGATGAAGCTGGAACAGAAACAGCTGGTCAAGCGGAATTTATTGTTGCTAAACACAGAAATGGTGGCTTAGATAATATCAGACTAAGCTTTATTGGTAATTTAGGTCGATTTGAAGACTTACAAACTACTTCGATGGATTTTACAGAAATATATTCTTCCTCGATGAATAATGAAGCAAGTAGCTCTTTCCCTGATGCTAATGATGTGTTTGGAAATGAAAATCCTTTCCCACCCCAAACGCCTTCTGATGATGATGTACCATTTTAACAAAAACATACCTAGTTAGTAAGCTTTTTTTCGTATTTTCATTGCTAAATTTTTTTTAATGAGAGTCTTTGTTTTTTTATTAGTAGCCTTATCCTTTATGGGACAACATGTGTACGCAAATTTTGTTCTCATTCCAATGGACCACGAATCTCAAAGAAATCACCTAAAAGCTTATGGTATCGCTTATTGGGTTTTAGAAAGAGACCAAAAAGTACAATGGTTATTGAATTACAGAGGAGGAAGTTTTTTAATTCCTTCATCCGAAAAATTAGAACGTGAATGTAAAATTAGAGGCGTCGATTTTGAGTTGATTTCTGACGCCAAAGCCTCTTCTATCCTTCAGGAAATTGATGCACCTGCTAAAAATCAGTCGGCGGTCTTACTAGAAAAAGCTCCGAAAATTGCCGTTTACACTCCAGAAGGAAACGCTCCCTGGGATGATGCAGTTACGCTTGTACTAACTTACGCAGAGATACCATACGAAACCCTGTACGATAAGGAAGTGTTAGAAGATCAATTACTTTTGTATGATTGGTTACACCTTCATCACGAAGATTTTACAGGTCAGTATGGTAAATTTTACAGAGCTTATCGCGCTGCACCTTGGTATATTCAACAGAAAAAAGAAGCGGAAGAACTTGCTAAAAGCCTGGGATTCGATAAGGTTTCCAAAGCCAAATTGGCAGTGGCTCAAAAAATAAGAGACTACGTAGTTGGCGGAGGGTTTATGTTTGCCATGTGCAGCGCTACAGATTCTTTCGATATTGCTCTTGCGGCGCATCAAACCGATATCTGTGAACCTATGTTCGATGGTGATCCGAGTGAACCTGGCTACCAAAACAAATTAGATTTTAGTCAAACCTTCGCTTTTAAAAATTTCACCCTAGAAAAGGATCCTAACGTATACGAGTTTTCTTCTATCGATATGACGAATAAACGAACTTCTGTTACCAAGGATAAAGATTATTTCACGCTTATGGAATTTTCTGCAAAGTGGGACCCTATTCCAAGTATGCTGAACCAAAACCATACAGCCTTAGTTAAAGGTTTTATGGGGCAAACTACTGCATTCGACCCAACTGAAATTAAGTCCAACGTACTTATTTTAGGTGAAAATAGAGTAAATGGAGAAGCAAGGTATATTCACGGAATTAAGGGAAAGGGATTTTTTACGTTTTATGGAGGACACGACCCTGAAGATTATCAACACCGAGTCGGAGACCCCAAAACAGAATTAGAATTGCACCCCAACTCCCCAGGATACCGACTTATATTAAACAACATACTTTTTCCTGCAGCTGAAAAGAAAAAACAGAAAACCTAAATCAGATAGTTAAGTCTACTTTTTTCTTTACCTTAGGTTTAGCATGAATAATTCAGCAGCAATGCCGTCGCTCAAAAACTTGCCTTCGTTTGTTATTTTATAATGCTCGTTTTCTTCATGAATTAATTTATCATTAATAAATGGCTGAGCTTGTTCAGTTAAATAAGCACGATAAGGTAATCCAAATTTTTTCTCGACTTCGTTTAAATCAACACCCCATATAGTCCTTAATCGAGTCATTACGTATTCATTATAGCGATCTGTAAGGCTCAAGGTTTCTGTTTCGCTAGGAAGTTCGCCTTTGTTTATTTTTTTTAAGTAAATAGCATTATTGGCAATGTTCCAACTTCTTTTTTTGCCATCAAAACTATGGGCAGAAGGACCAATGCCCAAGTAGCTTTTTCCTGTCCAATAGGCGGTATTGTTTCGGGATTCATAGCCTGTTTTTCCAAAATTAGAGAATTCGTAATTTATATATCCAGCTTCTTTCATTTTCTGTTGCAAAATATCAAAATGTTCTTTTGCTAAATCGTCATCTACCGGCGGAATAACTTCTTTTTCTATAAAATACGCCAATGCTGTTTTTGGTTCAACTGTTAACGCATAACAAGAAAGATGTGGAATATCTAAACCAATAGCCTTGTCAATTGTGTTTATCCAGTCTTCATTGCTTACTCCTGGAATTCCATAAATCAAGTCCAAAGAGATGTTGGTGAAGTATTTTTTTGCTACCAATAAACATTCAGTAGCCTGAGAAGCATTATGTGCGCGATTCATTAATTTCAAATCTTCTTCTTTAAAGGACTGAACCCCTATACTTAGTCTATTGATTGGAGTATTTTTTTGAAGCATTTTCAAATACTCTTCATCTAAATCGTCAGGATTGGCTTCAAGTGTAATTTCCGGAGAATTTTCGATGTCGAAATGTTTAAAAATACATTCAAAAATAGTGTCAAAATCTTCTTGTTGTAAAAGTGAAGGCGTTCCTCCTCCAAAGTATATATTTTGGACGGTAGAGGTTACTTCTTCTTTTCTCAATTCAATTTCTGTGCAAATAGCACTCACCATCGCAGATTTGTGTTTTAGCGAAGTCGAAAAATGAAAATCGCAGTAATGACAAGCTTGCTTGCAAAAAGGGATGTGAAGGTAAATGCTACTCATGAAACTAAATTTAAGTAGCAAATGTAAGCATTAAAAAAAGGTGTTTTTTTGGTTTTGCCGTTGTTAAGTTGAATTTATGGATGTTTTTAGGGGTTTTAAATGTTTATTTTTAGGTTTAAAGATTATTTTTACACCATGCAAAAATTAGAAGATAAAATCTTTAGTCATCAGTTAGAAGCTAATTTTGATGAGCTCTGTTTGGAAGTCTTTCATTTTCAATATGAGTTTGTTCCGGTATATCAGCAATTTTGTAATCATTTAAAAAGAACCCCTTCGGTAGTAACAAAACCCTCACAAATTCCTTACTTGCCAATTCAGTTTTTCAAACAAGAACAACTTTTAGCAAGCACCTTTTTTGAGCCAGAAATTGTGTTTTCAAGCAGCGGTACAACTGGACAACAAACAAGCAAGCATTTAGTAGCTAAAAAGAGTGTGTACGAAAAGGCGTTTATTCAAAATTTTGAAACCAGTTACGGACCAATTAAAGATTATGTAGTTTTGGGATTATTACCATCCTATTTAGAGCGAGAGGGTTCTTCGTTAATTTACATGGTCGAAAAAATGGTGGAGATAAGCAAAGAGAAACATCCAGAGAGTGGTTTTTTTCTCTATAATCACGCAGAATTGGCTAGCTTACTTCAGGACCTAGATGGAAAAAAGAAAATACTGCTAATTGGTGTTAGCTTTGGATTGCTAGATTTTGTTGAAAAATATAAATTGAAGTTGTCTACCACCATCGTCATGGAAACTGGAGGGATGAAGGGCAGAAGAAAAGAAATGATTCGTCAAGAATTACACCAACTTTTGAAAGAAGGTTTTGGGGTAGAAAAGATCCACAGCGAATACGGAATGACCGAATTACTTTCTCAAGCTTATTCCTTGGGAGATGGAATATTTACGTTACCATCTTTAATGAAGTTAGTTATACGAGACACAGAAAACCCTTTAGAATTACTTCCAACAAATAGAACAGGCGGCATAAACATTACGGATTTAAGCAACCTTTATTCGGTTTCATTTATTGCAACACAAGACCTCGGAAAAAAACATAACGAACATTCATTCGAGGTGGTAGGAAGGTTCGATAATAGTGATGTAAGAGGTTGTAACCTACTTTTGTTATGAAAGGATTAATACACTTGGTTTGAAATGTTAATTTTTTTTAAAAAAACATCTCAGGATTTGTTTTATAATTACCTAATTTCATACATTTGTCCCGGATGAAGTTTTTTCATAATAGATTGGTTAGTTAGTTGACCCCACTCGCCCGAGTGGGGTTAACTTTTTTTAGTACCTAAGCTATTTATCTTTATACTTTTAGTAAAGATTATCCTCAATTGAAATAAATAATCTAAATTTGTAGTCCTTTTAATTACATGAATTATGGCAATGACAAATATACCAAGCGTTAATCTAGCCGATTTTTTATCTGACGACCCGAATAGAAAACAAAAGTTTGTTACCGAAATTGGTAATGCATACGAAGAGATAGGTTTTGTTTCTTTAAAAAATCACTTCTTAGACGATGCTTTAGTAGCTAAACTTTATGAGCAGGTAAAACTTTTCTTTGATTTACCTCTAGATGTAAAATCAACTTATGAAAGACCCGAAATAGGAGGGCAAAGAGGCTATGTTTCTTTTGGCAAAGAACACGCAAAAGGAAAAAAAGAAGGCGATTTGAAAGAGTTCTGGCATTTTGGACAAGAACCTGATGAAGATGCTAATTTAACAGAAGTGTATCCAGATAATATTCATGTTAAGGAACTCCCTGAGTTTAATGAAACAGGAATGAAAGCATATCGTATGCTGGAAAAAACAGGAATTTATGTTCTTCGTGCTTTAGCGCTTCACATCGGGTTAGAAGAAACTTACTTCGATCATTGGGCTAGAAACGGAAATTCAATTTTAAGACCTATACATTATCCTCCAATTACAGAGGAACCCAAAGGTGCAGTTCGTGCTGGCGCGCATGGAGATATTAATCTAATTACTCTTTTAATGGGGGCTTCAACTGGTGGACTTCAAGTTAAAAACAGAGATGGACAATGGATTGATGCCAAACCAGCTGAAGACGAACTAGTGATAAATGTGGGCGATATGTTAGAAAGACACACCAATAATAAATTACGCTCTACCATTCACCAAGTTGTTAATCCTCCAAAAGAAGAATGGGACAAGCCTCGTTACTCCATCCCATTTTTTATGCACCCAAGAAGCGAGATGAAATTAGACTGCTTGCCAGAGTGCATTTCTGAGGATAATCCTAAACAACATGAGGACATTACCGCCGGTGAATTTTTACACCAACGCCTTGTCGAAATTGGATTAATTAAAAAATAAATTAATTCTTCATGGATTTAAAAGACCAGCTTAAATCTTTGTTTCCAGACCATATCGAAGAAGATGTAAAAGACGAAAAGGAGGGTGATATCTTGCCTATTTGGATGCAAGATGAGCCACTGGAATGTCACTTCGTAAAGCGAAAAGGAAAACCCGTTACCCTAATTAAAAAGTATACGGGTTCAGATGCCGACTTTAAAATAATAACCAAAGAGCTTAAAAAATATTTAGGAGTGGGCGGAAGCTTTAAAGACGATGAAATTATTATTCAAGGCGATTACCGCGATAAAATTATTGAATTTCTTAACGAAGTTGGATTCAAAACAAAGCGAGTAGGAGGCTAAGAAAACAAAATCATGGAGTATAAAGATTCAAACGGCAACCTATTACAGGAAGGAGATTCTATTAGTATTATCAAAGATTTAAAGGTTAAGGGAACCTCTATAACACTAAAAAGAGGGACTGTTTTTAAACACATTAACCTAACTTCTAACGCTAACGAAATTGAGTGTAGAAGTAAGAAAATTAAGGGTTTGGTACTTAAAACCGAATTCGTAAAAAAGCAATAGCATGAGCATTCAACATTCTGAATTAATATTGAATCCAGATGGTAGTATTTACCATTTAAATTTAAAGCCAGAAGATATTGGCGACCTAATCATAACCGTAGGCGATCAAGATAGAGTTCAAAAAATCACCCAATTTTTCGATACCATACTTTTTGAAACTCAAAAAAGAGAATTTAAGACGACAACAGGCACCTACAAAGGAAAAAAAGTAACAGTTATTTCAACCGGTATTGGTATCGACAATATCGACATTGTAATAAATGAGTTGGATGCCATTGTAAATATCGATTTGAAAACAAGAACACCCAAAACTTCGCACAAACAACTAACTTTTGTACGTATGGGAACCTCGGGAAGTATTCAGCCTACTATTCCTGTAGATAGTTTTGTTGTTTCTTCTGCAGGACTTGGTTTCGATGGACTTATTCACTTTTACGAGCACCAAGGAATGATTAATCAAGAGGCTACAGCTTCTATAGTCGACTATCTTTCTTTATCTCCTAAAATTGCCGAACCATATGTGGTGGATGCAGATGAAACATTGGTGAATCACTTCAGATCTTTAAATGATAAGCGCGTTCATTTTGGTTATACGGGAACAAATATTGGCTTCTATGGGCCTCAAGGAAGAGTACTACGTCTTCCTCTTGCAGAAAAAGAAATGATGGATAAATTGGTTCATTTTCAATTCGAAAATAACCAAGTAACTAACTTAGAAATGGAGACCAGTGCAATTTATGCAATGGCTAAGATGCTAGGACACAGGGCGATGTCAATTAACGCAATAATTGCTAACAGGGCCTTGGGTACTTTTAGTAAAGACCCTAAAAAGGCGGTAGAAGAGTTAATTTCATTCTCGTTAGAACAAGTTGTAAAGTTGGTTTAATTGTATACAGCCATAGTGCTAGAACTTAGGGTATAAATGAATTTAAAAGTAGGTGGAGTTCCAGAGCATTTTAATTTTCCTTGGATAAAGTTAATCGAGTCTAATGCATTTAGTTCGATTGGTGTAAACCTAGAGTGGATCAACTTTCCAGGTGGTACAGGAGCGATGAGCGAAGCATTGAATAAGGAAGAAATTCACATTGCCATGATGCTTACCGAAGGTAGTGTGAAACAGATAGCCGACGGAATGCAGTTTAGGATATTACAAAAATACATAGCCACTCCGTTAAATTGGGGTATTTACACACATCCTGATACCGAATTTTCCAATATGCAAGACCTAAAAGATACTAAAGCTGCTATTAGCAGGTATGGGTCTGGCTCTCACTTAATGACGTATTTGTTGGCTCAAACCAATAATTGGAATAAAGATGAACTTTCATTTTTAGAAGTAAGCGACTTAGATGGAGGACTTAAAGCTATCCAAAACAAGGAAGCTTCCTATTTTTTATGGGAACATTTTACAACAAAACCATTTGTGGAAGCTGGCAAATTTAAACAATTAGGTACTTATCCTACACCTTGGCCGTGCTTTGTTATTGTAGTGAAAAATAACATTTACAATCAATACTCGGAAAAAATAAACCAAGTAATTGAAGTAGTAAACAATGAATCTGCAACAATTAAGTCAACAAAAAATATTGAACAGCAAATCGCTGAAATGTTCAACCTTAAAGTAGAAGACGTTACTACATGGTTGAAACTAACAGAATGGAGTAATGAAAGCTTTTCTGAAGTTGAACATGATTTTGTGTACAATTCATTAAAAACTTCAGGAATATTAAAAAAATAAAAAAGTAGTACGCAACCAATTGAATAATCCATCATCTAATAGAAAATAACTAACTATGGTAACAGTATTTATTTGTTTAATG
Organism: Psychroflexus sp.; assembly: GCA_051859645.1. GTDB lineage: Bacteria > Bacteroidota > Bacteroidia > Flavobacteriales > Flavobacteriaceae > Psychroflexus. The sequence continues at coordinate 92,381 of JBHYFG010000010.1, read as the reverse complement.
GCACTTGTATTAATAAATGTACTTTTATTAATATTTAGCTGCAATGATACAGAAAAAGACGTAAAAGAGAACTCATACGTTAAAAGTAAACATTTTTTTTACAAGCCTACAGCTTCTAATTTTAGAATGACTGCTGATAAGTAGTTGTAAAAAAGTTGATTCTTAAATTTAGACTAAAATGCGTTGTTTTTTACTTGATTGTTTGACATGCAATGCTTGTGATTTGAAATTAAAAATTAAGATAAGGTTAGTTCAACTTCTACTAATTTAATTTTGTGTACTTTGTGACTTCTAAATTTTTTTAGTGCAAAAAAACTTAGCTATAACAAAAGTTTAAGGAGGATGCGCTAATTTTTTCAAATATCACCCATATTCTTAAATTTAATGAGTTAAATTTAAGAATTACATTGAACTCAACTAAATATAGTGAATAATACGTTGCGGGCACAAGGATTATTGACTAATCTTTGTGTAAAAATCCCAAATACAAACCCCTGCGCAAACAGCGATATTTAATGAGTGTTTTGTTCCAAGTTGTGGTATTTCAATAACACCGTTTGCTCGATTAATAGCTTCTTGATTTACTCCCTTAACCTCGTTTCCAAGTATAAAGGCATACGTTTGATTTTTTTTCGGAACAAAGTGGTTAAGTAAAATTGAATCCTCGGCTTGTTCTATCGCATATATTTCTACCTTATTTTGCTTTAGTTCATCAAGGAGGGGTAAAATTTCTTTGCGGTGCTCCCAATCGACTGTTTCCGTTGCTCCTAAAGCTGTTTTTTGGATGTCCTTATGCGGGGGCTGAGCAGTAATACCACATAAATATATTTTTTCGATTAAAAATGCATCAGAAGACCTAAATACAGAACCTATGTTATTTAAACTTCTAATGTCGTCTAATACTATAATTAGTGGTGTTTTGGAAGATGATTTAAATTCTTCTACGGTTTTTCTGTCTAACTCTTCGTTCTTTAATTTTCGCATATAAGTTTCCTATCATTATGGTGCAAAAGTAAACAAATAAGTAGTTTAAGTTAGGTGTTGGACTTTATCTAATGGAGTAAATCTTCTAACGCTTTTTCCAAACAAAAATAGTCAAACAAAAAACCAGCTTGTTCAATTTTTTTAGCACTAACTAGTTGGCTTGCTAAAACAATGGTAGACATTTCACCCAGTACAAGCTTGAGGACAAAACTTGGTACATTAGGTAAAAACAAAGGTTTTTTAACAACTTGAGCTATTTTTTTTGTTAGCTCTTTGTTGGTTGCTGGATTTGGTGCAACGGCATTAAATACACCTTCGAGTTCGTTTTGCACACAATGAATAAAAATCCTTGTTAAGTCATTAATATGAATCCAAGATTGCCATTGATTGCCACTTCCTAACGGAGCTCCGACGTATTTTTTTATAGGACTTGCAATTTTTTCCAACGCACCACCTTTCCTAGACAATACTAAGCCTATTCTAACTTTAGCAACTTTTATCCCTAAGCTTTTAAATTGGTCAGCACTTTTTTCCCATTCAATAACTACTTTTTCTATAAAGGTATTGCTCTTTTCAACCGCATCTTCTTCGTTGTAAAGTTTGGTGGGAGAACTAGGATAACAACCAATCGCACTTGCAGATATTAGCTGATGAATGGGGAATTTATTTTTCTTTATCGATTCAAATAGTAGGTTAGCAGAATCTATCCGGCTATTTAGTATTTCTGATTTATATTCCTCAGTCCAACGTTCAGCTACATTCGCCCCTGCAAGATGTATAATTATTTCAACATCTTTAAAGCATTCTAAGTCTATTTCGCCTTTTTTTGGATTCCAGTAAAATCCTTTGTAATTGCTTTTAGAGCTGAGTTTTTTTTTGGAAGTGCTTAAATAATTAACGGCAATTCCCTTAGCGTGGCAATCTTTTACCAATTGCTGTCCAACCATCCCTGTTGCTCCTGTTATTAAAAAACGCATACACTAAAATTTGTATACAAATTTAGTTTGTTTGAACATTAAATTGTTGAGGTTTTGTAGGTGTTTAACAGCTAAATTTTTAATAAAAAATGAAATGTTATGCTAACATTAGTAAAAATTTGAAGTTTCAGCAAAGGTACATAGTCTAACCAATAGCTTCATTGCTTTTTTGTAGCTCTAATCATTTCTCTTTTTCCTGGAGGTCCAGTTAGTTTTTCTACACATAATCCGCAAGAAATTAAGTCTCTTCGCAATTGCCCCATGGCAGAGTAGGTGACAAAAATTGCGTCATTATTCATTTGTTTTATAATTTTTTCAAGGACATTTTTATGCCATATTTCTGGATGAGTTCTGAAACCAAAGGCGTCAAAATAAACAATATCGAAAAATTTTCCGTTAAAGTCAGCCTCTTCAATACTCGTTTTCCATTTAAACAAACTGAATTTATTACTTAAGGGGATTGTTTCTTCCCATGCTATTTCATGAAAGCGTATAAATTCTTTTTGAGGAATGGATAGCTGTTGCGGATAGTTAAGTTGGGTTATTTCGTCTAGGCTGACGGGTTTTACTTCAATTCCAGTATAATAGATAGAAGCATCGGATTTACGTCCTTCTAAAAACGTAAGAAGTGAGTTTAGGCCAGTGCCAAAACCCACTTCAAGTATATTTATTTTCTCAGGATTAACCTCCGATAGGTAGTGAGCTAATCCATTTTTAATGAACACATATCTAGCTTCATCTAAAGCTCCATGAATGGAATGGTAGTGTTCATTATTAGCGGTAAGTTGTATGGTTGTAGTCCCGTCTTTTGTAACTACAATCTTACGTTCGCTCATTTTAATTTATACATTTTCAGTAGCCTCATCAGCTTCTGATATTTCTTCGTTTTCTTCAACTTCTTCAACGTACTCAGCAAGATTCATTTTAACGCCATTAGCAGTGAATGATAGTGTTCTTTTTGGCTCGGTAATCGCTTCAATTTCTTCTTCTGTTTTTCCTTCATCTTCAGCATAATGCCTTAAATCTTCAACAGATGTTTCTTCAATAAAAGCAAAGCCATGTACTGTCATTTCATTTTTGTCTAAGTTTTTTGGTACGAAAAATCCATAATCTTTAAACCTTACCATGCTTTCAGTGGAATCATTAAGTGCTAATTTCATCCAACATCCTTTTTTCTTACAAACCGAATTTACAGTCGCCTTAAACACAACTTCTATGCTGTCGCCAACCTGCAATTCGTTGTATTTTGAAAACATTTCGTTGTTAGTAATAGCTAACTCATCTGAGAAATCTTCCCCAAAAACCTTGTATTCTATTGCTTGTGTTGTTTCAACTGATTCATTCAGATTGGATTTAGCATCTTTTTCTTGCGTTTCGCAGCTAACAAAAATTGATAAAATCAATAATAAAATTACATTTTTCATATTTTACATGTATTTAATTAGGTTAAAATTATGACAAAGTTAATAAACCAAAAAAAGTGCCATAAGTTTTATTTTGGTATTTTTGTACAAATTTAAATCAAATGGAGAGTACTACAACAAATTTGCACATAAAAAAAATTGAATCATCACGAATCAACCAAGTAGATTTTAATAACCTAGCTTTTGGTAAGAATTATTCTGACCATATGATGTATTGCGACTTTGTTGACGGGGAGTGGCAAACTCCACAAATTGTTCCTTACGGACCTATGGAGTTTTCTCCATCTGCTAAAGTTTTTCATTATGGACAAGCCGTTTTTGAAGGGATGAAAGCTTTTAAAGACGACAATGGTGTGGTTCATCTTTTTAGACCAGAGAAAAATTTTGAACGTATTAATATATCTTCGGCAAGATTAGCAATACCTGAATTCCCAAAGGAATTATTTTTTGAATCCTTAGAAACATTGCTTCGATTGGATCACGAATGGGTAAAACCAGGACAAGGAAATTCCCTTTACATCAGACCTTTTGTGATTGCCACTGAAGAAGGAGTAGCAGCTGCTCCATCTAACCGATACAGATTCATGATTATAACATGCCCTTCACAAGCATACTACAACAAACCCGTAAAAGTTATTTTTGCACAAGAATACAGCCGTTCTGCCGATGGAGGTGTAGGTTATGCAAAAGCTGCGGGTAATTACGGAGCACAGTTTTTCCCGACTAATTTAGCCAAACAAAAAGGCTATGAACAAGTTATTTGGACCGACTCTAATTCTCATGAATATTTAGAGGAAGCAGGTACGATGAATATCTTTTTTAGATTGGGAGACAAATTGTTAACCGCGCCAACGAGCGATCGCATTTTAGACGGTGTAACAAGAAAGAGTGTTATTCAGCTGGCTCAAGATTTGGGCATAGAAGTAGAGGTGGCTCCTGTTTCTGTAAAAAGAATTGTAGAAGCAGCCGATAAAGGTGAGTTGAAAGAAATTTTTGGTACAGGAACTGCTGCAACAATTGCAAAAGTCTTAGGTTTTGAACATAATGGTGTTTACAGAGATCTTCCTGAGGTGAAAGAACCATACAGCGATTTAATGAAGAAAACTTTGCAAGACATCCAATACAATAGAGTAGAGGACAAGCACGGTTGGCTTCACCCAATTAAAAAATAGATTATTTATTACTTTAACAATACAAAGCCTCAGGAAAATTCCCTGAGGCTTTTTAATCTACGCTTACAAATAGTTTATTATACCAATTGAACTTTAAACTGAAACTAAAATAAATTGAGTTATTTGTTGATTTAATTAGGCATAAAAATCAAGCATAGCCATAGCTACGGTTTATTTTTTTAACAACATAAAATCAAGAAAGAAACAATTTATTAGTTGTATTTTATGGTTTTATTTGTATTAGTAAGCATTGCCAACTATCAATTGAAATTACCACAATAAAATACCCTTTTTGCCTGTTTCGGTACAAAAAATAACATCACTTTCTTATACTGTAATTTCAACTAATAACTGGTATATGTCAAATTTCCTTTTTGTATTTTTGAAAAAACAAAAAAATGGCGCAGCTTATAAAAATTTATCCTGATAATCCGTCAGAAAAAGAACTGAAAAAAGTAGTTAAAGTTTTGAAGGATGGTGGTTTAGTTATTTATCCTACTGATACAGTTTACGGTTTAGGTTGTGATATTAACAACCAAAAAGCCCTTGAGAAAATTGCTCGCATTAAAGGCATTAAGTTAGAAAAAGCAAACTTTTCTTTTATCTGTAAAGACCTGAGCAACCTTTCCGAATACGTTGCACAAATTAACTCTAAAACTTTTAAAATACTCAAACGAAATTTGCCAGGCCCCTATACGTTTATTTTACCAGGCAACAATAATTTGCCGACTGTTTTTAAAAAGAAAAAGACAGTAGGGATTCGAGTCCCAGACAATACAATTGCTCAATTGCTTGTCGAGTATTTGGGTAATCCAATTGTATCCACATCTATTAGAGATGAAGATGAACTAATTGAATACACAACCGATCCAGAGCTAATTGCTGAAAAATGGGATAAATTAGTGGATGTTGTTATCGATGGAGGCTACGGAGATAATGTTGCATCAACAATTATTGATTTGACGGAAGACGAGCCTGTGCTTATTCGTGAAGGTAAAGGAAGTATTGATATATAATATTATTTACCAGTTGAAATTACCGTAATAAAACATCCTTTTTACTTTTTATAACAACAAATAGTAGCGATACTTTAACCAAGGCTACTCGGGAATAATTTTTACTAAGCAAAATGAATCAGTAAACAAACAGTAGTTAATGCTTAGACTAATATCTATTTATAATTCCTCAGTGCAAAAAGAAAAGTACTACTCATTTTTAATGCAACGAACGGAATAACCTCTTGATCTAACAAATGGAACTATTTGCGCGAGGCTAGAAGTAATGTTAAGTACTTGAACAAATTCACCATTTACAGTACTTGACCAAAAGAAACCACCAGAACCAACTCCAAAAAGATTTCCTGTTCCATGCTCTCGTCTCCCTCCAACACTAAGCTTAAGAACAGATGCGAAGGCACCATTCGCATTGTCTTGGTTCCATGCTACTCGTTCTGCATCCCATTCAGCACTGCTTGGTAGTCTAAATCCATCAGGGCATGGATTATTTTCTCCTTGCTCTCCCTGCCATAAATTATCGTTCAGGTTGGTTAACCAATTCGAGCTACCCGCAACAAAAAGTCCATGCTCTGGAACAAGAACACTACTTTGCGTAGTTGTGGTTAATGAGGTCCTCATTTGATGCCCGTCTGCGCTTCTTCCCCATTGATAAAGATGTCCGTAGCCACTTTCGTTTTGTACATTAGTAGAAGCATTAATAGCGCCTAGGTTTCTGTCCATCCATACTTTTCCAGTTGTGGAGGTTACTTCTACAATTTGGGTTGTATTATCTTTCGGCCAAGCGCTTGGTGTTTCTTCAATTGGACATTCGCCATTGGTCGCCCATGTTGGAACGCCATTACAAATTATCAGTTGCTGACCGTTTTCACCAGCGGCTAAATTTACCCAATCATCTCCATCCCAAAAAAGGATGTCTCCAACATTGTTTTGGGTAGGCAAGCCATTTACTTCTTCTAATATGGCATTTACTTGTTCATCCACATAAATTTTATTAGCTGCATCAAAATCATCGACGGGTAAACCAAGATTTTCAATATGTTGAAACGCTGCGTCATTGTCTTGGTTTAAAACGTCGCTCAGGCTTGGTGTAGCTAAATCATTTCCGCTAGATTGTGCATACATAGCAAAAGGTACACTTAGTAATTGCAGGGTCCCCATGTTTACAAAACCGCTTCCAACATCTACACTAATGCTAAGAAAAAAAGGCGACTGAGACCAATCAATTAACGTAAAGTTACCGGTTTGATTTTCACCATTGCCAATAACTAAGCTCACTTGCCCCACTTGGTCGGTAGTAACTTGATGTTGTTCTGTATAAATAGGGCTGTTGTTTTCTGAAGAAGTAATTATTCCGAATGCCAGGGTAATACTCTGGTTAGCAATTAAATCTCCATTCGCATCCCTAATCACTCCTTGGTAATTAAAGCCTTGCGGTACTTGTGCGTAGGTGAAAGAACAAATTAAAAGAAAAAAAATAATGTTTTTCATACGTAACTATTTTTTAAGTGTAGTAGTTTATTGCTTGATTATTTTTTGCTGAACTTTTTTGTTGTTTATTTGATCTTCAATTTGAAGAAGGTACACGCCATTTTTTAGCTGGTTGGCGGTAAATCGATGTATTGGATTTTGTGTTTCTTCAAAAACAAGTTGACCTTGGAGGTTATAGATTTTCACCGTGTAATGCGAAGCAGGAGCAACCAGCTGAAATGAGGTAGAAAATGGATTTGGATATACCCCCCAATTTTCAGATACAAAATCATTAACTTGTAGTGTTTCAATTGCTAACGATAATAAAAAACCGTTGGATAAGTAAATACTAGCGTCTTCAGCTTCGGAAAATCCAACAAGGGTCTCTCCTAAACTCAATGTTATTCCTAAGTTATCAGTAGTTAAGTTTCCTCCACCAAAACCAATCGTGTTTTTTTCTATGCTTTGCGCATTGGTAGATGAAACCCCGAAAAAAAACAAGGAAATTGCAAGATATAGTACATGTATTTTCATGTGCAATTTATATGGTAGTAAAAATAGGAATTTTTTAGTTTACTTTTAAGCTTTTAGTCTTTTTGATTGCTTTTTTAAAATTAAACAGATTTAAAATTCACTATTTTCAAAATCGGATGTAGCATTGCTACTGTTATTCAAGAGTATTTTTTAAAGGTGTATTTTATGTGGGAGTTTTACTTACGATAGGTGCATATGAATCATTTAATAACATTTATTTCAATCCTTAAATGTCATTGTTTTAAAGGATATGATAAGATCATATAAATAGGAAACAGGCCGTTCTCATTTAAGAAAAAACAGCCTGTAGTTATTAAAATAAAATGTTTAGCAGCTTATTACCCTTGCACAGACCCTTGCATTGGTTAAGTTTCTTTTTATCCTTACATCTAAACATGTGCCAGAAGTTACAGACTCTGATAAGGTTGCTTTTACTTCTGCAATTTTATCTGCAACACAGCTCTCGGAAATACAAGTACCATAAGACTTCCAACCGTCACCTTGTTCACCACCACATTTGGCATCATCACCATGTGCTGAAATTGGCTGCTGACCACTTATTGGATTTATAATAATTAAATGTTCTGTGATACTAATATCCACACCAAAGTAATTCTCAGAAGAAATTTCTGGTGATAATGATATGGTTTCAGGGTTTATTTCTACGTCGTCTAACTCAAACTCATAAATTTCACTAACTAAAGTTTCCAATAAATCCTCTAAACTAACATTCTTCCTTTCAAATACAGTCTGTAAGTTAAGATCAATAGAAAAAATAGGTATGGTTAAATTTTCATTTGAATCATTTACTGACTCATTAGTAGAACACGAAAACATAAAAAGTGAAATACAAGTGATAGCGATGATTTTTAGTGTAATTTTCATTTTGATAAATTTTTAATTTTTTGATGTTCCTGTTAAGAACGATACTCCAAATTTCTAATTAGAAATTGGTTAAGGTCTTCATGAAAAAACGTATCTTTGTATGTCGTTATGGTAAGATATGTTATTTCATATTTTCCGCTTTAAGAAGCTCTTGTCTTTTGGCAGGAGCTTTTTTTTGCGTCAGGCTGTGCAACAGAAAAAACACCTTTTCAGATTTGCGATAGATTACTTTAAATGAATAGTTCTGGTATTTTGGTTATGCACTTCAAATTAATAAAAAATATGTTGTTCTGACAACAAAAAAACATTTTTTTGTAATTAAGTATCTGTTTTATAGTGTGTTGTAGTTGATTTTCTACATTCTGTATGTTTTGTAACAAGATAGTTTACGTAATATGTTTACGTAAATTTCTGAAAAATTATACCTTATGGGCTATGGCATATTATGGTACCCTTTAGTAGCTTAGTATTATCTTTATTGCTGATTTATATCATTTTGAGTCTCTAAAGAATACCGCACATTTGCATTGCTAAATGTGTAGTGTATAGAATATGAAAACAAGCTGTTATCACTGTGGAGACGATTGTAAAACCCTAGATATAAAAGTCGAAGAAAAACATTTTTGTTGTTCGGGTTGCAAGACCGTGTACCAAATTTTTGAGGAAAATAACCTTACTTGTTATTATGATATGCAAGCTGCTCCAGGCGCAACACCACCCGATTTAGAGGGGAGATTCGACTTTTTAGAAAATGATCAAATCATTGAAAAGCTAATTGATTTTACAGATGATAAAACGAGTATTGTCAATTTTTATATTCCACATATTCACTGTTCTTCTTGTATTTGGATTTTAGAAAATCTACATAAACTATCCAAGGCTGTAGTTCATGCAGATGTAAATTTTCCAGAAAAGACAGTGCGTATTACCTTCGCTAAAAATGAATTGAATTTAAAACAATTGGTTACGCTATTAGCCTCTATAGGATATGAACCTTATATTAGTTTAGAAGATTTTGATAAAAAGGAAAAAAACATCGATCGAAGTTTAATCTATAAAGTAGGTATAGCTGGATTTGCTTTCGGAAATGTAATGTTTTTATCATTTCCTGAATATTTTGAAGTCTCAGAATATTGGTTAGATCAATACAAGCCTATTTTTAGGTGGTTAATGTTTGCGTTTTCTTTACCCGTTGTTTTTTATTCGGCTCAAGATTATTTTATTTCAGCTTACAAAGGACTTTCCAGCAAAATGCTAAATATAGACGTGCCCATTGCACTTGGTATTTTGGTGTTGTTTTTACGAAGTTCTACCGAAATAATTTTCGACCTCGGAACAGGCTTTTTCGATAGTTTGACGGGTTTGGTATTTTTTCTGCTATTAGGTAAATTTATTCAGCAAAAAACCTACAATTTCTTGTCTTTCGAACGGGATTATAAATCTTATTTTCCCATAGGTGTTACCTTGCTTTCAGAAGAAATGAAAGAGCTAAATGTCCCGATTTATGAGGTTAAAAAAGGAGATCGTGTACTCATTAGAAGTGGTGAACTTATTCCAGTTGATGGTATTTTAGTAGCGGGAAATGCAAATTTAGATTACAGTTTCGTAACTGGTGAATCTAGACTTATTGAAAAATCTATTGGTCAAAAAATATATGCCGGAGGAAAACAAAACGGTGGGGTTTTAGAATTGATAGTAGAAAAGTCTGTCGAGCAAAGTTACCTTACGCAATTGTGGAGCAAAGATGCTTTTGCTAAGCAAAAAGAAAAGCATTTTCAATCCTTGATAGACCGAATAAGCAAACACTTTACCATTGCCGTTTTAAGCATTGCTTTTGTGTCCACTACTTTTTGGTTAGTAGTAAATCCAAGTCTAGCATTAAACGTGTTTACGGCTGTATTAATTATAGCTTGTCCTTGTGCAATAGCCTTAGCAACTCCATTTACCCTAGGAAATTTACTTCGTATTTTCGGTCAGAAGGGCTTGTATTTAAAAGATGCTTCTGTTATTGAAAAATTAGCTGATGTTAAAACATTTGTGTTCGATAAAACAGGAACGCTTACTACAACTAAGGACGCTATGATTAGCTACGAAGGAATCGAATTAACACAAAATGAAGCATCACTACTAAAGTCTAGTTTGCGCAATTCCAATCATCCATTAAGTCGAAAGTTATACGATTTTCTTCAAGCTGAAAATATAATCACTTTAGATGAATTTGAAGAGCATGTAGGTAAGGGAATTGAAGCAAAAACAAGCAACCAACACCTAAAAATTGGCTCTGCCTCTTTTGTGAATGCTAACGAAAAGGCAAGTGAAGAAACCGCTGTTCACATAGCTAATGACCACAACTACAAAGGTAAATTTGTTTTCAAATCAACCTACCGCGATGGAATATGGGAGATGTTGCACCAACTTAAAAAGGAATATAGCTTATTGGTACTTTCTGGCGACAATGAAGGCGAAAAAAAGCACTTAGAAACGTATTTACCCTTAGGAACTTCTATGTTTTTTAAGCAAAAACCAGCAGATAAACTCGAAAAAATTGAAGGCTTACAAATTGCAGGCGATAAAGTAGTTATGGTTGGAGATGGACTAAATGATGCTGGAGCGCTTGCTCAGAGCGATGTAGGAATAGCCATTGCAGAAAACATAAATGTATTTACGCCAGCTTGCGATGCGATTATGGATGCAAAAGTTTTACCTAAACTTAAGGATTTTACACATATAGCTAAACAAGGGGTAAACATTATACGTTGGGCTTTTTTATTCTCTTTTTTCTATAATGTAATTGGATTATATTTTGCCGTGACGGGCCAGTTAATGCCTGTAATTGCTGCCATTTTAATGCCGTTAAGTTCAATTACTATCGTTGCATTTACAAGTTTTTCATCACGGTGGGTAAGTAGGAAGTTGTAAAGCATACGATTTTTACTCTAAGCCTTACTTCAATAGTTTATACAGCTCTTTTTTGGCGCGCAACGCCCTTACTTTTAAGGTGTTTATAGGTAAATTGAGTTGCTCTGCAATAGCTGCAAAACTTTGTTCTTCTAAGTAACGGAGTTCTATAATTTCTCGGTAATGCGTTGGTAGGCTTTGTATGTGTTCTTGCAAGGCTCTTTTGTCTTGTTCTGCAATAATATCCTCTTCGACAGAGGGTTGGTTACCTACTATCGTTTGCTTTAGTTCCTTCTCAATTTGGGTGGTCTTTAGTTCTTTTTTACGGGTATAATCAATGTGTAGATTTTTAGCTATTTGCACAATCCAAGTCGAAAATTCATAGCTTTCGTCGTATTGCTCAATTTTATCGAAAGCTTTTGCAAAGGACTGAATAACAATTTCTTCGGTTAAAAAATCGTCGTTGGTTCGTTTTAAAATAAACTGAAAAACAAAATCCCAATGGGAATTTACAAGGAAATTAAAGCTGTTCGGCTTTCCTTTTTTAGCACCAATAATATGTTCTTTTATTCGCGAATTTACTTCCATGAAGTAGCTTTAGATTCAGATTTTGAAAATAATAAGATTAGATAAAATAACATCAGCTTTGCGTCTAAAATTGGCAAAAAAAACAACAATCGCTTTTGATCAAATCGTTGGAGGTGTGTTTTTAGCAGAAAACCAAGGCTTAACCAAAAAACTAAAAATAACAAAATTGCTGTAGTACGGAATGTTATTACCATACTAAGTAAGGTGATTATCCAATAAAACGTTCTAAAAAAGCCAATACTCCCTAACAAAATTTGATGCTTAAGTGAATAGGAATAAGAGGTACTAAGGTGTCTTTTTTTCTGTTGTATCCAAGACGAGTAGGAACTTGGTGCTTCGCTAAACGTAAAGGCGTTTTTTGCTAAACAGATAGCTGTATTTTCTTTAGTTGCAACTTCTTGAATAAACAAATCGTCGTCGCCTGAAGCAATGTGCAAGTGGTTGCTAAAACCATTGTTGCTAGTAAAGGCTTGCTTTTGGTACCCAATATTTCTTCCTACACCCATATAAGGAGACAGAATTTGTGCAAAACTGAAATACTGCATTGCTGTTAAAAAGGTCTCGTAAGCTTGTAATTTATTCAGCCAAGAATTACGCTGGTAGAAACCACCATAGCCCAACACAATTTTTTTACTTCCAAAAGATTGTAGCATCTGATGCAACCAAAACTTACTTGCAGGTTTGCAGTCAGCATCCGTAAATACAAGGTATTTACCTTTTGCCTGTTCAATTCCTTTGGTAAGCGCTCTTTTTTTTGAGGAGGTACTGTTTTCCTGAAAATCGATATACCTGAAATGGGAGTACTTTACTGCTATTTCTTTAAGAATATTAGCCGAATGGTCGGTCGAGTGGTCGTTGATTACAATTACTTCAAAGTTGGGTTGGTTGTTTTTGAAATAAGCTTGTTGCAGAATAGGTAGTAAGTTTTTTTCCAGTTGTTTAGCTTCATTTTTGGCAGCAATAAGTACCGTTACAAACGCTTCAATATCTCGATTTTGTTGCTTCGGAAGTTCCTTTAATCGGCTAATTAATAAAAAATAAAGCAGGTATATCAACGATATACCCGCTTGAGCAATAAGCCAAAAGCCATCCATTTTAGGAAGCTTTTTGTACTTCGTCTTTTTTACAATCTTGTTCTTCTGGAAGCTTTCCGCAGAAGCTACAAGACTCTCCATCTTTATTTAAAAAAGGACTTTGGCTTGCACATGTACCTGCAAACTTACCGTCTTTTTTACCCCATATTTTGATGGCAATTCCACCAAAAGCGAGTCCTAATAATACAATGCTGATAATAAATAATTCCATAGTGCAAATATAAGCATAAGCCAAGTGTTAAACTAAATTTTAGTTTTTATTTTAAAAACGACGGGCTCTTCAGACTTATACCAGTAATTTCAATTAGTAAATGCTATTACTTTGATTAAGGTATTCTATAAGCTTTTTGAAGGCTAAACCGCGATGCGAAATTTTATTTTTTTCTTCGCTAGTTAGTTCTGCAAAAGTTTTATCATAACCATTGGGAACAAAAATAGGATCGTAACCAAAACCTTTTTCGCCTCTTTTTTCATGGATGATTTCACCCTCGCAAACACCTTCAAAAAAAAGATTTTTGTGTTCTGTTGTTAAGCAAATTACAGTCCTGAAACGTGCTTTTCGATTTTCTTTGGAGGCTAAGTTATGAAGTAATTTGTTCATGTTGTCCTCGCTGCTTTTTTGTTCGCCAGCATACCTAGCCGAAAAAACTCCGGGTTCGCCATGTAAAGCTTCTACCTCTAACCCAGTATCGTCTGCAAAACAAGGCAGTTGGTAGTTGGTAATTACATAATTTGCCTTTATTTCGGCATTGGCTTCAAGGGTTTCGCCATCCTCGACAATTTCTTCTGTACATCCAATATCGGTGAGGCTTTTTAGCTTAAACTGGGCTTGTAGCATCTCGTTTATTTCAGCTAATTTGTTTGGGTTATGCGTGGCAAATACGAGTGTTTTCATGAGTGTTTCAGGTATGTAATCGTGTTTTGTACTGTTCTTGATGCTTACAAAATCCCTTTCGATTTAATGCTTAAATACGTATTGATGGTATTCATACTTAACTCTTCAGGTTTTGTGAGTAGACTTCGAATACCATTGTTTTTTAGCTCTTCAACCATTAATCGTTTTTCGTATTGAAGGTCTTTTGCAATTGTTTTTTCGGTGACTTCGTAAATGGAATTGGCGGGTTTTTCAATAAGTTTTTGAAGCTCAGTATTTTCGAAGAAGATAACTACTAAGAGGTGTTTTCTAGCCATTGCTTTTAAATAGGGGAGTTGCCTACGCATGGCCTCCAAATGCTCGAAATTTGTATAAAAAAGAATGAGGCTTCGTTGGCTTAACTGGCGTTGCGTATGTACATATACCTTTCCAAAATCGCTGGTCAAAAAGTCAGTTTTGATGTTGTATAAAGCCTCCATTAAATTAATTAGGTAACTTTTACGCGCATTTGCTTTTGCAAATTTTCCGATTTGATGCGAAAATTCCAACAAGCCTACTTTATCGCCTTTTTTTAGGGCAATATTGCTAAAAGCAAGGGAAGAGTTAACAGCATAATCCAATAACGAAAGGCCATTAAAAGGCATCATCATACTGCGTCCGCTATCTATAAAGCTATAAACGGGTTGCGATTTTTCATCTTGGTATTGGTTCACCATCAATCGCCTGTGTTTTGCTGTAGCTTTCCAATTTAAGGTTCGGATGTCGTCGCCTTTTACGTACTCTTTTATTTGTTCAAATTCTAATGTATGTCCTATTCTTCTTACCTTTTTGAAACCAAACAGGCTCATTTTGTGTTCGCTCATATAGTCAAATTCTTTCATTTGAATAAACGATGGATACACTTTCACTTCTTGGTTTTCGCCAAAAACAAACCTTCTTTTAATCAGTTGAATAGGGGAGCTTACGTAACAGTTTAATTTTCCAAAAAAATACGCTCCACGTTCTACAGGAATTAGCTGGTATGTTTTTATTTCTTTTTGTTTAGAGGCAAGCTTCAATTGAAGAAGGAAATCTCTTTTTTGAAATTGAATAGGAATTTCATCTATACATTCAACAATTACGCTAAAAGGATAGCGATTTATAAATTCAATACTAACGTTGTTTGCGTCTGAGTTTGAAAATTTTTCGGGCAATATTCGTTCAGCTACAAACAAGTTAGCGCGGTACAAGTAAATAACTTCAATACACACAAAAAATACCACTACTCCTATACTTAGCCAGGCAAAAAACCAAAACGATTCTAGCCAATAAGAAGTTAGAAATAGCAAAACGGCTAAAATTACACCATAGTAGGTGCGTTTGGTAAGGTATAAAGAAGCAATAAATTGAATCACTAACGCGGAATTTCTATGGTTTGTACAATCATGTTAATAACTTCTTCGGCCGTCATGCCTTCCATCTCTCGTTCTGGTGAAAGTACAATACGGTGATTAAGCACGGGGTGAAGCGCTTTTTTTACATCTTCGGGCGTTACAAAATCTCTTCCGCTAATGGCAGCAAAGGCTTTTGAAGCATTCATTACCCCTATTGATGCTCTTGGTGATGCGCCCAACAACAAATGCGGATGTTGCCTTGTTTGGTGTATGATTTGGGCGATGTAATTGAAAATCTTTTTTTCTACTTGTATGTCGTGCAACAAACTTTTGTAAGTCGCTAGTTCCTCAGGTTGAATAAAGGCTTCAATGAGTTGTTCGGGTTGTTTATTCTTACGGTCATGGTGTTTGGTAAGAATGCTAATTTCGTCTTCTAGCGTAGGATACCCTACTTTCAACTTAAACAAAAAACGATCCAATTGTGCTTCTGGTAAGGCATAAGTTCCTTCTTGTTCAATCGGATTTTGGGTAGCCAATACCATAAATGGCGGTTGCATGTTGAATACATGATTATCTATACTTACCTGCCGTTCTTCCATGATTTCGAACAATGCCGATTGTGTTTTGGCTGGCGCACGGTTAATTTCGTCTATTAGTACCACATTAGAAAAAACAGGCCCTTTTTTGAATTCAAATTCTTTTGTTTTTTCGTTGTAAATGGATGTTCCCAATACGTCGCTTGGCATTAAGTCGGGTGTAAATTGAATGCGGCTAAATGCGGTAGCAATAGATTTTGAAAATAACTTTGCGGTAAGGGTTTTTGCTACGCCTGGCACTCCTTCAATAAGCACGTGTCCGTCCGATAACATAGCAACAATAAGCAATTCAAGAAAGTCTTGTTGACCGATAATATGAGCGCTGAGTTGTGCTTTTAAACCTTCAACTTTTTCTTTAAGGGCTTGAAGTGGAACGCGTAAAGAAAAATCTTCCTCCGCGTACTTTTCCTCTCCAGAGGTAGTTCCTTCGTTGCTAGTTAAATGTTCGCTTAAAGGTGTAGACTCTTCGTTTTGAGGTTGATTTTCTGTATTTTTTTCTTCTTCGGGAAATTTATTTTCATCCATAACTTAGCTTTTTAAAAATTCAATTTGTTGATGCAATTCATATACATCGTCTTTTGTTACTTCTTCTTTTTGTTCAATTTCTTTCATTAAAAGAAAGGTTTTTCTAACGCTTTCTTCTTTCTTTCCTAATTTAGTTGAAAGTTCTTTATAAAAGGGGGCATCAATTTCTTTGGTGTCTATTTTTAAATGGTTCCGTATGTAATCCATCCACTGAAAAATTTGTTTCTCAGCAATGTTTTTAAACTCTTTTTTATCCAAGTACATTAACGAAACAGTTTGTGCAAATTCGTAAGTTTTGTTGGGTAGTGGAGTTACAACAGGAATGCTTCGTTGGGTTCTTTTAGCTTCAAAAATTATGAGTAATACACAAAGCAGCAAAAAGGTTTTGTAAGCCGTATTTAGTGCTGGCTCACTTGTTATGTAGTACAAAATGTTTTGTATGCGCTCTTTGCCTGTTTTGTTGTGATTGTCTAAATAAATTTGGTGATTTAGGTCTAATAAATTAAGCAAATTTTCAGTGTAGGCGTAATTGTTTTCATGCAACATAAAAAGGTTAGAAAAGGCTTCAGGGAAGGTGTGTAAGTAAATGTTTCCTTTGTCTAAGGGTATTCGAAGTAGGTTGGGTTTTAACTCTACCTCATTATCTGTTGTTTCGTGGGTTGCTTTTCCGTAGCCGAGAACTTCATGGTGGTTTTCAAATTCAGAAAAATAGAGTAAATCCCACTCAAAAGGAGATTTCATCTGACTTGGGTAATTTTCTAACACCACTTCACTGGTGTAGTTTATGGCATCAAATTTTAGAAGGTATTCCACTTTTACGTGTAAGGAATCTTGAATAATTTGCGGCAGAAAATTACTGGAAATAAGCACATCGTTTCCTTCTTTAACAAAATTGGTAAGCACCCTGTAGCTTTGCTCATCTAAATCGATATAATTGTTTATAAAAAGCAAACTACCTTCGGTTAAATTGTTTTTTTTGGTGAAGGTAAATAGGGTTTCGTTAATGTTTTTTAGGGAATTAGCTTTTGAAGAATTCTCCAACAAATCGTAAAAAACTTTTGCTCCTAAGGGTTTTTTGGAGCTCTTGGTATAGTAAGGACGCAAATCTAATGGGCGAGTACCATTCGCATCTACGTACATGAGTAAGCCAAAAAGGAAAACTGCAAAACCGAGTAAAATTTTGGTAGATTTAGACATTGGTTTTGTGTTGAAGTTGTTGTACAAACGCCCTAAAATTTCTATCCATTGCTTGGTATTGGGCTAAGGAAACTATAAATCCGCCGTACCATGCGTAATCGTAATACCTTGTAATTTCACTAAAAAGGGAGCGAACAGGGTGTTGGTTCAGCTCTTGGATATAATCTTGGTTGGTTTTGCTGAACTCGTATCTAATCATATTCCCTTCTTCTAAAATACGTAAACTTTTTAAGTATTGGTACCGAATAGCTAATCTATAATTTTGCTTTTGAAGGGCTTTTTCAATAAGTTGGTCTATGTCTTTACGGCGAATAATTTCTTCTTCTTCAGAGAAAAGTAAGCTTGGCGCTTCTTGTTCATTGAAAATTCGCTTCCCCCAATTGTATTTTACGAATAAATAGATGAACAAAATAAAGACAAGTACAACAATCAGGTAGGGGAATATTTTGATAAAAAAGGCCAATGCGCTGGAAGCTTCATAATCGCCAAATAGCCAACGCATCAATCGGTTGTAATGCCTTCCTAACCAGGTTTTAAATTGATCCCAAGTGCTTTCGGTAACTTCGTAAACGCTGTAATCATAGTCGGAATCCTTTTTGTACTTTTCAATTTTATCTTCATCAAAACTCAGTTTTTGGGCAAAAAGGTTTAGTGGATTAGTCCATAAACTAACCAAAAAGCAAGTAAATATGCAAGTTTTTAACAACTTCATGAAGTAGGAAAAGAATTAGTTACCGATGCTTTCTATTTCTTCAATAGTACCAGTTTTGTTGTGGTATTCGTTTAGGTTGTAATAAATTAAGCCCGACATAATAATTGTAATAAGGTTGAAAATATAGCCCCCAAGTTGACCAATTATGGTAAGTAAGATAAGGATCCAGTCGGTTTCTTCAGAAAAAAATACATCCGATTCATTAAAGTTACCCCCTGAAAACATTTTTAAAAGGGTATAGATGAGTAGAGGCACTTGAAAAATAAACGCAGCAAAAGAGAGCATTAGTGAAAACAAAAGAATGGTAGCAAAGGTTACCCACCAGTTTTCTTTGATTAATCGAAAAGCCTCCGTAAATGAAGCTGAAAAATCTTTTCGTCCAATTATAGCAATAGGCGCTAACAAGCTAATAGGCACGGCAAGATAAATTCCCGGAACAATTAAAAAAAGAAATCCGACAAAAATGATAAGTACACCCACAAAAAGAAGACCGAATACCCGTAAAAAATCAGCTCTTAATTCTTGTCCGATAGCCTTCAACGAAAATTCTTCGCCGTTTGCTTTTTGTTTCATTACCCCTAAAATGGAAATGTAACTAACGATGTAAAATGCAATTTGAAAAAAAATGTTCAGTAAAAATGCAATGGCGCTTGTTATGCTACCGGTAAGCAAATCGAAATTATTCTCACTTAAAATACCTGTTGTTAATTGTTGTCGGCTATATTCAGTAAAAATGCCACTGATCAGCAAAATGATTAGCGCAGGTAGGATAAATTTGACAAATACCTGTTTGGTTTCGCTAAAGTAAGCGCGTAGGAACCCAAATGAATCGCTAATAATTTCGCCAAGCGATCGTTCTTTTTTTAATTTAAATTCGTTATTAATCATTTATTAAAGCTTGTTTTTTGTTAAGTTGAATGGGTAAGTATATGTAATAAAATAAAATTAATGCAAGCGAGCTGCTAATAATAAGTATGGCTAACCAATCTGGCATTTGGGTATATCGTGTTACGTAACCTTCTAATGCGCCAGCAATAATAAAAAATGGAATGGTGCTCACCACAATCTTAAGCGCGGCTTTTACCCCATCTACAAAGGACTGAAAGCGAGTGTAAGTTCCTGGAAAGAGCATCGATTTTCCAATCACCAAGCCTGAACAGATACAAATTATAATTACTGCTATTTCGATGGTACCGTGTATCCAAATGGTTCGAGCGGATTCCCACAAAAGCCCTTGTTGGTAAAAAAAATACTGAAATGCACCCAGCATGATGGCATTTTGCATGGCAATCATTAGCGTTCCAAGGCCAAAAAATATACCTAGCGTGAAGGAAAGTAAACCTACTTTTATGTTGTTAACCGTAATTCCTAAAAACATATCGGTTTGGTTCGCATCTTTATAAATGGCCATAGGGTCCCCTTTATCGATGTTTTCCAAGGTTTTGTTTACGTAAGCATCACCTAAAATAAGTCGACTAAAATCAGGATCTACCGCCGAGGAAAAGGCGCCAATAATACTAAACAGAAGGAAAACAGAAAATGCAATGAGCAATTCTCTGTGGTATTTTCTAAATTCCTTCGGGAATTCATAAGTATAAAATCGAATAAACTTGTTTTTTCCTTCTTTTTTGTTCCTGTAAATCTTGGTGTGTGCTTTGGCTGCTAATGAATTGAGGTAAGCATAAGTCTCACTTTTAGGGTAGAAGGTTTCCGCAAAACTCAAATCTTCCGTTAAGCTAAGGTAAACTGAAGTTAATTGCCCAGCAGATAACTTACTTTTAGGTGTAAGCATTGCTTCAAACTCGGCCCATTTTTCTTTGTTTTTTTGAATAAAGTAAGCTTCACGCATAAACAAGATGATATGTTGTCAAAAATAAACTTTTAAATTTAATAGCCACCTATTAACTGTGTTTTTTTGCTTTTGTTGATGTTGGTAGTATTGGGTACTAAGTACTGAGTATTAAGAATTGAGAATTAAGAATTGAGAATTGAGAATTGAGAATTGAGAATTGAGAATTGAGAATTGAGAATTGAGAGATGAGAAATTAGAATTAAGTATTAAGAATTAAGAATTAAGAGATGAGAAATGAGAAATTAGAATTAAGTATTAAGAATTAAGAATTAAGAGATGAGAGATTTGAAAATTTGAAAATTCACTAATTTGAAAATATGAATTTAAATTAGAGTAACCATATCAACCAAATAGTACTAAGTACGAAGAATTGAGAATTAAGATTTTAGAGATAATTCTAAATGTTTATTCAGCCATAGCAACCATTGTACCAATAGTAACTATAGTAGCCACAGATTCAATGAAACAACAATTTATAATTGCGTAATTGAATTAATCCCGAGAAACGCAGTGAACGGGAAACCAAAGTGCCAATAGTAACCATAGTACCCATAGTACCCATAAATGTACAGATAGATTTGAAAATTTGAAAATTCACTAATTTGAAAATATGAATTTAAATTAGAGTAACCATATCAACCAAATAGTACTAAGTACAAAGAATTGAGAATTAAGATTTTAGAGATAATTCTAAATGTTTATTCAGCCATAGCAACCATTTTACCAATAGTAACTATAGTAGCCACAGATTCAATGAAATAGCAATTTATAATT
The DNA here is from genome assembly GCA_051859645.1 of Psychroflexus sp. GTDB lineage: Bacteria > Bacteroidota > Bacteroidia > Flavobacteriales > Flavobacteriaceae > Psychroflexus. The sequence goes on along the minus strand of JBHYFG010000010.1, from coordinate 71,439 downwards.
GCGTAATTGAATTAATCCCGAGTAACGCAGTGAACGGGAAACCAAAGTACCCATAGTACCCATAGTATCCATAAATGTACAGATAGATTTGAAAATTTGAAAATTCACTAATTTGAAAATATGAATTTTAATTAGAGTGACCATATCAACTAAATAGTACTAAGTACGAAGGATTGAGAATTAAGATTTTAGAGATAATTCTAAATGTTTATTCAACCATTGTACTAATAGTAGCTATAGTAGCCATAGATTCAATGAAATAGCAATTTATAATTGCGTAATTGAATTAATCCCGAGAAACGCAGTGAACGGGAAACCAAATAAATTTGAAATAATAAATTTGAAATCAGAATTAATTACTCCTATCCATGTCGCACCTTATAAAAATAAGACTTAAATTAAATTAAATAAATAGGCTGAAATACGGTTTTTTTCATTTATTTCGTTCTTTTGTATTTTCAATTTTTAGTTATGACTCATTCTACCATTCAAACGGCTCAAAATGTTAGTATTCACCAGTCTCTTGCGCCTGTTTCCGACCGAATATTTGCCTACTTAATAGATATGCTGGTTATTGTTGGTATTTACATATTAATTATTTTGCTTTGGAATGGTTTTGATGGAAGTAATATGGAATCTTTTTCATTTGTACTACTCATTACCCTTCCCGTATTTTTGTACGATTTGCTTTGGGAAACCTTCAATGAGGGGCAAAGCATCGGAAAAATGGCCTTAAAAATTAGGGTAGTAAGTGTAGACGGTACTAAAGTTTCATTTTCTGCATTGCTAATTCGGTGGTTATTACGCCCTGTAGATGTTTCATTTTCCTCAGGAGGAATTGCAATCATAACTATTTTAGCAACGGGTACCGGTCAGCGTTTGGGCGATATTGCTGCCAAAACTAAAGTCGTAACAGAAAGAAATACCATTCAGCTTAATCAGTTACAAAAAGTTCAAGTTCCAGAAAATTATGTACCTGTTTATCCACAAGTTAGCGTATTTAGTGATGAAGACATACAAAAAGTAAATCGAATTTACCTCAAGGCAAAAGCACAAAGAGAGCACAAACTTATTCTTAAGCTTGCCGTAAAACTCTCACAACAAATGAAGGTTAGCCTAGAGAATACTAAGCCCCTAGATTTTGTAGGTCAGGTTATTTCAGACTACCATTATTACGCATTAAAATCCTAGACAATTGAGTTTTATTTTACTAATTGACATTTTAGGTGTTGTTGCTTTTTCTATTTCGGGAGTGCTTACTTCTATGAAAAAGCGAATGGATTTGTTTGGGATTTTTATCATTGCCTTTGTTACGTCGGTGGGAGGAGGGACCTTGCGCGATGTATTGCTTAATGTACCCGTCGGTTGGTTAAATAATATGACATATGTGTACACCATTATAATTACGTCCATAGTAGCTATTATTTTTAGAAAGAAACTGAACTACTTGCGTAAATCACTTTTTTTATTTGATACCATAGGCATTGGATTGTACACCGTTGTAGGAGTAGAAAAAGCCATTGAAGCGGGCTTGCATCCCATAATTTGTGTAGCTTTTGGTACCATGAGTGCTTGTTTTGGAGGCGTAATTAGGGATATTTTATGCAATGAAATTCCGGTTATTTTTCGGCAAGAAATTTATGCTACGGCGTGTATTTTAGGAGGATTTACTTACTTTTTAACCGTGCAACTAGGCCTAGCGGAAAGTGTTGTTTTTATTGCCGCTGCAAGCGTTGTTATTTTGGTACGCTTGTTAGCGGTAGTGTTCAAAATTTCCCTACCTTCTATTTATGAGGAAAAAAAATAACGCTAGCATTTAGTGAATTATAAAACGACAAAATCTTGATAAATTTCGAAATACTTAGTTGTCGTTTGCTATAAATAGTTGTTTTTATAGCCTTATTTAGTTTAGTCTCATTTTGAAGTTCAGTTGGGATAATGCTTTCTTTTTAAAATGAAACAGACAGAAAAAAAAGAGTTTTATTACGGTAATTTCAATTGATAAATGCTAACAGCCATAAAAGTTTATTTTTTATCGTGTATTTTTGCCCTGTGAAAGAAAAGAAAAAAGACATACGCGCATTAAGTAAAGAGGAATTACGTAATTTTTTTGAAGCAAATGGCGATAAAGCCTTCCGCGGAAATCAAGTTTACGAGTGGCTCTGGAGCAAAGCATGCCACAGTTTCGATGACATGACCAACCTCTCTAAAGCTACCCGCGAAATGCTTGAAGCTAATTTTGTTATCAATCACATTCAGGTCGATCAAATGCAAAAAAGCAAAGATGGAACCATCAAAAATGCGGTGAAATTACATGACGATTTAACGGTAGAGTCCGTTCTTATTCCTACCTATTCTCGAACTACTGCTTGTGTTTCTTCTCAAGTAGGCTGTAGTTTGGATTGCCAGTTTTGTGCCACAGCACAATTAAAGCGAATGCGTAATTTGAATGCAGATGAAATCTACGACCAAGTGGCTGCTATCGATTTGCAAAGCCGAACCTACAACCAAATGCCGCTAAGTAATATTGTGTACATGGGAATGGGGGAGCCGTTAATGAATTACAATAACGTTCTTGCTTCCATCGAAAAAATTACAAGCCCAGAAGGATTAGGGATGTCGCCCAAACGGATTACCGTTTCTACATCAGGTATTCCGAAAATGATCAAGAAGTTGGCAGACGACGAGGTAAAATTTAATTTAGCCTTATCACTTCACTCCGCAATTCAGGAAGTTCGCGAGCAAATTATGCCGTTTAGCAAGAATTTTCCGTTGACAGATTTAAGGGAAGCTCTTGAATATTGGTATGCGAAAACCAAGCGTAGAGTTACCTACGAATACATAGTTTGGAAAGGCATAAACGATAGGCAAGAGGATATTGAAGCCTTAATTAAATTTTGCAAGTACATCCCCTGTAAGGTAAATATAATTGAATACAACCCTATAGACGATGGCAAGTTTCAGCAAGGCAACGACCAAGCGGTAGCAAGTTATATGACACAGTTGGAAGCCAACGGAATTGTGGTTACGCTACGTCATTCCAGAGGAAAAGATATTGATGCTGCTTGCGGACAATTAGCGAATAAACTATAAATGTAAAATTGATCAATAAAAAAGCCGACGGTAAAGTCGGCTTTTTTGTGTTTATTGCGTTTGTTGTTATTTTACAAACTTCAAAGTTTTAGTTGTATTTCCTACTTGAAGTCTAGCCAAGTACATTCCTTTAGAAAGCTGGTCTAAGTTTACCACACCATTTAGTTGGTTCAACTTGTTTTGTAAAACTCTCTTACCGCTAAGGTTGTACACTTCAATAGTGGAAATCATTTCGCTTGCTGAAAGGTTTAATCCGCTGCTGTTTACAAAGAAATCGAAACTTACTTGAACAAAACTTTCGTTGCTTAGGGTACCATCTAGTAGGATAGTTTTATTAACAAAGTCTACAGTTAAGGTATACTCTCCTTGCATCCCAGTAAATAAGAAGTTGCTATCGTCATCATTTGCATTTTCAAAAGATTGATGTATGGAAAAGTCTTCACCAACGAAAAACGGAAAGTTTAATCCTGAGGTCCAATTTCCTTCTTCAGTAAAGAAACGGAAGTTACCATCGTTTCCATCTGAAAGTGGAGTAAATTCTACAATTCCAGAATAAACATTATCTCCAGTACATGGTAAAGCAACAGGCGTATCCCAGCTCCAACCAGCTTGAGTTATTCCAGCTCCAACCAACCATAATTGGTCATGGTCGCAGTCTGCATCACTTTCAACTTCAACATTTTCAAGTTTCATGGCTAAATTTTGGAAATTTACACCTATTGAAGGAAGTGTAGCCCAAGTACCAGAGGGTTGTCCAAAGGCACCATTCTCAAAGTTTAATCTCGCAAGTCCTCCATTATTTTCTCCTTGGAACCAATTCCATCGACCTGGAGAACTAAATGCAATATTACCTACTTGAGAAACAGATAACCAATATGTAGTGTTTGGTAATGCATTAAAACCGCCACCTTCTAAGCCAGATAAATCAAAAATAAGGCTAATTGTGGTTTCCTCAATTTCAATTTCAAAATCTTCTAGTCCAGCGTCTAAAAATACTAACCATGAGTCCGCCACACTTGGTAAGCCATCTGGGTCCCCAGCATTATCGGCAAAAATGTAAAGTTCTGCACCTTCAGTTAGCGAAGTAAATTCTGCGACAGAGTTTGCAAAACCTGTAACTGTAATTTTATTAATTAGTCCTCCATTTGGAACAACAAAGTCGTCAGCAGACCTTGCTTTTTGAAAATCACCGGCATTTTGAACAACCGAAACAATACCTCCGGTTCCAGCAACTTCCTGCTCAAATAAAACCTCCTGAGCATTAACAATAAAGCTTACAAAAAATGCAAGCATCAATAAAGTAATTTTTTTCATAAGAATATATTTATAATTAATGTATGTCCAAATGTACTAATAATTTCTTAATGTAAAATTATTCAAATGTTTTTTTTTGGGTGATTATTAACAAATAAGTTTCTTTTGTTATTACACTCATTGTTTGTCTATGTTCAATGCGTAATCACATTTTCAAATTTCAGTACTTAAAAAAGACAACTTAGCTTATTAAAATCAGATCAACTAGGTCATTTTTTGACACCCTGATACACAGGTGTTATTATATAAAAAGTTTCTAACTTAGTAATGATATCGGTTATTAGTTGAAATTACTAGAAAAGGAAACAGCCTTTCCCGATTGGTTCGGGAATGATTTTTTTTACGAGAATTAGAAAAATAAAGCATAGCCTTAGCTATGGTTTCTTTTTGTAATGAAGCAGAGAGGAAAATCTAGCTCTTTCTTGTCCCGTAAAATAAAACGTAAATTTATACGGGATAGGGTTGGGGAAGCACTGATTTGACGTGTTTCAATTTTTGTCGTTTACTTTGAATTTAGTATTCAAAACAGTTTTGACAGAGTGAGAATAATTGGGTATAGGTGAATAGTGATGTGAAGCTTTTACCAAATGCTTTCACTTCAATGCTTGATAGTTATTTGCTAAGCCACGGTGAATTGATACTCAACCATTAAGTATCATAACTTGCAGTTCAACTACTAGTAAAAGCAATATATCGATTTTGTTACCATAATAACATAAAAAAAGCCGCAATTTGCGGCTTTTTGGGGTACTACTTTATAGGGTTTGTTTAGCCTATTTTACAATTTTAAACGAATGATTTGCGTTTTCAGTAGCAACTTTTACAATGTACATTCCTGTAGATAATAAATTAAGGTCTATACTACCCTTAGCGTTGTTAATTTGTTCTGTTAAAACTTGTCTTCCTGCCATATCAAAAATCATAGCCTCAGTTAAGTTTACATTGGCTTGCATGTATAAACGCCCGTGATTTGTATAGTGCACAAATTCGTTATTAGCAATGAATTCTTCGTTAGATAATGACTCATCATCAGAAAGAGAAATATTATCAATATAGGCGCTGCTGTCAAAATTATCAAACAAAATTACTACTTGATTAATAGATTCAGCATTCCAAACGTCGCCTGTGTGCAAAAGCTCATCATTAATATAATACTCAATTTCGTTATCTTCAAATTTATGAATTAGCTTAACACTGATCCATTCTTCTCTTTCAAATGTGCCTATTTCTGTAAAAACTGGTCCAGTTGCACCAGATTCTACGATGGCAATATTGTCTTGAAAATCGAAAACAATCCTAGAAGTAATTAATTCTTCTACAGTTGATTGTAGCTGAAAAGCAAAGTCAGAAGAGTCATTGTCTTCGTCCGCTACATCAGTTAGGTAAATGTCGAATTCTACGACAACTAAATCGTTATTTAGTGAATACAATTCACTAAAAGCACCAACTAAAGCTATGTTTTGACTTTGATCTACAAATGGATTATTTAAACCCTCAATAAAAAGTGAGTTGTCTCCATCTGTCGAAATATCATCTACAACAGAAATCTGACTTGTAACTTCTGGTGTAACTCCCCAGTCATTTTGACCACTTAGTGCTCCTAAGGTATAACCCTCACTTGATTCAAATGAAATGGTTTCAGTAGTTTGTGCAAATCCCGTTGAAGCGACTAGTAAAGCAAATAATAATGTAATTTTTTTCATTTTTTAAGTTTTTTGAATGAACTTTAAAGATAGTAGACTTTTAACGGTATTTTCTACTAGATGAGGTTAAACTTATAGTAAATTCAAGTCTTTGTAGAGTTGTTAAAATTTAAGATGGATTTAGGTTTTCAATTTCTTAATAAAATTAACTTCACTAAAGATGAAATATACAATTTAAAAATTAATAGAAACGGGATTTATCCCGTTTACAACGTATACCAAATAAAATGGCTTTAGCCAAAATCCCATTATAATTCTAAGAAACTTGGCTAAAGCCAATTTTTCGTTCCTAATTATTTAGCCCCCATTTAAAAATGAGGGCTATTGAATTGAAATTTCCTTAAATAATTCAATCCCGAAGGGATGACATAATTATAAAAATTGACAATGATAGATTAAAACCCTGAAACGGCGACATGATTATGCGACATGAAATAAAACCAATTTATTTTTTATATAACAATATAATAAATAATCTATAATCCATTGATTTTCATTGAATATAAATTTTTGTCATGTACATTAATACGACTTAATGAGCAAATAATTCAGTCGATTTTAAAATTAGCTACTGGTGATTTATAAATTTGGGGTCGGTTCCTGATTTAATTCATTTCAATAAAATAAAATAAAAATAGAAACTGCATCTAACTAAAATAAACTCACATTTGAAGATTGAAATTTTGGTTTTTCTAGGTCGCTCAAAAGGTAAACGCTACTTTGGTAAGTATTACGAGTGAACCAAAATTAATACAAGCATGTTGTACTCTTTTTCTTCTTTTACATTTAAGCCAAACTTAATTCCTTTTTTGAATCCAGGTTTTTGTACCGCTAAAATTAGATTAGTTTAGCATATTTCATTTTAATATCTTTGTCGCATAATTTTACGTATGAATTTTATTCGCTTTATATTCAGCAAAGCCTTTTTGTATCAACTAGTATTAGCGCTTGTTGCTTTAATAGTGCTTGTTTTTCTTTTGTTGCAGTGGTTGTCTGTTACCACCAATCACGGCCAGCAAATTGAAGTTCCCGACTTATCTAAATTTGATTTAGACATTGTAGAAAAAAAGCTTTCAGAAATGAACCTTCGTTTTGAAGTCCTAGATTCGGCTACTTACAATCCAAATTTCCCTCCCTATTCGGTAATTGAACAAATTCCAGCCGCTGGGAATTTTGTGAAAGAAAACAGGAAAATATACCTTACAATCAACCCGTCCGATTACCCGAAAATTCAATTGCCCGATAATATACTAGACAATACCCTGCGCCAAGTTGAACCTTACTTATTATCTATGGGTTTTCAAATTGGCAAGGTTACCAAGAAGCCTCATTATGCACGCAACAGGGTGCTGCATTTGTTTCATTTGCGCGATACCCTTCAGGGAGGCGATTTCCTGAAAAAAACGTCGATTGTAGATATTGAAATTGGCGATGGAAGTATTACCTATGCAGAAACCCTACGAAGACAATCGAAAGGTGAACTTGAGGATGAAGAAATACTTCAATACATGGATGAAGACGGCCAATTGAAAGTAGATGCTTCAGAAATTGACGAACGAGTTCAGGAAATTATCAACCAAGTGAAACAACAATAAAATGAGCGATTCATCTATAACCTCCACCAACGATTTTCAGGAAGACGATTTATACGAACATCACCATTTTATAGCAGCAAAAGGACAAGCTCCTTTACGCGTAGATAAGTTTTTAAAAAACTTTATTGAAAACGCCACTCGTTCCAAAATTCAGCAAGCGGCAAAGGATGGCAATATATATGTAAATAACGAAGCTGTAAAAGCCAACCACAAAGTAAAACCAGGCGACGAAGTGAAGGTTTTACTTTCTTACCCTCCCTACGAAAGTCAGCTCATTCCTGAAAACATTCCATTGGAAATTGTTTATGAGGACGATGACCTTGTTGTGGTAAATAAATCCCCAGGTATGGTGGTTCACCCCGGTCATGGAAATTATTCAGGAACGCTAATTAATGCATTAATCTATCATTTTGACCATTTACCTAACAATTCGAGTAATCGGCCAGGTTTAGTGCATCGCATAGATAAAGATACTAGTGGTTTATTGGTAGTGGCAAAAAATGAAGAAGCCATGACGCATTTAAGTCAGCAGTTTTTTCATAAAACCAGCGAACGCGAGTATGTAGCTTTGGTTTGGGGCAATGTTGAAGAAGACAAAGGCACGATTGAAGGAAATATAGGCCGAAATCCGTACAACAAAATGCAAAATATGGTATATACAGGTGAAAAAGCTGAAGAAGGCAAACCTGCTGTTACCCATTTTGAAGTTATAGAACGCTTTAATTATGTCACGCTCGTAAAGTGTAAATTGGAAACAGGACGAACCCATCAAATTAGGGTTCACTTCAAGCATATTGGTCACATTTTATTTAACGATGAACGCTACGGCGGGGATAAAATCCTAAAAGGAACCGCTTTTTCAAAATACAAGCAGTTTGTAGATAACTGTTTTTCCATTTTACCACGCCAAGCGCTGCACGCAAGAACACTTGGTTTCGAACATCCAACCACCAAAGAATGGATGCGTTTTGAAGCGCCAATTCCCCAAGACATTCAAGATTGTTTAGAGAAATGGCGAACTTATGCAAAATTCAGTAAAGACGAAGTGTAAACGAAAGCTTACCCATTGTACGAGTTAAGGTGTAATAAAGCTCCCTTCCCAATTGGTTGTTTTTTCGAATTTACAACGAATGTGGTTTGGGCGTTTCAATTGAAGCATTTCTATTTCGTACGGAACGAGTTTCAAAAGCGCAAAATGCATTTTTTCTTGGTAATCAACTTCGTCTGGATTTTTTAGTGAAGAACCCGGAGTCTGTTCGGTTAAGTAGTCTTTTTTTGAATTCCCTTGAACTCTTGATTTGTGGTCTTCCCATTCTTTTCCACTTGTAATCAATTGTGTTTTTCCTTTCACAAGAATTTGAAGCAGCTTTTTGGGATGATAAAATATTGCTGTTGTCGATTGATCGGACTGCAATTGTTTCACTTTCTGACTTCTAAAATCAGTGTAGATAAGTAATTCATTTTTGTCTGTCATTCCGCGAAGTACCACAGTCCTTGCAGCGGGATAGTCGTCGCTTTTGGTTACAAAGCTAAAATAGCGAAAAGGATGTTTTTTCTTCAGATAACCAAATCTAAGCTCTTGCATACTATTCGCAAATAATTCTTGTAGCATGTTTTTATTTCAAAAGTAAGTATAGTATTGCCCAAATCAATTTTCATTTTTACATTTTTGATGAAATTAACGTGAGTTCGGACATAATAATTAAATTAAAGTGTTGAGACATAGTACACGATAATAAAATGAATTTCACCAAAAATGAAATTTAAAAATTAATAGAAACGGGATTTATCCCGTTTACAACGTACACCAAATAAAATGGCTTTAGCCAAAAACGCATTATAATTCTAAGGAATTTGGCTAAAGCCAATTTTTCGTTCCTAATTATTTAGCCCCCATTTAAAAATGAGGGCTATTGAATTGAAATTTCCTCGAATAATTCGATCCCGAAGGGATGAGGTAATTATAAAAATTGATAATGATAGATCAAAAACCTGAGGAGAAACATAATTATGCGTCATGAAATAGAAACAATATATCAAAATATTCAACAAGAAAATAAAAATGCAAGAATTCTTTGATTCTCAACAAATATCAATTTTTGTCATGCACTTTATTAAAGTGGAGTACACTTTATGAAACCTAGTGAACTCCCTACCTACGTAAACTTTTCAGATAGGTTTGTGTAATTTGTGTAATGAATTATTTTTAAGTAACACAAACGCCACAAAGTATCTGATAAATAAGTTGTTGTAAATTGAACTTACATTAAAATCACCAAATCTTTAATTTTAGCTTTCCTAATTTGGTCATGGTAAATCATATTAAAAACCTATCTTAACAATATCAATTGGGGAATTTCTAAAAGCTTTGATTTTGAGATTTATAAATTAACAAATTCAGCTCTAAAGTTAATTGGAAAATATTTTAAATAAATATGGCGACTAATAATGAATTTTTAAATTTGGATTTGATAGGAGGCTGAGGGTCTTTAACAAAAGAGGAAGAAAAAAATTAAGCAACTATTTTACCAATAAAAAAAAAGACAAAGCAAAGAAAGATTAAAACACAAAAGTCAAAAAAACAAGAGGCTTGAAACACCAGAAAATACTGTTTATATCCGAAACCTAAAAAAATCATTTTTTGTTGACTAAAAAATCGACCAAAAAATGAAAAATACATACTTTTGCACATGCAAAAAAATGTCCTTATTTTAGATTTCGGATCGCAGTACACGCAACTTATTGCGCGCAGAGTTAGAGAGCTCAACATTTACTGCGAAATTCACCCATTTAATAATCCACCAAAAGATTTTTCAAGCTTCAAAGCAGTTATTCTATCGGGTAGTCCATACTCTGTTCGTGCCGAAGATGCTCCAACGCCTGATTTATCTCCTTTTAAAGGAAAGTTACCTTTGTTAGGTGTTTGTTTTGGCGCACAATACATGGCACATCACTTTGGTGGAGAAGTTGCACCTTCCAATACGCGCGAATTTGGTCGAGCAAACCTTTCCTTTATAAAAGAAGAAGAAAACTTTTTTGAAGGTGTATCTGTGGGTTCGCAAGTATGGATGTCGCATAGCGATAGCATTAAGTCTTTACCAACTAATGCGGTTCGTTTAGCAAGTACGGAGGACGTGGCCAATGCAGCCTACCGAATAGAAGGAGAAGATACCTACGCGATTCAATTTCATCCAGAAGTCTATCATTCGACTGACGGAAAACAAATTCTTGAAAACTTTTTAGTAAAAATAGCGGGAGTCCCACAAACATGGACCCCTTCTGCTTTTGTAGATTTAGCCATTCAAGAAATTCAAGATAAAGTCGGGGACGAGAAAGTTGTTTTAGGTTTAAGTGGGGGAGTAGATTCTACCGTTGCCGCAGTTTTGTTACACAAAGCAATTGGAGCTAACTTGTACTGTATTTTTGTAAATAACGGATTGCTTCGTAAAAATGAATTTGCATCTGTACTCGACCAATACAAAGGAATGGGATTGAATGTTAAGGGAGTAGATGCAAGCGATCGATTTTTAGATGCTTTGGCGGGTATTTCCGACCCAGAAACCAAACGTAAGAAAATAGGTAATATTTTTATTGATGTTTTTGACGATGAAGCTCACCAAATTCAAGGCGTTAGTTTTTTAGCACAAGGAACAATTTACCCAGATGTAATCGAATCTATTTCGGTGAACGGACCTTCTGCAACGATTAAATCACACCATAACGTTGGAGGCTTACCCGATTTTATGAAGCTTAAAATAGTCGAACCACTTCGCATGTTATTTAAAGATGAAGTAAGAAGGGTTGGTGCTGAATTAGGAATTGATAAAAATTTACTCGGAAGACATCCATTTCCAGGTCCAGGATTAGCAATTCGAATTTTAGGCGATATTACTCCTGAAAAAGTTCGTATATTGCAAGAAGTTGATGCGATATTTATTAATGGACTTAAAGAATGGGATTTGTACGACAAAGTATGGCAAGCAGGAGCCATGTTGCTTCCTGTAAACTCTGTTGGAGTAATGGGCGACGAGCGTACCTACGAAAAAGTAGTAGCACTTCGTGCAGTTGAATCCACCGATGGAATGACCGCCGATTGGGTGGACTTGCCTTACCAGTTTTTACAGAAAGTCTCCAACCAAATAATAAATCAGGTAAAAGGCGTTAATAGAGTAGTTTACGACATTAGCTCAAAACCCCCCGCAACTATTGAGTGGGAATAATGCTTGGTGTTTAGTAAAAAGTATTAAGTACGAAGTATTAAGTAAGAAGTATTAAGTAAAAAGTATTAAGTACGAAGTATTAAGAACTGAGAAATTAGAACTGAGAAATTAGAACTGAGAAATTAGAACTGAGAAATTAGAACTGAGAAATTAGAACTGAGAAATTAGAACTGAGAGCTAAGAATTGAGAGCTAAAAATTGAAGCTCCCTAACCCCCGATACTTCGACTAAGCTCACTTCGATTATACTCAGCGCAAGCAGTACGAGAGGGGGAATTAACTATTAAGTAGTGAGAATTTAGAATTTAGAATTGAGAATTTAGAATTTAGAATTGAGAACTTCAATGAAATAGCAATTTTTAATTGCGTAATTGCCTGCCCACTTATCTATTTATTGATAACTTTGGGAATGAATCCCGAGAGCAGTGCGATTCGGGAAGACAACAGAAGACAGACAACAGAAAAAAAACACATTTAATCAAAATTAATGAAATACTGCTGGACAATAGTTTTACTCGGATTAATTTTTGCACTCCCAGTTAGTGCACAAAAGTATTTCTTGTACGAGGTGCAACCGGGCGAAAATTCAGCTAGTGTTGCTCAGAAATTTTCGGTTACAACCAATGAATTAGCCTCTGTTAACACCGAACTGCAGAAGGATAAAGACGCTCAATTACCCTACGTAATTGTACCTTCAAAACAAATCCCTTCTAGTTTTGACGAAATCTTTTTTACCCTATACGAGGTTAGTCCAAAAGAAACACTATTTAGTATTGCACGTTCTTATGAAATTTCAATTGAACTATTAAAAAAGTACAACGCTTATTTATTCAACCGAGAATTAAACGTAAATGATGTTTTAAAAATTCCTGTTTCAAAGCTTTCAGCCACAGAAAAAGAAGTAAATAGCATCAATCAAAGCGTCACTAATTCTTCGTTTGGAAAACTAAAACACCTAGTCTTACCCAAGGAAACAAAATACAGTATTTCTAAGAAATATGGGGTTAGTATTGAAGAGCTTGAAAAGGCTAACCCTAACATAACAAATCTACAACCCGGCCAGTTTTTAACCATTATTCGTGGTGAAGAAACCCAAGCTAAGCTTGAAGAAGAAGCAAAACCCGTTGCAAAAGAAGAAATTAAATACGTAGAAGTAAATAAGCGCGAAAATTTACGTGCCTTGTTGGACAAGTACAATACCTCGCAAGAGCGAATAGAAGAGCTTAATCCAGCCTTCAAGTACGGAGGACTCGCCGATGGAATGGTACTAAAAATGCCCATTGAAAGAGCGTCTCTACTCATGCCTGGTGAAGATTTCGTAAACCTAGAAAACTTTATTCAATTTAAAGAAGCACAGCAAATAGCTATTATGCTTCCGTTTCAGTTGAAGGCCTTTGCGAACGATAGTATAGATGCATCAGTACTTTTTAAACGAAACCAACTTACAAGGGTTGCAATCGAGTTTTATGCAGGTGCAAAAATGGCAATCGACTCGGCTCAACAACTAGGTATTTCGGTAGATGTAAAGGTATTTGATACAGGTAGAGAAAGCACCACGACAGATTCTATTATGAAACTGAACGATTTTTCCAATACAAAAGCAATCATTGGCCCAATTACCGAAAACCAACTTACATCGGTACTTAATCAGTTGCCAAATTCGAGAATACCTGTTTTTTCTCCTCTGTTAAACACAAACTTTAACCACAACAACTTGGTGAGTACGGTGCCAAAAGAAGAAGATTTGCAAGACCATTTGATCAGCTATATTTACGAACGATCTGACAGCATAAATTTAGTAGCTTTTACAGGCAAAAACAGCGCCTTGATGAAGCAAAAGTTATCCTACTCTTTTCCTGAAATAAGGTTTGTTCAACCTGAAAAAGAGCAATTGGTTAAAAACGATATTAAAAAATTACTTTCTAAAGATAGAGAAAACTGGTTTGTGTTAGAAACCAACGACTTTAGTTATATCGAATCTGTTGTTTCGTTTCTGTTTTCATTACATACCGAAGGATACGCCATTCGACTACTTACGTCCTCTAGAAGCAATATTTATGGCGACGAAATCCCAAATTCCTACTTAAGTAAGCTTCAGTTTACACATGCTTCAACAAGCAAAGAGTTGGTGGCTACTTCTTCAACAGATTTCAATGTGCAATTCAAAGAGAAGTTTGGTTACTACCCTAATAGATTCGCCATAAGAGGTTTCGACTTGACGTACGATATTATTTTGCGTCTAGCCTACGCAGGAGATTTTTATGAAACCTTAAATTTAGAAAGTTTTACACAATTTTTCGAAAGTAAATTTAATTACAGCGCTTTCGATTTTGAAGAAGGGGTGTATAATACCGCTGTTTACTTAATTCAGTACGAAAAAGATATGTCTACATCGGTAGTTAGGTTATCGTCTAATTAAGCATGGATGTAATTTTCTAAAAATTAAGCAACCAAAGGAGTCCTAATTTCAACTTTAAGTCTATTTTTGCAACCTAAAAAAATACGTTCTTTTCATGCTCACAAGAAGACATATTCGCGCTAAAGTAATGCAATCCATTTACGCATTCAAACAAAGCAAAAATAACAACTTAACTTCAGAAGAAAAATTCCTGCGTAAAAGCATGGACGACATGTATGATTTATTTCTATTGAATTTAAATCTTATTGTTGAAGTAAAAAATCAAGCAGAAAACTACTTAGAAATTTCAAAAAAGAAGTTTTTAGCCACGCAAAACGACAAAGCCCCCAACCTAAAACTTGTAAACAATCAAGTAATTCAAATTCTTGAAAACACCCCACGCCTTAATGAATTGTTAGACGATCGGAAACTTACCCACTGGTCTAGGGACGATGAGTACCCACAAATGATTTGGAAGGACTTAAGGGAGTCTGAGGAGTACTTGAAGTACATCTCAACCGAAACAAGTTCGTTTAAAGAAGACAAAGATTTTGTGATTTTCTTGTTCAAAAAAATCTTGGCACCAAACGAAAAATTATACGATTACTACGAGGACCAGAAGCTTACATGGATAGATGATTTACCAATTGTAAATACCAGCATACTAAAGTTTTTACAAAAGCTAAAAGCTACCGAAACCTCGTATGCCATTCCTGTGCTTTTTAAAAGCAAAGACGACGAGGAGTTTGGATACGATTTATTTAGAAAAACACTCTTAAATCAGAACAATTACTTAGCGGACATAGACGGTAAAACCCCAGGATGGGAGCAAGAGCGTATTGCAGAATTAGACTTGATCATGATTTGCATGGGATTATGCGAGTTTTCAAAATTCCCAAGTGTCCCTGTAAAAGTGACCATCAATGAATACTTAGAACTTGCTAAAGAATATTCGACCCCAAAAAGTAGTATTTTCATTAACGGAGTTTTAGATAAATTGTCAAAAATTTACCAAGAAGAAGGCAAACTTAATAAAATAGGGAGGGGACTTATGTAGTCTTAGTTTTTTTGAGTATTTTTGGACTTCAAAAAAAATAATTTAAAAACAAAGCAAAATGAAAAGAGTATTAATGTTCTTTGTTGCCTTAGCAACTATTTCATTCACAGCATGTAAAGAGGATGCTTCTGAGAAAGTAAAAGCAGAAAATGTAGAAAAAGCTACAGAGCGTGATGCTGAACAAACAAAATTCCCAACAATGGATTTCGAAGAAGTAGAATTTGACTTCGGAACGGTAGAGGAAGGAGATACTGTTGAGCATACGTTTAAATTTACAAATAACGGTGAAGCTCCTTTAATTATAACTAATGCACAAGCTAGTTGTGGATGTACCGTACCAAGCTACCCAAAAAATGAGCCAATTGCTCCTGGCGATTCTGGCGAAATGGTAGTGAAATTTAACACTAGAGGGAAGCCAAACCAGCAAATGAAGCAAGTTAGAATTACAGCTAACACTGCATCTGGAAAAGAGGCTATCCGCATTAAAGCATTTGTTAATCCAAAGGCTGGTGCTGGAGCTCAACCTACTGGTTCACCACTACAATAAGCTATAATGGGAGAATTAGGAAGTTTTTTACCACTTTTACTCATCTTTGCGGTTGTTTATTTTTTTATGATACGCCCGCAAATGAAACGCCAAAAGCAAGAACAAAATTTTATTACCAACTTAAAAAAGGGAGATAAAATTGTAACCAAAAGTGGCTTGCACGGAAAAGTGCTTGATTTTAGCGAAAAATTAAACGCTGTAATTATCGAGTCAGGAGCTGGAAAGCTTACCTTCGATAAATCAGCTATTTCACACGAGTTAACTGCGAAATTAAACGCACCTCCAAAAGAAGAAAAGGAGAAAAAGTAATTCGATTAAAACAAAAACCGCAATGAAAATTGCGGTTTTTTTATGCGTTTAATTTTTACTAGAAGTTCGGACTTAAATCAAACTGGTTATAGAAATTGTCAAGAATTTCAATTACTTCATCCTCGTGGTCAACAATTTCGATTAAGTCTAAATCCTCTGGGCTAATGGTTTTGAATTTTGCAGACAAGGTATCTTTTACCCAATCTATTAAACCAGCCCAAAATTCTTTTCCCACCAAAATAATAGGAAACTTATCAATTTTTTTGGTTTGGATCAGGGTAATCGCTTCAAATAATTCGTCAAGCGTTCCAAAACCTCCAGGCATGACCACAAAGCCTTGTGAATATTTAACAAACATTACTTTACGAACAAAAAAGTAATCGAAGTTGAGGTTTTTATCCCTGTCTATATACGGATTGTCGTGTTGTTCAAAAGGCAGTTCAATGTTTAATCCAACCGATGTTCCGCCCCCTTGGTGCGCACCTTTGTTTCCTGCTTCCATAATTCCAGGCCCTCCGCCCGTAATTACACCATAGCCTTGTTCTACAATTTTTTCAGCTACACGAACAGCTAATTCGTAATAAGGATCGCCTGGCTTTAAACGTGCCGAACCAAAAATAGAGACACAAGGTCCAATTTCGCTCATTCGCTCGTACCCTTGAACAAACTCGGCCATGATTTTAAATAATGCCCACGAATCGTTCGTTTTTATTTCGTTCCAGTTTTTGTAGTTTTTATTTACCATTGATGAATGTGTTTTTATTCCAGAGGGCTAATTTAGCTCTTTTTTTAGGAATTTTGAAGTATGACTCTTCTTAGATTTACAAATTTGTTCTGGGGTACCTTTAGCAACTAGTTCACCGCCGTTTTTACCCCCTTCAGGACCAATGTCAAAAATATAGTCGGCAACTTTAATAACATCCATGTTATGTTCAATAATAAGCACTGTATTTCCTTTGTTAACCAATTTTTGAAGTACTTCCATTAGCACGCGTACATCTTCAAAGTGCAAACCCGTTGTGGGTTCGTCTAAGATATAAAAAGTTTTTCCTGTGTCTTTTTTGGAGAGTTCTGTGGCGAGCTTAATTCGTTGCGCCTCACCTCCCGAGAGGGTTGTACTCTGTTGTCCTAAACTTATATAACCCAAGCCAACATCCTGAATGGTTTTTAACTTGTGGTATATTTTTGGAATGGCTTCAAAGAAATCGGTAGCTTCATCTATAGTCATTTCTAACACATCTGAAATGGATTTTCCTTTGTAACGAATCTCCAATGTTTCTCTGTTAAAGCGTTTTCCGTTGCAGGTCTCACATTCTACATATACATCGGGCAGAAAGTTCATTTCAATCACCTTTAGTCCACCGCCTCCGCAAGTTTCGCAGCGACCACCTTTTACGTTGAAGCTGAAACGTCCTGGTTTGTACCCCCTAATTTGTGCCTCTGGTGTTTGGGTAAATAACTTACGGACTTCGTCAAAAACCCCTGTATAGGTTGCTGGATTAGATCGTGGAGTCCTTCCAATTGGCGATTGATTAATGTCGATTACCTTATCCAAATGTTCTAAGCCTTTTATGCTTTTGTAGGCCAAGGGCTCTTTTACACCATTAAAAAAGTGTGCATTTAAAATAGGGTAGAGGGTTTCATTAATTAAGGTAGATTTTCCACTCCCTGAAACCCCTGTAACCACTACCATTGTTCCGAGTGGAATATCAATCGATACGTTTTTTAAGTTGTTGCCTGTCGCTCCTTTTAAGCTTAGTTTTTTTCCATTTCCTTTTCTACGTTGCTTAGGGATTTCTATGGATTTGCGTCCAAATAAATAATCGGCAGTGAGTGTGCTTGCTTCGGTTAAAGCGCTCGGTGTTCCTTGACTAATAATCTGTCCTCCATTTTTTCCCGCAAGAGGACCAATATCAATAACATGGTCCGCACGTTCGATCATGTCCTTGTCATGCTCTACAACAATTACTGAATTTCCCACATCACGTAAGGAAACAAGGGAATTAATCAGCTTTTCGTTATCGCGCTGATGCAAGCCAATGCTCGGCTCATCTAAAATATACAACACACCCACCAGTTGAGAACCAATTTGGGTAGCTAACCTAATCCGTTGTGCTTCTCCTCCCGATAGGCTTTTGGAACCCCTATTTAAGCTTAGGTAGTTTAAGCCTACGTCCAATAAAAACTGAAGTCGCGCGTTTATTTCTTTTACAATTTCTTCAGCAATTTTCCATTCGTTTGTGGAGAGTTGCTGCGGAAGTAATTGCATAAATTCTTTTAACTCCTCGATGTCCATAGCAACCAATTCGCCAATGTTTTTTTCATTGATTTTGAAAAATAAGGATGCTGGTTTTAACCGTGCACCTTCACAAGATGGACAGGCTTTCTTTTCCATGTATTTTTTAGCCCAACGTTTTAATGAGGCGTGACTTTCTTTTTGGTTGTACACTTCTTCAATAAAGGTGCATACCCCTTCAAAATCGTAGGAAACTCGCTTGTTTACTTTGGCTTCTTTTTCAAACACCTCAAAACTAGCCTTCCCCCCCTGCATAATGATTTCCAGAGCTTCAGAAGGAATTTTTTCAATGGGATCCTTTAAGGAGAAATTGAAGTGTAAAGCAATGTTTTTCAGTTGCTTAAACACCCAATTGTTTTTGGGTTTCCCATGCGGTTCAATGCCTCCTTGTTCGATGGAAAGGCTTGCATCTGGAATAATCTTTTCTTGGTTAACCTCGTGTATTTCTCCCAAGCCATTGCAGGTTGGGCATGCCCCTTTAGGCGAATTGAAGGAAAAATTATTAGGTTCAGGGTTCGGGTAGGAGAGTCCTGTTGTTGGACACATTAAGTTTCGACTAAAGTAACGGACATCTGAAGCTCCTTCTTCAATAATCATCAGTACTTTTTCCCCCTGTTGAAGCGCTGTTTTTACGCTTTCAGAAAGTCGTTTTGTATCCTCCGGATTCACCTTTATTCGATCAATAACTACTTCTATATCGTGTGTTTTGTAGCGATCCAGTTTCATACCCTTGGTAATGTCTACAATTACTCCGTCAGTTCGGACCTTTACAAAGCCTTTCTTGGCTATTTGCTCAAACAATTCGCGGTAATGTCCTTTTCTAGAACGGATTAAGGGGGCGAGGATGTTTATTTTTTTTCCAGCAAAGGAAGTTGCAATTTGTTCAACAATTTGCTCGTCGGAGTAGCTCACCATTTTTTCGCCTGTAGCTAAACTGTAAGCCGTACCTACGCGCGCGTACAATAAACGCAGGAAATCGTAAATTTCAGTAATGGTTCCTACGGTACTACGCGGACTTTTGCTAGTGGTTTTTTGTTCGATGGCAATAACGGGGGAGAGCCCTTCAATTTTATCTACATCAGGTCGTTCTAGTCCGCCTAAAAATTGCCTCGCGTAAGCCGAAAAGGTTTCAATATATCGGCGCTGACCTTCGGCATAAATGGTGTCGAATGCCAAGGACGATTTTCCCGAACCCGAAAGCCCGGTTATAACAACGAGTTTATTACGCGGTATGTTGACGTCTATATTTTTTAAATTGTGCTCTCGCGCACCAAAAACTTCTATTAAATCTTCTTTCATGTATTGTTAATAACTACACTCTTTTTATTTGATATTTCAAATTCTGAATTCTCAATTCTCAATTCTCAATTCTCAGTTATCTGTTGTCTGTTGTCTGTTGTCTGTCTTCTGTCTTCAGTTTTCAGTCTTCAGTCTTCGGTTCTCAGTATTCGGTTCTCAGTTCTTAGTTCTTAGTTCTCAATTCTCAGTTCTCACTCTTCACTCTTCACTCTTCACTCTTCACTCTTCACTTCTCACTCTTCACTTCTCAATTCTCAATTCTCAGTTCTCAATTCTTAATTCTCACTACTTAATAGTTAATTCCCCCTCTCGTGCTGAGCTTAGTCGAAGTATCGGGGGTTAGGGGGCTTCAATTCTCAATTCTCAATTCTCAATTATCAATTATCACTTCTCACTACTTAATAGTTAATTCCCCCTTCGGGGGTTAGGGGGCTTCACTTCTTTATTCCTTATTCAGTATTCGCAATTTTTTCAACATCAAAATTAGTTAAAAAAACAGATTAGGGGTTTTAATCAAGTTTTATTACGGGTGAATTATGATAAATTTAATGAAAATTTGAAGCTTCCTTTTTTTGTTGTTCAGGATTGGTAAAAAGAACTTGTGTTAAAATGAAAAATTAGTTTATTTTTGCCAACTCAAAATGAAAGCTATGTCATTAGAAAAACAAGTAATGGAAAAAATGAAGGAGGCAATGAAAGCGAAAGATACCGTTGCTTTAGCTTCTTTACGCTCCATCAAAAGTGAAATTTTAAAAGCCAAAACAGCTTCTGCTGATGCTGGTGAAATGTCTGGGGAAGATGAAATTAAATTACTTCAGCGCTTGGTGAAACAGCGCAAGGATAGCGCAGAAGTATATACCCAACAAGGTAGAAACGATTTGGCTGAACCTGAATTAAATGAAGCGGCTATTATCGAGCAATTTCTTCCAGCTCAGTTGTCTGATGAAGAAATTGAAGCTGCGGTAAAGCAAATTATTGCTTCAACAGGTGCTTCTAGCATGAAAGATATGGGTAAAGTAATGGGAGTTGCTAGCCAAGAGCTTGCAGGAAAAGCCGACGGCAAACGTATTTCTGCAGCGGTTAAAGCTTCTCTAGCCTAATAATAGTTTAAATTAATGGCCGCGTGGCGCAACTGAATAGCGCATCAGATTTCGGCTCTGAGGGTTGGGGGTTTGAATCCCTCCGCGGTCACAAAGTACCGATCGCTACGGTAACGGAACTTGGGAATGTTAGTAAAATCAAGTATTTAACTAAAATTCCAGATATGAAAGTTCAACAAGTTTTACCAATTTTACACAAAATTGGCACAGAAAATGGCACAATAAATATGCATGTGCCAGTAAAGGTTAGTTTCAAGCTAAGAAGCTATAAAAGAGCAGACCAAAAGCAAACGATTATGTTGCACCTTTCGCAAGGAGCAACAAGGAAGCGCATTTCTACTCATTTATATGTTCTCGAAAAAGATTGGTTGCAAAAAAGTCAACGAGCTTCTGCGAAGCACATTGATATAAATCTGCTACTAGACAACATCGAGAAACGTCTAACTGAAATTAAAACAGAATACCGTTTAAGCAATAAAAGCTTAAGTTTAGAGCAACTGTATGAAGAGTACCAAACTGGTTTCTCTAGGTATTGTTTTATTCAATTCTGTGAAGTTCAGCTTCAGGAAGAAGAGCACTTGCTGGCAAAAGGCACTTATAAACGATACCTTGCCGTTATTCGTAAAATGAAAGCATATAGGAAAGAATGGCTTTTTAGCGAAATGACTAACGAGAGTTTAGACAAGTACCTTAACCACTTGCGTAAGAAAAATCAGGAAAGTACGGTTGTTTCTAATTTGAAAGCAATTAAAAAGTTCCTGGCGTTAGGAAAACGTTACGAAATACGAATGCCGATAGATCTTGCCAAGATTAAAGCTAAAAAAACAAAAAGCAATCCTACCTACTTAGAAATTGAAGAGCTAAAGAAATTGTGGAATTATTACTTTTCTGAATTTTTGCCAGAAGCGCACAAGCTTACCTTGGCTAATTTCCTTTTTAGTTGTTTTACCGGGTTACGAGTTTCTGACTTGTTGCAAATGAAAAGAGGCGAAAACAAACGTGTAAAAATTATTTGCCAAAAAACACAAAAACCACTTACGATTAATCTGAGTGAGAAAGCAATATTGATTGTTAAACATTGCGAAGATTTGTTTGAGCGTAAAATTACAGGCGAGTACATGAACAGAAAAATGAAAGAAATTGCCAAGGTTTGCCGTATAAAAAAGAACCTAACTATGCACGTAGGCAGGCACAGCTTTGCCACTAATTATGTACGCATGGGCGGAAACGAAACCGACTTGCAAAATATACTTGGCCATTCCAGTAGCGAAATGACCAAGATATATGTAAACATTACTTACGAGGAGAGTGCACGCAATATTTATCTCATAGACCAAGTTTTTTAAGACTCGGTTTCAACTTCAATATAGGCCATATCTTTGTCGATTAGCTTTACAATTATTTCGCGAATAATATGCGAGCGATTGTAAGCGAATGATTTTTGAAATACGCTAAGCGACAAAGCTTCCTCTACTGTAATTAAGTTTCTGAATTTGAAAACAGAGGATGAAATACGGAACCCAAGCCAATCCTCATACACTTCCTGAAAAGCATCTGGAAGAAGTAAGGGCGTGTTGGCTTGGGTTTCATTGGTTGTGCTTAGGCTTGCATTGTACAGAAATACCGCTATCGTGCTTCGGTAATCTTTGTCAAAATCTACCGTAGTAATTCCATCCTTTGTAGAAGAAAAAAGAGGCAGTAGGTCTATATTAATGTCTTGGGTGCTTTCGGTTCTGGAAAATTCTGTGGTACGCGCTCCGTTTCTGTCGAAGAATACTTTTCTGAAGCGATCATCGTCATTAGCGGGTTGAAACTGCAATAAAAACGAAATGTTTTCTTGAAATTCTATTTCGGGCGTCTTGGCTTCTAAAAATGAAATGTCTTGCGTAGTAGGGTGGTTAAGTTGGTCCGTAACTTTGTTCATCCAAATTTCATTCTGAACTGGGTTTATGTCGTAGTTTCTAAACGCCATTACCGCTTTTACCAAATCGCCAAAGGTTTTATCGGGCATTGTTTCGTTTAGCTTAATTCTGTTTGGGCTTGCAATGGTAGAAATAGGGTTTCCGTTTTGGTCGAAGGTTGCTAACCTAGTAAAGGTAAGGTCGATAAAGGTTTCGTCTAGTGGCTCGTTCATGTCGTTGTACTTTATACCTCCTTGAACATCTACCGAAAACGTAGTTGGTTGCGTAACTACTACATCTATATCCAACCTTTCGTAAACATCTGTACGCCCTCTTCCAGCTGGACGCCTATTTCTGTTTAACAACACAGTGTTTCCTTGTTTTAGCACAAAGAAACATCTAAACAATTGCGCTCTTCTTAGAAATGTGTTTCCTGCTATTTTATAAATACCCGGTTCGGTAATGCTTATTTCTTTGGTTACACTTCCTGAAATATTTCTGCCTTGAAAAGGAAATAGATTTTCTAAATCGTTGGTAGTAACCACA
Source organism: Psychroflexus sp. (assembly GCA_051859645.1). Classification (GTDB taxonomy): domain Bacteria; phylum Bacteroidota; class Bacteroidia; order Flavobacteriales; family Flavobacteriaceae; genus Psychroflexus. The sequence goes on along the minus strand of JBHYFG010000010.1, from coordinate 48,062 downwards.
AATTCTTGTTGGTCTTCTGCAAAACTAGCGTAATATTCGGCTAGACATCCAAACATCATGTGTTGTAGGATTTCATCTTCTAGGATGTCGCCCTTCAACTGAAAGCCTGCATCTTGAAAGCCTTTTTTTAGTACATGTAATATGTAGGGGAAAGGTTGCATCAGGTTTCTGTTTAACGCAATGTTTTCTTGTGAGTCGAATTCATTTTCAACAAAATTGCCGTTTTCTTTTTTATTCATAATTCCTTCAAAAAAATCCCAACGGCCTGAATTATTTTCTAGGTAATTTTCAGGAACAATTACTGCAGGAAAATTATGCGTAACATCTGGATAGCTTAATTGGTTAATGCTTTGGGCGTAAGTTTCAATGCTTTCTGAAATTTCAAAATCATCTAAAGGAAGTAGGCGCAAGTCTTTTTGGAAGTTGGGGTAGTCGTTTAATCCGTATTGAAGCGAAAAGGTTACTTGCTCATTTTCTACCCTTTCAACGAACAAAACAGCATCGTAAAAGCGATTGAATTTAAAGAGCTTAACATCTAGCGATTTAATCACGTTGTCTGCATTGGGATGCGACAACATGCCAAAGGCTTGGTCTATTTCTTTGGTAAGATTAACGGTGAAGGGAATAGAAAAAAACAAGTTGGGTCCGTCTTGGAACCAAGGGTTTTGCTCGGTGGTTTCTATTTCTTTTGTGCGCAGGTTAATTTCGAAGTCCGAATGTGATATCTTGTAAATCATTGCTTTGGTTTATGTTGAAGGTTAACTCATAATCGTACAAATCTTGGTCGCTATCGTAATGAAGCATCTTACTGCTTTGCATAACTAACTCGATAAGTTGGTAGGCATCGTTAGCGAATAGCCAAACGTATGGCGAAAATTTCATTTGTTCGATAATATGCTGATTGCTTTGCGGAATGTAGCCTGTGTTTATGCTAAAGGTGGCTTGTTTTTTGGTTTTTTCGTTTTTGAAAAATTCAACTAAATTTTCGAATAAAGTTGAAGTTAAAAACTCGTAGTTACTTTCTACAGTAAACTCACCGCAAGCATCAAATAGTTTAGGAACTCCGTATTCGTCTTGATAAATTAGGGTGTTAAATTGCTTTCCTTCTGGGTAAACTCTGAATTTTTTGGACAAAATTTGTCCTAAAGTTGAAGCGTTCGAAATTTGTACATCAATTAGATCTGCATTGGTAAATTGATTAAAGAATATAGGAAATCCGTACAAACGTTCGATGCTTATGCTAATTATTTCGCTGGAAATTTGGTTGCCGTTTCTAAATACTTCTACACGAACGTCCGAGCTTGCTATAAAGTTAACTACTTGCATAGATTGTGCAGTTACTTTGGTGGTAATGGTTTCGTAATCTAGAATGGCTACTTTACTTAAAAACTTTGGGCGTCTTCCTTTTACAAACCTAACTAAGCGGTATAGTTGCTCGTCTATGGGCGTAAATAAATCTTGTTCATTAAAGCGTTGAAACAATACATCTACCAAACTAGGCTTGTAGTATTGCACTAAACTAGAGGAATTATCTAAGGTAGTAAGTTTGTTATACAGCAAGTTTTTTACATCTTGTGCGCTTAAATCTGGTAATGCACGATGCACTATTTCGCCTAAGTGAATTCTTGATTTGTTTTTGAAAAAATCTAATTTAAAATCGAATGACTTTGGCAATTCTGAGGCGTTTGGATAACCAATTTGCGAGATGCTTAAATTGGCTTGAACAAATCTTTCTGCTTGAGGATTGCTGTATATTTCGGAAAATAGCCAATTGTCTAAGGTAAAGTTAACATCGTTTTGTTCTAAATTAAGCATGTACTTTTCTACCACCAACAAAGTTACGGGTACTTCGTAGGCAATGTTGTTGGCAACAATATCTATTTTTCCTACATATAAACCTAGTTGCGGGAATGCATCTTGATTTATTACTCCAACGTTTATTTGTTCGGCTCCGTTTCCTTGTTGTTTTTCTAAGGTTATCCAAGATTGGGCGGTTAGTTGCCAAGGACCAGAACCAAATACTTGTAAAGTTTGTGGCGCTGGCTCTAGCTCGTCTTTAATTAACAAAAAATTGAATTGTTGTGGGGTAAACAAATACTCCAAGGTTGTTGCAGCAAAAACGTTGCCTGGTAATACATTAAAAAACGCAATGGGGTCGTTATCTAGGCGAGCCGTAACAATGGGTACATTTTGCCTGAATACATTAGGTTGGTCCTCTATGCTTATTTTAGCTTGAAGTAAAAAGGTAGCAGGCTGTGTAAAGTTGTACCTTAAACCGTTAGGGGTATTTATAGGAGTAGGGAGGTTGCTTCCTGAAATTTCGAAATCTGGGTGAATTTCTAAAAAAAAGGATTGATTAGCCAACACATCTACACTTATAGGATCGGGCAAAGCTGTGCCAATTTCTTGCGAAACATCGTACCTATTTACATTAAAGTAAATGGCATTGCCCCGAACATACACTACGGATAGCGAGAAAAAACGCTCGTCCAATACATCTTCTTGGCCAGTAGAGCGTACTCCTGTTATTCTGTAACCTCGCTGTATGTTATTTACGTTGCCCTCTATAATGTTAGGTGCATTGTCCTGAGGGTTGTTTATTGTAATGGTTTCTTGGTAAACTCTAGTTGAAGAAGTAAAGGTCTCGCCAAGTGCAGGAACGTTACTAACAACGGTAAAGGCATTAGGATTGGTTCCTGATGCTTGCAGTGCGCTAGGAATAGAATAAACCTTGTAACTAACGTAAGCGTTTCCTAAAATTGCGGGATAATCTCTTAGCGTAATGTCTAAGACTACTGGGTCGAAGGTTACCCCACTTCCTAAAAAGAAAAAGTATTGCAGTGGTGAAGGAACAGAAAATTGCCACTCCTGAGCCAATGTAGGTTGCGGAAATGGGTCGAAGTTGGTAATAGGTTGCTGTAATGTATTAGGAAATAATGGCATAACTTATAATTTTGAAGATTCTTTTCTTTTTTTGTAGCGCTCTATAGCTTTGTTTATTTCTCGGGCATTGCTCTCGTTGGCAATTACATTGGCGAGGATTCCGTCTTGAAGCGTTTGATTTAATTGTGTAAGTACGCTAATGGTTAGTGCACTAAGCTCTGAACTTTCTGTACTTTGTTTTTCTTCCTGGTACATTCCGTTTTGGTAGCCTCTTACTCTGCCTACTTCTCTAGAAATAGACTGCTTAATTTCAGGATTCATTTGCGCCCAGTCGCCTCCGCTAATTATCATTTCGGGGGCGGTTTTGCCTTGCTCGCCTGCAAGAAATACAGTTGGCTGATCTACCAAGCCTGAGCGAGACTCGCCACCAAAACTAGCATTAAATAGTTTGCCGTCTTGCTCTCGTTGTACGGGGAATTTATCTGGGTATAAACCGTCTTGGTAACCTTTGGTAGAAAGTACCATTCCTGCTTGCGCCGCTCCTAAAGCGGAAACTATTCCTGTTAGTACTCCTGCCGAAATACCAAAATCAAACTTTGGTACTTGCGCCCAAATGCTCATAATTGCTTGCGCTGTGTTTATGGCAATGGAGTTAAGCGCCATTATTTTTTCTCTTCGTGCTTGCTTTTTGGCTATTTCTTCTTTTTTCTGCTCTAGTTCTTTGTCTAGCTCGGCAAGTCCTTCGTTGTATTGGCGCTCGTTTATGTAACCTTGGTCTAGCTTTGCTTTTAGTTGTTCGGCTTCTTTTCGGTTTTTGCCCTCGAAACGGCGTAGGCGCTCTTGGTCTTTTTTGTTCTGAAAGTCTGCAAAAATGGCGTAAGCTTCGCTCATGGCAGCAAATGCCATGATGGTGCTTTCTATTACATTTTGCAGGTTGTCGAAATTATCGAACATGGCATCCCATTGCCCGGGTGTAAAGCCTAAAATATCTGCTTGACCGCCAAGGCCTAAATCGTCTAAGGCGTCTTGCTTTTCTTTGCCTTGCATTTGGGCGAGGAGTATGTTTACCTCGTTTATGTCCATGCCTAACTCCTGAAGGCGTGCGCGAATGGCGTTTTTTTCTTCTTCGCTAAGTAGGTCTAGGCTGAAATCCTCGAATTGGTTGGCGTTTAAGATGCGCTGTAACTCTTCCTGAACTTCTTTTAAGTGTTGGCGTTCTCGCTCTAAATCTTCTTTACGGAACTGGTCTTTTAAATCTCTTGTGCGTCGTTCTGAATTTGCAACTTCTTCCAGTTGCTTCATGCGCTCGATTTCTTTAAGGCGTGATTCTTCTTCGAATTGTTTTTTAAGCAAATCTACATTCATCTGTATGCCGTCTTGCAAAAGCTTAGCAACTTCTTTTTGATGCTCTACTTGCTCTAGGCGTATTTGCTCGTTTACCTCGAAGTTTTTGTGTTTCCAGATTTCTAAGACTTGGCTGTAATTCTCTATGGCTTCTTTGTTGCCCTCCAACATAGCTTGGTCTAGTAAGGTTTGTGTTTCTGCAAATTCTTTTTCTGAAACTAACTGGTTGCGTAGGGTGCGCATTTTTTCGTCATGGTTGTTTTCTAAAAGAGCCATTTCGCGCCAAAAGGCATCTTCTATGTCTTTGGCTGATAAGTCGTTGTTTTTTTTGCGTAACCTTGCCAAGGCTTCGTATTCGGACTCTAGGTTTTTAAGTTGAAACTTTGTTTTTTCTTTGGCTTTGCCTGATCCTTTAGAAATAGGCGTAAAATCAGACTCATCTGTGTTATCTAAACCTATATCAATATTTCCGTCTCTTATAGATTTATTCATGAATTCTGCAAGCCTTTCTATATCGCTTTCAATTTCTGCTATTTGTTTTTCTTTAGCAGCAAATAAAGGCTCGTAATTTTTTCGAATAGATTCTTGTAGCTCTTTAGAATGGTCAAACCTTTTTAAATACTCTTCAAGCTCTTCTCTAGATTTAATATTTAGCTTTTCAGTTTCTCCGAATAGTTTGTCAAATACTTTTCCGATGGTTGCATCGCCAAAGTTAGAAAGTGAACCTTGAAACTCTTCTGTGGTTTTCATTTGAGTTTCTAATAACTTCTGCTGAAGCTCTACTTGTTTATTTTCGGCTGCTTGAGCTAAAGCCTTTTTTTCTAAAGCTTTTACATACCCTTCTACAAGTTTTGTTCCTTCTGCTGTCTTAATGTTTTCTAAGTTAAGATTACCTAAGTATTCAGGAGAAATATCATTTAAGCGTTTAATGGCTTTTTCTCTTTGCTCTTTGGATAATGTTTCATCTTTAGCGACTTTTAAAAGATTATCTAGCTCTACTTTTTCTTTTGCAATAGATTTAGAAGCTTCTTCATGAAGATTATTAATCATTCTTTGTTGTCTTGCAGCTCTAGAGGTGGATTTAGAAAAAGCAATATAACCAGTAACGGCAGCTGCAATAAGAGAAACTAACAAAGCTATGGGATTCGCTTTTACTGCAAGGTTAAACAAACGTTGCGCTGCTGTTGCTAATTTTATCTTTCCTGTAAGTAAGCTTACCGCTATTGCGTAAGCTCTGGATAATGCTGTGGTAATATAAAGTGTAGCGTTTTTGGCTTTTAAAGCAACATTATACAAGATGCTTTGTTGCATTGCTTTTCCTGTTATTACAGCTGAAATAGCTATTGCTGCATTGTAGGAAAATACGGCCACAGTAAGTATTGTTAGTATTTTAATAAGGTTAACTAGTCCGTTTCTAAAACGGGCTACACTTCCGTCTGCATCTTCTGCAGCGCCTACAAATTTTGCTATCCAATTTACAGCGTTACCAATGCCGTTGGTTATTTCTTCTGACATAAAAAACGCAATAAATCGACGTCTGATTTTAGCTAAAAGCGCGGCTGTGTTTTCGTTTTTAATGTTGTATTCGTCTTGCAAGGATGTGTTTTCCATCATTGCTTGGTTGGCTTGTAGTTGTCTTTTGCGGAGTAATTCTGTGTTTCCAGCAAGCGCGGCAATGGCTTGTACACCTCTAGTTCCTCCAACATCTATTCCGTCTAGGCGTTTTGCCATTTCTTCCATGGTAGGATTTCCTTTTTGAAGGCCTTCTAGAAACTTCACTAAAGCTTCGTTGGCATCTTCTTCTAAGAGTTTAGAGAATTCGCCTACAGAAACGCCCGCTACATTGGCAAACTTTTCTACATCCTTACCCATAGCGAGTAAGGTCTTGTTAATGGCGGTAGCAGAAACTTCTCGGCTTTGCCCAAGCTCGTCAAAAGCGGCGGCAATACCGATAATTTTATCGGCTTGTATGTCTGCAACGCCAGCAACCCCTGCGGTACGTTTCATAAAATCTACAAGAAAGTCGGCCGTGTTGGCTCCCGACATAGCAATGTGGTTAATGGCAGAACCTAGGCTTTCCATAGATTCCTCGAAGTTTCTACCAGTTTGCTCGCCTACTTTAAAAATCTGCGACATTTTTCCGACTTCACGTATAGCTTCGTCGGTAAGTTCATTTCCTAAGGCTACTTTAAGGAGGTTGGCTGTTTCTATAAATCCGCGTACGTTATCTACGCCCTCGATACCAAGTCGCCCTGCTTCTTCTCCAAGTGCGAGCAGTTCCATGGTACTGGTACGTGTGTTTAGTTGTCCTAGGGATTTGGTTAGCTCGTCTACTTCGGTTTTGGTTAGGCCTGTGGTTTTCATTACATCTGCCTGCACATCGGATAGCTCGCCTTGAAAATCGATAAGTTTAGAAAAGGTAAGCGCCATTCCTGTTCCTGCTGCAATAACCGAAGCACCGAGGGCGGCGTAACGGTTAAAGCCGTCGGCTAATTTTCCTAGGGACATTCTAGAAACATTTGCTTGCGTGCGTAACTCTGTAATTCTAGCGGTAGTGGCTTGTAAGTCTGCTTGTAATTTTTTGTATTGGGCAGATCCAGGAACCATATTGCGTAATTGTAAACGCAGTTGAGAGGCACGTTTTTGAAGTTGTGCCATGGTTAAGCCTGTAACTCCAATTTGTTTTTGGAGTTCCTTCATTCTTGCTTGGTTAGACTGAATGGTGGCGTTGTTTTCCTTTATAGATGCGGAAAGCTTTTTATACTCGGCTGTGTTTTGTTTTCCTTGGGCACGAAGTTTATCACGTTCTGCGCGAAGGGTTTTATTAGATGCGTTAAGTTTACGAGTGTTAGCTTCTAACTGATGTAGTTCTTTTTGGGCTTCGTCTCCATTTATAATAATGGAAAACCTCATTTCTTCATCTACAATTCTTTTGGCCATGGCTTATTATTTAAGCCAAAGTTGCTGAATAGAATTGTGTTAAGGTGTGACAGGTAGCAAGCACCCCCCCCCGAAGGGGGATTTTACTTTATTGCTGTATAGAAGAAGTAGTATTTATTGACTCGAAATAGTCTAGGAGCTTCATTTTTATTTCTTTCTCGAAAATAGCATATTTTGCCCTTTCTGGTGAAGTAAAATAGTGTGGTGATTGGTCGGTGTAATAGTAAGTAATTACGCCACCCGTAAGCAAGCAGTGTTTTTTATGCTCGTAAATTTTGGCTTTTGAAGCTTGGTCTATTGCTTTTTGTACTTGTTGTTCCATAGTTTTTGTCTTTACGTGTGATTATATAGTTTTTGCTAAGTATTTTTTGAAGGCGTTTATCGTGGGATCTAACGCCTTCAAATGTTTTTCCCTCTAGGTTTTTAATTTCTGAAATGGTTTTTAGATTAAGAATCTGCCCACATAGGTTGATTATTTCAACCAAATGTTGGTTAGAAAGCATGTCGTTATAATCTGCAACTATAATGTTGCGCATTATTTTCTCTGAAATGTGCTCGTTTTCCTGCATGTTGAATAATTCAATTAGTGTTATTTATGAGTTATGTGCCATTTTAAGTAGCAGACACATAAGCCCACTTTACAACCTCGTGACGTAAGCCGTAATCATCTTTGTCATACCATTCAAATTGACCATCATAATACTCATACAAATAGGCTAAATGGTAGTCACCTTTTTCGTCTTGACATACACATAAGTCACTTCTGTTTCCATCCCAATCGCCAGTCTGCCAGCAAGTAGGTTTCTTTTCTGATACTAAAGTCCAGTTTATCATTTTAATTAAGATTTGTGAAGAAAAACGGCACATAACAGCGGTTTGCAACAATGGCTTATTATGTGCTTTTCCTCATGTTAATGTTTATTTTTATGTTCTATACTTATTTAATGTTAGTTGCTTATTTTCACGCCACTGTAGCAAGCCACGAGACGTTGTAGCTAATGCTGATTAAGTTCTTGCTTTAACTCCTTAATACAATTTCTATAAGCATAGAATTTACCCTGATGAAGCCTAACTTGTGAATGATTTTCAGAAGTTTCAACTACTTTTCGAGATTGTTCCATCGCTTTTGTCCAATTGTCTATTAGTTTATTTATTGTCAACTGCTTTTTATACCCTTCAAAAATTAAATAAAACGTGTCTACATAATTTTCAACTACATCAACTTCCTCGCCTTCCTCAGGTCCTAGCAAGTACTTTATCATTATTCTTAATTCGTTTTTTACATCCACTTTTTTTAAGTTTTAGTTATTATTTCACGGCACTAAGCAAAGCCAAATAACGTTGATAGCGAGTGTCCCATGTACAACCCTTCACAATATCCAATAGCACGATATTTAGAGCTTGAAAATTCATTAGTTTTTTCAAGAATTGGTTCATCCTTAAAGTAAACACGCCACCACCAATGACCTTTATCCATTTGCTCAACTCTAAGAGTGTAGTCGTCTATTTTGCAAATAAATTCATCATCACTAATGGCTTCCCATGGAAATTCTTTGGTATAAAACGAAGGAAAAAAACGTGTGCCAACATTGGTTTTGCTCAATGCCTTTGTAGTTGCTTCCTCGATGTTGTGTGTTTCTTTTTCCATTTGTTCTATAATTTTAAAATTAATTTATTTTTATCACGCCACTAACGTAAGCCAAGTAACCTTACATACTTGCAGAAAAATGACCAAGCCAAAATATATCAGACGGATCAATGTGTAATCCATCCTTTGCCTTGATTTGAACAATAGAGAAACCTTCGTTATGTTCGATTTTACCAAGAACAAAAGAGCGTTCTGATTTATATTGTTCATCCCATTCGCACTGCTTTTTTATTTTATCAGCGACTTTTTTGTTTGTAGTAATTGTGAAATACATAATTAATTGAATTATAGATTAATTAAAAACACTCCCCAAAACATTACCCCGCCATTTGATAGGTTTTATAAATGGCTTGTAGGCGTTTAGATTCTTCTATTTTGGTTTGTTCTGCGATAAAGTGTTGTTCCTCTGCCCATTTTACTAATGCGTCTGATTGCTCCTCTGTTATTTCTTGCTCGAATTGGTTAAACTCGTTATACAATAAGTATTGAAATACAGTTGGATTGTGGTACTTAATGGTAACAATGCTTTTACTGGGTTTGTAAGCATCGTAACCTAACAATCGAACTCCTGAAATGGTAAATTGTATTCCTTTGGGATTGGTTTTTACTTTATCGAAACCCCCTGATATTAATTCTTCTAAATTCATCTTAAAATAGTGTTAGCTGTTTGTTTTTTAACGCGTGAAGGATTTTAGTTGCTGTGGGCTGACTAATTCCTTTTACCTCTAGCTGTGTTCCTGTTTTTTGTTTTACAAATTCCAACACATCTGCTAGTATATCCTCCGCCGAAGTAGTGGGGTAGTGGTTCTTGGAGTACTTGTACCAAGAACCTACTAACTCCACTCTTAAAAATCCAGCGCTCCAGGAAAGCTTGAAGTAAGCGTACCGTAGCGAACAGTAAAAAAGGGTCCTGTTACGCTGGTATTTTCTGTTGTGTTTGGGATTGCTCATACTTACACATGGCAAATACGTTAATAAATGTTTTGGCTACCTCTAATACATTGCATGAAGGATAGCGATACATTAGTGGTTCTGTTTGGCTAAGCAAAACGTCTATAATTTCACGACGGTTGAAGGTGGCGAATTCGTGCTTAAACTCTCTGTTTTTAATCTTAAAAAGTAAGATTATAGTCGATTTTTTTAAGCTTAAATTGATGGTGCAATTTTCATTGCGGGCTTCTATTTGCATGATGTTTAGTTTACGGGGTTAAACCAATTTTTGTTGAAATCTGCCGTAATATACTCATCTTCATCGACTAAAACAAGAAAATTTTTATTTTCTAAACGTTCCCAAAGTGCGCCAGGATCTACATCTACTCCTTGGTGAGTTTCGATTATAATCGTATTTCGGTACTGGATTAGCTTACTCATCTTCCGAAGGTGTTAGGCCATTGTTAAGCATGGCGTATTTTACAATGTCGGCTTCTTCTTTAAAGTGCATTGCTTCTTCGTAGAAAAAGTTTTCTACATCAAATGGGGATTGAAATGGTTTGGGGTCTACAATGTTGTCTAGGAAGGCACAAACAAACATTACGGTAGCGTTTACTTCTTTGGCGGTAAGTACGCAATCTTCTTCTACATGATCGTTGAAGTAAGCTAAGCTTTTAAGTAAATTGCCCGTAAGCTCTGCGGATTTTTCTCTACCTGAGTAGTAGTGTAAGAAGTTTTGAATAACTCCTTCTCGCATGTTTCTTTTTAAAACATTGTTTTTTTCGGCTACTTGGTTAGTAGCGGTCTTGTGGCTTTTGCCCTTGCTTTTGTCTCTCATGACTAAAATTTATTAAAATACCCCAAAGTGGCTGAGAGACAAAAGCAAGCTTTTGAAGTAATGGACTTACACCATTTCTCTTTGGGGATTTGTTAATTTTTCTGTGTATTTGCATAATTGCTTTTATCTCTCATTTGCAAATATACAAATATTTTCTATTTGCGCAAATAGAAAAAATTTATTTTGTTAATTCTGACCTTTTTGATATTACGCTCCAATTGTTTAAATCGTTTGGGTTCAAACCATTATGAGAAAGCACATATTTAAAAATGTATTTTTCTTTAACGCCAAAGCCGTTTTTAGCAGTAACAAAAGTAAATACAGTGTATGTTCCGTCGCTGTTTAATTCGCTTCTGCAATCTAAGAAGTGATGTTTGGCTTCTTCTGGGTAATTAAGGTCTTTTTTAATAAAATCGAAAATAACAATACATCCATTTGGTTGGTTGTTTCCTTCACATCCAATAAAAAGGATGGATAATATAAAAAGTAAAATTAATTTTCTCATAATTTAGAAATGTTAGTTATTAAAATTAATGTACCAATAATTGAAATAATCAAGTAAAAAACCTGAATATTTTTAAGCACTTTGGTGTTGTGGTTAATTTGGTTGAGCGCTTTTAGCATTTCATAATCTAAGCCTTGGGAGCTTTTTTTAAGATTGTCTTCTGCTTCTTTTTGATTTTTCAAAAACTCTTGTTTTTGTTGTTCTGCTTTTTTGCTAGGTTTAATAGCAAAAAATATAATAGCTGCGCAAACAACAACTACTATAAGAATGGTTAATTCTGTGTTCATTTTTTTGTGTTTAAAATTAGTGTTTCAAAAATAGGTAAATTTTTGAAAAGGTAAACACATAGATTTGGGGGTGTTAGAACTTAGTCCCGTGCATCTTCATAAGCTCGTCTTTTGCTTTTTGCGTAAAACCGAAAGAAATGCGCCAAACTATCTCGTTTGCATAGCCAAATAAAGGCTTGTTGTGTATGGGGTAATTTTTTTTGGTAACCATTCCGTTATTGGTTTGGCGTTTGCGCATGTCTATAAATCGGTTGGTTCTGGCGTGCCTAAAAACAAGTCCTTTTTCTGTAGCTTCAAACTTTCCTTCTCGGTTGGTTGTAAAGCTTTGCATATTGGATGCCATTTCACTTTTTAGGTCTGGAATTACTTCTTTTACAGACCTAAGAATAAACTTACCTTCTAAGGCCTTAGCTATTTGTGTCTGCCTGTTTATCATTACCAGCTAAATTTCAAATTAAACGTAAGCGTCCAACCTGTGTAGGGTGTTTGGTTGTCTAGCGGTGTTTTTTGAACGCTTTTGGTGTCTAAAAAACGTATTAGTAAACAACGTGGGTCTGTATTGGGTAACTCTCTTCTGAAATTTTCTTCTTCGCCAAACTGAAATGCATAATCGCTTACCTGAGCATGATCTAACTTCAGTTGGGAATGAATTTTGTAAATGATATTCAATACATCATCCTTAAGTTGAAGCTTTTCCATTACGGAGGACTTATCTGCGATTTTTTGAAACACAATAAACTGCATCATGATTAAATCTTTGTCAGCATCTTGCGTGCCTTCGGTTGGTATTTCAGGTTCTACTATTACCAAAAGATTTTTCTTTGTTTTTAAGTCTCGGAGTAAGTTAATAATTTCATCGTCTGAAGAAACCATTGCAACTTCATCTATAGCCGGAATAACTTGTTTGAGCATTAGTCCGTAGTCCAAAATCTTACTTAATAGGTTCATCGTTTTTTGGTTTTTTGTTTCATTTCAGTTTCACGCTTTTTGGCTTGGGCTAATTCTTCCAAATCTCTAATGCGTATGTCGTATAGGCGTATAAGTATGTCCCACATAGGTTGCTTGCGTATTTTCTCATAATCGCCAAATACACTGCTTTCTGCCAATACAAAGGCGGTACCTTTCATTCCTAAACCTTCGTATTGCGTTATTTTTTGGTGTTGGGATTTCTGAAAGAGAACCGATAGATCTATTTCGTTACCCTCTACCATTACAACTGTGGTATTAATTTTATGCTGAAAAGTTGCTAGTAGCATGTAAGCTCCGTAAATGTGTCCGAAGTAACATTTACGCATGGCCTTGGATTGCTTTTTTACAATACTTGGGTCGTATACGCCATTAGGAGTGTAAAGCGTAGCGGCTAAATCGTAAAGAAGTGAAACTTCTGGATGCTTAAAGTAGTTGCCAAAAATATCCAAAGCATCTAGGTATTGCCCAAAGGGCATATCCTCAAAATTATCTTTAGGCCCTGTAAGCCTCCCGAAAGTTGTAGGTATAGTTGGCATCGGGTTTTTTCTGAAATCTTGCTTGACTTGTAAATGTCCTCTGTCATTTTCTTCAAAAAAAGAAGCTACTAATTCGGAGAGCATATATATGTTGGCTTGTTTTTGCTCTTCTTCCAGTTTGTTTAGCTTCTTGGTTGAAGCTTCCATTTCTAGCAAGTAGTAAACCGCTTGGTACTTTAATGCATCTAGGCTTATTTTTTTGTTTTGGTAAGCAAACAATAGGTTGCACATTTGGGCGAATTGCTCAGGATTGCATTCGCCTAAATGCTCAGGCATATAAAGCCTCTTATTGTTATGGGATAGTACTATTTCGTGCATTACTTAAAGCGTAAATCGGTGGTTAATTGAAGGTTTGTATTTTTTAATTCTTTTTCAAATTTATGAATTAAGTCCTGATAAACCTCGAATGTTTTTACCCCTTTAATAGGAATAAATTTGGATCGTTTGTCGTAGGTAACATTATACTTCTTACGCACATGGTTACGTATTGCTAATTTGAGGTCCATTCGTTTTTTTTCTGCTTCTATGGCAGGTTTTCTAAGTTTTTTGTTGATACGTTCTAACTTAGTTGGGAACAAATAGGCGCGTAGCCATTTTAAAAACAAGCTTACTTTTTTCATTTTTGTGTTTATTTAAGTTGAAAAGAATTTATTTTTTGCTTCGTTTTGAAAGTCTTTTATCAGTTTAATACTTTCTACTTCTGTAGTTTCTTTTATTTCTGCAACTAGTGTTTGAATGGTAAAAAAAACATCTTCCGCATCTTTGCTGAATTCTTGCGCAGCTAATTGAGACTGCATAAATTCGGGTGTTTTTTTGGAAATGGTATTATTTCTGTCTCCTACATATTGCTGTAATACGCCCTCTGGAAACAGCTGTACGCTTAAACGCTTCATTGCCCAAGCTAGAGAATAATAAACGCAAGCTTCTTGGCATTTTTCTAGAATTTCTCTTTCTATGTGAGTAAGCTTAGGCTCTTCTTCCTCTTCTTCGGGATTTGGTTGGTTTGCTGGTGCTTCATCTGGGTAGTATTCTATTTCTTCAGGAAAATCTTCTTTAATTGATTGTTTTAATTTTTGAAATAGATTTTCACCTAAAATAGGCATCAGCTTTTGATTTTCGGCTTTTTTTAGTCCAGGCGAAAGCTTTAAGTGAAGCAATCTGGAATTAATAGGAAAATGCTCATCGAAAACATCACTAGAATATACCAGTAATTTTCTTGAATTTTGATAGTAAATAGTTTGAATGAATTTGTCAAATTTTGACAAGTACGAAATTAAATCGTTCAAATATCGGTAATATTTACGCTCTAGGTTTTCGTTGTCGCGGTCTATCATCCATTGAAACGGATTTGCTTCATTGTTGGTGTTTCGCATCTTACGCCCATCGTTGCTGTGGCGAAGGTCGTTGGTTGGAGCGTAAAGGCGGTAAGCATTCAGTAAAATAGGTAATTGGAAATATTCTACAAGTTCTAGCTCAATTGCAGTTGGCTCTTCTTTTTCGAATGCTGAAACAGCAATTGCGTAAACTTCATTACCTACTAATTTGATTATTTCTTTAGTGGCAGAACGTATGTCTGAACGCATATACTTAAGCTCGATGTCTGCATCTAGGAAACCTAGCAAATCTCTTGCAACTTCTGGGAATGTGCTATCTTTAAAAAGTAATTTCATCTTAATCTTCTTTAATTTGTTCTTTCATACGGTCTCCGCTGTGTATTTCTTCTTCTGCTTTAGCTGCCATGTGGTAAAATCCTACTTTAAGGTTTTTTGTAGGGAAATTGGCTTTTAAAGCGTAATTAAGAGGCTTGGTAATAATAGTTTCAGGAATATGAATGCCTGTAGCTAAGTAGTTTTTAAGCGCATACAATTGTTCCGATCCTGAGTTGCTTCTTGCAGATTCGTTTATATTTCCTAAGGCACCATGCAATCCAATTCCTGCAGATACGGCTCGGTCTGCTCTATTTGAAATGGTAATTTGCGAATCCACAAAGTTTTTAATTTTTTGGTCAAGCTCTTTAATTTTCCAGCCTGATTCTAGTAAATTGACTCCATCAACGGAAAGAACACTTTCTGTATGAATAAACTTACCAACATTTGTTTCTCCGCTTAACACTGTGGCTATTTTTTGAAGGAAATCGTTTTTCCATTCAATAAACATGCTTTCTTTAAACTTAACATTGTCGGCTAAACATTGGCTTTCGATTTGCTCGCGCTTATTTTCCCAAAACTTTCCAGGACTTTCAATGTGGTATTTTATGTTTAGTGAATTATCGCTAAGGTTTTTAAGGATAAAAGGAATGGCAGTTGCTCTTCTAATCCACTCCAATGAGCCATAAATGTCCGGTACGGTGTAGTAATCTTGGCAAAAGCTGTACATGTTGCTATACATCATAGCGTGGGTAAAGGCAAACGGCTTGGTATAGTCAAATAGTCTGTAAGCGCGGTAGTCTGTTATAGCATTAACGGATCTGAATCCCCAATCCGTAACCACTGCGTGCGTGGGTTTTAGTTGTTGCTTGCTATTTATAGGAACAGCTAACCTACCTCTATCTGTAGCTACATGCTCTAAACGTATAAACTTAGGCTTTCCTATGCGTCCGCCTTTGCGTTGTACAAATTTGGTAAATGTAGCCTCCATGTGGTTGTAGTCTACTACACATTTCATAAGGTAATCGTTATAGTCCCATGAGTTAAGCCACTCTAATACTTCGTCATCCTGCACCCACATGCGCTTATACGTGCCGTTCTCTATAGTTTCTGTGTACAGCTGTGGTCCTTGCCCCCACACGAGGTCTCTTTTCTTTGCGAGTAAACCAGGAGCAGTTGGATTGTTAGCGATAATGTTCTTAATAAGCGTAGGTAAATCGTTATAATCTCCGTATGGAAATATCATAAACTCCCCTATGTGTGCCTGTTTATCCCATTGCAATGAATCGGACTTCGTCCTGTACTTGTCAAACTCTCTTGGGTTATTGTCGTGAACAGAAAAGGTAAAAGCTACATTATCTGAACGTACGAGCGCAGCTCCTGATCTATCATTAATTATTTCAAACATATTCCGTTGAATTTTGTTAGCAGTGGTAAATAAAATTGGCGGTTTTCGCCTGTTTCGATATCGGTATATGCAATAAGCGTATCGCTTAGACTAGAGTGTTCTGAGGAGTAGCCTGTTCTTAGTAGTGCCTTATGTACTACCTTGTGTCCGCTTGTTTGGTTGGTTCTGTTATACTTTACAAACTCCATACTAAAGGGAACACCTGCATGTGTTAACTCTCTCATGCGCTTAATGGCTGTATATACTCTCTTGATACTCATAGCTTATTGTATAGTACAATGTTAGTACATAGATAGATGTTAGGGTGTGACAGGTAAGCAATGCTAGTAACAACACCTTTAAATTGGTTGGTTAATTAGTCTAGTTGGTTGGTTTTTCTAGGCTTGAAGGTCGAGCGGGTGCGGGTGTGGTCGCCATATATCTATTTTTATGAGGGTCTTAAAATTGCGTTTCAGGTTTTGAGCGGGGTGGGGCTTCGAAAACACAACCCCAAAACTAAACTTTAGTTTTGGGGTTGTGGTGCTGATTTTTAGCATTTTACGCCAAATTTTTTTTTAATAAGCATACAAAACACTTATGTAGTGTATACCAAGATAATTTTTTAAACTATAAAGATTAAGCTAAGATAAGAACAAAAAAAAACGCTTTAAAAATTGCTTAAAGCGTTGGTTTTCAGTATATTTACATATAGAAAAAAGCGAGGGGGCATCCTCGCTTTTAAGATTAACAACAAAATTTTTTTATCATGCAAAACTCTTATTGTTACGGCAAAGATAACTCTTTCTGCTTGAAAGATGCCGTTAAAATGCTTCTAAAATTAGAAGGAATTTCCCACCTCTTTAGCGATGCCGATTTTGAATGCTTCGCGATGAACACCGAAAACACGTTTAACCAGGCGTTTGAAATTGTCCAGCTTTTTAAGGACGAAAACCAAGCACAATTAAAAGAGGGGGGATATGAGTACTAATAAAGTTAGGGAAATTAGAGAAATTCAACTAAGTTACAAGCGTTCGGGATTTGATTACGGAAAGGTAAGCAGTTCCAGAACCGCAGTTGAAGTGTTCCGAAATTGGTTCACCGATGAAATGGTCGATTTTTACGAGGAATTTTATGTGATGATTTTAGACCGGGCAAACAATGTTTTAGGTGTAAAGAAAATATCTTCGGGCGGATTAGATGCCTGTTTAGTAGATGTTCGTTTAGTTTTTTGTACTGCGTTACTTGCGAAAGGTTCCGCTATTATTTTGGCGCACAACCACCCAACGGGAGCACTTAAAGCAAGTCAGCCAGATTTGAAAATTACAGAACGTTTAAAAAAAGGGGGGCAACTCCTCGATATTTCTATACTGGACCACGTTATTATAACGAGTGATAGTTATATGTCATTTGCAGATGAGGGCTTATTATAAGCCCTCTTTTTTTGCCAAAAAAAATCGGGCTGCGCCCGATACCCGCTTTTGTTTTGGTTTTCATTTCAAAAGTATAGGTTTGTTTAAGATAGTTGCTAGTTGAAGGTTATTTTAATAAACCCCAGGGTCTGAAGAAACATAACTGCTTCGCCCTTTCGATAGATCTACCCAATTTTTACGGAAAAGTAAGTATTTAAAAGCATCTGAATAATTAGTCGAGTACCTTGGTAATTGCTTAAGAGGTAACTTCTCCGAGCTTTTGTCTTTCTGAATAAGTATAGCGCCAGTCTTGTTTTTAGAAATTTTAGTTTTGGTAAGCTCTAAACTCGATTTTAAATTTGGGCATTGCAACTCGTCTATTAGCAATTCGGGTAAACGCTTGTAGTAGTTGCCCATTAGCTTTTTCATGAACAAGTATTCTTCTTCCTGGTAAATGGTGCTTTGATTTTTAGACATTAGCACAACCTTCCAACCTGTGGCAGTTCCTTCGTATTTTTCGATGTGGTTTTTTATCTCGGTTGCAAAATCTTTCTTGATTTGTTGGTATTGGTTTCCTGCTCTATCGTAGTATAAGTAAAGTACTTTGTTTTGATGCTTTTCGAAGAAATCTAAAAACTTCTTAGCTAATTCTTTGCTACTTTCTGGCGCAAGGGTGTGAAATTCCTTTAACACTCGATACTTATTGCCAAGCTCCTGACCAATTACTAATGAGGTTTGATTTCCGAAGTCCATTCCTCCGTCTATTGGCCTCTTGTGGTTTAGGTACCTTAACGCAAGTGAGCTTTGGCGGAATTCTTCGTTTAGCTTCTGGCTTAAATAAAAATCGTTGTTTACTCCATCATTGTAAAAGTGAGTTTCGTTTAGGTTAATATAAAAACGTTCGCCTTTTTCTATGTTTGGCTTAAATGATAAGATAGAAGCTTTGGCTTCTTCCATTCCTAAATCTTTAAGCGAATTAATGAAGTAATCTGCGCCTAATATTGAAGCGTTCGCAAACGAAGAAATAACATGGAAAAAAGTAAGATTCTTTCTTGTTCTGTAATGCCGTTCTGTCCACCTGATTAAGTTCTTTTGTAATTTCCTTACGGTGTCGTGATGCCCTTTGTCGTGCGCATCCTTCATGTCTATTTTTATTTGATTTACCACCAAACCAACTTGCAAGGCTAATTGAAAATTATCAGAATTCATTTCTTCTGCGCCTTTCAGGATCCAATCGTGGTCTCCTATAGTTACATTAGGCATGTCTGTGGTAAATGTGGTACCCAAATAAAAAGGAGAGGCACACGCCTCAGGATAACCACGTAAAGCAGGCATAAGCTTGTTAAGTTTCTTGGGGTTTAGGTACTTGCTTTCGTCGCCGAATATATGTTGGTAAGAATCCCCCGCAACGGATGAAACCTGATCTAGCGAGCCAATCTTAAACAAATTACCTAAATAGGTAGAAATCGTATGCTTGTACGATAGTACAGGCTTGTAATTTTTTTTGAAATGCTCGGGCGGAGCTATGTCTGTAACGTAGTGTATGCCTTCTATCCATCCTTTTCTGTTGAAACCTTCAATAATGGAAGGGACTACGTTTTGAAGCGCATTGGTATACGTGTCTGAAACTATGGCAAAACGTGCTCTTGGCATTTCGTAACAAACATCTATTGCTCGGTCCGCTAATATGTCCGTAGTTTTGGACGTACCACGCCCAGCCACTAGCTTAACGTGCTGTGGTTTGGCAACATCTATCACTTGTTTGATTATAGTTGCGTAGCGAGCTTCTGTATTACTTTGCTTGTAGCCTTGGGTTTTCGGCATCTTCTTTGATTAGTTTAAAAGGAATTAGTCCGGCTTCTTCTCGAATGGCATTTCGTTCTCTTTCGGATAGGTCTGGGAAATCGTCTATAAACTTAGCTAGCTTGTATCTGTCTAGCTTTGGTAAGCCTAACATTTCTTCGTCTATGGTGTACATCTTAAATGGTTTGCTTAGCAACTCTTCTGGGAACTCTTCTGCATCTTCTTTATCCAGTTGAAGCACTTTTGCCAAGCTTTCTAGTTTAGAAACTACTTTTGTAATATCGGAAGTGTCTTTTGCTAGTTTAAAGCCTAAGGTAATGGCTTTATTCATTTTTTCTGCAATAATGTTACGCCATGCCGATTTTGGAATTTGGCGTTCTGCATAAAAGTACTCCATAGCCATGTCGTAAAACTTGGCGGCTAAATAGTAGGAGTGTCCGTCTACTTTTTGAAGATGCTTTATAATATGATCCCTAGAATTAAAGCGAATGTGCATCCCTCTAATTTTCTCCATAGTTTCCAGCAACTGTACTACTTCTTGCGGAGCTTCTTCACGAGGACCATTAGCAATAAAGTCTTGAATATCCTCTAAGGTTATATCTTCAAGTTTCATCAGAAAAAAGGATTTGATTTTTTAATTCTTCTACTCGCTTAGCTTCGGCTATTTTTCTAAATTCCTGAGAAGCGGTAATATTTCCTGCCTTGGCTAATTGAAGCAAGCCATTGTTTACTAAAAATTCTGCTTCTAAAATGCCACGGTCGTAATGGTGCCTAACTAAGGAGGTAGGTTCTTTCCATTCTTTTACAAAAACCTTTTCGTTTACATCCAAATACTTCGCAATAGTGCGAGGGGCGTAATTAGTTGCGGCTAAGGTTTCAATTTGGGACAATTGCTCCTCCGATAGCTTTAGCACGGATGGTAACATTGTCGAAGAGTTGTCTGCGGAATTCATAGGCTTGTTTTGAATTAAAAAATAAGTACTGCTCGTAAAAAGCATTTTCGGAATGATTGCCGGAACCTTCAATTCCGTAAAAAGCTTGTTTTGTTTTTAACAGGCTAACTTTTGCGTGGGACCAGGAAAAGAATACTTCAAAATTGGAACGGCTAGCTACCTGACCCGCCAAAATATCCATGGTGGTAGGGTTTCGTTTTATAAGTGAATCTGAAATCATCAGCGTAATTCGTTCGCAATACCCTTTATCATGCAATTCAATTAATGCGTCTATTACACGCCTAGATATGGAGTAGGTGCATATATGCAGATGCTCTACGGTTGTTTTTTGAGCGATAAGCGGAATAAACGTAAACGCATTAAACGAATTCTCGGTCTGTAGGAAAAAGAATTCTTCTTTAGTAGGTAGTCGCTTGATGTCTTCTTCTAACATTGCTATTTTTTGGCAATGCATGTTAATGTACTTGCTTTCGAATACAGAAGAACCCTTTTGTTTTGTTGTGGGGTTTTGCGGACTTGTTATGTCGAAGAATCTATTCATCTATTTTGGCTTTCAGCTTTTTTCTTTTTTTCTCTGCGCGATCTATTACTAATTGAATAGCTTTTTGGCTTTTTTGTGTTTTGGCTTTGCTTAGTTTCTTTTTTTCTCTGGAAATTTTTGAAGCTAGATTTTTGTACATTTTTAATGCTTCAAACTTGGTAAGGAGTTTTATTTCTTCATCCAACATTTCATTTTCGAAAATGGGATGGATTCCTAAAATTTCTTTTTCTTCCCGATAGTGCATTAGCTCATTAAAGCATAATTGATTGGCTTCAAAATAATCAACCGCATCTTTTGCTAGTTGCAAGCGTTTCTTTTCTGAAAGTCGCGCTTGTTCTTCAATGAACTGTGCTCTGCACTTGTTTAACTTACTTCTGTAAGTAAGCATATCGGAAACTAAAATTTTTAGTTTATCGGGGCATCCTTCATCATCCAGAAAGGGAAATAACTCTCTTAAGCTTGTTGGCCTAAGCTTTTTTTTTGCTCTTCTAAAAAGGAAACTAAAACCGCTTTGCTTTTTCCTGGCAACTCTAAGTTTAGAAGTTGCGCAAGCTCATTAGCTAACGGAACTATTTCTTGATGATAGTTAGCAGAAGACAGATCTATTTCTGCTAGCTTTTCGTTAGCCAGCTCTAAGTCTGTTTTTTCTGTTGAAACTTCTTCTGCAATTACTTCTTCTGCATTTACTTCGATGCTGTTTACTTCTTCTGTTGAAGCTTCGCTAGTAGCTACATCTACCTTTTCTTTTTTGGTAACCACACGCATGTCTGATGCTTTAATATTGAAGGCTTTTTTTACATCGTACACTAAGGTAGAAAAGTTACTTTTAGAGTAACCGCTACGGTTGTAATGCGATACTAGTGTTAAGTTAGGGTGTTCGGCTTTGCTTAGCGCCATTACCAGCTCAGAAAACTTTTGTTTTTCTGAACTTTCGCTCAACATAATTTTTACTACTTCTGATTTTTCCATGATACACGAATTTTATTAGTGTTATTACGTAAAAATACTGAGGGGTTTCGGTTTAGGGTGTGACAGGTAATAAGGTATAAAAATACCCCTCGTGGGAGGGGTATTTTCGCTAATTTAAACACAAAATGAAAAAAGTTTAACTTCTATTTCTTTCGATTAAAAAGGTGGTATTTCCTGCAACAAATACTTCAAACGTAATGCGCGAACCTTCTAAACCGATAAATGCTGTTCCGTCCTTTAATACAAAGGTTGCTTCGGTAGTAGCACCATCATTTATAACTTGCGGAGAAGTTCCGCCACCGCCTGCAATGGTAACAAATTGATTGTTTTCTAAATCAATTTCTACCACATCTACACTTTCGCCAAGCTCAGAAGATGCAAGCTTTACCAATACGCCATTTTCTTGGGTAAGGGATAAATCCTCGCTTGTTGCTTGGAAAAAGTTAGCCGTTGGCATTGGACCACGATACAAGCCTGGTAAGGTAGTATCTTTATTCATCTGGGTAAATGTAAGGTTGTAACCTAACATATCCTGATCGTCCACCAATGAAGCTCTCATTTTCATAGCTGCACACGGCTCGCCAAATACTTTTTTATCTGGAGTGTCGCAAGCACCGTAAATCATAATTACCTCTTGGTCTGTAAATTCCTGAATAAATTCTTGAATCTCTAAGGTATCACCCGGGTGAAAAGCTTCAAAGTTTTTGGTGATAGATGCCGAATCTTCGTCTCCTTCCATTTCGAAAGATGGAATCTGCTTGCTTGGGGTTGCGTACAAACGTACTGGCTCTTTTCCTACTTTCATGGCAAAATTACCAATCATTAAAACACCTTTGGCATTTCTGATGGGTCTTTCTAGCAAATCTTCTACCTTCATAATAGTAAGGTTAGGAGATTTTGCTCTTGCGCCTCCTGCGCTTGTTTTTGTTCTGTCTTTGTCAACTATTCTCATGACTAAAAAAGGGTTTAAAAAAGGGGAGGAGTGCTCCCCTTTGTGTTATTATTAAGCTATTGTTCTGGATAGTTCAATCCAAATACCATCTGAGTAAACAAGTACTAATTTGTCTCCTGGTTTAACTACTGCTCCTGCAGTAAGAGAAATCTTACCTGCAATGCTGTTTACCGTTAAGTTAGCAGAACCAGTGTTGGTAATGGTTAACTTTTGTTGCTCTACACCGTTGTCTATGCTAGCTAAGGTAGTAGCTGACCCGTTAAATGCTTGGTTTAGTCCATCTGTTACATCTATGCTATTTCCTGAGAAAGTAAATAGATCTGTTGGAGTAAGGTCTGGTGTAGCTGTTCTAGAAATTTCTCTTAAAGTGAAATCTTTTTGAACAATTAACTTTATAGTACCTCCTGTACTAAAGTCAAAGTCTTCATTTCCAGCTAAGCTAAATGCTTCTGCATTTGCTTTTAATGCACCAGTTGCTAGCGTGTTTCCTTTAATACGCACAACTTGACCTGCATACACATTCTTTACCTCTGTAATGTCTGTTTTAAAGTTGCTGTCTATATGTACGTTGGAGTACGCTAAATCTAACTCGCCATTTCCGTGGTCGAATGCTGGCACGAAGAAATCGTTCTTGAATGGGAATACACCATTTGTCCAAACTGTTTGTACTTTAAATGCTTCTGGAGCATCATCGGCTACTTTAGTTCCCATGTGTATAAATCCACATCCCATTTTGTAGTCTCCGTGTCCGAAGATTTGTCTTTTCTGCATGTCGAAAGTAATCAAACCTTTTTCATTTGGAATGTTTTCTAAGACTTCAATGTTATCATCAAATGTGATAAAATGAACGCCAGTTCCTGCAAGGTCTACCAATGGCTGAAATCTTATGTTTTCATACTCTGGAATTTTCATCATGTCTTCTTTGGTAAAATCATTGTTTGTACCGAATAAAACTTTATATCGTTGCTTGAATGCACGTAAATGCGCAGGCTCTAAGTAATAAACTAAATCTGTTCTTGATTTAATTTCTTCTTTTAAGTTGCTTTCAATTACTTGTTGAACGTAATCTACAGAATTTTCAAAAGTAAACTCGCCAATAGAAGGTACTTTTACTTTTTTCTCTACATAAATAGCACGGTACAATTGCTGTAACAAACCATTTTGACGGTTGATGGCTCTTCCTGGTACTTTTAGTCCTTTTACGGGAGCTACATAAACCCCTTTGATAGAAGAAATTCTATCTTCCTGACGTGCCTTTTTCATGATTTCAGTTAGTAAAAACTGAACAAAAGTCATTTTGTAAGGCTGAGAACCTTCTCTGTTGAATAAGGTGTTTAACCAAGAAGTTTCAATTTTTTGAAGATCGTAACCTTCCCACTCTAAGTCTATTTGCACAGGGAAAATCTGACGCACTTCTGGCTGAATTAATTGATTGTTTTTTGGTAACCAATCAAATTTTCTAACCTGTGTAATTTCATCGGTCATTATCTTACCGTCTGAAACTTTATCGTCTACGTTTAATCTTCTTGGCCAGAAAGATGGAAGCTCGTCCATGTCTCTAAATAAAGATTCTACCGAACGAGGGTTTTCTCTGTAAAACAAATCGATGTCGCCGTTTAGCTTTTCGATGTTTGCTTTACCTTGTACAGAATCTGACCAGTCGGTTTTAGCGGTTGTTAAACCTGCTGCCTTTTGGTTCCAAGGCCTTTCTAGGGAGTTGTACTCCTTTGCTTCGCCAAACAAGTGTGTGGCGGAATGTGCTACATTCATTTTATTTTGGTTTATAAGTTCCTTTTCGGGCTCCTCCTCTTCCATTAACTTTTTAATTAAAGAGTCGGTTTTTTTCTGGTACGCTTTTACTTCTTTTTGGAAGTTAGCTAAGGCTTCTGCAGCGGTTTTGTCCTCGTTTTCTGCAGTGGTGGTAGAGGCAATGGATTCAATTTCATAATCATTGTATCCTTGTTCTTTAAGGACTTGATGAAATTCAGCCTTTGCTTTTTCAATTTCCGCTTTAAGTCCTGCATCTTCTTGCACGGTCTTAAGCTCTTTGTTAATGGCAGCAATCATGCTGTCATAATCCTTCTGTCCTAATTCTTTTAGGAGTTTTTCTTTTTGGTCGTCAGAAAAAGAAACTTGCCCGCTTGTTTGGGGAAGTTTTTCAATTCCTAAAACCGAAAAAATTAGCGCGAGTGTTGTTTGTAATCGCTTCATTTGATTTAAGTATTTGGGTTAATATTGGGTTACACGTTTAGTTTCGGCAAGCATCATAGCCACTTGAACGGCTTTTTGAAGGTTGCCAATGCTATCTATTAGTCCGTATTCTAAAGCTTGTTCTGCTTCAAAAGTTTTTCCTGTAAGTACGCCAGTGGCTTCAACTAGGTTAGGTCTTGCTTGGCGTACTGCATTCTGAAATTTTTGCGCAGTTGGAGAAAGCATTTCTTCTTTTATTAAATCGTAGTTTCCTTCGCGAGCAAGACGAAATGCTTCGTTTTTATGCTCGCTTTCTGGAGCGTATATCTCGTGAAATACGTATCCTTTTTCTTCTAGGTACTTTCTGTTGTCGGCAAATGAAATCATTACACCTATACTTCCTATTTGAGAAGAAATAGAATTGGCGGCCATGATGTGATCTGCTACTAAACAAGAGGCGTAATAATGTGCAGATGCGCACAAATCTACCAGCGCGACAATTGGTTTTTGTTTTTGGGTAGCGAATTCCTGAAACAAGGAAACAGCCGAAACACTTCCGCCCGGTCCGTCTATGTTTAGAATGATGCTTTTTACTTGGTCTATAGAATTAAGCAATTGAAGCTCTCTAACCACTCGGTCGGCTCCTTTGGTGCATAAGTCGGAATACTTAAACATAGGACCTATGCAAGAAACAAATCCTACCAAGTCGCCTTGGTAATCGCCTGTTAGTACACGTTCAGAATCTACTACGTTTCCTTTTGGTGAAATAAAATTAACAACGGCTTTTTGTTCTACTTCTGGAAGGTTAACTGCTTTGCCTTCTAATAACGAAACGACGCTTGGTAACCACGTAGAAAGTGAAGGGATATGAAACGCCCATTCGCCTTTGCTTATTTCAAAAATGGATCTATTGTACTTCATGATCTTAATTTTATACAATAGTAAGACTAGAGTCAGAAATAGGGTGTGACAGGTTTTTTGGGTACCAAAAAAAAAGCCTGCATATAAAATGCAGGCTCGGGCAAAATTAAAGTCATCACTTAATGTCGAAAAGTGAAAGAGTTTACAAATATACGATTATAGTCGATTTATTGTGTAACTTTTTAGTATTCTAATTCTTCATCTGTGGGTATAGGTAACCATCCAATAACAACAAAGTCTTTCATTTTTCCAACTAAAGGGTGGTACAGCTGATAAGAAAACCCCCCTTGACCATTGAAGTATCTTCTGCCAGGAGCTAAGTCTTTAAAATTATGTTTCTCATCATTTTTATCAATAAGATTAATTTTAAGCAACACCATTTTATTTAATGGTGGTAAGTTTTCGTCTTCTTTGATGATAATTAATTTTTTTAATCGTTCTTTCATTTGTTTGTGTTTTTAAAATTTGATTAAACTATAGTTTATTGAAACCCCAAAACTAGGTTCTAGCCGGTGCAAGTCATATCCGATATAAGGACCGATAGACCAAGGTTTATTTTTTGCTTGTGGGATTTCTACTTCTACATCAATAGGCTTGATGGTGTAACTTGGTAGCGTAAGGGATGAAACTTCGCCACGAACAAAGCCTTGTATATTTACTTGCAAACGTTCATCTTCAAACGTGTGGGTAAATTCTTTTACGGATGTAAAGGACTGGAAGAGCTTATATCTTTCGTATTCGTCTTTTAAAGATTGGTATTCTTCGAGGAGCTTTGTGTTTTCTTCGGAAGCAATTTGTATAAGCTTTTCGCGCACCACCACATCAGGACGAAGAGTGTCTTTAATGCTTTTAACAAGAGAATCAATATCGAGAACCTCGTGTCTTGGTTGTACGGGTAAGGTGAATGCGCCATGTATGTAGGGTGTAGTTACTGTTTTAGTAATTACTTTTGGTTCTGCAGTGCAGGATCTGTTCCAGAAAACAATGGATAAAAGTAAACAAATGTACAGAAGTAAAAGTTCGTTTTCTTTATAAAAAGTAAGTAGGGAAGTAATATGTTTCATTACCAACGTCTGTTATTACTAATGTCTATATGTACAAATCTGTTTTTATGGTAATACTTAAATCCACCAATCCAAGTAGAGGAAAACAAATCTGAATAGCTTCTCAGTTCATCCTCAGAACTGCACGTAAAATCTAAAGCGCCCCATAGATGAGTAGAGTTTCCGTTTCTGCCTTTTCTTAACTCGTGGGCGTGGGTTCTTTTTCCGCAGGTAATAAACATCGGGAATCCTAAGTGTGTTCTGTAGGGCTGAATGGCCCATAAGATAGATAAGTTTTGTTGTTGTTCCGCTGTGCTAAGTTTTTCAAATTCTTCAAGAATAAGTAAGCGGTCGTTTTCTGAAACTACCGAAAATCTTCCGAAATTTAAGTATTCTCGTACGCTAAAGTTTTCTGGTGTGAGTAGTTTTTCTTCTAAAGCGTTTAAACGTTTTTCAAGTGTTTTCATGTTAGTGGAGTTTATCTATTTTTTTAACGAATAACTTTTCGACTGCTTTGGCAATCATATCGAAAAAGTCGAAAAACTTTGGTTTGTGGTCGTATAGTTTTTTTATGTTTTCGCCTATGGAATGTATTTCGGAAAAAACAGCGAGTAACACAAAAAGTATAAGGATGAAGTTTAAGCTGTAGTACATTGCTTTCATTTCTAGAATGTAAAAAAGAAAGCCAAATAATGCCATTGGAAATATAATAGAAAACAATGCGACAAGCTTCCAAATGCTACGCCAAAGGCGGTCTGATTTGATGTATTCTTTTTCTTGGGTAAGTTGTGCTATTTTTTTTGAAGCGGCTATTCCTGTAAGAAAATCGATAAAAAAAACGAAAGTGAACGAAAAAAACATCAAGCCAAATGAAAGTAGCATAATGTACAAATCGCGGTAATCTAAACCATCGAATACTAACTTTAGGGCTTCTGGTAAGCCGAAAGCAAAAGGTAGCGATAGTATAAAGTGAGGTACATTTACATCCAATAGTTTGTTTATTGCATGCACAATGGCGTGAGGTGTTTGCGCGTTGAGTGGCATAGTTTCTTTGTTTGAAACAAAGATTAAACTTGTATCTGTATTAGGTTGTGACATGTGCTTTGGGTTTTTTTGGTGCTTGCTGAAAAAAGTTAATTCGCTTGTTTTGTTGGCGATAGCGGTAAAACTTTCGGCGAATGGTTTCGGGATCTATTTCATACTTATATAAATCGTACTTAATCATAAATAGGTCTATTCCTTTTCGGAGGCCTTGGTCTGGGTTCCTGGACAAGTAGCCTTCTAAAAAGTAAAGCATCGACATGGAAAAGATGTTTTCGAAATGCGAGTTAAGCAGTAGGGTTCCTTCTTCGGTAAGTTTAAGAAAGGAATATTTCCCACTCTCTAATTTATACAGCTTGCCTTCCCATTTTTTTAAATTGGGGTTGTTTTCTATGCGTAGGAAAATCGTGTATTTGTCCGTTTTTTTAAACGGAACGCCCGACTTAACACACATTAGGCGTATCATCTTGCCAAGTGTGGTTTTGGTGGAAATATCTATAATTTTAGCCATAAGGTTGCCGTATATTGCTTGTTCCTTTACTTCGAACTCTAACGCAATAAACGGCAAGAGGTAGGGTGTAATTTCTGCCGGTACTAATTGATATTTCTCGTCTGAAAGCATTTATTTAAAAGATTTTCTTATTTCATGAATTCGCTGATCTGTCATTATTGAAGCTTTGCAATGCCCGCCCTTAAACCAATCGGTAAACCAAATAATGTCAAGTAGCCAAGAAAATAGCCATCCAAAAAAAGACAACCACCCGTCACGCCTTCCTCTGCCTAATGCGCTGGAGATAGTCTCGCCAAATACACCGAATGTTTTTGGCGTACACACGGCGTAACTTAAATAGACTTTATGAAGGTTCTTTTTTACGAACAAAAACTTCCAAGTTTCTCGAAATAAGTAATTGCCAAACACATCGATATCGAATGCTAATTGAAACTTAACTTGAGAAGTAGTTTTAAAAAACGCTCGACGACTAATGTTAGTAAGTAAGGTTACTACACTATGAACTGTGCCTACTAAGGCAAACAGAAATAAGGCTATTGGTGCAAGTAAAAATCCCATCACTCCTCTGTATTAGTTTCTTCTTCTTCATCGATTGGCTCAGGCTCTACCCATTCTTCTAAATCTGCAACTGAAATGCCGTAGTTGTTTTCAATTGGATTTTCTAAATGTTCTTTTTGAATTTGCAATAGAGTAAACTGAACAACACGCTCTTTTAAAGCTTCAACAATATTTCTAGTGTTGGTGAAATCTTGCTGAATAAGAGTGTTTTCAATTTCTGTTGCTTTTTCAAATGAAACAAATGTCTTAAATTCTGAATTAGGCAAAATAAGTTTTTGTCCGTCTATAATAGTGAAATACCTCCCATTAGCTAAGAAGCCTGTGTTTCCTAAGCGTGGAAAGTTGACTTCAATATAAATGTAATCGTTTACCGTGTGCCTCTTGTTTGTCGGCTGAAACCATTTCTTCTCCTTTGTTTTCCAAGTTTTAATCATCACTTTATTTTTTAAATTGTTGTACCATTGCCGTTGTTGTAGTTATCTGAAATTTCTCCTGCATCCCAACCTTGAGCTTTTAAAATAGTTGTTTCTTTCATTTTTCCCATAAATCTTAAATTCATTGGGTTTTGAAAAGTAGTAGTTCCTATTTGAACAGGAGAAGTTCCTGCAAACATTTGAAAACTAGAATCTAAAACTTCACTATAAAATACATTTCCGTTTAAAGCTATTCTTATAGTGTCTCCTTTTTTTGAGAGTACAATAGTGTAAGGAGTGTTTATTTGTAAAGACGGTCTTTGTGATGCTGGAACAGTTGATATCGTTGAGCCAGAAGAATTAAATATATTGAAACTTAATCCATTTGAGGCAATAATTAATTGCCATTCAGCAAATCCTGTTGTACTTGAACTTCTTTTTGAAATAAGCCAATTTCCATTAGTATTTAATGTATTAATCTGAATCTCCGTCTTAATCACAAAATCAGTATTATTTCCGTTTGCATCAATAAAGGAAAAATCGGAATTGTTAGCTACTTCTATGTAAGATCCATTTGTACCAAAATCTACCCATTCTCCATCTCGTGTAATTCCTGAGCCTACATCTGTACCATTGTAGCCGTTAATCAAATCTATACTTGGAGGTGTAGTTTCGTTAAACTTCCAATATGCCACTGCGTTTTGGAATAATGCTTGTGTGTCTATTGCAAGAGTTGTAATTTGTATTTCTTTTGAAAAAGGAGAGATGTTGAAGTATTCATCAACGGACATAAATGTGTAGGTATATGTTGTTTCAGGTGTTAATCCTAAGATTAAGCCATCATAAAAGCCAACAAAAAAACCATTTTCAAAAAGCATCACTCCTAAATAATTATTTGTGTGTGTAGGGAAGCTATCAAAATCTAAAACTGCGTATGTACCGCCTATTTCTGTTGTGTTTAGGATGGTTGGTTTGGGAGGAGTATTGTAATTATCAACATAAATAGTAACAGGTTTTATATCTCCATCAGGATTTCCGTTGTTTGCTGTTTTTAAAAATTTATTTAAGTAAAATATTCCTTCAGTAAGTGTAAATACGGTATCGTTACCTAAAGTAGTTCCAAGATTAATAAGTTTAGGCATTACAATTAAGTTTTTGCCTGAATTTGTTCTAAAAGAACTATTTTGTACATTTTCAATATTAGGTAAATAAATAAACCTGTTGTTTCCGTTAGAAAAAGTAAAACTTCTGCATAAAGTTACTTTGCCTTTTAAGTCGATAAAATAATTCATGTTATTACGTCCACTAGTAATACCTGGAGCTCCCCTAAACCATTCTTCATTGTTAAAACGATAACTTTTATTAATAAAACAAGAAATATTATTGTTTTGAATTTTAAAATTAAGAATATCATTAGGAGATAAATCCGTAGACATTTCAGATAAAACTTCTTTTGTTGGAATAACATTTCCTACATTCCCTATAAATGTATTAGCTCTATCTTTTAATTGCAATGCAAATCTCCTACGTAAACTATTTCCTAATGCGCTCATATTTCCAAGAAATAATACTTGTTTCCTGTGGCTATTCGCTCAAAGACAAGTAGTAAATTAGTGTTTTCTATAAACTCTGTACCCTCATAAGGAGTTGCACCTGTAATGCTTATTTGCGGGTCTGTAGGTAGATTAACTTTAAATACGTGAATACCTCCAACAACTGCTCTTGAAATAACTTCAAACTGTTCTGTTGTGGTTACAGTTGCATCACTGTATATTCCCATTGGATTACTTAAATTTACTTGCACAACTCCACTTACAAGCTGTGGTGCTTGGGTGATTGGTTGTTGCCCGCCAGATGATGCTTGTACTTGCTCCCAACCTCCGTCTTTCCTCGCGTATTGGTTCCCGTCTTGGGGGGCGTCGGGGATGCCTTGATTTAACTGAGTAATTATAGTGTCTATTTCTGTAGCTGTATAATAATCTTGTAAAGCTAAAGCTATAGCATCATTAACTTGTTGTTCGGTTACTCCTCCGCTTGGTCCGCCAGTTTCTATGTCGTTAATTTGTTGTTGCAGTTGTTGTAAGGCAAAAGTAACTACCCTGTTTTGTACAGGATTGGTACTTAAGGCAAACAACTCATCATCTACGGTAATGGTTTCGGAGGTTTGGGCCTCTTGCAAAGGTTCAAAAAATGCCATTTCGGCTTGTTCTGCACCCACGCCATAGGTGTTTCTTGGTCCTACAAAAAGGAAAGATGCATCTTGTCCGTTTATGGTTCCTCTAAAAATAACTAATCCTGCTTCTGCATCTTGCAGGGTAACGGCTGGGGTTTGAGCTGTAAGCCATTGCGCAATGTTTTGCGTAGTCAGGTTAGGAAAGGTTATTTTTTGTGTGCTTGGTTCCTGTTCTGCTTCGTCTGCGGTAATAAGTCGTTCGAATTTTAGTTCTAAATCTTGCTCTTGTAAAATTCGAGTTCCTCCAGCGCCAAAAATACCTTCTTGCAACCCACGTAATGAAAAAATGTAAATTTCTGGTGGAGCTTGAAATCCATTCGGAAATCGCAAGAATTTAAAATCGACTAACTGACCAGGGTTAATTGTAAATTGTGCGCCATTGTTTATAAATGCAGCAAAGGATGTAATAGGTCCAGCGGTTTGAAAATTTCGAACAACCCTACTTATTGAAGTAATACCAGATCCGCCCGAAATAGTTAGGTTGTCCAGTATAAATTTAAGTTGATTAAGCTTAGCACGAATCATATTCCACTCCTCCGCCATAATCTTAAACTCGGAAGGAATGCCAAGCAATCTATTTTTTTGCTCTAAAGAATCTATCTTGGTTTGTAATTCTGAAAAATTGCTCATCTTAAAGGGTGCTTGGTATTAAGTAAGGAAATCCATAACCTTCCAAAAATGCGTAGCCTATTGGAAAGATAGATCTGTTTGTAAATTCGAAATTTGCCGTGCGCTCGTCCGAAGAAAATCGGACGCTTATTTTTTTGTTTTGTTGCTCGTCGTTTTGGCCAAAAAACAGAAAGCGCTTGTTGCTTAATTCTATCAACAAAAATTTAGTTTTCATTAAGTGACGTACTTTTTCAGTTCGTTTATAGGATGAAATAGGCATGGATAAACGAAGTCGCTGTGTAAAGCTATCGCCAGCACGTGTGGTAGTTGATTGTTCGCTGAATGATGTCTTGGATTTAGATACGTATATTTTTTCAAAATTACCAGAAGGGCTCGCATCAAAAAAATTTTGAGCCAAGTCGACTTGGTTTAGCAATTCTAATTCATTACTAAATCCAATATATATTTGGCAAATGGTGGGTTGGTCCTCTAATTTAGTAGCTAAATTCATGCTGTAAATTTTATGTAAATATATGAAAAATAAGATTATAGATGTAATTATTTTGATTATAGTCGAAAAAAAAGAGCGCAAAAAAGGGAAATTTGCGCTCTTCAAACATCAATTAAAAAAAATACAACAAAATTTACATCAATTCTTTTATCTTACCGAATATCATGGTTTTTATTCCAGTACTAAAATACGAATTTAAAAGGGATTCTCGCCTTAAATAATCCAAAATTATTGCGGTTTTATGCAGTTCGCTTAAACTTTTGCAGTTGTTTATAATCTGCTTTATCTCATCATAAGTGTATGTCATTTCAAGTTTTTTTTTATTTTTTAAAAACGTAATAGGGGTATGAATTCACTCTTACAAGTCTACAAATCTACAAACTTGATTATCAAGCGTTTACGCCTTAACTCTTGTAGACTTTGTAAGACTCTCGATATACGAGTCTTACAAAGTCTTACAAAGTCTACAACATATCTACATACTTTTTTTGATTTAATTTATTCTTTATCAATATGTTATAATGTTTGTAGACTTGTAAGACTTTCAAAACGGCATTTCGTCCCATTCATCTTTTAAATTATTTTTTTCATCAGGGGTAGCAGGGGATTCGCTATCGTCGTTATCGGGGAATTTCTCCAAGGTTGGAATACCTGAACGCTTTAGCAAATCGTCTCGCTGAAACTGAATAGCCATGTTGATATCCTCTGCAAATGGCAAGTCCTGAAGGCATACACAGAAAGCAGAGCTTACTCGGTCTTTGCCGTATCTGTATGTTTTTACTTTATCAACCCAAGAAGCTTCTTTTTGAAGCGCATCGGAAAGTACGGTTTTGCTTGGTATGCTTTCTTTATATTGAAGGTACCATTGCCGTTGTATCTTATTGTATGAATTAGTCCAATGAAAGAATAGCTTGTCTCCCTCTACATTAAAATCACGCCCTTGTTGCAGAATGTCTGTTTCGTGACCTCGTAAGGATGCAAGGAAACAATCCCAGAACCTATTAATAATGCTAGCGCTCGAAAGTTTGTTCATTTGTAATTCGATGGTTTTTACAAATACCTCGGTAATGTCTGCCAAGTTAAATGGGAAATTTACCTTGCTTTCTAAAATCTTATAAATTGCACCAAAACAAGAAATGTTGGTTAGCATACGCGCGTTAGCATTGGGTAATAAACTTTTCATGTGGTCTCGAAACACACGGTATTGCTCTTTAAAGTTATTTTCCACCAACAAACGATGCTTTAGTAATTCGTTGGTTAGATGCGAGTAGCCACGTTTAATAATGTCTGAAAGTTTGTCGTATGCCTGAGAGTCTTCCTCTGAGAATTGTTGCCTATCCATTAAACACCATACAAATCGAGTAATTAAAGCTTCTTGGTCGGGAACAAAATTGGCGGTTAGTACGGTAGAGGATAAAATAGGTATGGAATCTGTGGCTACTTTACTTTCGATAGATCCGCGCTTGTAACCACGCCTATCCCATAAACCTTTTAAAAGTCCGTCTAGTTTTGGGTCGCCAGGCTTGTATTCTGAAAGTTGTGAAATCCCGTTTCCGAATTGTGCGAATTCTCGTATTTGTGCTTTTGCTGTAGAAGTTCCGCCTTCTAAGTTAATGGCGGTTTGTGGTATTCCTAAAAAGGATTGAATACCATCTGCTAACTGATCCTTTCCTGTAGATGGTGGTCCGTATAAAAACAAAATAGGGAATGAGTTTAGATGCTTTACGGCGATGTCCTGAAATATGGAAGAAATAGCGAATAGTCCGCCCATAAGTCCGTGGGTTCCGTGTACTCTTCGCATTTGTTGAAGGACTTCGTACAAGGTAACTTCACGTTTAATCGCAATAAAGCGCTTTTGGCTTTCGTATTTATAGGCGTTGGTTGCGTAAATGCTATTGGCAGAAGGCACGTAATAGGCTACACCTTTATAGTCGAAACATCCGTTTTCGTCTATTTTAATTTCGATTCCTTCTTCGGTAATTACAAGGTTGTTCCATACCCAGAAGCCTTCGGGTTGCCATCCCATAATTTCTATTTGTCGTCCGGTACCCATGCTATCCATTAAGCAGAATTTAAGTTGTTGGTGGTCTTTTCTGTCGCCTCGCCATTGGTAATTGCCGTGTGCGGTAACGGCATTTTCGAACATGTTAGGCGTGTTCATAGCTTCGGAAGGCATATCGAAAACCGATTGCTTGCCGTGAATGTTTTTAATTCTTACTAGTTTTTTAGGATGATCTTCATCGCTCATGTGTTGTATAATTTCTATAGCGAAGTTAGAAACTACCGAAAAGTAGTAAGGCGGTTCTGTGCCCCGTTGCATGTATATTTTGTTGTTCGCTTGGAACATTTGGTACCGCTGAATGCTTGGAAGTAGCTTTTCGATTGGAATGTTTACATCCTCTGGTAAGTCGTAAAGGTATTCTTGGCCTAGTGGTTTGGGTTCTGGTTTTGCTTCTACAGATCCTTCACGCTCACGAAAGAATTTACGGATAAGTGTAATTTTGTTGTCGGTTTCTTTAGCGAGCATTTGCAAGTAAATTTCTTGCATTGCTTTGTCGTCTATTTGGTGAATTATTCCGCAGGTTTTTTCTGCGAAAATAGCATCTTCAACAGGGTCGTTTTTTACGTTATAATCTAAATAGTACTTAAATCCATCGATGCGCAGTTCTCTGTTTTCTAACAAATCTAATGCCGTAGGGTCGTCACCATTCATTTGAAAGAAACGTGTAAACTCGTCGGGGTCTAAGTTCTTGGGGAATTCAATAACGAAGCATCTAAATCCGTGTTTCAAGAATTCTTCAACATATTTAATCACGGATTCTTTTCCTGCAGGATCAGGATCCATACAGAAAATAACCCTCTTGCACATTTTTTTTAGTACCGAAATTTGTTTGGTAGCAATGGCAGTTCCGCAAGGTGCTATGGTGTTTAGCTTTCCGTTTATTTGAAAGGAAATTACATCGTTATAACCTTCAACAATGTAGGCTTCGTCTTTTTTGGCTATTTCTTCTTTGGCAAAGTTTAAGCCATACCAATATCTTTCTTTTTGGTACAATTCAGAATTAATGCCATTTAGCCATTTCGAATACTTTTTATCATCGGATAAATTTCTACCGGCAATACTTAATGGAACTTGTAGTCCTTTTTCGTTGGATAGCAAGGGGTAAATAACTCGGTTGTACCACTTATCGCCATCGGGTTTTATAAGTCCAAGTTTTAATGCTTGGTCCTTAACTCCGTGGTTTACGGCTAAGTTGTAAATGTAATTGTTTCCTGGTGCGTAACCAATTTGATATTTTTTTACTACTTCTAGGTTGTAGTTCCTTTTCTGAAAAACTTCGACTTTGGCGGGATGATTTTCAGGCAAGGCAAGAAAAGCTTCATGAAACTTTTTAGCGGAAGATACCATAACCGGCATAAGCTCTGCTTTTTTTTGTTGCTTTTCTGCGTAGGCTTTGGCTTCTTTTGTGTTTTCATACTCTACGGTAATGGCTAGTTTGTTGGCAATGTGTTTTAATGCTTCTGGGTAGGTCATTCCGTTGGGCATTTCCATAAGAAAGGAAATGGCACCTGCGCCACCTTTTCCAGACGAAAAACATTTCCAAACGCCTTTTACTGTGTTTACTGAGAATGATGCAGATTTTTCATCTACAAAAGGAGAGATTCCCATGTACTGCGCTCCTTTTTTTTTCAGTTGGACAAATTCGCCAATAATTTGAAGGATATCGGCTTCATCCTTAATTTTCTCGATGATTTCTTTTTTGATGTACATAATTGATGTTTATAAATTATTAGATGTTAACTTACGTTGTAGTAGGTTTATTTCCTCTTGGTATCGTGGTATAAGGATTTCCCTATCTTGGTCTGTAAAAATATCCGACTCTTTGAGTTGCTTTAGGGAAGCTTCTGCGCGATTAAGTTGCGAGCGTATGAGTTCTTGGTTTTTGTTAATAGTTGCATTCATAATTCTAATTTTAGTTGTCTTTCTTTTTTTACAGGACGATAATATTCGCCAGTTATAAAATCGTATTGAAACCAATTATTAGAAAACTTTTTCCAATAAGTAGTTTCGTTAATTTTCATTATTCTTCCTCCACAATCGTTGCATCTAGTATGCTTGATGTAGCAATTATGATAAACTGCTTCGCAACTAGGATCAGGACAAACTTTTATTACTTCCATATTCCATTTATGTAGTTAAAATCACGTCCTGAAATTTCCGTGTATTTATCGAACAGCCTCGTTTCTGAAATTTTGTGTATGCATTTAAAGTAGTGCACTTCTTCAAAAAGGCTTTTGTTACTTCCTAGGTAAAACACTAAGCAATTGTCGTGATCTTTCAACTTACCTATGTATTTTAGTTCGTGTGCGAAAAAATTACTTAGGTGAGTAAGCTTTCCTGGTTTAATTTCTTCATTATTTATAGAAACTATCTCGGGAGTAGCAATTTGATAAATAAGCTGGAAACTATCTGTGACAACTCCAAGCCCACATTGATTATTGAAAATGGTTTTTTGAATCATAAGATTTCACTTAATTTGTTAGTCTTGTAAGGTTCGAAAGGCTTTTTTAAATGATGTATTTCATTTATAAGCTTTTCAATTTCTTTGATTTCTATTTGTAATGCATCTTTATCTAGAGCAACCATAATCGAACGCGCATTAGTTAAGTGATAATTTGCAATTTCTAAATCTGTACAGATTTTAGCTTTGGTTTTATTAAGTGAGCTCATTTAGAAAGTCTTTAGGCATTTCGCATCTTTCAAAATCATAGACCCATACCCAAGGGTTAGTGTTCCAAGAGTCTAAACCATTTATACTTTCCCATAAACTTTGAAATGAGCTGTAAGCTGTTCTGTAATCACTCTTTGGATCTAAATAATCTTTAAATCTGTTTTCTTGAAACATTCCTGAAAAGTGATAGTTTATTCCTTCAGCAATAGCATCACTTTCAGAAATATCCAGGAGGCGTTCTACTCTTACGTTAGTTACTTTAAGCCAAATTCGGCAGGCTTGTTTAGGCATGAATATAGAGGGTTTCCATTTTATAAAGCTTTCGTTTCCGTCTGCTTTATAATTGTATTTGTAAATTGAAAGCCAATTTGTTGAACTAACCGAATTATTTTGAATTTTTACTTTTTCAAAGGTTTCACGGACCCAAAGGATGTCGCCTTTTTTTACTTCACAATCAACAAAAGTATATTGTTCCGTTGGAGTTCCGTCTAAATGTAACAATTCAAGATAGTGTCTATAAAATGGAGGCTGATCATCATAATTTGATTGCCCGTCATATCTGTAACAATCGGGATTATTATTAAAGCTATCTAATCCTTTTAGTCTCCTAGTCTGTGTTTTGGTTCCGTTTAAAATGGCTTGAACCATTGGTGTGCTAAATAGTATGGGTTTAATTTTCATGGTTTACTATGTATTTTTTGATTAATATAATTAGACACAATACCTAGAATAATCTTATCAGTTTCTTGTTCGAAATCACTTACTCCGTTAACTAATAACTGATAAATTTGCATAGATGCTAACAGCACTGAAATGTTAGACTTTATTCTAGAATGTAAAACTCCTTTGTATAGACCATCAGTACTATTTTTAATATAATTTAGATTCATTTTGAAAAACTCAGGAAACAATTCATTAAATGTTTCAATGTAAGCGGGAAGTTGTAAAAAAGTAAAATCTAAATTGCTGTTTTCATCTTGTTCGAAAGATGTCGGAACAGTTAAAGTTCTGCTCATTAAATTAATGTCATTAATTACATTTCTAGTGTAAATACAATATGTGTTTTTGACATTTAATGTTTCAATTTTGTTTGATTCATTAATTGTTTTAATGCTTCTTCTATCCCAAAAAGACTTTAAGTAATGTATTTTACCAAAATCATCTTTATCAACTTCTACCAGAAAAGTTTTTCCTTTATATAAAAGGCTTCGTTTTAAATAAGTAATTTCATGGAAATTTGTGTTTTTTCTTAACCAATTAATAGCTTGATAAGAATTATCATTAAGATGTAAAATTGGAAAGAAATTTACATGTTTTGTTATTTCATCTTGGTGCTTAGTTGCAATTGCAAAAGATTCAACTAGAAATTTTGAATAATGGTTTTGTAAAGTCATTTTTTGTATTTATTAAGTTAGTAAAAAAGAGCCCCGCAGGGCTCCATCGCTACGGTACGAAACTTGGGGTTATCGTACTAATTTATATTTGATAGCCTTAACTGCTGTGCTGGTTTTGCAGAAGGTATTAAGCTTGTCCTGTATTCTTTTTTTGTAATCCGATAGCGTTGGAATGCTAATAGATAACTGGTCCGCAATACACTTATCGCTCAAGCCTTTTGCAATTAGATCTATAACCTGCAATTGCTTTATAGAAAAGGCTTTTTTGTTGTAGGTTATGTTTTTGGATTTCCAAAAAAGGCACTGGCAATTATTAGAGCAACGGTAGTTGTCTGGTTCTTGAAGTTTACCATCGGAGCAGAAATCCTCGACTTGGTCTAAACTGCCGAACATGCATTTTGCATACTTCTGTAATCCTTCCTTGTAGCCTAAATGGCCTAGGTCTTTTCTTGCGCATGGGTCTGCAAGAAAACGCTTAAGGATTTGCCTTTTATAATTAATTGGCAAATCTTGAAAAGACTTTACTTCTCCTTGTTTTAGAAAAAATACTTTCTTGGTTGTTTCGCAAGCGAACAAATTAGTTCTCTTGTCTGTAGGGAAAATTCCCGCTGGTGTGTTAAAAAATTGTGTTTGCATGATAAATTATTTTGGGTTATTAAATACTAAAGATGGCCACAGCAAATAAAACTAGCCCTATTTTTAAAAGTGCTATGGCGATGATTAAAAGAACTTCTATAAGTTTTGCGTTCGATTTCATATTATGCGGTTTGAAGTTGCTTTTTTTGTTTGCGCAAATGGTTTTTGCTGAATATTTCCTCGTACATTGGTTGTGCGTAATCTGAAAAAGCATCGTCTAAATTTGTGCCTTTTGTGTCGCAAGAAAAGTAAGTTCTGATGTGGGCATCTGAATACTCACGCCCGAACTTATTCTTTATTTTATTGGTGTTTAGAAAGGATTTGAAGTCTTTTACATAGTTTCTTTTACCTACGTG
This sequence comes from Psychroflexus sp., assembly GCA_051859645.1. Taxonomy (GTDB): domain Bacteria; phylum Bacteroidota; class Bacteroidia; order Flavobacteriales; family Flavobacteriaceae; genus Psychroflexus. The sequence goes on along the minus strand of JBHYFG010000010.1, from coordinate 8,373 downwards.
ATCCTTAATTAATTCCTTGGTTATTTTCTTTACCATATCAATCTATGTGTTTAAGTTAATTATTGATAGTTATAATCTTTATATCTTTGCTTTTGTATTTGCGCAAATATACGACTATAATCGAATAATGTTGATTATAAAAGTATAAAAATATAGTTATAGTCAAATTTTAACATTTAAACACAAAAGAAAATGGAGAAAAATAAATCAAAAATAGTTGAGCGAATTATTGATTTTGCTAGCAAAAACAACATCTCGCTAAGTGCTTTAGAGGATAAGATAGGAGCTTCACGCTCTTATTTTAAAAATGCGGTAATACACAATAGAGGTATATCTACCGATAGACTGGAGTCGTTTATAGAAGAAGTACCTAAACTTCTTTATGGCCAACAAATAAATATTGAATGGTTGGTAACAGGAAAAGGGGGTATGTTTAAAAACACGTACAAAGCTATTTCGGCAACAAACTATGTGCGTGAAACTACTGAACAAGATGAGTTTGAAGAGATGCTTTTGGTTGGTTTAGAAAACGAAGAAGTAAAAGCCAGATTGAAGGAAATTATGTCTGAAATGGCACAATAATGACACACAACATTTGTTAACCCGCCATTTTCTGGGCTATGTTTGAATCCCTCCGCGGTCACGATTGGATAGCCCATGGTTAACACCATGGGTTTTTTTTGTCCCCACGGTTGAAACCGTGGGTTATGAGCCGTTGTTATGTGCCGAATTTTTTATAGAAATACTTCTGTTTGTTTACTAACTTTCCATTCTCAAAAGTTCTCTCTTCTGATAGATTTCCTTCTGAATCATAGTCATACTCAATTCTTTTCCCCGTTTCATTTGCCATAAGTTTGCCATTGACTATTTTGTCAATCTTTTTTGGATAATATTTTTCTATTCTCTGTTTTTGGTCATTAAATTTATTTGTAAAAATTAACTTTCTATCACTTCCTTCTATCTGATAAAAAGCAATCAAATTGCCATCTTCATTATATTCATATTCTGAAGTCGTTAATAGTTGAGCATTTATACTGTAACTTTCATATCGCTTATACTGACCGTCTTTTCTATAATAGTATTTATGGCTCAAATAGAAATCGTTGCTATTTACTTGTTTGTTGTGAAGTTTAATGCTCTGCCCTTTCTTGTTGTACTCTCTTTTCTGATGAATCAAAATAGTTCCATCAGGTTCTAATTGCTTATCATCTATTCGATTACCTTTTCTATCGTATTCAAACATTATAATTGTAAAAATCGAATCTAATTCATCAAAACCTATTTGCCTGGTCATTAATTTGTTTTCATTATATTCAATAACGTATTTATATCGTATTTCTCCGTTCTTATTATATCTTAAGTCTTTCAAACCGTTGCCAAGGGTATCACAAAAATCATGTTTTGTTAAATACTATCACCTGTTTCAAGGTTATATTCGTAAGTCAGAATCTCACTGATTTTATTTCTTTTCCTAAGTTCTTTAACAAGCTCATTTTTATATTGAGCATAAAGTCCAGTCGTAGAAATAAATATGATTATAGCAATTAAAAATTTCATTGTTGTTCTATTTATTTGGCACATAACGTCTCGTGGCTTTGCGTAGTTGCAGATTAAAATTACTTAATTTTTTAATTTAGCACCAACCTTCACTTAAAGCTTTTAACTTTCGATTAAGCAGAAGCCTCGAAATTATTCAAAACCGCTGTTGACCAACGTTTTTTTCTTTTCATTCAAATATTTAATTATGATTTTTTCATCAACATTTAATTGACTAATATCTAAGTTAATTGTGCTATTTTCATGACTCAAAAAAGATGTTTTTTTAAATAATAATTTAAAATTATCATATTTTGAATTGTCAATTTTCCTTATTGAAATAAATTTTCGATTTTTTAAATTTATAAGTCTTGCTTTTTGAATAATATTCCAAGGAATTGGTTTTTCAGTTATCTTTTTATGCTCAATCCCATCGTCATTTATGATCAATATCGGTTTGTTATTTATCAAATTATAAAATCCAATCATTGTGCCTAAAAAACCAATAAATAAGTTTATTATACCTATCACAAAAAACATAAAGATTTCAGACTTGATGTTATAAACTCCTATTTATATAATAAGCATTTATATTAATATCAACTTTACCATTCGGCGTATTGATATGTTAAATTTTAAATTATCGTTCATCTTCATTTCTTAAATGTTGGGTAACGGTTGGCGGTATGGTTAGTTGCCGATTTCGAAGCACTTTCCTGTCAAGTTACAACGACTTTTGACACGAGCTGTGCCGCTCGAATACCCACTGCACCGGCAATTAACTATACCGCGTGTTAGGCTGCGTAATTTATTCTTCTATTAGTTTAACAAATCTACTACTTATCCAACCTAATGCCCAATCTTCCAAAATTCCGTGTTGATAGAAAAAGCAATTATCAATTTCAGATTCGGGCGGAAAAGCTGAAAACCACCATGTCCTGCCAGTTTCATCTATTGATTCACCCAAAGAAAATCCTATTTGTCCTTTTTTTAAAGAACCAATTATATTCCCTGTTATTTGGTCCCAACAATCATCATTTAAATTATTAATTTCAGGGGCAAAACGGATATTATAGGTATCATTCTGTACTTCAAATTTTATTGGTGTATCAAATTTCTTTTCAGGAAGTCTGCTGGAACAGTCATTAAAATATCGAGATTGGATTACCTTTTCAAATCGAGGTAATTTATTGTCATAGATCACGTAATAAGTTTTTAGCTCCACCATAGGTTCGTTGCAACACCCTCTGTTTTCAATCCAAATCCGACTTAACTTATTATCTTGGAATTCTAACTTTAGTATTTTCTGAAATTCATCAAAAACTTTGGTAAAATTATTTTCTTCATTGATATAAATTGCTATTCTTCTTGGTTCTCCACCGCTCAGACCATCAAAAATAATGTCACTTTTACCATCTCCATTTAAGTCGATTGTATGTAAATCATTTAAAATGCTTTGTTTTGTATATAATCCATATTCTAAAAATTCATTAAATTCATTAGTTCGAGATAAGAACTCTTTTTTTGTGTCAATATCAATTAATTCATAATCTTTCCAATTGAATTCATTTAAAAATTGAATTTCTTCTGGCTTGTTTTGACTAAAAACCATAGTATTCAAGAGGAGTAAGAAGAGAATAATTTTCAGTTTTGATGTCATATGGTCTGTTTTGTTCGTTATTATGAAGCCTAACTATAATATACCTCCAAAAGTGCATCATTTTTTTTAAATCACCTCAAATATGTCCATAAAAATGGTCTAAAAAGGTATGCTTAGGCTTAATTCTTAGTTTTTAACTATACGATTAAAAGTGATTTAAACTCTTGTTTGTTGGATAGGCTATTTCCAGATGAATGATTTGGTTGAAGCATTTTTTTAATTGAGTACACACTTCAAGAAATGAAAAAACTTATTAACAGACTTGCATTTATATATATTTATTGGTTAGATTTGCGCAAATAGATGGAGAGTTAGGAGGCTCCATTGCACATTATTAGCTCAAAAAATAAGGACGTTTAACTGGTTTTTTTGAGCTTTTTTTATGCCTAATAATTTCCCGCCCGAGAACTGTTTACGTAATGCGCATTACTTACTAACTTAATGCGCATTAACTAATGAAGTAATGCGCATTAATCAATTGGTTTATGCGCATAAGATTTTAGTAGTGATAATTTAGTATTAAGTATTGAGTATTAAGTATTGAGTATTAAGTAGTGAGAGATGAGAGATGAGAATTGAAGCCCCCTAACCCCCGAAGGGGGAATTAACTATTAAGAAGTGAGAATTGAGAATTTAGAATTGAGAACTTCAATGAAATAGCAATTTTTAATTGCGTAATTGCCTGCCCACTTATCTATTTATTGATAACTTTGGGAATGAATCCCGAGAGCAGTGCGATTCGGGAAGACAACTGAAGACAGACAACAGAAAACTGAGAACAGAAGACTGAAGACAGAAGACTGAGAAATGAGAAATATGAAATTTGAAATATGAAATCAGAAATTTAATTGAAGTGTTGCAAAAAAAAATGTGCCCTTATAGGAGTTAAGGGCACATTACTAACTTAAAAAACCGGACGTTTAACTGGCTTTTTTGAAGCGGACTGTTTTCAGAAGATTTCGAAACTCCGTTCCTGGTCTAAAGTGCAAGCGCGCTTGCTTAATAGAACTTGTAGAAACTAAGTCTGGGGTTTCTACACCTTCCGACCTTACACCAATCTGAAAGTTACCAAAACTCCCCAATTGTACAATCCTTCCCTGCGAAAGCTCGTCTGCAATGTTGTGTTGCAAAGCTTCGAGTACCGCAAGGCAATCAGCTTTCCTAACCGTAGATTGGTTAGCAATTAAATAGGCCAACCTGTCTAGGTTAGTCGTTCCTGTACTCACCGCTCTGGCGTAGTACTTCTCTTGCGCTTCCACATCCTGTGGATTTACGCGTCTTTGTGGTTTAATTTCAACCATGATTAAAAAATTTAAACTACTGCTTCGTTGCAAATAGTAGTACAATATTAGCGCTAAAATTAATATGTATAACAGCTAATTTTAAAAAGGTTTTCAACAAAGTTTTCAACAAAGCTGAAAGGCTTATAAATAAAGGGCTTATGAGTTTTTTATATGATAACCAGATACTTATCGAAATTTAGCCAAAAAAAGACCCTGTATCAGATGTTGAAACTTCCATTTCTGGGATACAAGTGCAATGCTAAGATTGAAGTTTGTTTTTTAGCAAAACAAATAATGAAACACGGATGTTACAGCTTCTTTACACAGGAAAATGTTCCCGATAGCTATTGTGACGTATCGCACCTGCCAATTAAAAGTATAACTATTAAAAGATAAATTACTACTGAATTGATTTGAACATGAAAATCTAGTTCTTACGCAGAAATTTGATATAGACAAAACATAGACAGAATGCTAATAATTTTAAACAATTGATTTACAGTATTTTAAAAAATGTTAAAATTCATTTTGTCTATACTTTGTCTATACTCATTTTTTGGTTACACAAAGAAAATAGACTTTGTTTGTAGTGTTATAACTACAAAATAATTACTTATGAAAACAAAAATTTACAAAACACAATTTAAAGGAATTTTATTTTTCCTTGTGCTTAGCTTATTCGGTTTAGTGGATGGGTATGGGCAGAACCAAACCGTCTATTGGATTGGACAATCTGATTTGGTGAATGCAAATTCAAATTGTGATGGTACTGGTAATAATTATTATGGTAATAACCCGGGTTTTACTTGGACAGATAGCTTACCAGCTGAAACACAAGTGTTATTGGTAGAAGTTGAATACAATATAGGTATTAGTTGTACAAACCCAAATACTATTACTCCTACTTTAAACTCAACAAACCAAACAAGTGTTACGTTTACAGGAGAATGCACCTGTAGTCCAACTACACAAACCTATGTTACTCATACACTTAATGCTACAAACTACAATGTTGATGGTAATAATACATATATATTGCAGGGTGCAGGAACGACTGGTTTCAACAAACAACCTACCAGCTTAAACGGTAATTTCGCCAAAATAACTGTAACCTACGGAGCAGAAGACGATGCAGGCATAGAAGCCATCAATCTAGCGTCTTCATTTTGTGCACAAACACAAGATATAGAAGTAGAGCTCAAAAACTTTGGTACCAACAACATTACCTCTGCCGATATTGAGTGGGAAATTAATGGAACACCACAAACACCAGTTGCGTATTCTGGTACTTTGGCTCCAAATGCCACTACAACAGTTTTGTTGGCATCGAACTTTAATTTTACGAACGGTACTTACATAATTACTGCAAGGACGAACAATCCTAATAATACCACCGATGGGAATACTGACAATGATGAGTTGGAACGAACCATAAATGTGGGAGCTTTTCCACCAACTAGCATTACGCATACAGAGCTTACCCCCAATGATGTTTACACCATCAGTTGGACGGGAGATAACACACAAACCTACGAATTGGAATATGGTCCATTTGAATTCACGCTAGGAACAGGAACAACTATCTCCAATATTTCGGGCACATCTCAAAACATTAGCGGCATTAATCCATCTACTAATGGTTATGATGTGTATGTCCGGTCTTATTGTGGCGGTACACCTAGTGCATGGTCTGCTCCTTATTCATTTGGTACGGTACCTTTCTTTGTAAGTAACGAAACTGAACTTGATGCGGCTTTAGCGGCTGCAGAAAATGATGATGTGATTGTATTTTTAAATGATATTGTTATCACTTCACAAAAAACCATTTCCGGAAAAACCATTACCATTAACGGACAAGGTTATGAATTATCTGTACCGGTACCAGGATTAGACGATATGGGAAGATTTAACTCAAACCCTTCTGCATTCAGAGTTTTACAACTTTCCGGTTCAGCAAATGTGACGATTAATGATTTAACAATTAAGGGAGGTACATTATCCTCAGGTACTAGTGTAACAGGTGCTGGTGGTGCAATCTTGGTAAACTCAGGAACCACCCTCAGATTGAATAATTGTGTTATTTCCAATTCAAGGACCAATGTCTCGACATCTTTTATTGGCGGAGGTGCATTAGGTGTTTTTGGTGTAGCGTACATTAACAATTCCTTAATCATTAGAAATGCTGCCAATTATGGAGGTGCCTTCGTTTGTAACGGCTCTAATGCAAGAATGTATATTAACAATTCCACTTTTGCTGAAAATAGGTCAACATTATCTAGCGGTGGAGGTGGTGTAGGTGAAGTGAACGGTAGTTCTATTGTCTATATTAACAATTCAACGTTTTCTAACAATCAAAGTACAGAACGAGGTGGTGCACTACAAGCTGGAGGTGGAGGTACATCTGGGACTATCTATGTTTTAAACTCTAGTTTTACGGGTAATGTTACAAGTGGTGGTCAAGTAGGAGGGGCTATAGCAGCTTATGATGGAAACGCACACATTGTAAATTCCCTATTTGCTCATAATTATGCAGGGTCAACTAGTAATTTTGTATTACAAGATTTTAATGGTAATACAGGACGCGTTCGTATATACCATAGTATTCACCATTCGAATTTTGGTACTGTAGTAAATTCAGATCAAACCGGAAATATTCAATACGGTGGCGCAGCCAATGGTTCTGATAATACGATATTTTCAGGGGGTATTTTATCATTAATTACTGATGGAACAGGTGCCGAAATCGGAACATCTCAAGTTTTCAGACCCTTTTTGTTTAATGATGGAAATTCGGTTGCACCAACTCTAAGAACAGGGAGTTTCCTTTTAGATCCTGCGAGGGCAGGCGTGCAAACACGTTATGCAGACAATAACAACTCAAATCCCGTAGCCTCTTATAATTCTTCAGGATCTACATTCACTGCTTTGTTAGGCTCAAATGTAGGTGTAGCTGGAGATTTAGTTACAACCGATCAGTTGGGGGAAACGCGTGGTAATCCGCCGCTAAGGGGTGCAATAGATGATAGTGATGCTGGTATTGTAGATGATTTATTTATTGTGAAAGTTAATGCTTCAAGCGATGGAACAGTGAATGGAGGGACAATTTATGGAGACCCTTACCCCGCTGGAACGACGGTTACACTTACAGCAATCCCCAATAGTAATCTTCAATTTGTTAGCTGGGATTTTGCAGCAGGAGGAACGGCTTCTACAGCTAATCCTTACACATTTACAGTCACTGAAGATGTAACCTTAGTACCTGTATTTAGCTCTTTATCTGCGGGTAGTTATACCATTACCTATATTGGTAACGGAAACACAGGAGGAGCAGCACCTGAAGGCGGCACATTTTCTGGTTCTACCACAATTGCAGGCCCTGGAACTTTGATGAGAAGTGGTTTCACTTTTACAGGTTGGAATACCAATTCTAATGGTTCAGGTACTGCTTATGACCCTGGAGATACGTATTCGGCTGGTCAAAACCTTACTTTATATGCCAGATGGCAAGAAGTTCCCGCTAACCAGTGGACTGGAAATGCATCAAATTTATGGAATAATGCTGGTAACTGGAGTTTAAATGAAGTACCAACGGCTTCGAGTACTGTAATTATTCCTTCTACTAGCAATCAGCCTGTTTCTACCTCTTCTATTGAGATTGCCTCGCTTACTATTAATTCAAGTGCTTCACTTACTATTGATCCAACGCATGATTTAAAAGTAAATGCTTCCCTGAGGAATGACGGTCAAATCATCTTTAAAAGCGATGCCACAGGCGATGCTTATTTTGATACGTTTACAGGAAGTATTTCTGGTAGTGGAACAGTTATCTCCGAAAAATTCTATCCCGACCGAAGAGCCTTTAGAATGGTAGCAAGCCCTGTAAATGGGGGAAGT
>JBHYFG010000009.1:0-135140 GCA_051859645.1 Psychroflexus sp. | reverse complement strand
GGACGGAAATTGTGAACAAGGCAATATATGGAAAAATGAATGAGCTAAATAGCGTCATTTGATGGTTAAATTGGTATAAAACCCCTAATTTCAATGGATAAATGGTGTTAGCTAAACGAGTTAACTAAAAAAAGGCAGCCATTTGGCTGCCTTTTTAGTAGTTGAAAACTGGTTTACCTTGTAAACAGTAATTCTCTGTATTTAGTAAGTGGCCAAGCTTCGTCGTCCACTAACAATTCTAGTTTGTCGCAATGGTACCTGATTATATCAAAGTATGGTTTCACCTCGTCGCAGTAAAGGAAAGCTCGCTTGGTTGCGTCTTCTTCAGCGTTGGCTTTTTTGCGCGCATCAATCATATCGTCTGTTGCTTTATTGATTTTTTCAATGTGCTCCGAAATAGCATTGATGATATTAATTTGTTCTTTCGCCTTGTCCATAAATCCATCGCCGAAAATTTCTTTAAGTCCTCGTACGTTTTCAATAAGTATGTTTTGGTATCTTATTGAAGTCGGAATAACGTGGTTCCTAGCTATGTCACCAATTAGTCGACCTTCAATTTGGATATCTTTGGCGTAGTCTTCAATTTCAATTTCGTAGCGCGCATGAACTTCTTTTTCATTCATGATGTCAAGTTCTCTAAACAAGTCGATTGCTTTTTTAGAAATTTTGGGTTGTAGAGCCGCTGGAGTTGTCTTATTGTTGCTTAATCCTCTTTTAGCTGCTTCTTTTTCCCAAGCTTCACCATAACCATCGCCTTCAAATCTAATTTTCTTTGATTTTTTGATGTATTCGCGAAGCACATTAAAGATGGCATCGTCTTTTTTCATCTTTTTGTTTTCGATTAAGGCATCAACTTCAGCTTTAAACTCGATTAATTGTTTGGCAACAATGGCGTTTAAAACAGTCATTGGGTCTCCACAATTAGCAGTAGATCCTACCGCTCTTAATTCGAATTTATTTCCGGTGAAAGCGAAAGGGGAAGTCCTGTTTCTGTCTGTATTATCTAGAAGAATTTCAGGAATTTTACCAACTACATTTAATTTTAAGTCTGTTTTTTCTTCTGGTGAAAGTTTTCCAGTGGTTACTTTCTCTAGTTCGTCTAAGACTTTGGTAAGTTGCGAACCAATGAAAACTGAAATTATCGCTGGTGGTGCTTCATTCGCTCCAAGACGGTGGTCGTTAGAAGCAGAAGCAATGGTCGCTCTAATTAATTCTTCGTAATCGTGTACCGCTTTAATTGTGTTCACAAAGAAGGTAAGAAACTCCAAGTTTTTCATTGGTGTTTTGCCTGGGCTAAGTAAGTTAGAACCCGTATCGGTTGCTAAGGACCAGTTGTTATGCTTACCGCTTCCGTTAATGTTAGCAAATGGTTTTTCATGAAAAAGAACCATAAAGTTATGCTTTTCAGCCACGCGTTCCATCACATGCATGATTAAGGAGTTATGGTCTACCGCTAAGTTAGCTTCTTCAAAAATTGGCGCAAGTTCAAATTGGTTGGGTGCAACCTCATTGTGTCTTGTTTTAACGGGAATTCCTAAATACATACATTCGGTTTCTAGTTCACGCATGAAATTAAGCACACGCGCAGGAATAGAACCAAAATAATGATCGTCTAACTGCTGCCCTTTAGCAGGAGAGTGGCCTAAAAGCGTTCTCCCTGAAAGAATTAAATCTGGACGAGACTTAGCTAAAGCAGAGTCAATCAAGAAATACTCTTGTTCCCAGCCTAAAGTGGCAGTAACTTTAGTTACTTTTTTATCGAAGTATTTTGCCACATCGGTAGCAGCTTTGTCTAATGCACTTAACGAACGTAGCAAAGGTGTTTTATAATCTAAAGCTTCTCCTGTATACGCTACAAATATGGTAGGAATACAAAGCGTTGTACCCATTATAAATGCAGGTGAAGTAGGATCCCATGCAGTATATCCGCGAGCTTCAAAGGTATTTCTGATACCACCATTAGGAAAACTAGAAGCATCAGGTTCCTGCTGGATCAGTTGGTTTCCGTTGAATTTTTCGATAGCCAAACCATCTCCAACAGTTTCAAAAAAGGCATCATGTTTTTCGGCAGTCGAACCTGTAAGTGGTTGGAACCAGTGCGTGTAGTGAGTTACCCCTTTGGCAATAGCCCATTCTTTCATTCCTGTAGAAATATGGTCGGCTAAATCGCGATCGATTCTTGTGCCTTTTTTTACCGCTCCTTGAAGCGATTGATATGCGTCTTTAGATAGGTATTGCCTCATGGCATGCTCTCCAAATACATTTTGACCAAATATTTCTGAGCGTCTTGAAGGCTCATTTACTGGAACAGGTTTTCTAGATAATGTTTCTTTTAATGCGTTAAAACGTAATGTTGCCATAATTTGATTTTTTGATTACGGCTACAAAAGTAAATAAATATTCAATACCCCCTTATTTTTGAAAGGTTAATTTTTAATTTGATTATCAAATTGATAATTTAAGGTGTGCTATAAAGGGGGTGAATGGTAAATTACTGTATTTTTATCCAATTAAGTAGTAATTCTAATGCCTTGTTTACCGTTTTTTCGGTGATTCGTTCCCTGTGGTTTCCCATTTGATAACTAACCGCAAAAGTCGAATCGCTATCGCTTATTCCAATACACACCGTTCCGATACTTGCGTCGCTATCTCCTTTTGTAGGCCCAGCGTTTCCTGTGGTAGCAATACCAATATCGCTATTTAGTAAAGTCCTTACGTTTGCGGCCATTTCTTTTGCGACTTCTTCACTAACTACCGAAAATTTTTCAATGGTTGAAGCATTTACGCCTAATACTTTCTGTTTTACTTTAGTGTCGTAACACACCATGCTGCCTAAAAATACAGCCGAAGCTCCAGGAACTTCTACTAATCTAGATGCTATTTTTCCTCCCGTAAGACTTTCTGCTATTGCTATTTTCTTTTTCTTTTTGGTGAAGAGTTTTACCAATTGTTCTTCCAACGAATTTTCGTCTTCAAATCCTTTAATGATTTCGCCAATTAGTGGATAAAGCTTTTTTATTTCTTCCTCTAAGGTGTTTTTTAAGAAAGTTTCATCGTTTCCTCTTGCTGTTAGTCTAAGCCTAACACGTCCTAACCCTGGAAGGTAAGCAAGTTTAATAAAGCTTGGCAGGTTATTTTCCCAATCAGTTAGTCGATCAGCTATTGCGCTTTCTCCTAAACCATAGGTTAAAACTGTTTTGTGGAGTATGTACGGGCGTTCAAATCTGTCTTGAAGCCTTTTTAATACCTCGTCCCTAACCAAGGATTTCATCTCGAAAGGTACTCCAGGCATCGAAATATAAACTACTCCTTCGTGTTCTATCCACATTCCTGGCGCAGTTCCGTATCGATTAAAAAGACCAATGGATTTGGAAGGGATATAGGCTTGACTTCGGTTGGCTTCAAGAATGGGTTGTTTGATGTATTGTTTAAAAATATCTTCAATATGCCGAAGAACCCCTTCGTCTAAAACCAACTCGTCATTAAAATAAGTGCATAAGGTTTTTTTGGTTATATCATCTTTGGTAGGACCTAAGCCACCTGTTGTAATAACCACTTGTGCTCGTTTTGAAGCGTTCTGCAATGCATCAATAATTGCATCTTCCTGGTCTTGAATAGAGGTAATTTGAATGACATCTATCCCTATTTTATTTAATTGCTTACCTAAAAAAGCGGAATTTGTGTCAATAATTTGACCAATTAGAATTTCATCTCCTATCGTAATTATTTCAGCTTTCATAATTGTATACTTTTTTTAGTAGCTTATTTACTTTAATGCAACAGCATTTCTAAAACCGGTGATTGTTGGTAAATTATTTTTTATTGCCATGTTTTAATACGATTCAATTCTTCTTCAAATTGGTATAATACATTAATTGACTGTTTATGGTCTTCACTAAATGTAAAACCATAAAATTTTCCATATATCAATTCATTTCTTTCTCTTGTCAACAAACTGTCAAGTATTACCCCATTTTCCGTTACGGAGTAATAAAGAATTGGATTATACGCAGTCACATTATTGTCGTCACCCCATATTTGTGAATAGTCCCAAACACCTGCATATTCATTTATTCCGTCTTGATTAAGGTCGATTGGTTTTCCTTCAAAAGTGGGTAGTTTGTCTTGTCCAACTAGCTTGTTGTTTTTTACGATTAATTTTTTTAGGTAGTTTTTATTTGGCCTGTTGTTAATTTCAAAAAGAAGTTCAAAGCTATTACTGCCTGTTTTTAGGACAATAGGAAAAAGTTTGTCAGTAAATTCGTATTCAGTCAAAGAGCTGTCAATAAAGATGGTTGAATCCCTTCGTGTCAATTTGAAGTAGTTATACGTCTTGAATTTTTCAAAATCCTCTTCTTGTCCAACAGTTACATTGAAGTCAAAGTCAAGTTTGAATATTTTTAGGTGTTGTTCTGCACTTTCGATAGTTTTAGTCGTCAGGGTAGGCTCTTTACTTTTTACATTAACTTTTTGGTCACACGAAACAAACAACGTCAGAATTAGGGTCAATATGAATAAGTTTTTTTTCACTCTCGATATTTATTGTCTTGTTGATGTAAGTTTGTGCATAACCAATACATATAATTTTATCTAAACATGTATACCATTTACCAATTGAAATTACCGTACTAAAACGTCCTTTTTCACTTTTTGTTTCATTGCAAAAAGAAACCTTAAGGTCTCGCTTACTACAGTAGTGGGCAAAATAGCAATTCACTTTCGTTTTAATTCTCAAAGTTACTAAATATTCCTAAACCTCTCGTTTCAGCTCCAAACCTCCGAAATTGTTGAAAAATGGTGTTACATGCCGTATTTTTTTCGAATTTTCTTAAATCTTTCTTCAGATGTAAGTAATATTATAACTCCATTTAACGCTCTCGAACCGTAAATACTTACAGATTGTTCTTTAGTCAAATATTTTATCTCATAGGTTTCCACTAAAAATAGCTCTTTCAAAAGTTTTCTATCCTGTAATGGTCGTCCATTAACTACAACAAGTGGTTCCGGATTTCCTTTTCTACCGTCTCTTGTTCTAATTTTTACATACGGATTAGAGTCCGAAATTTTTACTCCATAATTGTTACTTATACTATCTGGATTGTAGTTCAGAACTTTGAAAACCAAAGAGTCCACATATCTATAAACTTTTTGTTCAGATAGTTTGTCAAAGCGCATAAGTTTGAGTTCGGACTTAACATCCTTGTTTAATTTTATAATTCTAAATTTATCTACTATTTTTTTGTCTTGGTAACATTCAATTAATTGTCCGAAATCAGTTTTGCGTAATTTAATTTTTTTAATTGCAGAAACTTTAGTTGCTTTCGTACGTGCTGAACAAATATTTACTTCGGTTAGTTTGAAAGTACTGTTTTCTTTCTCCCATTTTATTTGTTCGCAGTCTCTTTTGTCTTGTTTAGGATTTATAATTTGGTTCGTAAATCGGATTGTGTCTTTTTTATAGTATCGCCCGAAATCATTATCAGTATACCATTCTCCATCTAATTCCTTTTTCTTTACTTGAGAGAAACAGATGTTAGTTAAAAGTAAAAGGCCTGATATTAAAGTAGTAATTTTCATTTGTGTTATATGGCAGGTAACTAATACTATGCTTAATTTTTTAATTTTCGTAAAGAAAAAAATCATCGCTTTCTTTTTCAGTAATTTCAACTCATAACGGGTATTGCAACTATGATTACTTCTATTTCACTTTTACTTCAAACATTTTTGTTTCGCCAATGTAACCTGTTAAGGTATCATTAATTTCTACCTTACCAACTCCGGCGGGTGTTCCTGTAAAAAGTAAATCCCCGATTTTTAAGGTGAAATATTGCGATACGTAAGCAATTAATTCATCTATTTTCCACAACATTTCAGCTGAATTACCAACTTGTACTTGAGTTCCGTTTTTGTTTAATGAAAAATGAATGTCGTTAATGTGATTAATTTTATCTACGCTTAAAAATTCTTGACTTACTAAAGTTGACCCATCAAAGGATTTTGCTTTTTCCCAAGGCAAGCCTTTCGATTTTAAGGCTGTTTGAAGGTCTCTTGCCGTAAAATCGATACCTAGACCAATTTCATTATAGTACTTATGTGCAAATTTTTGGTCGATGTATTTTCCTAAACGGTTTATTTTTACCACCAATTCCACTTCGTAATGCACGTCTTTAGAAAATGGCGGAATAAAAAAAGCTTGATTTTTCGGGAGTAAGGAAGAGTCTGCTTTTATAAAAACAACCGGTTCCTCTGGTTTTTCGTTGCTTAGTTCAGTGATGTGTTGCGCGTAGTTTCTACCTATGCAAATTATTTTCATGCTATTTAATTTTACTAAAAATACTCATTTATTTAGACATTTAATGAAGGATTATAAAGCACACCACGAAGAAGATAATTGTAAATTAAGCTTTTCGCTATCTCCTTATCAAAAGCGCAAGTTATCTTACAATGCAAATTATAATAGAAAGAAAAGCATATCAAAAATCAATTTTCTTTAAAAATCACTTGTGATGAGCTATGTTAAAAAACCTTCAATTATCGTTGCGTAAGCTTTCTTAGTTTGATGGAAGTCAGTACTTTTTTGGTGTAGAGAGGGAAATCTGCATTTTGTATCCATGCGTAGTAGCCCGGTTCTTTTTCAAAAACTTCTTCTACTAATTTTCCTTTGTTTTTGCCAAAACCGAAGACTTCATTTCCATTTTCATCCAAACGAACAAAACCAGCAAAATCTGCAAATTTCTGATGTGCACTAAACTCAGAAAGCCATTTGGCGTCATTTTTTAGGTCGTCATACCTAGCAAGTTGACCTTTCAATACTTCATAGGTCGCAATGGTATCGGCTTCAGCTGAATGCGCATCGGTTAATTCTTTGTTGCAGTAAAACTTGTAAGCAGCCTCTAAGGTTCGTTTTTCTTTTTTATGAAAAATGGTCTGAACATCTATTGTGTTTACATTTTTCAAATCGAAATCATACCCAGCACGAAGCATTTCTTCAGCTAATAAAGGAATATCGAAACGATCGCTATTGTAACCAGCAAGGTCGCTTCCCTTTAAAAATTGTGCCACTAAAGGTGCAATTTCTTTAAACGTAGGTTCGTTGGCTACGTCCTTGTCATAAATTCCATGAACCGAAGAAGCACCAACAGGAATAGGCATTTCTGGATTTACCCTTTTGGTGAAACTTTCCTTGTTTTTATTTGGGTGTACTTTTAAAATTGAAATTTCTACAATCCGATCTTTTGCAATAGTCGTGCCGGTGGTTTCTAAATCGAAAAAACAAATGGGCTTTGTAAACTCTAGTTCCATGAAGTAATGTTTATTTTGAAACAAAGTTAGTCATTATAAAACATTCGAGCCTTCGAAAACCAATCTTTAGACGTAATTTTTTAAAAAACTCACCTACCGAATTTAGCTTATGTTGAAGTATGCGCAAACTTAATCCCAGTAATTTCAATTGACAGGCAACATTAAATGAATTGAATTATTTTTTTAGTTATTTTCGCCATCGAATTAAAAATTTGATTTTTTCTTGTAAGTTTCGAAGATTTTAAACTTCGGATTGAAAACGCTGTAACGACTAAAGAATCAAGTTTGAATCAACTCATACAATGCCTAATTATAGCTTAATTTGTAGCGATGTAGATGGAACGTTGCTAAATAAAGAAAGAGAACTTTCTACGTTTACCAAGCAAACTATTTCTCAGGTTGCTAAGCATCTACCTTTTGTATTTATTTCTTCACGAATGCCCGATGCAATTCTTCACCTTCAAAAAGAAACAGCAACCGAAGATATGCCTTTTGTGGCGTATAATGGCGGTTTGATCAAGTGGAACCACCAAACCTTATTGTCGGTATGTATTCCTTTTGACATCACCGCTAAGATAATCGACTTAAACTCCTCAATTGGAGTGCATTTAAGCCTTTATAATTCGGATGAATGGTTTGTTCCTGAGGATGATTTTTGGGCAAATAGGGAAGCTAACAACACTAAAGTAAGGCCGATAGTATTAAGCAATGAAAAGGTATTGTTTAATTGGAGAACCCAACAAAAAGGAGCACATAAAATAATGTGTATGGGGGAAGCTTCTAAAATTGATTCACTTTTTCGGGTGTTAACTGAAAAGTTAGGACATTGTATTCATTTGTATAGATCAAAACCAACTTATATTGAAATTGCACCAAAAGAAATTTCAAAATTTACTGCAATTGAAGGTTTATTGCAACAGAAGTTTGATTTTACTACGGACAAAGTTGTTGCCTATGGCGATAATTATAACGACATCGACTTACTTACTCATGTAGGTTTAGGAGTAGCCGTAAACAACGCAAAAGATGAAGTAAAAGCGGTTGCAAATGAGTTAACTCTTGCTTCTTATGAAGACGGAGTAGCAACTTCTATACAGGTTTTGTTTAAGGAATATTTGTAGAATGTTACTTCAATACAATGAAATGTATATTTTTACCAAAAATTAGTTGATTTGATGGACGATAAAACCATAGCTTTAGATACAACCCCTTTAATTACTAACGACGCTGTTGTTTTGGGTATCTTGATGCTCTGTTTAGGGCTTGTTTTTTATACCTCTTCACAGAAAGAAGGTTTATGGAAAGATTTCTATAAAATAGTGCCTGCTTTATTGATGTGTTATTTGCTACCCGCAATATTTAATTCTGCCGGAATTATAGCATCCGAATGGATTACTGTTGTGGATGGAAAAGAGGTAAAACACAAATCTAATTTATACCCCGTTGCAAGCCAGTATTTTTTACCAGCAGCCTTGGTTTTATTGACCCTTACTATCGATTTAAAAGCTATTGCAAATTTGGGATACAAGGCCTTGATTATGTTTTTTACAGGAACCATTGGAATTGTTATAGGAGGCCCAATTGCCATTTTACTAATTTCAATTTTTTCTCCAGAAACGGTTGGAGGTGCAGGCTTTGATGCTGTTTGGCGTGGACTAGCCACCATTGCAGGAAGCTGGATAGGAGGAGGAGCAAACCAAGCCGCTATGCTCGAAATATTTAAATACAACCCTCAGAAATATGGAGGAATGGTATTGGTAGATATTTTTGTTGCCAATGTTTGGATGGCAATTATTTTAATTGGTATTGGACACCGAAAAAAAATAGACAAATGGCTAAAGGCAGATAATTCAGCCATCGATGAACTTAAAACTAAAGTTACCGCCTACACCGAAAGTGTTTCGCGCACTGCTACGCTTAAAGATTATATGGTCATTTTAGGAATGGCTTTTACCGCTGTGGGTATTGCTCATTTCCTCTCAGACTTTATTTCCAATTACCTGACGAGTAATTATGCTGTGTTTAGTGATAAATCTTCTGCATTCAGTTCGTTTGCCTCAAAATTCTTTTGGATGGTTAGTATTGCTACCCTTATAGGAATTATTTTATCCTTTACTAAAGCCAAAACTTACGAAGGAGCTGGAGCAAGTAAAATAGGGAGTGTATTCATTTATTTTTTGGTGGCAACAATTGGTATGCATATGGATTTGGGAACAATTTTTGAAAACCCAGGACTTATTGCTATTGGTTTTGTATGGATGGCTATACATGCCGGCCTTTTAATTCTTGTCGCTAAGCTAATAAGAGCACCTTATTTTTTCCTTGCTGTAGGAAGTCAAGCAAATGTTGGCGGAGCAGCATCGGCTCCAGTAGTTGCTAATGAATTTCACCCTTCGTTAACCAGTGTGGGAGTTTTACTTGCTGTATTTGGTTATGTAGTAGGGACTTACGCCGCTTTAGGATGTGCTATTTTAATGGAATACGCTTCAACTTTATAACTATAATAATTTATGACAACTAGAAAATTTTCACTTTCGCTTTCAATTTTTGTTATTACCATGATCTTGTTGGGGTCCTGCTCGCAAGAAGAAAAAAACAATGTTCACATCAGCGGAACGGTTGAAGGTCTGCGTAAAGGAAAACTGTATTTACAACGCTTGCAAGATACAGTTTTAGTAAGCATCGATTCAGTGTTGTTCGATAATGACGAAAATTTTACGCTAAAAGCTAGGGTAGAAGAGCCGGAGCTAATGTTACTTCAATTACAAAAACACGGAAGTGAGGATTATGTAGATTACCTCACCTTGTTTGTAGAAGAGGCTGAGTACGACATTCAGACCAAAATGATCAGTTTTCAGAATGCAACGGTAACTACTTCTTCTGCGAACCAAAAGAAGTGGGAAGAGTATAACCTTATGCTAAGAAAGTTTAATAACCAACAACTCGATTTTTTAGCAGAACAAATTACAGCCGACCCAGAAAGAAAAGAAATGCTTCAAAAGCAACTGGATTTACTTATTAAACGTAAGTATTTTTACAGCATAAATTTTGCATTAACCAATAAAGACTTAGCAGTTTCTCCTTATGTAATTTTAAGTGAAGCTTACGATGCAAATCTTAAGTATTTAGATTCGGTTTACAAGGCTTATTCAGATGACATGAAAGCTTCTCTTTATGGCCGACAGTTCAACGAGTTATTATTAGAACGAAAGATTGAAGAAGCTAATAAAGAAGCTAATGAAAAAGCTTTGTAGTGTATTCTTAGCTTTCGCTCTAGGGGTGCTATTTTCTTGCTCTTCAACAGATGATGCACCCGTTCTTTATGAAGGTGATTGTGATTTTCAAACCCTAATAAATCCTACTCTTTTTGAGAACGCTAACTCAGATTTTTTTGTTGCAAGTAATCCTTCAATTGAAGCTGACTGTTTACGGATTGAAGTTAGTAGTAGTGGTTGTAACGGCGAAAATTGGCAAATAAAATTAGTAGATGCTGGGGTAGTATTAGAATCTTTTCCTCCTCAACGCAACCTTCGTTTTGTGTTTGAAAACACGGAGGATTGCGAAGCATTTATAACGCGCGAATTTTCATTTGATGTAGCCGTACTTCAAGTAGATGGAAACCAAGTAAACTTAACTGTTGAAGGTTTTCAGCAACCGATAGCTTATTCCTATTGATTTTCCTTTGATGCTAAGGCTTCGTTTACAAAGTCCTTACCAAGGTAGTTTTTATAGTCAAAAACAAAATCTACTCCTTCATCTAAGTACTTTTGTTTATGGTCTTCAAAATGGCAAATGGTAAACAGTTTAAACGACCTATTTTTAATTTTCTGAATTTGTTCTAAGGTATTGTTGTTGGTTTGAGGGTCGCTCATTGTTAGAAAAATAGCTGCTAACTTAGAAGTATCTACATTGTCCCAAAGCTCAGAATCGGTAGTATCGGCCCATTTCACATTTTTATCTTGTTTGCTTAATTTATCAACAACCTCTTTGTTGTAATCTAGTCCTAACGTACAATTACCAAACTTTTGGTGTAAAGTTTCGTAAGCAGGTTTCCCTACACTACCCAAACCAACAACTAAATACTTGGCATTTCCAAAGCTTTTAGGTTCAGCGTCCTCACTGTCTTTGTAATTGTTCAATTTTAAAATGAAATCTTTGTACCGGTCAAAAATTAAGTGTGAGTACTTGTTAATTGGCGCTGCCGCAATAAACGAAGCAGACATAAGTAAGGCTAAAATAACTAGCCATTCTTCTGAAATTAGCCCCATATTAAGTCCTACAACGCCAACAATTAAGCCAAATTCACTAAAATTACTTAACGTAAGTGAACCTAAATATGCGGTTCTAGGTTGAAGCTTAAATCTTGATAAAATCGCTAAAAACAAACCGCCTTTTAGTAGAATTATAGGAAGGAGTATAAATGCTGCTACTACTGTAGAAGCGCTTGGGAGACCTGTTAAACCCACATTAATAAAAAAGGCAATCAGGAAAAAATCTTTGTATTCTACCATCCGATCATACAACTCGTTAGCACGTGGGTGGTTTACTAATAGCATACCAATTATTAATGCGCCAAGATCTGGTTTTAAGTCAATTACACTAAAACTTAAAGCACCTGCAATAAAGGTGGCAAAAAAACCAAATACAGGAACCATTTCGCCATGCTCCAGAAAATCAAGTAATTTGTAAAGTATTTTTTGAAGAAGTAAAAGCGCAAAGGGAAGTGCAAATACCCAAGGCGATGGTAGCTCTTTGTCTGATAGTGCAATAAAGAGAACTGCAAATATATCTTGAATAATAAGTATTCCGATGGCAAGCTTACCGTGATAAGATTCAAATTCACCACGGCTTTCCAGTGTTTTTACCACAAAAACAGTACTCGAAAAACTCAACGCAAAACTAATCATTAGTCTACTTTGCAAGTTTAATTCAGTAAAAAAGCTTAAGCCTGTGTAACTTAGTAGGGTAAGTAAGCTAGCTAAAATTACAATAATAATGAGCATGTGTAAACTGGCAGTAGCCCATATTTCTTTTTTAAGAAGTGATTTAAGTTTTAACTTTAATCCAATGGTAAATAACAGAAGCATAACTCCGATATCTGCAAGGTATTGAATAGAGCTGTATAAATTTGCCTGATACAATCCAGAAGCATTTATAAGAAAACCAGCTACTAAAAAACCGATTAAAGGAGGTAATCCAAACCTTTTTACTACAATTCCACACAAAAAAGCAATGGCCAGCCAAAGTCCATCAGCATAAAACGGATTAGAGAGTTCTTCTATCATGAGTTAATTAAAGTTTATTAGTTTTAGTATGTTTTTTAATAACTTAGTAAATCATTTTTATTGATTGCAAAAGTACTCAAAACTATACACTTTCGTGGATGACGCTTTTATTATAACTATTATTTATCTTTGTGGAATAGATACTTAGATTTACTTTTTTGAGATTAAAAGTAACACCAAATGACATTATTGAGCTTTAGAGGGACTTGTATATAAAGATCATATCCAACTTAGCATATTGAATATAAACCTTCGCATGGAATTAGTATAATAGTAAAAAAGGTTAAAGACATGAGTTCAAGGAAACTTTAATAGGTTCTAAAACTTCTAATTACTTTACATTCTGTTTTATTAGTAAAAGTAATGTTGAGGTTAAAAAACATTTTGGAATATGGAAAAGTTAAGAATTGTTGTTGTTTCCTTATTAATTGGTTTTCATTTAGTTGCTTGTGATCAAAAATCAGATGAAATAATGTGCACGATGGAATTTAGAATTATCTCTTTGGAAGTCATAGGTGCCCAACTTTCAGCCTATTACACCATAAGAGAAGCAACCAATGATACAATACACTTGCAAGCTGAATCATTGGATTTTTTTAACTCTTATCCAGTATTGACCGATGCTGAGTTCGTTTTGTTTGAAACGAACACACTTGAAAATTTCAGGTTTATTGGTTTTGTTGATGACGTAAAGCTTATTGAAGAGGTATATAGCATTGGAGCGGACCAATGCCATATTTTCTTAGCTGAAGGCAAAACAAAAATTGATCTAAGCGAGTAGGTTTATTGTTTTTATCCCATAATATGATAACCCCCGTCAATGTGCCTAATTTCGCCCGTAATTTTTGCGTTGGGTCTAAATAAGTTCACCACATCGTACGCTAAATCTTCTGGATTTGCATTTCCTAAGGGACTCATCTTATCTGCATAGTTTACGTCTTTTTCTTCCAAGGTAGCATTTCCAGCTTTACTCCCCATATAAGGCGAAAAGCGAACACAATTTACGCGTGTCCCGTTTTTCCGTCCGAGTTCGTCTGCAAGCTCGATAGTTATGCGTTCTAAGGCGGCTTTTGCAATACTTATGTTTCGATAGGGGTGAAAGGTTACCTTTTCGGCAGCAATATAGCTTATGGAACATATAGAAGCGCCTGGATTTAAAATACCGAAGTCCGTAAGTTTTTTTGTAATTTTTATCAAGGAATAGGCCGAAACGTCCATGGTTTCGCAGAATTCGTTTAAACTAACTTCAAGTAAAGGTTTTACTTCTTTATTTCGAATGGTTTTATCCATTGCAATGGCATGTAAAAAACCATCGAAATGCAGTTCTTTTGTCCTCATTTCTTCACAGAAGTCGTCCATTGATGCATCCAATGTTACATCCATAATTCGAGTGATGGCCTCTTTACCTAGTTCTTTTTCGACACACTTTTTAAAATCTTCAAAGGTCTTATTTAAAAAGCTCTTTGCTTTTTCGGATAATTGCTCATGGTGTTTGCTAACTCCTAATCCGGTGCAAACCACTGTACCACCAAATGCTATTACTTTTTTGGCAACATACATGGCAAGCGAACCTTCATCTGCAATACCTGTAATTAAAAATCGTTTTCCGTCTAACATTTTTTTTGTTTTAAAGTTTGTATATGGCAGTTCCCCAAGTCATTCCAGCACCAACTGCGGCAAATAGTAAGTGTTTTGCATTCTTAAGCCGTCCTTGCTTAAAGGCTTCGTCTAATGCAATCGGTATTGTACCTCCCGAAGTGTTTGCGTACTTGTCCATATTGGTCATCACTTTATCGAACGGTAGTCCAATTTGTGAAGCAATGGATTTTAAAATTCCTATGCTCGGTTGATGTGGTACCATTAAATCAATTTGTTCAATCGAAAAATTATTTTTTTCTAAGAGTTGCGTTATGGCTTTTGGTACTAATGTTGTAGCTCCCTTATAAATTTCCTTTCCGTCCATGTAAAAAAAGCACTTCGAAGCTACATTTTCTGGGTGTTTATTTTCTATGGTAAAGTGTTCGGTTCCGCTACCATCTGAAAATAAGTTAAAATCAATAAAGCCTTTATCTTCGGTAGTTTTACTCAAAACCATTGCCCCAGCGCCGTCTCCAAAAAAAACAGCATCTCTTCTTTCCCAATCAATTACATTGGAAAAAGTATCTGAGCCAATGACAAGCACGTGTTCGTATGTTCCATTTTTTACAAATTGATAGGCTACGGACATTGCAAACATCGCACCAGAGCAAACCGCCGATAAGTCGAATGCAACGGCATTTTTTGCACCTAATTTTTGTTGTACATAACAAGCACAAGAAGGGGCTTGTTTGTCTGGAGTAGAAGTAGCCACGATAATTAAGCCAATGTCAGATGCGATTAAATTAGCATCTTCTATGGCTTTGGCCCCTGCTTTTGCAGCGAGGTCACTGCTTTTTTCGTGGGTAACAATTCTTCTTTCTTTAATCCCTAAGGTGTTATAAATCCACTCATCGGACGAACCAACACGCTCAAAATACTGGTTTGGGATTACTTTTTCTGGTACATAAGACCCTGTTCCCTTAATAAAAACATTTGCCATATTAATAATTTTGAACTTGCAATGTTATGTACTTTTCAATAATTAGCCAAAATATAAGTTGATTATGTTGTTTTTAAGTTTTAAAATTGAATAATCTATAATTCTAATACGATTGAGTAATTTTTATGCTAAATTTAGTTGGTTATAATTAGTAATCTTTCAATCATACGTAGGTTTTTTATCGTCGAACTCCTTTGTAGTTTAATCTACGTTGATTAATCCCTGATTTTTCTTTAAATAATCCTTACTTTTACTTCAAAGTTTAGTTATGGATTTTTTCTTGATTTTTGGTGCTTTCATATTGGGTGGCTTCCTGGCTTTTTTGTGGTTTAACAGAATTATAAGTGTTTATGAAGTTGAAAAACAGACAATTGAATCTAATTTTGAATTATGGAAACGGGAAGCCACGGATAAGTTAATGCATCAAGAAAATGCATATAAAAATCTTCAAATCAGCAAAGAAAACTTGTTGCAAGAAAATGCCAGGTTAACTGAAACGACTAAAAACTTGAAAGAACAATTGCTTCATCAGAAAGAAGATTTGACCAAGCTCCAAGACAAGTTTAGCCTTCAATTTGAAAATTTAGCACAGCAAATTCTCGACAAAAATGCTGCTAAATTTACAGCAATGAACAAAGATAACATAGACCAAGTTCTTCAGCCTTTACGCGAAAAAATTTCACTTTTTGAGAAGAAAGTAGGGGAGACCCACGAAAATTTTATAAAAGGTCACGCCGAACTTGGGATGCAGCTTAAGCAATTACACGATAATAACATTAAAATTGCAGACGAAGCTAAAAGCCTAACCGAAGCCCTTCGCGGAAGCAGTAAAACACAAGGCAATTGGGGTGAATTGGTACTTGAACGTGTACTTGAAAAGTCAGGGCTTACAAAAGGCATGGAATATGAGGTGCAACAACGAATGAAAAACGAAGAAGGTAAAGTTCAACTTCCTGATGTCATTGTGTATTTGCCTAATGAAAAGAAAATGATCATTGACTCGAAAGTTAGTTTACGTGCCTACGAAAGCTACGTTAATGCGGAAAATGAAACAGACAAAAGCAATTTTTTAAAAGCACACATTGCTGCTGTACAAAAGCACGTGAAGGATTTATCTGAAAAAAAATACGAAGATTTACACGGCAACGAAACGCCAGATTTTGTTTTACTTTTTATACCTATAGAACCGGCTTTATACTTAGCACAAAATCATGATCCACACTTTTTTTATACGGCTTTTCAACAGAATATTTTGTTAGTAAGTCCTACCACATTGTTAGCGACTTTGCGAACTGTAGATATGATTTGGAATAACGAAAAACAACAGCAAAATGCACAGGAAATAGCTAAGCACGCTAGTAATTTATACGATAAATTTGCCAGCTTATTAGAAGAGCTTCATTTATTAGGAAATAGAATTTCTTCAACCCAAAGCAAATACGAAGATGCCATGAAAAAATTGACAGGGAAACAAAATTTAGTAAAGGACATTCAACATTTAAAAACACTAGGCGTAAGTTCTAAAAAAGAAATTCAATCTTAAATTAGAGGTGAGTGATGAGTGATGAGTGAAGTGAGAGGTGAGAGGCCCCCTAACCCCCGAAGGGGGAATGAGAAGTGAAGAGTGAAGGGTGATGAGTGATGAGTGAAGTGAGAGGTGAGAATTAAGAATTGAGAAATGAGAGGTGAGAAATGAGAGGTGAGAGATGAGAGGTGAGAAATTTGAAATGTGAAGAGTGAAGGGTGATGTGAGAAATAATCGCTCTGTGTTCTTTGTGCCTTTGTGGTCAATACTCAACACTGAATAAAACAAGCTTTAGCATAGAAATGAGAGATTTGAAATGTGAAGGGTGATGAGTGATGAGTGAAGTGAGAATTAAGAATTGAGAATTAAGAATTGAGAAATGAGAAATTTGAAATGAGAAATTTGAAATTTGAAATTTGAAATTTGAAATTTGAAATGTGAAGGGTGATGAGTGAAGTGATAAATGATAAATAATAAATGATAAATTTGAACTAATAAATTTGTTTAATTAATATACTTATGAAAATTAAAATATCTGAGACGCAATTAAAAATTCTTTTAAGTTATTCCTTCTTCTTTTCAGGCTTAGGGATAGTACTCCTTTCTCTACATTTTTTAGGGACTGAGCTTGGTGATTTTTCTTTACAAGCCATCGGGTTTTCTCAATTTATCGTTGGGATTACTGCTTTTATACCTTACTTTTATCTCCGCACTTTTCCCTACATTAGTGTTGACGAATTACATCTTTACAAAGGCTATTTGTTCAAAAAGAAAGTACTACTTCGTGATCTAACCGATGTGTATGTGTTTGCTGGCGAATTGGTACTGAAAACCCCAAGCAATGAAGTTAGAATTGACGGCGATTTACTTAAAAAAGATGAATTTGATCGGCTTTATCGACACCTAAAAAATACTAATACCAGCGTCGAGTAAACAATCGCCATAAGGTTGGAATGTCAAGCGTAACAATAAACCTAAACCGTTCGGCATAATTTCCTTGCCCAACTTCCCATCCGTTAGAGGAATAAATGGGGAAATAAAGTTCGAAGTAATCTTCTACTAAATTTAGTCGTATGCCCGAGTCATACACAAATTCGGTAGGCATTTTCCTGTTTTTTAAGAAGCCTACATCGCCATAGGCAAAAATCCAGTTCCAAATAGTAGTACTTACGTTAGAGGTAAAAATCCATTGGTTGGCAAACGCGGGTTCTAACATTGCCTTGAAACCGCCTTCCGCCATGATAAATTGTTGGCTAAAAAACCCTGCATCTTCGCTACGTCCGTAGTAATTATAATCGAATAAATAATCGGTGGGTCTGTCCAAAGCGAAACTGAAAAAATCGCTGTCTCTTTCGTCGTTAAAAAGAAAAAGACCTCCGTAAATTCGCCAATTAATTTGTCTGTTGTTTACAAATAATTTTCGGTAGGTAGTAGTACCAGAAATTTTACTGAAATCTCTTGACACCTGATAATCTAGTTCATACGTAAAAAAATGGTCCAAATTTTTATTTTGGTAGCGGTAATTTGCGTTAACAACATTATAGTTTGGTTCGGTTAAGCTTCCTTCTGCGGGTTCATCTTTTGCAACACTTACATTTCTTAGGGTGAAAAACTGTCGTACATTGCTCCTTAAATCTTTAGGTCGATAGGTTAGTGTGCCATACAAGGAGTATCGGTTATAAAATAAGTCCTGATCGTAAGAAAATCGGTTACCAATTGCGCCTACACGTATGGCAAAAATATCTGAATCTTTAAATAAAAAAGTATAATCTGTACTAATACCGCCCACTAGCGCGCCACTATTAGTTCCGTATTTAGGAGAAATACTATAGCTAAATTGTTTGGGTAAAAACGAAGTATTGTAAAATTTTGGACCTAAAAAAATGCCGTCGTAAAGGTTGTAAGCAAATTCAGGTATGATAAACAATTGCTCCTTGCTTGGGTCTTCAATATCCTCTAAAATTCGAAATTGAATGGGTTTGCTGAACAGTGATGTTACTCGTTTATAGTTATTTCTATCGTTTAGTTCTGGAATTTCAGCATTGTAATTAACGGCTAATCTTCTTGCTCCGTAATTTTTTACCTTAACCACGGTATCACTTCCAAATCCTTCAATCCAATCCCTATGAATAGCTTTTTTCTTATCCAGTTGATATAGCGCAACAGGAAGCGAATTCGGATACCTATTTTTTAAATGTACCTCGAGGCTATCGCCCTCTTTTTTCACTTTTTTTATTTTGAAATCTATAAATTGATTTTTAGCCGCAAAGTCATCGAAAAACCAATCGATGTCTTTGCTTGAATTTTCTTGTAACACCGCATTGAATTCGGCAGCGTTGGTTTGTTTTAGTTTTTTGTTGTTGAAAAAAGCTTTCTTTCCTGCATTAATCTCTTCGGCTCCCGTGTATTCTTTTAAATAATTGATGCCAATACCAGCTTTGTAAGGATTGGCAATTTTTTTGTTGAAGCGTAATAATGAGTCTTGTGCAGTAGTTAACGCTTGGTCAATATTTTGCCGTATCATGGTTTGCAACAAGAAATCACATTGCTTATTAAAATCTAATGTTGCTGCATGCGTCCAGCGAATCCCATAAAATGTACTCAAGCTTCCAAGTAATTTTACATTACTGTAATACGTATCGATATAATCTTTTATCAATGCTATTTGAATGGCATCCAAAATCCACTGGTCTTCTCTGTTATTGATGAATATACTATGCTTCAAGTAAGCTGTAGAAAATGCCTTCAGAAATTTTATATCGTATTGAAAGCCATCCGGAAAAGGTCGAATAAAAGAAGGAAGCTGGTTAAGTCCGTAAATTGGCATAGCATCATAATCTTGCTCGGTGACTAGTATTTTTTCATGTGGATAAGCTCCAAGTTGTTCATTTATAAATGAGGCAGCACGATCTATAATCAAGGCTTTTACAACTTCCGAAAGGTTGTTGTCTTCAATATTGCTAACTACGGTTACGTAATCAGTTACATAGGTAGAAAACCCTTGGTCTTGCACTAAATAAAGGTCGGTCTGTGCGAAATTTTCAGCCTTCAATAGGTAAGTGGCACGGGTTTCTGACTCGTTTATTAATTGAGTTTCGGTAAAGGCGGATACCGGTCTAAATAATTTAGGAAGCTGTAGTTCAATTCGATAATCAATTGCTTGTTGTGGCAAGTCCAACAAATCTATTTCGCTATAAATGAGCCATTTTTTGTAGTGAACTGCAGGTTGTACCAGCCAATTTTTAAGGTGTAGGTTTCCATTACTTTCACCAAAACCTGTAAATCGGTCTTCTGGTATGCGTTGTTCGTAAGAGAAATTAATTTTTATTTGTTCTCCAGGATGAAGCAAGTAGGGGAGTTTCACTTCAATTAAATCAGGTTGACCTTCGGGTCTTCTCCAAGAAAGTTCTTTTTCTAAATGATAAAATTGTTCTAGCTGAGTATATCCACGGTCTTTGTCTGGCGAAAAATGAAACTTCCTAACGTATTCTTGTGCATAACGTTTAGCAAGCGGACTTGTTTTATCAGAAAACGCATTGATCCAATCGTACAACCAAATATAAGATAAACTTTCCTCTGTTTGGTTTTCAAAAAGAAGGCTTTGATGAACGGTAAATGTACGCCCATCCTCATGTAATTCTATGGTAGCATCCATTTTGTGTTGCGACACAGAATAGAAAAAAGAGAAAAATAAAAATAGCGTAAATAGGTTATTACTGCTCACTTTAGCATTATAAGTTGAATAGGCAAAACTACATATTTTATGTAACCTTTGTAACAATTAACTTGTTATTAAATAATTTATTTTAGTACCAAAAATAAATATGCAATTAAAACTAATTTTACTTGGCCTCGGATCTTCTTTTTTGATATCGTGTGCACAACAACAAGCTTCAGAAACTAATGAAGTAATGCTTAGCGGCGCCATGAAAAACGTGATGAAAAAAGGAGATTTAACTTCTACCATTTACTTGGATTCACTTCCTAATAAAACAAATTTATACGGAATTGGTCCAGGAGAAAATTTAGTGGGTGAGCTCTTGATTATTGATGGGAAATCTTACCGATCTCTAATCGCTGAAGACGGAAGCATACTAATAGAAGAAAGCTTCAAGTTGAAATCTCCTTTCTTTGTTTATGCTCATCAACAGGAATTTGATACATTTAGGTTACCGAATAGAATGTTTACAATACCTGAATTGGAAACTTTTTTAGATGAAATGAACATCAATAACAACAAGCCTTTTGTTTTTAAGTTGAAGGGAAATTTTAAAGCTATTGATTTTCATATTCAAAATTTGCCTGAAGGAAGCATCATTAAATCGCATGAGGATGCGCATGTAGGTCAAGCAAAGTTTTCTGAAACTGAAATTGAAGGTGAAATTATTGGTTTTTTTTCCAAAGAACACCAAGGAATTTTTATACACCATGATGCCTTTACACATCTACATTTTATAGACAATAACCGTACTAAAATGGGACATGTAGATGAGTTACTTTTTGATGCTTCTAGGGTTGTATTGTACTTGCCTTCAAATAAAACTCAATAGCAATACAAAATAGTATCGCTATTGAGCATCCAAGGTTCGTTTTTTGAATTTGGCTAATTTATATCGAAGCGAACTCCAATTTGAAAGTTATTCGCATCTATAGGATTGTTTCGGAAAATAGGATTTAGGTTGTATTGCGCGAATATTGAAAAATAATCCCAACCAACGTAAGCACTTAGTCCGTACAACAAATTGTTTGTATTGAAATCATTACGTTGTCTTTCTCTTACTCGAACACCATCCAAGTCAGTGTAACGAAGTTTTTGAACATTGCGTAAATTTAGTCCTATAAATCCACCAACACCAACTTTAAAATCATGATTGCTCATAGACCTGTAGCCATTGTATCCTTTACTGTTGGATCCAAATTGAAGATGAACGGGAAGGATTAAATTATCCATTCGGAATTTGTTCTTGCGTAAATTTACATCAACTTCTTGTATTAATGTTTGGTCGCCTTCGGTTACAAATATTCTGTTTCCTTCAGGTTTTAACCCATTAAATTGAAAAGAAACGCCATATTTTAACCGAAGAAAGTTGGTATTTCTAAATACCCTTGTTTCAGCTGAATAGCCAATTTCGAAGGTGCGACTACCAGCAAAACGAATACCGGTATCTTGCAATGAACCTCCATCAGGCAAGGCATTGTTAAAAGCAATGGCAACCACTAGGTAATCGTCTGTTCTGGGGTAATACGTGCGTCTTCTTACTTCGGTGTTTGTAGATTTTTCAATATTTTTCTCTAATCGTTGCGCTGATTTTTCGATGTTTCGTTCAAATCGCTCGGCCGATTTTTCGATTTTTTCTTCTAACTCTTCTATGCTTCGTTCTAGTCGGTCTTCCCAAGTTTCGAAGGTGTCATCACGTTTCGACTTTACCGATAAAAGCTCTCGATTAAATACTTTAATTACTGTTTTGTCTTCTTCAATATTAGTAGAAGGTACTACTGGATTACGTTCTAAATATGCAATTTGGTTGTCAATTATAGCATGTTGGTTTTCAATATCTAAGGCTGTTTTGGTTGCTAGATTTAACTTTATGCTATCAATTTGCTTTTCGTTATAGGTTTGAAGCAAGGCCTGGTTTTGATTGATGCGTTTCAGTGCATTTTTGAGTTTTTCTTTTTCTTCCTCTTCGATGGCATCACGCTTATTTTTTAATTCAGCAATACGTTGTTGAGTAATTGCATTGGCTTCATGATTTTCATGCCCATTCGCAAATACATTTTCAGCCGAAGTATAGGCATTTCTAAGCTCGTTTTTAAAACTTGGGCTAACCTCTTCAATTTCAATAACTCGCTGATTGGTGACTAAGAAATTACATTTTGCTTCGGTGCAAGCAAAGGCCGCTTCATCCCAATTTGTTCCTTTTATCGACTTAAAAACAATGAGGTCTTTTTTGGTTTCAATTTCTATAATAAATGGACTTTCATTATAGTCGGGAATACTTTTGTTATTAATTCCGTAGAAGTAAACAAAACGAGAGCTTCCATTGGTAACGTTGGAACTTAAATATTTCCACGCCGTATTATGAATACTTTCTAACGAAATATCATTTTTGGCTGATTTTTCTAAAATGAAAGCAAAGCGATCGGTTTCATTTTCATTGGTTTGCCCTTTTGCAACACTACAAGCCAATTGAGCGGCGAGTATGGCAATTAAAATAAATTTAAGTTTCATTGTAATGAGTGTTAGTAATTGTTAGAGAATCTATTAATTTTTAAAAGTTTTAGGTTGTTTTTTGAGAAATAACTGATTTAGTGATTATTTTAAACTAACAAGGGTAGTTTCTAGGTTTTCGTAGCTTGACTTGATAAACTTCCATATTTTCCGTTTTAAGTCTTCTTTTTCTAAACTTGTTTCAGCATCGGCTAAAAGGTCTTGTGCTTTGGCAAATTCGATTAATTTTTCGGTAGAAGTGCTATTCAGTTGAAGTTCAACTTTGGCAAGTAAATAATTCATTTCGTACTCTTCCTGAGAAATGCTTGGCGTCTCGCTCGCTAACTCCATAAGAAGTTGTTCGGCTTTGCGATTGATATTTCCTTTGTTAGTTGCTGTTGAAGTAGATGAAGCTACTAGGGAAAGGTAAGTTTCTACTTCTTGAGTAAAATCAGTTTCTGTCTTTAGGTAAGGTGTAGTTTTTTGATCGTTCGTTTTTAATTTTTGGGTGTTATTTTCTTGAGCAACTACTTGTGTAGTAACTTTATCGTGCGCATTAGTGCTAACTACATTAGTAGTAACTTTTTCTTGTCCCTGAGTTTCATTGCTTAATGGTTCATTACTAAGTTTAGGCGTAACTACTTCCTTACTTTCTGGGGAACTAACTAGGGGAGTAGTTACCTCTTTAGTTGCATCAGAAAATAAGAAAGGATAAATTAAGATCCCACAAATACACGCCGCTGCTATCCAAATAATGAATTTTTTGCGGTTGTCTGCAAGTTCCTTTTGGTGTAAAGCGTTTGAAACTTTGTTCCAAGCTTCAACCGAAGGTTCAATTTGTCGATTGCGAAGGTCTTGTTGCCAGCTAGTTTCTTTTTTCATGGCGTATCTTTTTTTGAGTAACTAATTCGTTTATCATTTTTCGACATTTAAACAATTGTGATTTTGAGGTGCTTTCAGAAATTTTTAGAAAGCTAGCAATTTCTTTATGCGAATAGTTTTCAATCTCATACAATAAGAAAACACTTCTGTAGCCTGATGGTAGCTGATCGATAATGGCTTGCGCTTCTTCAACTCGATCGAATGCTATTTCGGAATTTTCATCGGCGCTTTCAAAAACAAAGGTTTCATCTGTAAACTGAAGCGGTTGTTTTTTTCTAAGAAAATCGATGCTTTCTCGAATCATAATTCGTTTGATCCATCCTTCAAAACTTCCTTGAAAGGAAAACGTATGCAGTTGTTCAAAAACTTTCACAAATGCTTTAGACATAGTGTCTTCTGCAAACTGCAAGTCTTTTATATACATACGACAAATACTTAGCATGGTAGGCGAAAATTTTTTGTACAGTTCAAACTGTGCTTTCTGATTGTTCTTTAAACAAGAAGCAATTAGTTTTTTTTCGCTTTTATGTAAGTCAATTAATTTCACTTGTTGTTTTATGCCTTTATAACCTAGACGAGTGAGTAGTTAAAAAAGTTGCCTGAATATTTTTTATTTTCAAAAAAAATAAAAAAGGCATCTAATTACAGATGCCTTCTTTGTTTATAAATGTTTGTTTGTTTTCTAAAACCTATAAAAGAAAGAGGCCATAATTACGTTATTTCTTAAGTTACCCGTCATTGGGGTATTAGAAATATCGGTTAAGCCTAAGTAGTAACGAACTGACATTCCTACATTATTGGTAAAATGTGCTCCAACTCCTGCTGTAAATCCAGCATCTATATTAGTAAATTTGTCGCGTACATTAATACTTCCTTCTTGTGTTAATTCTAAATCGAAATCGTCAAATAAATCTCCTATATCTTCTCCATTGAAAGAACCAGAAACGCTTCCTTCACTTTTACTTTTAGCGGTACTAAGTAATCCTATTTGCGGTCCAGCTTCAAAATGTAAGGCATCTGTAATGTTAAATCTTAGTAGTAGCGGAAAATTAAAATAATTTAAACGAACTGTTTGTTCCAAAGAAGCTGAAACTTCTAAACCTAAATCAGAAAAAGATTGAGTTTCTGTATCTTTAAATCCTTGTGCAGAAAACATAAACTCTGGTACAAAGGCTAGTTTTTCGTTAATGGGAATTTCTACAAAAGCACCAATATGATGCGCCAATAAAAAGCTACCATCCACATTATCTCCAGAAATATTAGCTAGGTTTAAACCTCCTTTAAGACCAACCCTTATTTCGTCTTGTTGGGCAAAGGAAAAAGTAACAAAAAAACAGCCTGCCAGAAGGCTCAAAATATAATTTTTCATTCGTTGAAATGTTTCGTTCAAAACTAAGATTTTTTTTCAATTATTTAAGAATATGAAATAAAAAAATCAAAATTCATTACCGTGCTAGTCTACTTAAGATTTTCAATTAGGGATTACTTAAGTTTGTAAGCTGTTGAAATTCAATTAAGAATATTTGTATTTTCGCAGTAAATTGTCGCTTAATTAAGTCTTACATAAGTTTACTGAAAAATAATGCGTTTGGTAAATATTTAAAATTACCCATCCAAAAACCTCTAAAATTTCCGTTGTCTGTAAAATAAATTACTTTTCCGCTTCCGTAGGATTGGCTTACAAAGTTTCTAGTGTGGGCTAAACTTTCAAGGTTTTCTTTGCTAATGTATCCACTTAATAAAGGTTTTTCGCTATATTTTATGGGATTATCGAAGCTGTTTTTTGCTTCTTCAATAAAAATACCTGTGTTTCTAAAGCTGGGATTCTTTTTGCTTTGGAAACCAAAGTTAATGGGGTGACTCAAGTCCAGTTCAGTTTCAAAAATTGCTCCACCGATGCGTTGGGCACCATAAAAGTTAGATCGGTGTTCAAAGTCTACGTTAGTAGCCGTTATTTCATTAGATTTTGTAACTATCTTGGTTAGTAATTCGTGTCTTTTTAACCAGTTTATAGTTCCTTTGTAGGCGATAAGTTGGCCTCCATTTCTTACCCAAGTTTTAATTTTTTCTGCCTCTTTTTCGCTTAAAGCATTTCCGTATGAATTAGGTAAAATAAGGTGAGTATAGTTGCTTAAATCGATTCGGCTAAACTTGCGAGTATCTAGTTTAGTAATCGGTATTTGGTAGTGTTGGTCTAGGTTGAACCATATTTCTCCCGCATCGCTAACCGTTACACCGTCTCCGACTAACATCGCAATTTTAGGTAATTCAAGCGTCTTAAAACTAGGACTTCCTAAGTTAACTCCATTGGTGTAACCAGTTGATATTGGGGTTATTTCAATTTCATTTGTAACCGATAAACGAGTTACTAGCTCATGTATTTCTGTACTAGACAACTTTTGGTGCTGAACGGGAATTAAAATACTTCCATAGTCAAACTGTTGGTTGTTATAACTGAATTGTTTAGTAGCTACACGAGGGCGTAATCCTTTTTCTAAGAGCTGATAAACAGCTTTTGGACTGTAAAAATCTGACCAACGCAAGATGTAGGCATAGTCACTTTTTTCAACCTCCTTTCCATTAGCGAAAGTAATGGGGGCTAGTTTTTCTCCTAAATTGTTAAGTTTTTGAGTTGCTTCAAAATTTAGGTTGAAGGAATGTTTAAAACTGAATGCTGAAACATCATAAAACAAGCTATCTGAAAAACTTGTTCGGTCTTCAAACATCGCCTCAATTAGTCTTCGTTGCGCTTGGTTTAAGGGTATTGCATAAGTTTCATCCTTTCTAAAACGCTTGTTAGCAATAGTTGCGTCTTCATTAAGTTGATAAACATCTACTTGATGCTGTTGCAAAATATGGACTAGTTTTTTACTTCTTACGGGGTCATTTGGTGTCGAAAAAACATAGGTTTCTTTTGTATTGCTTTTTGCATCCTTATAAAATTTCGATTGAAAGTCGAGCAATTCCTCTCGCAATGCATGTGAGGCTTCAAGTGAAGATATAGAAGTGGTAAGTTGATTCTTTATGGTAAACGGAAAAGTTAACCTACCAAAGTCGGTTTCTTGTGCATGACCACGCGAACTAGCTTGTTCAAACAAAATTCCAACGGCGCCATTAATATCTGGATACGTAGAGCCTTTTCCGTAGTAAAAATCGTCAAAACTTTCTTTTGCGTAGTAAAATGATCCCTCCTTATCCAAGGCTTTAGCATGAAATTGCGCTATTTTTTCAGTGAGTTCTTGGTTTTTTTGAGGCGTTAGGGGATGGGTGCGTTCTGGAATTCCGGGCTGGAAAAAGTAAGTTGAATTTGGGTACATTTCATGATGATCGGTGAGTACATTCGGATACCATTCGTAAAAACTTTTAATTCTTGCCCTAGATGAAGGGTGTTGTAAAGGAAGCCAATCCCTATTTAAATCGAACCAATAATGGTTTGTTCTTCCACCAGGCCAAGTTTCATCGTATTCTCTGTCGTTAGGATCTGGATTAATGTGTTTACTTTTATTACTATTTACCCAATTAGCGAAACGCTGAATTCCGTCTGGATTTAAACTCGGGTCTAGTAAAATAACAGTTGAAGATAACATTTCTTTCAATTCGTCACTTTGGTTAGCCGCTAAGTAATACGCGTATAACAAAGCTGCGTTTACCCCACTAGGTTCATTGCCGTGAACACTATAGCCTTGGTATATAACCACAGGCGAAGGCTTGTTAATCACTTCACCTTTTCCAATTTGTTGGCGCTGTTGCTTGATTTCATTTAAGTTCTGATGATTTTCTGGTGAAGTAATTGTAAGTAAAATTAAAGGCCTATTTTCGTAAGTAAATCCTCTGTTTTCAATACTAATTCTGTTCGATGCTTCTGCAAGCGCATGGAAATATGCTAACATTCTATCGTGACTTATGTGCATTTCTCCAGGTGTAAAGTGAAGAATATCTTGGGGAGTAGGAATGTTTTTATCAAATTCAACTGAAGTACCGAAGTAGTAATCCAAGTTTATTTCTTCTTGCGAATATCCTAGTTGAAAAGTAATCAATAAAAAAAGTACAATTTTTTTCATGCGTAAATAGTTTATTTTCTTGTTTAATTATGCGAAAATGCTCAACAAAAATGCTTTAAATTTTGAGGTACAAAAATGCAAGGAGTGAAAATAGAAAAATGCTTTATGTGTAGAAAGATTATAACTTAAATTTTGAAAATTTTAAGTTTAATTGTGAATAAAAAACAGGAAAAGTGTAGTTGTTTGTATGGATAAAGGATACAAGCCAATACTTATTCTTATTAATGATTTTTAATTTAGCAAGTTATACTTAATAATTGTCGAATTCGAGTGATAACGAAAACAGTTTTGTTAAATAGGCAATAATTTGCGGTTAAATTAGGTAACTAGTGTTTTAAAGGATAATTCATCCAAAGAATTTTTTGTTTCTATTCAGTTTTTACTCTTTTTAATGAAAGAAAAGATAAACTTAAATAACTAAACCCAATACTAAACAAAACAATTGAAGATAAGCCAATTGCAATTTTCCATACCCAATCAACTTCAACTGTAAATGTTAGTATACTTGAGAAAAAGGTTGAGAGGCCTGCGACAAGCCCGCCAATTATCCTATCTTTAAATGTAAATTCATATTCACTCTGGCAATGAAGGCATTTTACTTTTTTGTAGCCCAACCAATAGGATTTAAAAATAGTTTTAGTTGAAAGCTCTGATTTACATTGATTACATTTTTTCATTTAAACTTCTGTTTAGGTGCTTCATTTAAAGCTAGTTTATTTTAACAAAAGACTGGGTAAGTACGGGGTTATTTCTGTTTTTTGTTCAGTTTCAACAAACTCAAAATCACATATATAGGAACAATGAAAAATAGACCTATAAATTTCAACCATAGCAATAGGATTATACAAATAAAAAGAAAAACGGCAACCAATCCATTGTCTTTTAGGTTGAAGGATTTAATTTTTAAAGAAAAAAGAGGAAGTTCAACATTCATTAACACAACACTGAGTATGCTAAGGCTAATTAGGAACCAATTTTGGTTGAACAAAGGGATTAACCAAGCATCGAACTGATACAGCATAATCATAGGAATACTTAATATGAATAACGCATTAGCTGGCGTTGGTAATCCTATAAAAGAATCGGTTTGTCGCGTATCTACATTAAATTTTGCTAATCGGTAAGCCGCTCCCAGTCCAATAATTAATCCTATGTAAGCATACCAAGGGGTTGAAGCCTCTATCATAGGGAATGAATGATCTATTCTATTTTCACTTCTTAATAACTGAAACATAGCCAAAGCTGGAGCTAAACCAGAAGTGGTAGCATCGGCTAACGAGTCCAACTGAACGCCAAGATCACTAGAAACTTTTAGTAATCTTGCCGCAAATCCGTCGAAAAAATCGAAAAAAATACCCAAACAAACAAAGAAAAAACCTTGCGTAAAGTCTCCTTGCAATATAAAAATGCAGGCAATTATTCCTGATAACAAGTTAAGTAGGCTTATAAAATTGGGTATATTTTTTTTGAACATAATATTTTTTTTAAGGCAAACAATATCTAAATACAAATAAAGTTTATATAATTAAAATTTAATAAGATATTTGCCAAAAATACAACACTTGAAAAGAATTCTTTGTTTATTATTTTTTACCGCTGTTTTTTATACAGACGCTCAAACTGTTAGAAAGTACTCTAACGAGTTTTTGAATATTGGAGTAGATGCAGCAGCATTTGGTATGGCCAATGCAGTTACTGCAAGTTCTAATGATGTAAATTCTGTATATTGGAATCCGGCAGGACTCGTTAATTTAACCGATAACCAAATGGCTGCAATGCATGCCAATTATTTTGCAAACATAGCTACATACAATTACATTGCGGGAGCTATGCCAATTGACGAACACTCTGCCGTAGGGATAAGTATGATTCGTTTTGGGGTAGACGACATTATGAATACTACCCAATTAATCGATAGTCAAGGAAATATAGATTACGATAGGATAAGTCTTTTTTCTGCAGCCGATTACGCATTTATGTTAACCTATGCAAGAAAAACAGGTATAGAAGGTTTATCTCTTGGAGCAAATGCAAAAGTAATAAGACGCGTTATTGGAAAATTTGCCGATGCTTGGGGCTTTGGTTTTGACGTAGGAGTGCAATACCAAACAGGCAATTGGCGTTTTGGTGCAATGGCTCGGGACGTAACCACAACTTACAACACGTGGAGCATTAACGAAGCAGAATTTGCTACCATACAAGGAGCTGTAGATGGACAAAATCAAGAAATGCCCGAAACTACTGAAATTACCATTCCTAAGCTTCAATTGGGGCTAGCTAGAATTTTTCCGATAAAAGAAAAATTTGAGTTGTTGGCCGCCTTGAACTTAGATACTCGTTTTGCACAAACTAACGATATAATTTCAAACTCAAATTTTAGTGCAACCCCAGCTTTTGGATTTGAGCTAGGTTATATTAAGATGGTTTATTTGCGAGGTGGTGTAGGAAATTTTCAAGACGTTCAACAATTAGATGGAAGTCAACAAATTGGTTTTCAGCCAAACTTTGGTGTAGGATTTAAATACAAAGGAATTCAGATAGATTACGCGTTTACCGATATTGGCGACCAAGGTGTTGGATTGTATTCCAATATTTTTTCGCTTAAATTAGATTGGGAAGTGTTTAGGTAAAATTTTTCCTAGTTAACGGGGCTTTTAGCATCCTTTTCGGCAATTATTTGATAATTATCGAAAATTTAAAAATTTTAATTATCTTTGAGTATGCAAATCGAAAAAACAGATAACGAAATATTAATCCGAGTATCTTCAGGTACAGATTTAATTGGTCTTCAAAGAATTTTAGATTATTTAAAATTTAGAGAAATAGCATCTAAAAGTAAAGCTACACAAGAACAAATTGATACACTTTCATCTGAAACTAAATCATCTTGGTGGGAGAAAAATAAAAGTCGGTTTGTAAAGTGAAAATAGTAGTTGATACAAATATCATTTTTAGTGGACTTCTAAGTCCGAGTGGAAAAATAAGTGACCTTTTATTAAATTCATCAAACAAATTTGATTTTTATTCACCAACTTACGTGCTTGATGAATTGAAAGATCACGAAAAAAAGCTACTTAAAATTTCAGGTTATACTGATAATGAATTGGAGTTTTTGAAAAGAAATATCTTTAAAAAAATCGATTTAATTGATATGGTATCTATACAAGATACAACTTGGGAAAAAGCAATTAAATTGGTGAACGAGGTTGATCAATATGATACGCCATTCATTGCTTTAGCTTTAGAATTAGAATCACCACTTTGGACAGGAGACAAAAAATTAATTACAGGATTAAATAAAAAGGGAATTGATTGGATTTTTTCTACTGACATTATTTCTGTTATACGAGACGAATGATAAAAAACGCTTGTCAATAGAAGTTTAACGTAATTTTGGGGTGTGTGATTTGTCAAATGCTAAGCCTCACAATTAAGTCTCGTATTTAATTTAAAGTTAATCGTAATTATTCACTTATTTTAATATTTTTTTTGTTTTGGAGGTTAATATCCAAAAAGTAATAATTATAGTTTCTTATTATTCGAGAATACACGGTTCATTATATTAATTGATAAAATGAATTAAAACAGAAACGAGTTCCGTTTTAAAAAAACTCAAACTCGACTCACGAAAATTTTATTTTTTTCTGAGTTACTACAAAACATAAATTCTTTTTGAATGAATATTTCGGATTAGGTTCTTTTAATTCGAAATTTGCAAAGTCACGAGACGAAATCTACCAATATTAAGCCATGAAAGTTGGTTTCGTTTCCTTACTTTTGCAAAAAAATACAACACAATACCCATGTCCAACCCAAGTAAACGATACGCAGGTAGAGGCGTTTCAGCACAAAAAGAAGACGTGCACCAAGCCATTAAAAATATAGATAAAGGTTTATTTCCTAAAGCCTTTTGCAAGATTGTCCCCGATTATTTATCGAATAATGAGCAAGATTGTTTAGTCATGCATGCGGATGGCGCAGGAACAAAATCCTCCTTAGCCTATATGTATTGGAAGGAAACTGGCGATGTTTCTGTTTGGAAAGGCATAGCTCAAGATGCATTAATCATGAATACAGACGATTTACTTTGCGTTGGAGCTACCGATAATATTCTACTTTCTTCAACCATCGGAAGAAACAAAAACCTTATTCCTGGTGAAGTAATTGCAGCCATTATTAATGGTACTGAGGAGTTAATTGATGAACTTGCTAAGTATGGGGTCTCTATATTTTCTACCGGAGGCGAAACAGCCGATGTGGGCGACTTAGTAAGAACTATAATCGTAGATTCTACAGTTGTTGCAAAATTAAGACGTGACCAAGTTATCGATAATTCAAATATAAAAGCAGGAAACGTAATTGTAGGGCTAGCTTCTTATGGTCAAGCAACTTATGAGAAAGAATACAACGGAGGCATGGGAAGTAATGGATTAACTTCCGCACGCCATGATGTGTTTGGAAAATACCTAGCTGAAAAATATCCAGAGAGTTACGACCAGTCCATTCCAAGTGATTTAGTGTACAGCGGTTCAAAAAAATTAACCGATATATTGCAGGATGTTTCGATAGATGTGGGTAAGCTTGTTTTATCTCCAACAAGAACCTACGCACCCATAATCAAGGAAATTTTTACTACTATAGGTAGGGATAAAATCAACGGAATGGTGCATTGCAGTGGTGGTGCACAAACCAAAATTTTACATTTTATAGATCAATTTCATATCATAAAAGATACGTTATTGCCAATTCCTCCGTTATTTAAACTTATACAAGAAGAAAGTAAAACCGACTGGAAAGAAATGTATCAAGTATTTAATATGGGACACCGAATGGAATTGTATGTAGATCCAAGTATTGCAGAAGAAATTATTGCAATTTCAAATTCCTTTGGAGTTGAAGCCCAAATTATTGGTAGGGTAGAAGCTTCTCCTAAAAAACAAGTAACAATTCGCTCCGAAGTTGGTAACTTTCACTACCAATAGGAAAATTAATGAATAAAGTACTTACTTTTTTATTCATAAGCTGTTCGGCTTTCACTTATGCCCAACGAAATCCGCTTTTTTTTGAAGAGCGTCCAATTAACGTGTTTTTACGTGTACAACCTGCAGAAAAATTGCTGAAAGATTACACCGATAAACCGCATGATAACTTAACAAAAAATTTACTCATGCCAAATACAGCTCCGGATTCGTATTGGCTACATTTAAATCGATTTTCTTTCGATTTTAGTCAAGTATCATTTACCAATTGGAATGCGGGTGGACAGAGCTCCATTGCAGGAATTATGGATTTAAGGTTTAGACGTACTTATGAGAAAGGTTTTGTTCGTTTTAATAATGAACTTTTAATTAGGTATGGGTTAAATAAACAAGAAAACCAAGGGGTTAGAAAAACAGATGACGACTTAGAATTGGTTTCTACTTTCGGTTACCGTTTCAGTAGGGATTCGAAATGGTTTTACACCGCCCGATCTTCTTTTAAATCGCAGTTTGCAAATGGTTACAACTACCCAAACACAGACATCAGAATTTCCCATTTTATGGCACCAGGTTACTTTTTCTTAGGTGCTGGTGCGGAATATTCACAAAAGAAAAATGAATTTTTGGCCTACTTGTCTCCCTTAACTCAAAAATCTACCTTTGTTCTTAATCAGCGACTTGCAGACCAAGGTGCGTTTGGGGTGAGAGCCGCAACTAGAGATGCCGAAGGAAATATACTCAGAAGCGGGAGCCAAACAAGAACCGAAACGGGTATACTTTTAAAAAACGAATTTCGTAAAGAAATCTTGGACGATATATTTTTGTTTAGTCGGATTAGTTTGTTTACCGATTATTTTAAAAATTTTGGTAACGTTGATGTAGATTGGGAATTAATTATCGATTTTAAAGTAAACAATTTTATTAAAGCAAGAGTTGGTTCGCATATACGTTATGATGACGATATTAACGTAATTGTACAGAACGAAGCTGGCGACGATGTTAATTTAGGACCGAAAATTCAGTGGCGTCAGCAACTTGGAATAGGCTTACTAATTGAATTTTAGTTCATAACAACAGAACTTTTACCTCATTTTAAATATTTCATTAATCCAACAGCTTTGCTTTTACATCTTAGTTTATTCTTGTAAATTTGCAGGCAATTTAAAATAACGATGCTAGATAAACTTAATATAATAAAACAACGCTTCGACGAAGTTAGTGATTTAATCATTCAACCCGATGTTATCGCAGACCAAAAGCGTTATATTCCCCTTTCTAAAGAATACAAAGACCTTAAAAAATTAATGGAAAAACGTGATGAATACATTACCCTTACCAATAATTTTGAAGAAGCAGAAGAGATTATTAAGGACGGTTCTGACCAAGAAATGGTAGATATGGCTAAACTTCAATACGAAGAAGCCAAAGTTGGTATACCAAAATTAGAAGAAGAAATTAGGTTTATGCTCATCCCAAAAGACCCTGAAGATGCTAAAAACGCTGTTGTAGAAGTTCGTGCAGGAACGGGAGGAGATGAGGCCAGTATTTTTGCTGGGGACATTTTTAAGATGCTCACCAAATATTGCGAAAGTAAAGGGTGGTCAGTTTCTACCGTAGATTACAGCGAAGGAACCAACGGAGGTTTTAAGGAAATTCAGTTTGAAGTTTCTGGTGAAGATGTTTACGGAACCTTGAAATACGAGGCGGGTGTTCATCGTGTACAACGTGTACCGCAAACTGAAACTCAAGGACGTGTGCATACTTCGGCGGCAACGGTTATGGTTTTTCCTGAAGCAGAAGAGTTTGATGTAGAAATCGACCCAAAGGAAGTACGTATTGATTATTTCTGTTCCTCTGGTCCTGGAGGCCAGTCGGTAAACACGACTTATTCAGCGGTTCGACTAACTCACGAACCTACAGGAATTGTAGCACAATGCCAAGACCAAAAATCCCAACACAAAAACAAAGAAAAAGCATTTAAAGTATTACGCTCTCGTTTATACGAAATGGAGCTTGCAAAAAAACTTGCTGCAGATGCTGAAAAGCGTGGCACCATGGTAACTAGTGGCGACAGAAGTGCGAAAATTAGAACGTATAACTACCCACAAGGGCGAGTTACTGATCATAGAATTAACCTTACTTTATACGATTTAGACAACATAATTAACGGTGATATTCAGCGTATTATTGATGAGCTTCAATTGGTTGACAATACAGAAAAAATGAAGCAATTTTCAGATACGTTGTAATATTCGATTGTTAGTTCCCTACAACAGATTTATAGCTAAGAGTACAAAATTATCCATAATGAATACACAAGACCTGCTTTTTCAAATACTTCAAAAAAAATCATTTTTGTGCGTAGGTCTTGATCCAGATATGGATAAATTACCTCAGCACTTGTTAAGTGCAGAAGACCCAATTTTTGAATTTAATAAGGCCATCATAGATGCTACCGTGGCTTATGCAGTGGCCTATAAACCCAACATTGCTTTTTATGAAGCTTATGGTTTGAAAGGTTGGAAGTCCTTAGAAAAAACAATTAATTACTTAAATACCAACTACCCAGAGGTATTTACAATCGCAGACGCAAAGCGTGGAGATATAGGGAATACTTCACGAATGTATGCCATTGCTTTTTTAGAGAAAATGAATTTCGATTCCATTACCGTTGCTCCTTATATGGGAAAGGATTCAGTAGAACCTTTTTTGACTTTTGAAAACAAGCATTGTATTCTACTAGCACTTACCTCTAATCAAGGAGCTGAAGATTTTCAATTAAGCGACAACCAGTACGAAAAAACCATCAAAATATCGCAGACATACCAACATGCTGAACGCTTAATGTATGTGGTAGGCGCAACCAAGACTAAGCAACTGCAGCG
The DNA here is from genome assembly GCA_051859645.1 of Psychroflexus sp. Taxonomy (GTDB): domain Bacteria; phylum Bacteroidota; class Bacteroidia; order Flavobacteriales; family Flavobacteriaceae; genus Psychroflexus. The sequence goes on along the minus strand of JBHYFG010000009.1, from coordinate 99,435 downwards.
AATAAGAGAATTGGCTCCGACTCACTTTTTACTTGTTCCTGGTGTTGGAGCGCAAGGAGGAAGTCTCGCAGAAGTTTGTAAATACGGCTTAACAAAAAATGTTGGTTTACTGGTAAATTCTTCAAGAGGAATAATATACGCATCTTCAAACATCGATTTTGCAGAGGTTGCTGCACTAAAAGCAGAACAGCTTCAACAAGAAATGCAACGCGAGCTATTCTTAAAAAAAATAATATAGCCGATTTTAGGTTTTTTATTCCTTTATAAGTTTGCTTTGGTACACCCCGTTCTCATGCATCACTTTTATAATGTAAATGCCTCTATTTAAAGAGGATAAGTCTATGCGTTGAAGCGCATCATTATCATTCAGCTTAAAATGTTGAATCAATTTACCGTCTATTCCATACATATATACATCACTTAATAATAAGTTTGACCTATTTTCTATGGTAACATAATGGTTTGCCGGGTTAGGGTACAATAGAAGCGAGCTATTTTCGGTTAGGCTTACACCAAGGGTTTCATCCTGAAATACCAAACTAAATCGCAAAGGATGCATAGAAGCTGGTATCGCCTCGTTTATTGAAAATGGATAAACCTTATTTCCCTCAACAAGTAAGTTTGTATTCGTGTAATGGTCTACTAAATATAGGTTTTGCTCAAGGGTGGAGTTAATTGCCAATTGGTAATTTCCAGTAGTTGTTTGGTTTAAAAATAAGTAAACTTCATCTGTAAAATCTAGCTGTTGTTTAACAATAGAAAACAATGCATTTTCTTTTACAATAGCTAAGTTTTCGTTGATGTTTCCCATTTTTGCTGCATCAAGCTCTGATACTGAAGAACTGTAATGAGTGTTGAATGCAATTTTTACTGCATCTAAAAGACGCTCGTTATTTTTTAATTCAATGTGGATTATTTCGTCTTCATTGTTTGAAAAAACCGTTGGTGCATCTTGGTATGGGTCTTTTGAGCTTTCAGAAAAAAATAAACTTGGTGGAGTAGTAACTGTCAAGTTATTGCGAATAAAAAAACCTTGCCCCGGCATTAAAAACTGATTGGCATTGCCTCCTGTTATATTAGTTCCATTTGGAAGCTCAATCGTAGCAAAACCTCCTTGAGTATTCAGGCTTGGCTCCCAAACATATACGTAGTTTTTGTTTATATCCCCACTTTCAGCTATGGAATTTATGTTTACAATACTTGGGTAAGGATTTCCTACAAAATTAAATTGTCCATTTCCAAGGGCTAAGGTAGGGGAGTAATTGCCTGTATGTAAATTTCCTTTGGTACGGAGTGTGGTATTGTTGGGATTTTCATTTGGGTTGGTTAAATCCAAATTTCTGTCGCCACGAACAAAAAGACGGTAAGGCTTTCCTGCTTCAATAAAGGTATTATCGGTATTTGAAATTGGCTCCCATGCGGTTCCTCCTGATTGATTGACAATTGAATGATTAAATACAAATAAAGAAGGTTGACCCGTTAAAGAAGTATCAAACCCAAATTCACCTGTTGCAGAACCCGTAATATGAGTTCCAAAACCTTCGGGAGAGGTACCATTTTCCTGCCAATTTTCGAAAATACTTCCTGTGCTGTTTACTGCCGATGAAATCATTCGGAAAGCTCTTCTGTTTTGGTTTCCCGCTGGATTCCAGCGTTCTACTTCTGTAGTAACAGTAACTTGAGAAGTAGGTAAAAGGCTAGCTAGTTGTCCTACATAGTGTTCACTTTGTAAAAAGCGTAATAAGCCATCTCCTTCAATATTTTCATTTACTGAAAGTATGCTTGCAACTTCCAAACTTGCGCCTTCTTCTATGTAAATTTCTTTAGCGAATGAATTTTCAGTAAGTAGAGCATTATTGTTTTTAAGTAACCAACTATCGTCTAATGTAGAAACGTTTTGTGGATTTCTGGGTTGCCAAACCAAGTCGTTATAAATATATCCGTTAAACCTAACTTGAAAATCATCAAATGCAGTAAAAGCTCCACCTGCGTTGGTGGTTTCAATAATAATTCTAAATGGTGCGGTATTGTTATTTAGTGGAATTTTAATTTCTTCCCAATTATTGACAGCATCAGATAATTGAAAAATTTCAGTTGGCGTAGCACTCCCAACCTGTTTTAGTATTCGAGTAGTATTGTGTAAACCCGAATTGGAGGGTTGGATAAAATAAAACCCTACTTCCAGAGGTATTGCAGCTGTATTTTCGAAATAAGGAGAAACTAAACCAACTACGTCTCCGCTGTTTTTTGAAATAAACGTTGCCATTCTTCCGCCACTTACGGGCATGGTCGTACCTTGACTATGACTAAAACCGATTTGATACCTCCAAAAAGAAGCTGGCACTGTGGTGGTTACAAACCAACAATTACCCGAATTCGGATTGAAATTTTCAGTAAATGGAAAAGCCGTAACCGTTCCACAGCTTGTAGAAAATTCAACGGAATTCCATAAACTTTCAGAACTTCCGCAATTGCTTCTTACAAATAAATCATAATCTGTACTTGGGCTTAAGTTGCTAAGCTGAAGTTCATTTACTTCAAAAGCAAGGTTTCCTTGGTCCAGCGGCGTATGCTCATCTGGATTTTTACCAGGTTCCATTAAGGCGAATTCGTAACCACTAGTTGCACCTACGATATTGTCCCAACTTACCTCTACGCTATTAGAAGTTAAGTTGGATGTAACTAACCCCAACGGAGCATTGCAATTAATTGGGTTTGGCGAAATACCAGAAACAATAAGCGTATAATTTTGATTTCCAAAAAGCAAACTTCCTTTGTGGGTAACTTCTAAGGTATAGGTACCTTCAGCGAGCGGGATTTCAATTTTTTCAAAATTATCTACATTATTAACTCCTTTTGTATTGCTATCAACTCCAGTAAGTTTCCACGGAAAAAATTCATCTACACCTTGGGTAATTTTTAGATCTAAATCATTGATTAAAGCAGGAGTTGGATCGTTAAGATTAGTATTTTCAACACCATGAATATCCGTCCATGAAATGGAAGCAACCAATGGGTCAATTCCGTTAGCATAAACTTCAATAGTATAAGTTTCGGTATCATTAAGATTTCGCTCTTCTACTATCGAAAAATTATCTTTATCAATAATTAATTTTGCGGCCTTTTCAGCATTCATAAATCCCCATCCATAAATGGCATCGGGTCCTTCTAAGCCTGCATCGTCAGCTGCGTGAAGTAACAAGCCTTTAATAGTAGCTGCTCGTGCTAAGTTTCCTATTTTGTTGTTGTAAAGTTCTTGAAGCAATAATGTTGCTCCCGAAACATTTGGTGCCGCCATGGATGTACCCGTTTTTGGACCATAAGCTTGGTCGTTTGCACTTTCGGTAGAGAGAATAAAAAACCCAATTCCCGTAATATCTGGTTTTACACGCAAATCGTCTGTAGGTCCTTGGCTTGAACTGGAGGTAATTTCTCCACTAATAAATTCACCTTTTGGTGTTCGAGTCGTTCTCATACCATTGGCTACAACTAAAGTATTTTTAGAAGTTTTTGCTCCTGAAAGTTTGTCATACGTTGGTTTTGTAGGATCAAGTGGGTTATCATTAAAGCTAGCATTACCATCATTACCAGCAGAAATTACAGGAAGGTGATAGGGGTCATTAAAAGTAATTACGTCCCAATTTCTTGACCTATCCATATATGCACCAAACAAATTTGAAAGGCCTAAACTTTGAATATTACTCCCGCTAAATCCATACGAATGATTAGAAGTTAAAATTCCGTCACCAACCAAGTCAAATGCTTCTTGATCAGCGTTAAAAAAATCATAGGCGATAATCGAATCCAATAAATAAGCACCACCACGAATATCGAATCGCTTTCCTTTGGCCGCAATGGTTCCAGTAACGTGCGTAGCATGGCTATCTAAGCTATATGCGCTTGCTCCTTCGCCAATACGAATTTTAGTTTGGTTGTCATCGTTTTGAAATTCTTGATGCGTAAGTCGTGCATGACCACTATCCCAAACATAAACTTTGTATCCTTGCCCAGAAAGATTTAAATTGAGTAATTGATTGTCCTGAAGTTGTGTTATTCTAGTGTATTCTGCAGCTCGAGTATTGTCGGTTTGTAAGTAAATAGGCTGACCATCAATTACATCGTAAATTGTTGTAACTATTCCGTCTTTATTACGTTGAATATAAGGAATGTTATTTTTTTTAACGTAAGCTTCAATACGGCTTTTTCGCTCCTCTAAGGATTGCTCGAATTTTGTCATAAATTCAGCAGGAAGTTTGGAGGTAGATTGTGCATTTACCCACCTTATTTGCTCTGGCGTTTGAGCAAAAATGAAGTTTGAACACAAAATAATGAAAAGTAGTTTTAGCTTCATGTATTCGAATTTATTATAAACCTAATTAATTGACAAAGGTAGTTGAATTTACTGTATTTAGCTAATATATAGGTAATAAAGCGAATAGGTTGTCTTAGAATACACGACAAAAATGGAGGTATGCCAAATCAGTTCTGCCACATTTCTATCCCGTATCAATTTACGTTGAATTTTACGGGAAAATAAGGAGCACTTTTTTTCCTTTCCTACTTCCTTCACCCTGTTAACTAATGCAACGCAATACGCAAAGTGTACTTTGCATAGTTGAGTATTGGTGCACAAATCAAAGATTATTTTTGAATTTATTTTTTGTCTTGAGCTATGAGAATATCTACAAAATAGACCAATAAGTTAGCTTAGCTTTTAGGTATTCAACAGTTCAATTAAAAAAATCATAAAATTCAGTATTAATTTGCTGTACTCGCAATTAGCTTTACATTTGCATTGAAATGAAAAAGAATTTACATACACATCATCATTTTTTATTATCGCTCAACGGCGTTGAATAAATCTATGGTGTACATTGATAACTATTCAAAACCCGTTTGAGCAATCAAACGGGTTTTTTAATTCAAAAAAATAAAATGCTAAAAATTGCTATTCAAAAGTCAGGTAGACTAAACGAACAATCCCTGAAGTTGTTAAAAGATTGCGGAATTGCCATAGATAATGGTCGCGATCAACTTAAAGTACCCGCCTCAAATTTTCCGCTGGAATTACTTTTTCTTCGCAACGGCGACATCCCCCAATACCTTCGAGATGGAGTGGCCGATATAGCTATTGTAGGAGAAAATTTACTGTACGAAAAAGGAGAAGATCTGCCAATTGTAGAACGCCTTGGTTTTTCTAAATGCAGGGTTTCGATTGCGGTTCCAAAAAATGATTTTTACCATTCGGTAGACGATTTGCAAGGAAAGAAAATTGCTACTTCCTACCCAAATACAGTAAAGAAATTTTTAGCGGAAAACAAAGTTGAAGCAGAGCTTCACCAGATTAATGGATCGGTAGAGATTGCTCCAAACATTGGTTTAGCAGACGCCATTTGCGATATTGTTTCTAGTGGAAGTACCCTTTTTAAAAACAACTTAAAAGAAACAGAAGTAATTCTAAAAAGTGAAGCTGTTTTGGCCAGTTCTCCTTCATTAGACAGCGATAAACAAGCTATTTTAAACAAACTTCAATTCCGAATAAGAGCGGTTCTTAACGCAAAAGAATCAAAGTATTTGCTGCTGAATGCGCCCAACGATAAAATAGAAGATATTATAAGTATACTTCCTGGAATGAAAAGTCCAACATTACTTCCTTTGGCAGAAGAAGGGTGGAGTTCTTTACACACCGTGATTCAACAAGAAAAATTTTGGGAAATTATAGATGAATTGAAGGCCTTGGGCGCTCAAGGAATCTTAGTGTGTCCCATTGAAAAAATGTTAATTTAAAAGCGTTGTTATGCAAGTAATAAAGTACCCATCTGAAGATACGTGGCGAGAAATACTTCAACGCCCAACACAAAGTTTTGCAGCAATAGAACAAACCGTTTCTGAAATTTTTAAGGAGGTTCAAACAAAAGGTGATGTAGCTGTACAAAAATACACCGCCTTATTCGACGGCATAGAACTCGACCAACTTACCGTTACTTCTGATGAAATTGAAGAAGCTTCATCAGCACTTTCTGACGACTTGAAAGCGGCAATTCAGCTTGCAAAAGAAAGTATTGAAACCTTTCATAAGGCACAGAAAACTCCCGCTGTAGCACTAGAAACTCAAAAAGGCATAAAATGCTGGCAGGAAAAACGACCAATTCAAAAGGTAGGATTATACATTCCTGGAGGCAGCGCGCCCTTATTTTCTAGTGTTTTAATGTTGGCTATTCCTGCTCAGCTTGCGGGTTGTTCAGAAATTGTTTTATGTTCTCCTCCTTCCAAAGAAGGAAAATTACACCCAGCTATTTTGTTTGCTGCACAGCTTTGCGGAGTTACTAAAATAGTAAAAGCAGGAGGAATTCAAGCCATTGCGGGTCTTACCTTTGGTACTACTCAAATACCTCAAGTATACAAAATTTTTGGTCCTGGTAACCAATATGTTACCGTCGCAAAACAGTATGCTACTCGTTTTAATGTAGCAATCGATATGCCTGCGGGTCCTTCAGAGTTACTTGTTATGGCAGACGATACCGCAATCCCAAGTTTTGTAGCTTCCGACTTGCTTAGCCAAGCAGAGCACGGTGCGGACTCGCAAGTAATTTTAGTAACCACTTCCGAAGCTTTTATTCAAAAAGTTGAGCTCGAAATTACAACTCAATTAAACGAGCTTCCACGTAAAGAAATTGCCGCTAAAGCCATCAAAAATTCAAGGATTATTTTAGTTAAAAACAATGAAGAAGCGCTAGCGATTATAAACGAGTACGCTCCCGAACACTTTATAGTTTGTAGTAATAACAACAATTTTTTTGTGGCTAATATAGCAAATGCGGGATCTGTATTTATTGGGAATTATACACCAGAAAGCGCAGGAGATTACGCCTCGGGAACCAACCACACTTTGCCAACAAACGGATATGCTAAGCAATACAGTGGAGTTAATTTAGATGCGTTTACTAAAAGTATAACTTTTCAGGAAATAAGTCCAGAAGGTATTAATTCCATTGGAAAAGCGGTAGAATTAATGGCAGAAGCCGAGGGTTTGCAAGCACACAAAAACGCAATGAGTTTACGCATAAAATCCTTACGTTAAAGTTATGGAATTAGAAAAATTAGTAAGAAGCAATATTCTTCAAATGAAGGCTTATTCTTCGGCGCGAGATGAATTTTCCAAATCATCGCAGGAAATGTTATTTTTAGACGCCAACGAAAATCCTTTCCCAAGTGGCTACAATCGCTACCCAGACCCATACGCTAGCCAATTACGTGCTAAACTTGCGGAGGTAAAACAAATCCCCGAAGCAAATATCATGTTGGGCAACGGAAGTGATGAGTTACTCGACCTACTGTTTCGTCTTTTTTGTGAGCCACAAAAGGATGAAGTACTTGTTACACCTCCAACTTACGGTATGTATCAAGTTTTGGCTGCCTTAAACGAGGTTCAGCTAAACAAAGTAAACTTAAATTCAAGTTTTCAGCTCGAAACAGAAAAAATTATTGAAGCTATTACCCCTTCAACAAAAATTATTTTTATTTGTTCGCCTAACAATCCAAGCGGAAACTTAATGAGTGTTCAGGGAATTAAAAAAATTCTAAATGCTTTCCAAGGTATTGTAGTACTAGACGAAGCCTACATCGATTTTGCAGATAGAAGTTCCTTTATGCGAGAACTTAACTTTTTTCCAAATTTGGTAGTCATTCAAACTTTTTCAAAAGCTTGGGCGCATGCTGGAATTCGATTAGGGATGTGCTTTGCACAGGAGAGTATTATACAATTACTCAACAAAATAAAGCCGCCATACAACATTAATCAGCTTACTCAAGAAAAAGCAATGGAGGTATTAGAAAAAGCTTCAACCTATAAAAATCAAGTACAAATGTTGGTTTCTGAACGTGAAATTCTTCGTTTAGCACTAGGTGAAATTACTTGGGTAGAAACTATTTTTCCGTCGGACGCAAATTTCCTTCTTGTAAAAGTAGATAATGCCACAAGACGCTATCGACAGTTAATTGATTTTGGTGTTGTTGTTCGCAATAGAACCAATGAACTTCACTGCGAAAATTGTTTACGCATAAGCGTGGGAACTCCAGATGAAAATGCTTACTTACTCGACATTATTAAAAGATTAAAACCTTGATCATGAACAATTCACCTAAAAAAGTACTTTTTATAGATAGAGACGGAACCTTAATCAAGGAACCAGAAGACTTTCAAATCGATGCTTTTGAAAAGTTAGATTTTTATCCGCAAGCTTTATTTTACCTAGGAAAGATAGCTTCAGAATTAGATTACGAGCTAGTTATGGTTACCAACCAAGATGGGCTCGGAACACCATCACATCCCGAAGAAAAATTTTGGCCAGTTCATAATTTTATGATGAAATGTTTCCAAAACGAAGGGGTTACCTTTTCTGAAGTGTTAATAGATAAGAGCTTCCCAGAAGAGAATGCGCCAACCAGAAAACCACGTACAGGGCTTTTGGGTAAGTACATCCAAGGAAATTATGACCTTGAAAATTCATTTGTAATTGGCGATAGAATTACCGACGTAGCACTTGCCAAAAATTTAAATGCAAAAGCTATTTACCTAAAAGATAACCCCTCTCTTGGAACTGAAGAGGTTGAAGATACAGCTAAATTAGCACGTTATATTGCTCTAGAAACCCAATCTTGGGAAGAGATTTATCGCTTCCTCAAGTTTGGAAATAGAATAGCTAAACGTAAGCGAACTACTTCTGAAACTGAAATTTTCATTGAACTTGATTTAGATGGAAATGGAAAAAGCAACATTTCTACAGGAATTGCTTTTTTCGATCACATGCTTACCCAAATTGCTAAACATGGTCAGGTGGATTTACACATTGAAGTAAAAGGCGACCTTGAAGTTGACGAACACCATACTATTGAAGATACGGCAATTGTTTTAGGCGAAGTTTTTAATGAAGCCCTTGCCAACAAATTGGGTATCGAACGTTATGGTTTTTGCCTTCCAATGGACGATTGCGAAGCTCAGGTGAGTATCGATTTTGGAGGTAGAAATTGGTTGGTTTGGGAGGCTGAATTTAACCGCGAAATGATTGGTCAAATGCCTACTGAAATGTTTATGCATTTTTTTAAATCATTTTCCGACGGAGCTAAAGCTAATCTGAACATTCGAGCTGTCGGAACCAACGAACATCATAAAATTGAAGCCATATTTAAAGCCTTCGCAAAAGCTATTAAAATGGCAATTAAGCGTGATGTAGATAAAATGATTCTCCCAAGCACAAAAGGGATGTTGTAATATCTAAAGGGAAAGCGAGAATTTAGTATAGAGAATTGAGAAGTGAGAATTGAGAAGTGAGAATTGAGAAGTGAGAATTGAGAAGTGAGAATTGAGAAGTGAGAAGTGAGAATTGAGAAGTGAGAATTGAGAAATGAGAATTGAGAATTGAGAAGTGAGAATTGCGAAGTGAGAATTGCGAAGTGAGAATTGAGAATTGAGAAGTGAGAATTGAGAATTGAGAATTGAGAATTGAGAATTGAGAATTTAGAATTGAGAAGTGAGAATTGAGAAGTGAGAAGTGAGAAGTGAGAATTTTGAAATTAGAAATTAGAAATAAGAAATTTGAAATACCCATGAACGTATCTATAATTGACTACGGTGTAGGAAATATAAAAAGCATACAATTTGCCTTTAAACGCTTAGGAATAGAAGCTAAGCTAACCTCCGATTGGGAGAAAATTAAATCGTCTGATAAAGTAATTTTTCCAGGGGTTGGAGAAGCAAACTATGCCATGCAGCAGCTCCAAGAAAGAGGACTAAACGAATTAATCCCCTCTCTACATCAACCAGTATTAGGCATTTGTTTAGGCATGCAGCTGATGTGTGAATTTTCAGAAGAAGGAAATACAGCTTGTCTTGGGATTTTTGATGTAAGGGTGAAAAAGTTTGATAACCAACACAAAGTACCTCAAATCGCTTGGAACCAAATTTTTAATTTGTCTTCTCCCTTGCTCAAGCAAATAAACGAAAAAGAATTTATGTATTTGGTACATTCGTATTACGCTCCAGTTAATGAATATTCTATTGCCACTACAAATTATGGATTAGATTATTGTTCTGCCCTACAAAAAGATAATTTTTATGGAGTTCAATTTCACCCAGAAAAAAGTGGAAAAGTAGGAGCACAGCTCTTAGAAAATTTTATTTCATTATAAAATAAGACAATGAGAATTATACCCGCAATAGATATTATAGATGGCAAATGTGTACGCTTAACCAAAGGCGACTATTCGACCAAGAAAATTTACAACGAACACCCGCTAGAAGTCGCTAAAGCCTTTGAAGATGCAGGAATCGAATACCTTCATGTAGTAGATTTAGATGGTGCTAAATCAAAGCACATTGTGAATCACAAAATACTAGAACAAATTACGTCAAAAACGAACTTAAAAGTAGATTTTGGAGGTGGTTTAAAAACCGATGAAGACCTTCGGATAGCATTTGAGTCGGGAGCATATCAAATTACAGGCGGAAGTATTGCCGTTAAAAATCCTCCTGTTTTTGAAGCATGGCTAAGTAAATTTGGAAACGAAAAAATTATTCTTGGAGCCGACTGCAATAACGAAAAAATTGCCGTAAGCGGATGGTTGGAAGAAAGTGAACTTGAGGTGATTCCTTTTATTCAGAATCATGAGAAAAAAGGTGTTAGCTATGTCATTTGTACCGATATTTCTAAAGATGGCATGTTACAAGGTCCTTCATTTAAGCTGTATGAAAAAATTATAAATGCAACGAATAACATCAAATTAATCGCTTCTGGCGGAATCTCGAATATAAATGAATTCCCACAACTTGAAGCAATAGGATGTGAAGGCGTTATTTTAGGTAAGGCAATCTACGAGAGTAGAATCTCCCTCAAAGATATTGAGCAATACATGATAGGAAAATAACGAAAAGTGAAGAGTGAGGCCCCCTATCCCCCAAAGGGGGAACTTAAAAGTGAAGAGTGATGAGTGATGAGTGAAGAGTGAAGAGTGATGGGTGATGAGTAGACAATGAACGAGAAACCAAAGAATCAATAGCAACAATAGCTTCAATGAGACAGCAATTTATAATTGCGTAATCGAATTAATCCCGAGAAACGCAGTAAACGGGAAACAATAGAAACAATAGAAACAATAGCAACAATAGAAACAATAGAAACAATAGAAACAATAAATTCTATTAGCTTAGGGAATTAAGCCCATAAGTATGGCGAAACAGGAAAACACATAACAGTAGACAGAAAACAGATAAAATGCACACCAAACGAATTATACCTTGTTTAGACATTAAAAACGGTCGAACCGTTAAGGGAATAAATTTCCTTGGGCTTCGAGACGCTGGCGATCCGGTTGATTTAGCTGAAATTTATGCTGAAAATGGAGCTGATGAATTAGTTTTTCTAGATATTTCAGCAACGGAAGAACGCAGAAAAACATTGCATAAATTGGTGGAAGAAGTTGCCGAACGCATCAATATACCGTTTACCGTTGGGGGAGGAATTTCAAGTATTAATGATGTAGAAATTCTTTTGAATTCAGGAGCCGACAAAGTATCAATTAACTCAGCAGCAGTTAAAAATTCAAAGCTAATTACAGACATTGCCAAACGTTTTGGGAACCAATGTGTGGTAGTGGCTATTGATGCTAAACTCGTTAATGACAATTGGAAAGTTCACTTAGTAGGAGGGAAGCAAGCTACAGAAATTGACTTATTCGACTGGGCTAAAGAAGTTGAACAACTGGGCGCTGGGGAAATTTTATTTACATCCATGAACAACGACGGCACAAAAAACGGATTTGCTAACAAGGCACTCGCTAGGCTTTCAGATTCAGTTAATATTCCTATTATTGCATCAGGAGGAGCGGGGACCATGCTTCATTTTGAAGAAAGTTTTACACTAGGTAAAGCAGACGCAGCTCTTGCGGCAAGCGTTTTTCACTTTAAAGAAATTGACATACCCATACTAAAACAATATTTACACGAAAAAGGAATTTCTGTACGCTTATGAATACACAACTAACACCAGATTTTACAAAAAATGATGATGGACTTTTGCCAGCAATTGTTCAAGATGTAAATACCAAAAATGTTCTTATGCTTGGGTATATGAACGAAGAAGCTTTTCAAAAAACCATTGCAACTAATAAAGTTACTTTTTTTAGCAGAAGTAAGAAAAGGCTTTGGACCAAAGGCGAAGAAAGTGGAAACTTCTTAGAGTTGAAGTACATTTCACTAGATTGCGATAATGACTCTTTCCTGGTCATGGCGTCTCCAAAAGGGCCAACGTGTCATAAGGGAACCGATACGTGTTGGGGGACAAAAAACACCTCTTCCTTTGGATTTTTGAGTCAACTTGAACGCATTATCGCTGAGCGTAAGAACAACTCATCGGAAAAAAGCTATGTATCTTCGCTTTTTGAAAAAGGAATGAATAAAATAGCTCAAAAAGTAGGAGAGGAGGCCGTTGAAGTTGTTATTGAAGCGAAAGATAATAACGATGATTTGTTTTTAAATGAATCGGCTGATTTACTATTTCACTACTTAATTTTACTTCAAGCAAAAGGTTTTGATTTAACTTCTATTGAAGCAGTTTTAAAAGAAAGACATACCCAACATAATAAGTAATTGTATGAATCTAAAGGATTTAAGAAGTGAATTTAAAACAGTTTTAGCTAGCATTTATCCAACTACAGAAATAGATTCTTTTTTTTTCTGGCTAATGGAAGAAAAGTTAACCTGGCAGAAAAAAGATTTCTTTTTAAAAGCCGATCAAGAACTTTCCGATGTAGAAATAACTTTTTTTTTAGAAGCCTTACGACAGCTTAAAAACGAAAAACCCATTCAATATATACTCGGAAAAGCCGAATTTTTTGGGCTTACTTTTGAAGTAAACTCCCACACCTTAATCCCGAGACCAGAAACAGAAGAGTTGGTTCGTTGGATAATCGAAGATTTTAAGCACCAAAAACAAAACAACTTAAGCATTTTTGAAGTTGGTTCAGGTTCGGGGTGCATTCCCATAAGTTTAGCCACTTATTTTACAAATGCAACATTAAAAAGCATCGATGTATCTGAGGATGCACTTGTTATGGCTAAAAAAAATGCACTAACTAACAGAGTAAAGGTAAACTTTATTCAACAAGATTTTTTAAGTTTAAAACAATTTGATGAACAAATAGATATACTCGTTTCCAATCCTCCTTACGTTAAAATGAACGAAAAGCAGTTGATGAAGAAAAACGTATTAAGTTATGAACCCGCTTTGGCTTTATTTGTAGAAGACGATGATCCACTCGTATTTTATAAGCAACTTTTTCACCTAGCCAAACAACACAGCATTCCAACTACTTACGTCGAAATTAACGAGTTTCTAGCGAATGAAATGCAACAACTTGCTGAACAATTTGGTCCTAAGTCAGTTGAATTAAAAACGGATATGTTTGGAAAATACCGCATGATGAAACTCTGTTTTTAAACTAAATAACGGGTATAATTACTGTTTTTGTTTAATTTTCTCCACTATAGCTAATGCACATTTTTGTCCATCTATTGCGGCCGAAACTATCCCACCAGCGTAACCCGCACCTTCACCACACGGGTACAAACCTTTAATCGATGGATGCTCAAGGCTTTCTTCATTTCGTGGTATGCGAACTGGAGATGAAGTTCTAGATTCTGTAGCCACAATAATGGCATCAGGATGTAAGTAACCTTTCATCTTTTTTCCAAAATCTATAAATGCTTGTCTCAAACGTTCGGTGATAATTGGAGGAAAAATACGGTCCATTTCCACAGAAATTAAACCAGGCTGGTAAGAACATTCAGGCAAATTTGTCGACTTTCGTCGTTGTATAAAATCAATGATTCGTTGCGCTGGTGCGCGTTGAGTTTTGTCTGCTAAGGCCCAACACTTTTGTTCGATTTCTTGTTGGAATTTCAATCCGCGTAAAGGGTCGTTTTTGTCATAATCAGCTAAAATTTCATCATCTATTGTAGTAACAATTCCACTGTTTGCATAGGGATTATTTCGTTTAGATGGCGACCAACCATTAGTCACTATTTCGCCGGGTGAGGTGGCACAGGGAGCAATGATTCCCCCGGGACACATGCAAAAAGAATAGACTCCTTTCCCTTTTACTTGTGTTACTAAGCTATAGGCCGCAGGAGGTAAATAATCAGGACGATTTGTGGTTTTATACTGAATACTATCTACCAAATACTGAGGATGTTCAGCGCGCACACCTAAAGCAAAGGTTTTAAATTCTATTAAGATGTTTTTTTGGTGAAGAAGTAGGAAAATATCTCGAGCAGAATGCCCTGTGGCCAAGATTATATCCGCTACTTGAAGTGATTTTCCGCTATTATTTTCTTTTAGTTGTATTGCCTTTATGCCGTTGTTTTCAATTTCAAAGTCGATTAATTTAGTTTCAAAATGAACTTCTCCACCAGCTGAGATAATTTCATCTCGCATGGCTGCAATAATTTTAGGCAATTTATTCGTGCCAATGTGTGGATGAGCGTCTACCAAAATAGATGAGTCTGCACCAAAGCTTACAAAAATTTCTAATATTTCTTGAATACTTCCGCGTTTTCCAGAGCGTGTGTACAGTTTTCCGTCAGAATAAGTTCCTGCGCCACCTTCGCCAAAACAATAGTTAGAATCTTCATTAACCACATGTTCTTTATGTATTTTAGCTAAATCTCTTCTTCTGCTTCTTACATCTTTACCGCGTTCAATAACAATAGGTTTTATTCCTTTTTCAATAAGTTTTAAGGCAGCAAAAATTCCCGCTGGTCCAGCGCCAATTATAGCGACTTTTGGTGCATTTTCAGTTAATTTTTCAAATTTTCTTTGGTGGTTTTTAGGTTCTATAGTTGGCATCCCTTTTAAGGTGTAAGCTACCCTAAGTTGAAAATATATGATTTTGGAACGTGCATCTATCGAGCGCTTCAAAACCTCAAAAGAGCCTATTTGTGCTATAGGTTGTTTAATTTTCTTACTAATGTACTTAGGAATGCTATTTTTTTCTTCAATTTCGTGAGCGGGGATACGAATATCTACGATCAAAGGTAATTCAGAATTCATTTTGATGCTTTAAAATACAAAGTTAGGTTTATTTTGATTCAATTCCTGTTTAGCTTCGTCTAAATTAATCTATTTGTTAGCTGAAAACGGCTTTGGGGTCGAAAATGGTTCTATTTGTATAATTAAGGCTCTACTTGATTTTTCTTATTCATATAAAGAAATAATCATTGCTTTCTTTTCCAGTAATTTCATCTAGTAACTGGTATAACTTTTTAAGTTGCATCATAATTAGGCTTACTATTTAGCCTGATTTGTACTTTTAGAAATTCGTGCTGAAAGCTACAAGTTTTATAAAATCAAGACTTTAGGGGAGTTAGCACAGACCCCCGACACATATTAATCAATAGTCAACAAAGTGTTTGATTTTGTTCTGTATTTTTACGGGATGTTTTGCAATAGATTTTTTAACGTATAAAGCGGGTTTAATGCCATCAAAAAAAATGAAATCGTATCTTTGCACCAAATAAAGCGCATGAACCGAATAATGGCTATCGATTTTGGAATGAAACGAACTGGAATTGCAGTTTCGGATGAAATGAATATGATTGCCTCAGGTTTATGCACCGTTCCCACTGAAGATTTGATGGATTTTTTGAAAAAAGCAATGCATGATTACCACATTGCAACCCTTGTTGTTGGGCAACCTACACAAATTGATGGTACGCCATCAGCAATCGAAAAAAACATCCTGTATTTTATTGAAGATTTCCAGAAAATTTTTCCTTCCGTAAAGGTAGTAAGAGAGGATGAAAGATATACATCTAAAATGGCGGCAGAAGTAATTTATCAAAGTGGAATTAAAAAAAAGAAACGGCAAAATAAGGCCTTGCTAGACGAAACAAGTGCAACAATTATTTTGCAATCCTATATGTATAATAGTTAAATAAAGTTAAATGATTCTTCCAATTGTAGCCTACGGAAATCCAGTTTTAAAGAAAAAAGCAAGTGATATAACAAAGGATTATCCCAACTTAGACGAACTGATAAAAAATATGTTTGAGACCATGTACAACGCTCATGGGGTTGGTCTAGCTGCGCCACAAATAGGCTTGCCTATTCGTTTATTTATCGTAGATGCAACACCTTTTGGAGAAGATGATGAACTTACGAAAGAAGAACAAAAACAGCTTAAGAATTTTAAAAAGGTGTTCATTAATCCAGTGATTACAGAAGAAACTGGTGTTGAGTGGGATTTTAATGAAGGTTGTTTGAGTATTCCTGATGTTCGGGAGGACGTATTTAGGAAACCAAACATTAAAATAAGCTACCTAAACGAAAACTTCGAGCCACAAGAAGAAGAGCTGGATGGTTTGGCTGCACGTGTAGTTCAGCATGAGTATGACCATATCGAAGGGATTCTTTTTACAGATAAATTATCCAGCTTCAAAAAAAGACTTATCAAAGGAAAACTTGCTTCAATAGAAAAAGGGAAGATAGATGTAGATTACCGCATGATTTTTCCTAAAGCATCAAAAAAACGATAATTCTCTATTTAATTTTCTATGAGAGGCTAGATAAAAAACCAAGAACCTCTTCTAAAAATTAAATGTGAAACCTGCGTTTATATTCAGGTAAATTGCCCGTTTAAAAAAACTTGCAACTTCATCTGCGGTTTCAATATTCATAAAATCCACTCTACATTCTGGTGCAAAATATATATAAATGGTTTTGTTTAGTTTATAATCAAATGCACCAGAGAGTATACCTGTTGTCCCCGTGTCTTTAAACGTTTCTCGCCTTCCAGATGTTCGGTTGTTGTACCTTGTTAAACCTACTGAAACACTTGGTCTAAAGGCAAATTTTTCTTGAATGTTAAAATTGTAGCCAATTGTAGCTGCATGAAGAGAAATAGAACTTGTTGCATAAAGTCCAACCAACGAAACATCGGTTGTTTTAGCACTTAAGTTTTGGAACCTATACCCTAGATAAACATCCGTATCTTGTAAAAATAAATTGACTTGAAAATCGAATCCCCTACTAACATTTAGCCCTTTATTGGCAAAATTATTTCCCAGCGCAAAAGGTTCCAGCCAGCCAAGATTCATCGATACTACTCTTGGTTTTTCAACTTTATACACTTGAAAAACCTGGGTTTTTGAATCTTGTCCCCAGGATACTAGAGTAATCAACACTAAGAAAGGACTAATAAAATATTTCAAACTCATGGCTAGATTGGTTTATTTCTAAAATTATATTCTCCCACTCATCCGTTTCAAGGTTGAGGTATTCGAAGTTAATACTCTGACCCTGAATTGAGAGTAAATTAATTTGCGCAATCCCATTACCAATATTTAACGAACCAGTTCGCGATATAGTTTGCCAATCTCTAATTGTAGTTTCCAATTGAAAGGCTTCATTTATCATAAAACCTTCATCAGAAAATACATTTGCACTAAAGCGGTAAAAAAAGTGTTCTAAATTGGTTGAAGTATCAAAAATAGTAATAGTTACATCAGCTAAGTTGCTCACTTGCACAGATGGAAGCGGTATTTCCTTGCTTGTATCGTACAATTCACTTACCACAGTTATAGTTCTATTTCTTAAAAAACTGCGGTTTTCAGGAATACTTACACTTTCAGGTAAATTAAATCTAACTGCAACCGCGCTTGTGGGAGACAAGGTTACAGCTCTAAAAAATCCATCTTCATCGGTTATCGATTGACCTACTTGAAAGAAGCTGCTAGAATTTAGCATATCTACCTCAACATTATTGATGGGTTGGTTGAATTAATTAATCAACCTTCCGGATATTAAAAGGCGAGTGTCATCCTGAACTTCTTTACATCCTATTAAACTTAGGATAATGGCAAAAATTATAATGGACGAAGTTATTTTTTTCATGTTTTAAAAGATGAGTAGGTTTGCGTCTCTGTAGGATAAATCAAACCATTCAGCTACAGATTTATTGGTAATTACACCATGGTAAGCGTAGAGTCCATTTCGAATACCAGTATCAAAGCGAAGGGTATTTTCTATACCACCTTCTTCGCCAATATGAATCAGGTAAGGGGTGAAAATATTACTAATGGATAGGGAAGAGGTTCTTGCATAACGAGAAGGGATATTTGGAACACCATAATGTATAACATCATACTTTACTAAAGTTGGGTGATCATGAGAGGTAATTTCAGAAGTCTCTACACATCCTCCCATATCTATACTTACATCTATAATAACTGCATTTTTTTTCATGTGTTCAACCATTACTTCGGTAACAATTATTGGTGAACGATTTTTACCACGAACAGCACCAATGGTAACATCGGCTCTTTTCAGGGCTTTTAGTAAGTTTTTAGGTTGAAGTGTAGAAGTATAAATACTGCTTCCTAACTCTCTTTGAATGTTTCGTAATTTAGTTAATGAACTATCAAACACTTTAATGTTTGCGCCTAGTCCTATGGCGGCTTTAGCTGCAAAATACCCAACAGTACCAGCACCAATAATAACTACTTCAGTAGGTGGCACTCCGCTAATATTGCCAAACATCATTCCGTTTCCGTCTTTGGTATTCGCTAACAACTCGGCTGCAATTAAAACAGCAGCGTTACCCGCAATTTCACTCAAGGCTTCAACAGCGGGATAACCACCAAATGGGTCTTTTATAAATTCGAATGCTAAGGCGGTAATTCTTTTTTCTGAAATTTTTTGAAAGTAGTCTTTACGTCTTGTTTTTAGTTGAAGCGTACTAATTAATGTACTGTGTGGTTTCATTAACTCTAACTCCTCTAAGGATGGAGGAGCTACTTTAAGTATTGTAGGACAACCAAATACTTTTTTGGTATCGTGCGTAATTTGTCCACCTGCTTCGCTGTATTCTTGGTCTGTAAAATTGGCGTGTAATCCAGCGCCTGATTCGATAATTAACTGATGGCCATTGGAAGTAAGCGCATTTACAGCGTCAGGCGATAAGCAAACTCTCTTTTCTTGAAACGAAGTTTCTTTAGGAATACCAATAACTAATTCTCCTTTTGTTTTTTGTATTTCAAGACATTCTTCTTGAGGCAATAGTTCGCTTCTAGAAAATGGGCTACTTGGTTGATTCATGTTCATTTAATATGCCATAAAATTCGCTAAAATAAAGCTAATAAGCAAGCTCTTTGGTTAATTTTTATTGCGGATCTACATTTATAATAATTCTAACCGACCGATAATGAGCAATTGCTTCAAAGCTGCTAATCCCTTTTTTAATCAATTGTTTCGCTTTATGTATGGATTGGTGCGGTGCAACCTTTACTTGTATGTTTTTATGGTATTGGTTGCGAATACGTGCAACTGCTGGAAATTCAGGTCCTAAAATCTGATCGCAAAAACTTTTGCGTAAATACGTTGCTAGCCAATCTGAGGCTTCATTCAGCTTATTATAATCTCTTGATTTTAAGGTTATTCGTATAAGTTTGTAAAAAGGAGGGTATTTGAAATTTTGTCGTTCGTACACCTGTTCTTTATACATTGTTTTAATATCGTTTGTTGTTACTTGCTGAAGTATCCGATGATTAGGTTGATAGGACTGAATTAAGACCTTTCCTTGCTCATCAGTTCTTCCGGCTCTTCCCGCAACTTGTACCAACATCTGAAAACATTTTTCGTGCGATCTAAAATCTGGGAAATTTAACAAGCCATCTGCATTCATCACGCCAACAAGCCCAACATTCCTAAAGTCTAAACCTTTGGTTATCATCTGTGTTCCGATTAAAATATCGACTTCTTGGTTTTCAAAAGAAGCAATAATATTTTCGTAAGCGTGTTTCCCTCGAGTGGTGTCAAAATCCATGCGCATAAGCTTGGCTTCTGGAAATAGTTCTTGCACTTCAGTTTCAATTTGTTCTGTTCCAAAGCCTTTGGTCGAAACATCAACACTTCCACAAGCCAAACATTTTACTTGCATTGCAATTTGATGGCTACAATAATGGCATCGTAAACTGTTATTGTGTTTGTGGTAGGTTAAACTAACATCGCAATTCGGACATTGTGGCGAATGTCCGCAAGTTTTACATTCTAAAATTGGAGAATAACCCCTCCGGTTTTGAAATAAAATAATTTGTTTACCTTCAGAAAGATGGTCCCTTATGGCTTCAATTAGTGTATCAGAAAAATGGCCTTTCATTCGTTTACGGTGCATCTTGTCTTTAAGGTCCACAAGTTCGATAATGGGTGGTAAAGCATTTCCGTAGCGTTTGTCGATTTTTACAAAACCATACTTTCCTTGTTTTACGTTTTCTAAACTTTCCAGGCTTGGTGTTGCACTTCCCAACAAACTTTTTGCCTTAAATAAATGAGCCAAAACTAAGGCTGTATCTCGACCGTGGTAACGAGGCGCTGGATCTGTTTGTTTATAACTTCCTTCATGCGATTCGTCAATAATAACAAGCCCTAAATTTGAAAAGGGTAAAAACAATGCAGAACGCGCCCCCACAATTACTTTTCCTTTACGCTGATGCAGAATATTTTGATAGGCTTCTACACGCTCATTTTGCGAATATTTAGAATGGAATACAATTACTTCTTCACCAAAATAGCGTTGTAATCGTTTGATTAACTGCGTGGTTAAGGCAATTTCTGGAATTAAAAATAAAACTTGTTGTCCCTTTTCAATAACAGATTGAATAAGTTTGATGTAAATTTCTGTTTTTCCAGATGAAGTGACCCCTTGTAGTAAACAAACTTCTTTTTTTGTAAACGTATGCCGAATTTCATCAAGGGCTTTTTGTTGAATATCAGTTAATTGAAAGTCTTTGGTTTCAATATCTGTCATTTGAATACGGTCTTCGCGTACGGAGTATTCTTCTAGGATTTCTTTTTCAACCAAAGCACGTATTACACCTGTCGAAACATTTGCAAATTCACTTAATTGTTTAGGTGAAATAGGCTTTTTAGATGTTGCTTTCAATTGAAAAAAATGAAGGATGCACTCTTTCTGCTTCGCTGCTCGTTCTAGGCTTTCTAATAGTTCAGTAAGCTTATTTTCATTTTCGAAAGCACTATTTAATCGAAGGTATTTTACTAATTTCGGAGCGTATTTTTGCTGCAATTCTTGTTGAAGTACGATTACATTTTTGGCTACCATACGATGAAGTATGGGAAGAACTGTTTTTTTGTCTAAAATAGCAGTAATATCCTGAACTTTAAGTATTGGTTTTTGCTGAAGCGCTTCGTAAATGAGGTATTCATCATCATCTAACACATCAGTTTCACCCTCAAAATCTTCATTTATAAGGATAACCGTTTCGCTTTCCATTAGTAATGAACTAGGAACTGAGGCTTTTAAAACATCTCCTAAGCTACACATGTAATAGTCAGCTATCCATTGCCATAACTTTAGTTGATGCGTTGTGATGCTGGGACTGTCTTCTAGTAGCTGTTCAATTAATTTTGCTTCATATTGTAAGGGGGGCTGGTGATGTATTTTGGCAATTATTCCTGTGTATACCTTCGATTTTCCGAAAGGTACTGCAACCCTCATACCAATTCTAAGTTTTGCAACTTGGTTAGCTTCCACCTGATAGGTAAAAAGCTGATGAAGCGGTAACGGAATTATAACATCAATATAGGTTTGCATAACGAGCCTTTAAGCGGTAAATATAAAAAATAGATTGGTCTTGCTATTTATCTTTTAGTATCAATTCAATAATTACGTTTATTAGTTGAAAAAGTTTGCACTAAAATTGAGGATGCTTTTTTTTCGAAAAATAAAGCATTTTTTGTGTTTACTAAACATTCGTTTTTTTTAACTTTAGCCCAAACTAGATAGTGTGCAAGATCTTTTCAGACATCAAGGAAAAAGAAAAATTTTAGTTGAAAAGCTAGTGGACAAAGGCATTACAGACCAAGCTGTGCTAAATGCAATTGGGCAAATTCCACGGCATTTATTTTTAGATAGTGGTTTTGAAGACCATGCATACCAAGACAAGGCTTTTCCTATTGGAGCAGGACAAACCATTTCGCATCCATTTACAGTTGCTTTTCAGTCTCAACTACTTGAAGTTAAAAAAGGGGAAAAAATACTTGAAGTAGGAACAGGAAGTGGTTACCAAGCGGCAGTTTTGTGCCTTTTAGATGCAAAGGTTTATACCATAGAACGCCAACTTAGTTTATTTAAAAAAACCAGCAAATTACTACCAAAGTTAGGTTTTCGACCCAAGCACATGAGTTTTGGAGACGGTTATAAGGGATTACCCGAATACGCACCTTTCGACAAAATTATTGTTACGGCAGGTGCTCCTTATATCCCAAAGGCGTTAATGGCGCAACTAAAAGTGGGAGGTAGGCTAGTTATTCCGGTTGGAGAAGATCCGCAAATCATGACGTTACTTAAACGGAAAACAGAAAAAAACTTTGAAAAAGAAACCTTTGGCGAATTTAGATTTGTACCTTTACTGGCGAATAAAAATTAGGTAATTGTATAGTACAAGACAAAAATTGAAAGTCGTCAAATCAGTTCCGCCCAACCCTATCCCGTATAAATTTACGCTGTATTTAACGGGACAAGAAGGAGCCTGATTTTCGTTGATTTCTCCCTTTAGGGACGGGGCAATAATCAAGGAATATTTGAGTTTTTATTTTTTTGTCGTGTACTAAAAAGTAATTGTAGAAAATATATTTTTTACTGTTACTCAGACTTATACCAGTAATTTTAATTGATAAATGGAATTATTTGATTAAATATCCTAGTAGTTGTATTAGTCAAGAAATTGATTACATAAGCTAACTAAGCTTGTAGCAAATGGTCGAAAACCGAAAGTCACCCGGGTCTGATCCCGAAGAATGGCAAATTTAAAACTTGTTTAATTATATAGAGTTGCTCATAAAAACTGCTAAATTAATATGCTAATTATATAAACAATGAAGAAGCTTTTATTACTTTTTTTAACACTTACGTCGTTATCATTTTGTGAAGCCCAAAACTATACTAGTTTTTTTATTGGGAATACCAATAATATAGAAACAACTCCAACAGCTGGAACTTGCTTAATGGGAGGCGCTGGCGAAAATGACGCGGCTATGACCTGGTTTTTAGAACGTGCCAATGGTGGTGATGTGTTGGTTTTACGCGCTACTGGCGGCGACGGTTATAATTCGTATTTTTATAACGACTTAGGGGTAACTTTAAATTCTGTTGAAACCATCAGGCTAAACAATGCTAATGCTGCGAGCGATCCTTACGTGCTTGATAAAATAAGTAATGCAGAAGCGATATGGTTTGCAGGGGGAAATCAAGCGACTTATGTTTCTTATTTGAAAGATTCTCCAGCTATGACGCTACTAAATGAGCACATAAATACAAAACAAGCACCAATAGGAGGAATAAGTGCGGGAATGGCCATTATGGGAGAATTTTATTTTGATGCAATAAATGGTTCGGTAACATCGCAACAAGCAATGAATAATCCACTTTCAGCCAATGTTTCTATTGGACAAGGTAGTTTTTTGAACAATGCATACCTCAACCAAACAATTACGGATACTCACTTTGATAACCCTAATAGAAAAGGTCGAATTACTACTTTTTTAGCTAGAATTGTAGATGAAACCGGCGAAAGAGCTTTTGGAATTGCCGCTGACGAGTTTACAGCAATTTGCATCGATGAAAATGGCTTAGCTCATGTGTTTGGTGAGTTTCCTCAATTCAACGATATAGCCTATTTTGCACAAGTAAATTGTTTAGACGATTTTACACCAGAAATGCTAGCACCTAACTCTGCACTAACTTGGGATCTAGAAAACGAAGCTATTAAAGTATATCGGCTTCCAGGAGTTCCTACAGGAACCAATACCTTCGATTTAACCAATTGGGAAAATGGTACAGGAGGAACTTGGGAAAATTGGTGGGTAACAAATGCTAATTTTAACGAATCTTCTGGAGATGCAATAGAATGCGAATCCTTATCAATAAATCAATTTCAATCTACTACATTAAGAATATATCCTAATCCTTCAACTACTGAGGTTCGTATTGAAACTAAAAATTCAATTTCTAGGCTTCAATTAATTGATAAAAGAGGAATTGTTTTACATGATGAAAAAAAACCAATAAATAATAGCCTTAGGGTGGAGCATTTGCCTGTTGGGGTTTATTTCTTGAAGATTTCTTTTGCTGACGAATCAAAAACCATTCAATTTATTAAAAAATAAAGGGGCTTCTAGTGATTAGTTGAATCTAAGCAGTAAAACAAAGTAGATATTGATTAATGATGCTAAAATACTCACGCAATTCAATAATTTATAGG
The DNA here is from genome assembly GCA_051859645.1 of Psychroflexus sp. Lineage (GTDB taxonomy): Bacteria > Bacteroidota > Bacteroidia > Flavobacteriales > Flavobacteriaceae > Psychroflexus. Next base: position 75,107 of record JBHYFG010000009.1, on the reverse strand, counting down.
CTTTTGAAAATGAAATTTTTAATACTATTTCTTTTATCAAATCTAGTATGCTACTCACAAGCTTTATTAACAGAGAAGACTCTTTCTGATTATGCACTTGAATTAACCCAACAACAAGTCGAATACGACCCAAGCTATTTTTCAATTGAATACCCAAATGGAGATGTGCCAGAAAACAAAGGTGTTTGTACGGATGTTATAATTAGAGCCTACCGTAAAATGGGTGTCGATTTACAACAATTGATTCATGAAGACATGAAATCGAATTTTAATGAATATCCAAACAATTGGGGGCTTAAAAGGACTGATCGAAATATTGACCATAGAAGAGTTCCGAACTTAATGACTTACTTTAGAAGAAATAACGCTGAATTGAAAATTACAAACGACCCCAAAGATTATCAACCTGGTAATCTCGTAGTTTGGGATTTAGGGCGCGGATTAACTCATATCGGAATCGTAGTAGATAAAAAATCTAATGACGGAAAACGATACTTGATAGTGCATAATATTGGCAGTGGGCAAGTTCTTGAAGATGTTTTATTTGATTTTAAAATTATTGGGCACTACAAGTATTAGTAATCACTATGAACTTTATTCTATAGAGCTGTAGGGTTGAGTTATCTTCAATCAGAAAAAAACAGGTGTTAATTGTCTTTTACATCACCTTCAAAGGGAGGTGGACCAACAAATTGTGGCATTCCATCATCTTTTTTCTTTTCTTTTTTCTTACTTACTTCAAAGACGCGATAAGGAATGTTTCGTTGTAATTTTTCTCTTTTTTTACAATCTAAGTTTATGTATTCTTCTTTGTATTTTTCATTAGCTTCTAAATTCCAAAGAAAGTAATATACTTCTCTTATATTTTCAAGTTTTGTGTTGTAAATTTCCGGATGCTGATAGTGCTGTATGCTTATAATGGCTTTTTTTGGGTTTTTAGCCATTTGAGGTTGATTGTCTGGGTTAACAATAAAATTGTAAACATACTCTCTAAATCTAGTTTCATTCAGAAAACTAATGTCTTTTCCGTTGGCCAATAATTTACCTTCTTGATCAATTAGAAGTTGTAAAACATCTCTTTTTGAAGCTGCTTCAACTTCAAAGGACTTAACCTGATCAGCTATTTTACATTGTTTATCCAACCAAAGTTGTGCATTTACAAAAGAGAATGAAAGTAAAGTTAGTAAAAGTATGATTATGGACTTCATTTTATTTTTTTTCAAATTTACAAAAACAAAACATTAAAATAACTAATACCGGTTGTTATTTGAAATTTCTGATTAAGAAAATAGTTATCCACGACCGCTTCGAAAATGATTTTTTCTTTATGTAATGTAGAAAAATCTAGCTATGGTTTCTTCTTGTAATGAAATAGAAAAAAAGAGGTTTATTAAGGTAACATTAATTGATAGAGGGTATAAATTTTTGTATAAAAAAAGTGGGACATAAAGCCCCACTTAATTACAAACAAATAAACTAACTAACCAATATGTTTATGGTAATACAGGTAAAAGTACAGCATCAATTACATGTACAACCCCATTTTCAATAGCTACATCTGCTGCTATTACATTTGCAACGTTTCCACCAGCATCAGTAACAGTTACATTAGATCCAGTTTTGTTAACAGTAATTTGCTGCCCTGAAACAGTAGTAAAGTTTTGATTTCCCTCAGCTAAATCTCCTGCAAATGCAACCGCTGGTACAACGTGAAATCCAAGTACGGTTTCTAAGTTTTCAATTCCACCAATAGCTGCAACTAATTCTCCTAAGTCCTCGGCATTAAATGCTTCTAGCGCATCAACGAAAGCATCATTGGTAGGAGCAAAAACAGTTATTGCATCTAATCCTAATAAAGTTTCACCTAGACCATCAACTGCTTCAACAGCGGCTAATAAAGTTGTTAAGCCTGCTTCTGTAGCTGCTTCAACTAAGTTAGGTAAATCTTCCTCATCTTGTTCGGTTAATAAAACACCGTCAATTACGTGAACAACTCCATTTTGAATAGCTACGTCTGCTGAAATAACGTTGAATGTTCTTCCATTAGGGTCTGTTACAGTAACATTCATTCCGTTACGAGTTACTATTAAGTTTTCTTCAGCTAAGGTAGGAACAGTATTTTCACCTTCATTTAAATCGCTTGCAAAAGCAACCGCAGGAACTACGTGAATACCCAATACGGCTTGTAATTCTTCTACACCCCCAAGAGCTGCTACTAATTCTTCTAGTGAGTTAGCATCAAAGGCTTCTAATGCATCATCGAAAGCATCATTAGTTGGTGCAAAAACAGTTATTGCCTCTAATCCTAATAAAGTTTCACCCAGTCCATCAACTGCTTCAACAGCGGCTAATAATGTAGTTAAACCGGCAGCTTCTGCTACTTCAACTAAGTTAGGTAATTCCTCTGGTAATTCAATTTCTGGCAATAGCACTCGGTTAATTACGTGTACCACACCATTTTCAATTTCGACATCTGGCGTTACTACTGTTGCAACATTTCCAGTCGCGTCCGTAATGGTAACCGTAGCACCGTTACGGTTTACAGTAATTTCTTGGTTTGCTAAAGTATTTAGCGTCTGGTCTCCTTCCGCTAAGTCCTCAGCGAATGCAACTGCTGGTACAACATGGAAACCTAAAACAACTTCTAAGTTACCAACACCACCGATAGCAGCTACTAACTCCTCTAAATTTTGAGCATCAAATGCTTCAAGCGCAGCCCCAAAAGCATCATTAGTTGGTGCAAATACTGTAATGTTAGAAGCACTTAGTAAGGTTTCTCCTAAACCATCAACAGCTTCAACAGCCGATAGTAAAGTTGTTAGTCCAGCGGCTTGAGCTGCTTCAACTAAGTTAGGAGGGGTTGTTGGGTCAATTGGCTCGTTAATTGGAGCATCATCATCACTTGAACAAGCAATAATTGATGCACTTAAAACAAATAGTAGTAATAAACTTTTAAACTTTTTCATTGTAATTATTTTTTATGGTTTACGTGTTTAAAACAACGTAGATTCAATTAATACTACCTAAAATTTACGATTTAGCTTAGCTTTAACAAAAAGCGTTAATGAATATAAAGAATTTTAAATGAGTTGTTGTAAAGACTTCGGTACTTTTAATTGTCCGTATATTGCTAAATTGTAAGCTTTTAGCTAATGTTGATTCGAAAAATTAAATTATCGAAAAGCTTTCTCGTAAAAATGAATATTCAGAAAAAAATAAGCTTACCTTTGCGCCCTTTAAATAAATACTTTTCATGGATATTAGAAATATCGCCATTATTGCCCACGTTGACCACGGAAAAACGACACTTGTCGACAAAATTATGCACCATTGTCAACTTTTCAGAGAAAACGAAAACAAGGGAGATTTAATTCTAGACAACAACGATTTAGAGCGAGAACGAGGAATTACAATTGTATCTAAAAATGTTTCAGTTACCTACAAAGGGACTAAAATTAACATTATTGATACTCCTGGCCACGCCGATTTTGGTGGAGAAGTAGAGCGAGTGCTTAACATGGCAGACGGCGTACTTTTGTTAGTAGATGCCTTTGAAGGTCCAATGCCTCAGACACGTTTTGTACTTCAAAAAGCAATTAATTTAGGATTAAAACCATGCGTTGTTATCAACAAAGTCGATAAACCTAACTGTACACCAGACGAAGTGCACGAGAAGGTTTTTGATTTGATGTTCGAATTAGGAGCAGAAGAATGGCAGCTTGACTTCCCTTCTGTTTACGGTTCAGCTTTGAACAATTGGATGAGTGTAGACCCATCAGTGAAAACTGAAAATATTGAACCTTTGTTAGATATGGTAATTGAGCATATTCCTGCTCCAAAAATTAATGAGGGTACACCACAAATGCTAATTACTTCTCTTGATTTTTCTTCGTTTACAGGAAGAATTGCTATTGGAAGATTACAGCGAGGTGTGTTGAAGCAAAATATGAATATTTCCTTAGTAAAACGCGAAGGTGCAATTACTAAATCTAAAATCAAGGAACTCTTTGTATTTGAAGGTTTAGGAAAACGTAAAGTTGAAGAAGTAGTTGCAGGTGATATTTGTGCAATTACAGGAATTGAAGGTTTTGAAATTGGAGATACTATTGCTGATGCCGAAAACCCTGAAAAACTTACTTCTATAGCTATAGACGAGCCAACAATGAGTATGTTATTTACCATTAATGATTCTCCTTTTTTTGGTAAAGATGGAAAGTTTGTTACGTCAAGACACGTAAAAGAGCGTCTGGAAAAAGAGCTAGAAAAAAACTTAGCGCTTAAGGTTGAACCTACCGATTCTGCAGACCGTTTTATGGTCTTTGGAAGAGGGGTAATGCACCTTTCTGTATTAATAGAAACCATGCGTAGAGAAGGCTATGAGTTACAAATTGGGCAACCACAAGTTATAATTAAAGAAATTGACGGTGTTAAATGTGAGCCAATTGAAGAGCTTACCATAGATTTACCTGAAGAAGTTTCAGGAAAGGCCGTGGAAATGGTGAGCCAACGTAAAGGTGAAATGATTAGCATGGAAACTCGAGGAGAACGCATGATTATTCAATTTATGATTCCATCTAGAGGTATTATTGGATTGCGAAATCAATTGTTAACTGCAACTGCTGGTGAGGCAATAATGGCCCACAGATTCAAAGAGTTCCAACCTTTAAAAGGGGATATTCCACAACGACTTAATGGTTCTTTAGTTTCTATGGAAAACGGAAAAGCTATACCTTATTCTATCGATAAACTGCAAGAAAGAGGTCGTTTCTTTGTTCACCCAGGTGAAGATATTTACGAAGGTCAGGTAATTGGTGAGAACTCTCGTCAAGATGATTTGGTTGTAAATATTACCAAAACTAAAAAACTTTCGAACGTTCGCTCTTCTGGAGCCGATGATAAAGCAAAAATTATTCCAGCTAAGAAATTTTCTTTAGAAGAAGCATTGGAATACATTCAGAAAGACGAGTATGTTGAAGTTACTCCTTCACATCTTCGTATTAGAAAGATTTATTTAAAAGAAACAGATCGTAAACGATATAAGATTATTTAGTTCTTTTAATCTATACAAATTAAGCCATCAGCAATGATGGCTTTTTTTGTTTTTTATTTTCAAAATTTCTCTTTTGGTTATATACCATTTATTAATTGAATTACTGTAATAAAACGCCCTTGTTCCTTGCTGTATCATTACAAAAATAAACTATAGCTATTACTATGCTTAATTTTTCTAATTTACGTAAAGAAAAAAATCATCACTTTCATCTACAGTAATTTCAAATAATATTGGGTATTAATTGAACAAAGACTAAATTATTTATGCTAAGTTTGTAAAGCAATAAATTACTAAATGGCGAAACAATTCCTTTTGTTAGTTTTTTTATCCTTTAACCTAACTGCTTTTTCACAAGCAAGTTATACCACTAATCCTAGCTTAGAAGATATAAATAACCTTCTACAAACCGAGGGTATTACGGTTTATAATTTGGAGCTTGTTGCTGGAAACCCAATACTTCAATTAGCCTTAGTTACCAATGCAATTGAAGGGGCAAACCTTGAAATAGATCAAGGTCTTTTCTTTTCAACAGGTGATGTAGAATTCGATTTAAGCAATAAAAATTCAACAAGAAATAGGAGTGGAGTAAACACCCAATATGTAGATGTTGATTTGTTAGCTATAGAAGGTAATGCATTCTATGACCCGGTTATTCTTGAATTTTTCATACAACTAGATCCAGGAGTAAATACACTCACTTTTTCTTATCAATTTGGTTCCGAAGAATACCCAGATTACGTAGGAAGTATTTACAACGATGTATTTGCGATTTTTTTTAAAGAAGTAGGACAGGAAAATTATCAAAATATAGCGCTAATCCCTTCAACTGCTAATTCAACTTCGGTTAATTTTATTAATGGCGGTGTATTAGGTGCCGCAAACGATGGTCAACAGGTAGATTTGTCTCAAACGGATAGTTATATAAATAACGGCCACTTAAACACAGGGGCAATTAATCCACCTTTTCAACCTGGACCTTTTCCAGTACATATTGAATACAATGGGTTAACTAAAAAAATTTCAAGCAAAGTTTCTGGACTTGATGCCTCAAAAAATTACCAAGTAAAATTTGCAATTGCCGATACTGCCGACCCAAATTTTGATTCTGGAGTTTTATTTAGCCCCATTTCCGCATCAACAGAAACTATTTCCTTGCGCCTAGAAAAAGATGGTTACTTTTCTTCACTTTCAAATGAAAATAGGGCAGAAGTTGGCGATGAAATTACCTATGAGTTTAGACTTATTAACGATGGAGAAGTCCCGCTCTATGATTTTAGTTTTGCAGACGAAATGTTTCAGGCTATTAACCCACTTCAAAATTTAACTTCATTACTTCCTAATCAAGAATTTAATTTTGAATTAACCTATTTGATTACACAAAACGACATAAATAATGGTGTAGTTCACAACTTAGCGCTTGTTAATGCCGGTTTATTAAATCAAGAGAACAGCATTAGCATTTTTTCGGTAGATCCAACTCCGTTGGATATAAACAATCCTTTTAAAGACTTAGATTGCTTAGATTGTACAAGCGTATTAATTCCGCAAGATGCTCAGTTAGGCTTAATTAAGCGCGGATTTCTTGAGAACCCAAACGATGTCAGTAAACTTGGAGACAAGATTTTATATGAGTTTGATATGGTTAACTTAGGTAATGTAGATTTGTTTGATGTACGTATTGAAGATTCCTTGCCTGACATTCAAATTGACGATGTTGTAGTAGACTTAAGCGTTAACGAAATGATTGAAAATGGGGCTTATGCAACATATAGTATTCGCTTAGAAGACCTCCAACGTGGCGAAGTAATTAACCAAGCCCAAGCTTTTGGTTTTACTTGGATTGGCGAAGAAGTAGTGGCCATATCTGATATTGAAGTTCCGCTTTTGGACAGACCCACAGTAGTGAGCTTAAATACTTGTGAATTAGAAATTTACAATGCAATTACTCCCAATAATGATGGGGTAAATGATTTTTTGTTTATTGAAGGTATTCAATGCTACCCGAATAATCTACTCAAAGTGTTTAATCGTTGGGGGGTTGAGGTTTTCTCGGCTACTAATTATACCAACGAAGGTCAAGTTTTTGACGGCAATTCTAATGGAAGAGCTACCGTTGGGAGTGGACAAAAACTTCCTGACGGAGTTTATTATTATGTTTTTCAGTACGAAAATCTTGAAGGTGCGTCCGAAACACGCAAAGGTTCAATTTACTTAACTAGAGGGGAATGAAAAAAATAGTATGTGTTTTATTTATTTCCCTTTTAGCCCTAAAAACGATGGCTCAACAAGATGCTCAATATACGCAGTACATGTATAATACGCTTCAATTTAATCCAGCTTACGCAGGATCGAGAGGTGCATTAAGTATTTTTGGACTTCATCGCTCACAATGGGTAGGGATGGAAGATGCTCCAACAACCTCCAATTTTAGTATTCATACCCCCATAAAAAATACAAATCTTGGCATGGGAGTTTCTATATTGGCAGATAGAATTGGACCTATTAATGAGCAATTACTTTCTTATGATATTTCTTACACGCTGCGTTTACGCGAAAACTTGAAGCTTTCATTTGCGCTACGTGCAAGTGCTCAGCTAATGAATATTCAAACCAATCGACTTAATCCGCAGCAACTAAACGACCCCTTACTTCAAAACATAGCGAATGACTTTTCGCCTAACGTAGGAGCAGGATTCTATTTGCGTAACTCGAAGTTTTATGCCGGTCTTTCGGTTCCTTTTCTTTTAGAAAGAACAAGAACATTGAGCAATGAAGATGTTGCTGTAAGAACTGAAATAAGATCATTATACGCCATGGGTGGCTATGTTTTTGATATTTCGCCAAGCCTAAAGTTTAAACCAGCTATGTTGAGTAAAATTGAAATGGGAGCTCCATTACAAGTAGATGTTTCTGCTAATTTTATGTGGTTTAATACGTTCACAATTGGTGCAGCATACCGATGGGATGCAGCAGTAAGTGTATTGACGGCCTACCAACTAAACGAGCGTTGGATGCTTGGGTATGCCTACGATGTAGAAACAACGGTACTGCGTAATCATAACCGCGGATCTCATGAATTTTTCTTACGATTTGAATTGTTTGATAGCGAAGGAAAAATTATTTCGCCTAGATTTTTTTGATATGAAATACGTCTTTTCTTTTTTAATAATTCTCTTTGTTGCTGAAGCATCAGCTCAACGTATAATGCTAAAAAAGGCTGAAGAAAATTATGAAGCCTATGCTTATGTTGATGCTTCTGAAATTTACGAAGCTGTTGTGAAAAGTGGACATTACAATGAAGACATACTAAAAAAGTTAGCCAATTCATATTATTTTAGAGCAGAATATAGAAATGCTTTTCCGCATTATGCGAGACTTTTTCGTATTGCAGAAAATTTGCCTCCTGAATATTATTTTAGGTATGCACATTGCCTAAAATCGGTAAAAAGATACACCGAAGCTGATGCAATTATGCAGGATTTTCATGAATTAGTAAACACAGACGCAAGAGCAAGGTTGGCCGTAGAAGACCCTAACTATTTAAGTAAGAGTAGACAAAACACTAATAAATTCCAAATCGGTATTACAGCAATTAATTCTCAAACATCAGACTACGGAAGTAGCTTTTATTTGAACAAAGTTGTATTTACTTCGGCAAGAGATACAGGCGGAATTAAAAGCCGTGTTCATAAATGGACCAATACTTCCTTTACTAAAATGTATCTTGCCGATATGCATCCACGTACCAAGGAATTGGGAAATGTGCGTGAGTTTGCTCCTGAGCTTAGTACCAAATACCATGAATCTACTCCTACATTTTCAGCCGACGGGAAACGAATGTTTTTTACACGAAATACTTCTTTTAACAACGAAAAACTAGAAAACAAAGAAGGGGTTACCTTGCTAAGTATTTACGAAGCTGTTTACCAAAATGGAACCTGGGTAGAAAAAGGAATGCTTCCCTTTTGTAGTGATGAATTTAGCACAGCCCATCCGCACATCGATCCCTCAGGAAACTACTTATACTTTGCTTCCGATAGGAACGGGACTCTTGGAAAATCTGACTTATTTAGGGTGAAGTTGAACAATGATGGAAGCTTTGGGATACCTGAGCATTTAGGAGACTTAATCAATACGGAAGGAAGAGAGTCCTATCCTTTTATGAGCAGTGATGGAAAACTTTATTTTGCATCAGACGGCCATCCTGGTCTTGGTGGCTTTGATATTTTTGTAGCGCTTCCCGACGAAAATGGAAATTTTATTCAAATTCAAAATTTAGGAGAGCCCATAAATTCAAATTATGACGATTTTGGAATTTTACTCGAAGATGATTTAACGGGATTTTTTACTTCAAACCGAAGTTCAGGTAGATACAAAAGCGATAATATCTACCGAATTAAAAAGGGGTGGAGTATGGAATATACTTGCCAGCGAAAACTAAGAATTAAAGTAGAGGATAGGTTAACCGAAAAGCCACTTGCTAATGCAAACATTAGAGTGTATGACCAGCACATGAAACTTCTAGAAGAAACCCAAACCAACACAAAAGGAGAAGTTTATGCGAAAGTTGCTGAGTGTGGCGGTAAATATTACATAAGTGCAGGAAAAAAAGGTTATGAAACTAAAGAACAGTCAATTATACTCCAAAATTCAGATGGTACCGATGTCATTTTATTAGCCTTAAAAGAGCGAATGAAGGCGATAAAAAAAGGAACAGATTTAGCAAAGGTATTAGAAATTGAACGAATATACTTCGATTTAGATAAATGGGATATTCGACCAGACGCAAGGGTTGAGCTTCGAAAGATTGTCGAAATTATGAAAAAATATCCTGAAATGAAGATTGAAATAGGTTCGCATACCGATAGTCGTGCAAGTTTTGAATACAATGAAAAGCTTTCGCAAAACAGAGCAGATTCAACTCGAAAGTGGATTGTTGATCAAGGAATCGCCCCGGAACGAATAACGGCAAAAGGTTATGGCGAATCTAGATTGGTTAATGAATGTTCAGACGGAGTGCCATGTACGGAGGAAAAACACCAACAAAATAGACGTAGCGAATTCATTATTTTAGAATTGGAAGATTAAATCCCTTTACCAATTGAAATGACCGTAATAAAACGTCCTTTTATTCTTTCTTTTTCATTACAAAAAGAAGCCATAGAAGCTACTTCTGATTATTCAAGAATGTTTCAATTTTATTTATTTCTTTAAAGATATCTTCTTTTAATTTGAAACCTCCAATATCTCTAATTTTTCCATTGTTAAGTTTCAAACGAATAAATGACCTTCCGATTACTGTTTTTTCTGTAACTGAACGGATTTCACTAACTTTATATTGTTCTTTATAGGACTTGAAGTAATTGATATAAATTAGAAATATAATGCTTAAAAGACCAAGCGTAGCAAGCAATAAATGAGGAAAAAGAACACCTTTTGTAAAAAGTCTTGTAGCATACAGAATTCCTGTGACAGAATTTAATACCAATAAAAATTTCAGTATGAAGAATTGTGATGAAGCATCGTCTTTTATTTTAATCTCATTTTCTAAAACATCAATTTTCATCAAACACAGTTTAAAATTAAAAACATTAAAAGCTTCAAACCTATTAAAGTTAAATGTACAATTAATACTTACAATTATACCTATAAAGTAGGCTAAAAATATACCTTAAATTTTGATGGTACCATTTATCAATTGATAATTACCAGCACAAATACAAAAATATAAAACAGACTTGCACAATTGCAAGTCTGTTAATTAAAATATGATGTATTTACCAATTTATATTTTTATCCCATTCAACACCACTTATATCGGTTAATGTAAGCGTATAGACTTCATTTTTAGAAGGAAAAAATTGTTTGTCTTCCAATTGAAGATTTGCTTTGCTTCCCAATGGAATGACCAAGCTGTGTTTTCCTGGTTTTACTTTAGCTATATAGTGATTGTTTATGGAGTGAGGTGGAAGTGCTGCAAGTTGGTCTCCTTTCAGCTCAAAGACAACTTCGCCGTTACTTTTTGTCAGGCTAATGCCAATGAGAAAAGATCCGTAAACATCCACTCCTTCAGTTCTAAATACTGTAAATTCTAACTGATTCGGACTTACGGATGCATGTGTGATTTCTAATTTTGGCTTTACAGATTTGTTGTGTAATTTACCAAAAAGGCCGCCATGAAAATACTGGTTGGTAAATAAGGTTAATCCAACTATTAAGAGTGCCCCAATTCCTTGTATTTTTTTAAGTTGAGATAAATTTAGGTTTAATTTTCCACTGCCCGCAAATCCAAACCAATTTGATTTTGTAAAACTGAAGTTTTTCTTCAACAACCAATAATCTACAGAAAAGATTCCGCCTCCTGTAAAGTAAATCGTAAAACCTGTGGCTATACCTAAGACTCCAATTTGCCATTCATCTAGGCAAGTAGTTCCAATCCAACCTGCACCTAATAGTATTCCTAACGCCAAGCCAAATACACCAATACTCATGATTCTTGTAAATAATCCTAACATTATACAGAGGCCAACTACTCCTTCTACAAGTGTAAAAATAAGCATTGTCAACCACAAAGTTTCTGGATGCGTAACAAGATATTCAATCATAGGTTTAATTCCTAAGGCATTGGGCAAGAAATGATTAAACTTTTCTCCAATGTATCCAGCTTCATCTGGATCTAACTTATTGGCAAGCACCATCCTTCGCCATAAAGCTGAAAAATAAGTCCATCCAACAACTAAACGTAAACTAAATGTAAATAATCCTGAAACGTCATAATTCAGGTTTTGATTTTTGTGTGTATTCATTTTATTGAAAATTTTTCTGTGAAATGAAAAAACTTTAAACGGGAACGAATAGGTCTTCTGTTTATCGTGATTTTCAATTACAGAGTTGTGATACTTTTATTGATTTATTTCTGATAAAAAATCAATTAGCAGTCAACTTTCAATTTTTGGTATAAAATGTACTTGGGTACTGAAGCTTCAAATAAAGCAGCGCTAAGTTGTGGTGTTATTACTCGGTTAGTTAAGCAATAAGATTGAGAAAATTGATCAGGATAAGAATATCCACCAAGTTGAAGGATATTTTTTTTTGCAGACTTAATTGAAGTTGTTAGTGTAACATCTTGAATTGTGTCAAAATAACAAGTAGTACTTTTGTTAAGTGAGGATTTAAGCGGGTTAAGTTGTTTCGTTATTTTATTTTCAGATTCGAATTGAACTGCTTTACGCAAGCTACAAGACGATAGAAATGTACAAATAAACAATAAAAAAAATAGTATTGTTTTATTGGGGAAAATATTACTTAAAGCCCGATTTTTCGACATTTTGCTAATGTAGGAATTCCTCATGAAGATGAAGCTTTAACTGAATCATTTTGTTAGAACTTTAAATTTTCATTCGATTGTTTTTATCATTTATAATCGAAATATGTAGCTACATTATTCATAGCAAAGCATAACCAGATTAGTATATAATTTGAAACTACATGTATGCAGATTGTTATCCATTAAAAAAAATGAATAATACCCAGGTAAATCGGTATCCCAAAAATAATATTGAAGGGAAAGGTTATGGCTAAGGCCATAGGTAAGTAAAGGCCTATATTTGCTTTTGGAACAGCTAATCGCATTGCCGCTGGAACTGCAATATAGGAGGCGCTTGCTACTAGTATTGCAAGTAAAAGTTGATTTCCTACACTATCTAAGAAAAAACTACCTAAAACAGCGACAAAACAACCATTTATTAACGGGACAAAAACTGAAAATAAAAGCGCTTGCAAGCCATTTGTTCTAAACGTTTTTAAATGTTTACCACTTGAAATGCCCATGTCAAGTAAAAAAACAGCAAGAAAACCTTTAAAAATATCGGTGGTAAAAGGCTCAATACCTTTAGCTTGTTCTTCACTAGCAATAAAACCAATGACTAAGCTTCCTACTAATAAAACAACACTTCCGTTACTTAGTGAATGTTTTAAAATTGGCCCAAACTCAATTTTTTTAAGGCTACTAGATTTTGAAAATATAGCCAGCATTAAAACACCTACTACTATTGCTGGAGCCTCCATAGATGCCATTATAGCAACCATGAAACCATCGTAAGCAATTCCTTTAGATTCTAAAAAGGATACGGTAGTTAAAAAAGTAACGGCACTAATTGAGCCATAAGCAGCCGCAATAGCTGCGGCATTATACACACCAAACTTTCTTTTGGTGAGTAAAAATGCATATACTGGAATGATGATGGAACTGATTATTCCAATAGTAAAGGCTGCTATTATTTCTTTTCCAAATTCGCTATGCAACAGTTCCTGACCTCCTTTAAAACCAATAGAAAACATTAGGTACAAAGAAATGAATTTGGAGGAGTTTGGAGGAATTTCCAAATCACTCTTAACTTGTGAAGCAAATATTCCTAAGGCAAAAAATAATAAGGCTGGATTGGTTAAGTTGTCCAAAAGTAATTGAATGTCCATTCCGTTTTTTTGGGACAAAGATGAAATAATTTTTACATATATTTTTATTTATCTATTTCATGCAACGCATAAAATTTGTTTATTAGTCAATATGAATTATTTCAACTGAATTACGGTGAAGAATAATATTCCCTTCATTTTCAAGTGCTTTTAGTAACCTGGAAACAACAACTCTAGAAGTATGCAAATCCATAGCAATATCTTGGTGCGTACTATGAATTATTTTGTCTCCGCTCAAGGCTTGCTTGTTTTTTAGGTATTCCAATAGGCGTTCGTCCATTTTTTTAAACGCAATACTATCTATGGAGCTTAATAATTCTTGCATCCTTTCATTGTAGCTTTCTAAAACGAAATTTCTCCATGTACGGTATTTCACCATCCATTCTTCCATTTTCTTTACAGGAACCATAATCAATTTAGTGTCTTTTTCGGCTACAGCTCTTATTTCGCTTTTTTTGTCATTTAAACAGCAATTTAGTGTCATGGAGCAGGTTTCACCTTTTTCTAAGTAGTAAAGTAAAAGTTCAAACCCCTCGTCATCTTCACGCATAATTTTTACAGCACCATGAAGCAGTAAGGGCATCGATTTAATATACTGACCAATATCCATCATTAGTTCTCTCTTGGGAACTTCCCTTAAGGTTCCTACTTGATTTATTTCTTGAATGAGTTCTTTTTCAAAAAGATGACCAAAATTCAATTCTAATTCGTCTATCATAGTTTAAAATTTATAGGTAAAATTACAACTAAAAACTTTATTTTGCTAGTGGTATCACTTCTTTATTGTTTGTAGTATAAACTAAATTTTCTTTTTGTGATCATTCATAAAAACATTACTTTCGTTTTAAATGAAAATTTTTTATATTAATGAAGTTTCGCTTTTGTTTACTTATATTGTTGTTTGGTTGTTTGGGAGCTCAGATGAAAGCACAAACAAATCAAACTTCCACTGATTTTTGGGAGAAAGTTGAATTCGGTGGTGGATTAGGCTTAAATTTCGGTAACGACTTTACAAATATTAGTATTGCTCCTTCTGCCATTTATAACTTTAACCAATATTTTGCAGCTGGCCCTGGGGTTATGTATTCCTACATGCGTAGCCGTGGTTTTTTTGAATCGCATTTATACGGCGGAAGCCTGCTTGGATTGGTTACCCCTTTTCCTGAACTTCAGTTATCTGCGGAAATTGAACAACTTCGGGTGAATACAAAAGTTTTTCAACAAGGGTCTGTTCAAATTGATGATTTTTGGAACACTGCATTGTTTTTAGGAGCTGGATATCGCTCCCAAAATGTTGTTTTCGGAATTCGTTATAACGTATTATTTAACTCTAATGATTTTGTGTACACCAACGCATGGATGCCTTTTGTGCGTGTTTTCTTTTAACTTATTAAAAATTACCTCAGCACTCCAGTAGGAAATACCACTGGGCTTTCGAAACCATTTTTAGAAACACTAGATACTCCAAAATAAAAATTATCTACAACCATTCCCTTTAATGAAAATTGGGTAACATTGCCAACGTATCTTGCATTGTCCCAAGTAGGGGAGGTAGTATTTCTCCAATAAATTTTATACCCAACAATTGTATCGTCATTTGGTGCTTCCCAAGCGATGTGGGTATCACCCTGCATTATTCCGCCAACTTTCACCTCTTTAGGTGGTTTAGAAGCCCACGCTAAGCTAGCCATATTAATTGCATTTACAGCAGTAAGTTTTGCCGCATAGTCTACATCTACAAATTCTATAACATCTCCGTAAAATATCCCATTTTCAGTTCGAATGTCTTGATGTTGTCTGTCGTATTTCTCGTGTGCTTCCATGATTCTAATAGCTGGGAAACCCACATCTGCAAATGGTTTGTGGTGTCCGCCACGACCAAAACGGTCCAATCTATAGATAAGCATTGGATTCATTTCTGGCATAAACTTTTTAGTTGTGTTGTACACATACCTTCCTAATTGCCTAGATGCGCCATCGAGTTCTCCTCCATAAAAACGTTTCATTTGTCTATCGCCTTCAGTTTCTAAAGGATTATGAGCTTCAGCAAAAATTCTAAAACTTCGGTTATCTATTACTCCGTCTTGCCCTTCAATATTACCAATCATGTCGTTATTAAATACGCCAATCATTTCCCAGTTGTTTTCTTTAGCGTATTCAGCTAAAAAAATTCCACCAAACAAGCCTTGTTCTTCTCCGCTTAATCCAACGTAAGCAATGCTGTTTTCAAATTTGTATTTACTGAGTACTCGCGCCGCTTCGATTGCTCCTGCCATTCCCGAAGCATTGTCGTTGGCTCCTGGCGCATCAATGGTATAATCATTTACATCGGTTGCTCGGGAGTCTATGTCTCCAGACATCATAATGATTCGGTTGGGGTTTTTTGTGCCTCGTTGAATAGCTACGACGGTTTTATTAGTACTTTTTTCAGATTTTGCTTTTCATTCAGATTTAGTCAACAAAAGTTTCTTTAATTATACTTTTACAATCTGCGATTTCAGATTTCGTTAATCGGTCAAACCTTTTTAAAATTCGAGTCTTGTCAATTGTCCGAATTTGATCAATCGCAATCATTCCATTTTTACCGTTATGTTTTACATTTATTCTTGTCGGATATTTCTTCAAGTTAGTCGTCATTGGAGCCACAACGACAGTTTTTAAGAACTTGTTAATTTCATTTGGTGATAGAATTACACAAGGTCGAGTTTTTTTTATTTCATTTCCGATTGTTGGGTCAAGATTTACGAGTACAATTGAATATTGTTTTAATTCCATTCTTCGAAATTTTCATCGTCAAAAACATCGTCTAGCAATAGCTCATCATCATTATTAGCATTCATTTCTCTAAATGCTTTTTCCCAATTACTTCTCGGCTTGTCAATGGGTTTTAGAATTATTTGTCCTTTTTCTAAAATCATTTCAACTTTGTCTTTTATGTTGTACTTTTCTAAAATTGTCTTACTTAAACGCAGACCTTTAGAATTTCCGATTTTTATAATTGCTGTTTCCATATCTATTTTTTTTGTAATTACAAAGTAACAACTTTCATTGTGAGCCGCAAAGTTTTTTTCAGTATTAATGGCAACTTATTATTTGTTTGGCTATAAACTAAAAATGCTTTGTAATAAATAGTTCATTTATTGGCAAATAGTTGAATGACAATTTACCTTACTAAGTACATTGAACTAATTCTCTGTCAACTCAAGGAAAAGTGATTCTAGGCTTTGGGTATTTTTCTTAAGCTCGATAATTTTCAATCCATTATCATAGGCAAAGTCAAATACATTACTTCGCATATCTTCTTTAGTTTCGAAGTAAAGAAGGTAAGTAAAGCCTTTTGGGTTTTCAACTTTTTTAAGTTTTGGGATTTGTTGTAATGCAACATCCTCAATGCGGTAATTAAATTCAACTTCAATCACCTGAAAATCTTCTTTTTCTTGTTGAAGCATTTTATCGGCAACGATTTCGCCGTTTTTAATAATAACCGCTCTATCACACATAGCTTCTACTTCTTGCATGATGTGGGTAGACAGCAAAATAGTGCGTTCTCCTCCTAAATTTTTGATTAATTTACGAATGTCAACCAATTGTTTGGGGTCAAGCCCTGTTGTTGGTTCGTCCAAAATAAGTACCTCTGGTTTGTGAAGCAAGGCAGCGGCTAGGCCTACGCGCTGTTTATACCCTTTAGATAAGGCTTCAATTTTTTGGTGTGCTTCTGGTAAAAGTCCTGTGAGTTGAAGGATATTTTCTATTTCTGAGGCATCTATAGAATGAATTTTTGCGTGAAATAATAGGTATTCTCGAACATACATTTCTTCGTACAGCGGATTGTTTTCAGGAAGATAGCCAACTTTTTTCTTTGCATCAATAGGATTTACAGCTAAATTTATTCCAGCAATTTCTATACTTCCATGATCTGCTGCTAATATTCCTGTAATCATTTTCATGGTGGTAGACTTTCCAGCGCCATTTGGCCCCAAAAAACCAACTATCTGACCAGCAGGAACCTCTAGGCTTAAATTGTTAACTGCTTTCTTGTCTCCGTAGGACTTAGTAACTTGGTGAAGGAATATTGACATGCTTTTTTTTTCAAAGGTAAGCTAATGCAAAATTAAGACCAAAATTTCATAGTAAACGACGGAAAAATAATTCTGTGAAAACCATTTGATTTTTGCCCCATCATCATATTCTTTTAGTTAATTTCATGTAATGTGTTGCATTATTTATAAGGCAAAGCAAAATAAGATATCTTTTCATGTCCTTTGAAATGCAACCTAAGTTTATTTAGAAAAGGAATGGGGACAAACTGATTTCACGAATATCAAATTTTTTAGTTTAGATTATAAAATTCGTATATTTGTTAGCTAAGTTTAATTAAAATTTCATCTGTAAATGAGCAATGCTATATACCAACAAGCTACCTCGCAACTAAAAAAATATTTTGGATACGATACGTTTAGAGACGGTCAATGGAAAGTAATTTCAAATTTACTAGAAGGCAAAGATCAGTTGGTAATTATGCCAACCGGAGGTGGTAAATCTTTGTGCTATCAGCTTCCTTCGATGCTTATGGAGAAAACTACGCTTGTTATTTCTCCATTGCTTGCCCTAATGAAAGATCAGGTAGATGCACTTAATGCCAATGGTATAAAAGCAGCCTACTTTAATTCTTCACTTTCAACTTTAGAGAAAGAAGAAGTCATGCAAGAAATTTACCAGCAAAAGCTAAAACTCGTGTATGTAGCTCCTGAAAGTTTATCGTTTTTACAACCTGTTCTTAATGAAACCTATTTAAGCCTGTTGGCGGTAGACGAAGCACACTGTATCTCCTCGTGGGGGCACGATTTCAGACCTGCATATAAAGAGCTTGCTTTTTTAAAAAAGAGCATGCCCAATGTTCCCATGGTGGCACTAACAGCTACGGCAGATAAAGCTACGCGATTCGATATTACTACTCAATTATCTATACCTAATGCATCTGTTCATGTAGCTTCATTTGACAGACCTAATATTAGTTTAAACGTATCACCTGGAATAAAACGTATAGACAAAATTTTAAATTTTTTGAGTATAAGAGAAAATCAACCCGGCGTTATTTATTGTCTCAGCCGAAAATCAACCGAAGATTTAGCACAAAAATTAAATTACAATGGCTATAAAGCGAGTGCTTACCACGCAGGCTTAGATTATGAAGAAAGAGGAAAAATCCAAGACTCTTTTTTGCAAGACGAAGTACAAATTATTTGTGCTACCATTGCCTTTGGAATGGGAATAGACAAGTCCAATATCCGATGGGTTATACACTACAATATGCCCAAAAACATTGAAGGATATTACCAAGAAATTGGTCGTTCGGGTAGGGATGGAGCGCCAGCAACCGCTTTACTTTTTTACTCTTACGCAGATTTTGTTCAGTTGAAGGAATTTAGCCTAAACACTTCTAACGAAGAGTTTCAGCTTGCAAAGCTTGAGCGTATGCACCAATTTGCAGAGGCTACCACGTGCCGACGGAAAATGTTACTCAGTTACTTTGGTGAGTTTTTAGCTGAAGATTGCGGTAATTGTGATGTGTGTAAAAATCCACCTCAGTTTTTCGATGGAACTACCTACGCACAAATGGCACTTTCTGCAATAGTAAGAGCACAACAATCGGAAGGAATGAATACCATTATAGATATTCTAAGAGGTGCGCAAAACCAACGAATTTACGCTAAAAAATACCATGAACTTAAAACCTTTGGTATAGGTAAGCAAATTGCATGGGCGGATTGGCAACATTATATTACGCAGCTTATCAATCAAGGATTTTGTGAAATTGCTTTTCATGAAAACAACCACCTTAAACTAAGTGCCTCGGCTAGAAATGTTCTGTTTGAGAAACACCCGGTCTACCTTACTAAATTTCAGCAGAAAAAAGTTATTCCTACTACTCAAAATTTACTTGTTAGTCCCAAAAAAACAAGTTTATTAGAAGCACTGAAAAAACTTCGGAGAGAAATTTCAGCAAGAGAAAATGTTCCTGCTTTTGTTGTTTTTAATGATGCAAGTTTAGAAGAAATGGCACTTAAAAAACCGCAGAATGAAGAAGAGTTTTTAGCAATCAACGGAGTTGGACAACGAAAATTTGAAGTTTATGGAAATGACTTTTTGTCAATTCTTCAGTCGAATAACGCAAACCAACAAAAACCACGTAAAACAAAGAAAAAATCTACTTACTTAGTAACGTTAGAGCTTTATGAACAGGGATTAAGTTTATCAGAAATCGCTACTAAAAGGGAACTAGCAAACACTACTATTTATTCTCATTTCGCCAAACTTATAGAAATGGGAAAACAAGTGGATATTTATCAGTTTGTCTCTGAAGAAGAAATGAAATTAATAGAAAAAGCACACAAACACATCAATGACCCAAGTGCTATGAAGCCATATTTTGAATTTCTAGAAGAAAAAATTGACTATGGTAAGATTAGGCTAGGAGTTAGTTTTATCACAAAGGATTTAACCAAGGTTTTAACTAAGGATGATTAACTTTAGGCGTAAAATTATTTTTAAGGTAATTATGCCTAATTTTTAAATTTGTTTTAGAAGACTTACAACCACCTTTCTTATTTTTACCAAAAAATACACACATGAATAAAGACGAAATTTTACAACGTTTTTTAACCTATATCAAGATAGATACTCAAAGTGACGCAAGTTCGGAAACTACGCCAAGTACAGAAAAGCAATGGGTTCTAGCCAACTTGCTTACCAAAGAATTACAAGCGATTGGCTTAGAAGAAGTACATATAGACGAGAACGCTTATGTAACAGCAACCTTACCTTCTAATGTTTCGCACGATGTTCCTTGCATCGGTTTTGTCTCCCATTTTGATACTTCACCTGATTTTACAGCTACTAATGTAAATCCTCAGATTCACGAAAATTACCAAGGCAAAGACCTTTTACTTAACAAAGAGCAGAACATTATTTTGTCTCCAAGAGATTTTGATGATTTACTTCTGTACAAAGGCCAAACCTTAATTACTACCGATGGAACTACCTTATTAGGTGCCGACGATAAAGCGGGTATTACTGAAATAGTTTCTGCCATGAAATACCTTGTAGAGCATCCGGAAATTAAACATGGTAAAATTAGAATATGCTTTACCCCAGACGAAGAAATAGGACGCGGAGCACACAAATTTGATGTGAAAAAATTCGGTGCCGAGTGGGCATATACCATGGATGGAAGTCAGCTAGGAGAGTTGGAGTATGAAAACTTTAATGCCGCTTCTGCCGATGTTAAATTTTACGGAAAAATTGTTCACCCTGGATATGCTAAAGGTAAAATGGTGAATAGCATGTATCGTGCTACCGAATTTGTGCAACGAATGCCCCTAGATGAGACTCCAGAGAAAACAGAAAATCGGGAAGGTTTTTTTCATTTGTCATCTATACATGGAGAAGTAGAAAACACTCATTTACATTATATTATACGCGATCATGACAAGCAATTGTTTAACCAGAGAAAAGAGCTTATTTCGGACTTAGTAGATGATTTTAAGCAAAGATATGGTGCCGAGAGTATTAGTCTTGACATAAAAGACCAATACTTTAATATGCGTGAAAAAGTCGAACCTATGATGCATATTGTAGATATAGCTGAAGAAGCCATGAAAATGATTGGAATTACCCCCATTATAAAACCAATTAGAGGAGGTACTGATGGTTCTCAGCTAAGTTTTATGGGACTTCCTTGCCCAAATATTTTTGCAGGTGGGCATAATTTTCACGGTAGGTACGAGTATGTTCCGTTGGAGAGTATAGTTAAAGCTACAGAAGTAATTGTAAAAATTGCTGAATTAACAGCAAAGAAATACAGCAATTAGTGATTAGTTAAAATTAATGCGTTTGTGCAATAGTATAAATACTTAAAAGCTACTATTTAAACAATTTTTAAATAGTAGCTTTTATCATTTTTATGCCAGTTATACCAGTTGTTAGCTGAAATTACTGCAACAATAGAAATAATAGCAAAGGTTTCATTTTTAATGAAACAGAAAGGGAAAAACAGCTTAAATTGCCGTTAATTGATTTAATCTAATATAAACTAGGTTACAATCAAACAAATATTAATCGTAATTTTTGATAGCCTCAGTAGCTTCAATTATATTGAATCCTTTCCAATAATCAGGGTCAAATTTGCTTCTTTCATCAATTAAAATGTAGCCTTCCAGGTGCAATTCTTCTTTCATTTCAGCAGAAATACTGTTATGCTGTATGGCGACAAATTCAGTTGTAGAATTATCGATATATTCTAATTCAAAATTAAACTTCAATTTTTTTCGTTGGCTTCGTTTTGTATTGTTTTCAGTAAACGAAAGACTTCGGTTAAAGTACACATAATCTCCTTCTTTTTGCCTGATGTATTTAGCAAAGTATCCATTTTCTGCTTTGGAATAAATAAAGTAACCTGAATTTTCGAAACTATTTGCTTTAATACCAAGCAACATTTTTAAGTTAACACTATAGGCTTTTTTGCCATCTACTAGCTCATAATCGTAGGCAACCATACCAAAATCTTTAGTGTTTATATACATATTACCGTGGTACTTGCCTTTTCCTCCACTAGGTGAAAAATGAATATGGTAGCAAGTATAACCATGAGCGTAGGTTATTCCTTTTAAGTCATAATTGTAACGCTTTTCCTTATCTAGAAACTCATGGTCGAATGACTTTGCCATAGATAAATACCTAGATGCGTTAGCTGTATTTTTGTGGTGAAGGGTATCTGGTACATTTTCCTTTTGATTTTCCATTTCTTCAATCATATCATTCAACTCCACATCTTTATCCAAGGTTATGATTCCGGTTTTTACTTTAAATGAATTCTCTGATTCTAAGCTACTTAATAATTCAAAAAACACAAGTGATTGAATTTCATCGGTATCTGTGCTTTTGTCTCTATTGATAAGCTCCATCGATTTATAATGTTCATTTATCAAAGTATCTTCAAATTTATAAACTTCAGTAAGTTGCTCTCTATAGTTTTCTGAAATGGTGGAAGTTACCTTATCTGTAAGCGATTCCATTCGTTCGTTTATGCTTTTACGTTCGCTACGATTAAGAAAAGAAGCTTTTTTTACATCAATTGAAAACTCTTTTGCTTGATATGCCGAAAAATTCCTTGAAAACAATTGAATATTCGTATTTTTTAGGTTGTGATTTTCATTTTTATTAGCAATGAATTTAGTTATAATTTGATTTGCCGTAAGTTGAACATTCGACACAAGAACTTCATCTAATTCTTCGTTCGACAAAATAAGTTCAACAATCTGACCAGAAACAAATTCTGAGACTAAAATCTGCTTATCTTGATGTCCTAGAGATGAAAATAAAAGAAATGATGCAGGAGTTACTTCTTTTGGTTGAATGCTGAAAAAACCTTCATCGTTAGAAATAACCCCATAGTTTTTGCCTAGCTGAACGTTTGCAAACGGGATGGGTTCTTTGGTTGAAGCATCAATAATTTGTCCTCTTAAATTTTGCCCGAAAATAGTTGTAGAAACCAAAATAAAGGCAACACTAAAAAATGTAGTTAATTTCATTATTATTTTTTTTTAATGAGACGAAGCAATTCAGCAGATGTTACAGTTTTTTGTTACTTTTTAAGTTTGGTCATTGCTTAATTTTTAAATTTTACATTCATTAGTTTAGGCAACAAAACTTAAACAAGGATAAAAGAAATAATTTTGTTGGTTTTATTTTATGATTTAATTTGTGAATACATATTACCTTTATAGTTTATAAATTTTACCAGGTATTAGTTGAAATTACTGGAAGAGAAAGCAGTGTTTTTTTTATAATGAAACAGAAAGGAAAAATTAGCGCTTCATTACGGTGATTTCAATTGATAAATGGCATTACATCAACAATACCTATTTTCAAAATAAAAAAGGATGTTTCAACTTATAAACCCATTTAATCAGGAAATTTTAGCTGAACGGTCATACTTAAGCAATAACGAAATGAACCAATGCTTACAAACGGCAGAAGATTCCTATCGTCATTGGAAGAAAGTTTCAGTTTCAAAAAAAATAAGTCATGTACTTCAGCTTGTTAATGTACTTGAAAATAAAAAGCACGCTTTAGCTAAGCAGATGAGCGATGAAATGGGAAAGCCCATCTCCCAAGCTTTAGCAGAATTAACCAAGTGCCAGACTTTATGCAATTTTTACGCCGATCATGCTGCCACTTTTTTAGAAGACGAAATTGTTTTCACAGAACCTAATCAAGCTTTTGTTAGAAAACAACCGCTAGGCGTGATATTGGGCGTAATGCCGTGGAATTTTCCTTTTTGGCAAGTTTTTCGTTTTGCAATTCCTACAATTTTGGCTGGCAATACAGTATTAATTAAACACTCCGACAACGTCCAACTTTCTGCCGAAGCAATAGACAAATGTTTTTCAGAAGCGGGATTTCCTGATGGAGTGTACACAAATATTTGCATAAATCATCAGCAAGTAGAACACCTGCTTAAACAAAATGAAGTAAAAGCAGTAAGTTTAACCGGAAGTACTCGGGCAGGTAGGGAAGTAGCTCGTATAGCAGGACAAGAGTTAAAACCTAGTTTGCTTGAACTAGGAGGAAGTAATGCTTTACTTGTACTTCCTGATGCGCCTTTAAAAAAAGTAGTAAAGTTATGTGTAAAAGCTAGATTTCAAAATACGGGACAAAGTTGTATTGCGGGTAAACGTTTGCTTTTACATGAATCAATATACCATGATTTCATGGAGCTTTTAGATAAGGAAGTAATACAACTAACTCAGGGCAGTCCGCTTGAAAAAACAACCTATATTAGTTGTTTAGCCAGAGAAGATTTGGCCATTCAGTTGAAAAAACAATTGGAGGATTCTTTACAAATGGGTGCAACGCTGAGGCTAGGGGGAAAGCAAGAAAAAGCGTTTTTTGAACCTACCATTGTTGAAAATGTTTCGCCAACTATGCCTATTTTTAATGAAGAAACCTTTGGTCCATTGTTGGCGGTTACCTCATTTTCAAACATAAAAGAAGCTGTTGAATTAAGCAACACATCTACCTACGGATTAGGAGTTTCAGTTTTTACGTCAAACCCAACAGAATATCTTCACTTAATTAATGAATTTGAAGAAGGCGCTGTTGTTTTTAATGATTTTGTAAAAAGTGACCCTGCGCTTCCCTTTGGAGGAATTAAACATTCTGGATATGGAAGAGAGTTAGCGAAAGAAGGTATTTTATCTTTTGTAAATTTGCAAACCATACAACTGAAAGATTTTTAATGCATCAATAAATGAATATTCAAACACAAAACATCAATTGTAAAGGAGAATTAATTTCGTTTGAAACCCCTAAAATCATGGGAGTTTTAAATTTAACTCCTGATTCTTTTTACGACGGAGGAAAGCATAAAAATGAAAAAGGTATTTTACTTCATGTTGAAAAAATGCTAAATGATGGCGCAGATTTTATTGATATTGGTGCGTATAGCTCACGTCCTGGCGCAACAGATATAAGTTCAAACGAGGAAAAAAGACGACTGCTTCCTGTTCTTGATTTGGTACTCAAAAAATTTCCATCAGCTTTAATTTCAGTAGATACATTTCGGGCTTCTGTGGCAAAAGAAGCAATTGAAGGAGGCGCTTCTGTTATTAATGATATTTCAGCTGGTTTATTAGACCATGAAATGCTTACCATCGTATCTCAAGCAAATGTTCCTTACATAATGATGCACATGAAAGGAACTCCCCAAACAATGAAGGAATTATGCACCTATGATAATTTACTTACGGAAATTCAGTTTTATTTTTCAGAACGAATTCAAGCTGCAAGAGCACTTGGAATTAATGACATTATTATTGATTTAGGCTTTGGATTTGCCAAAAATATGGAGCAGAATTATCAGCTTTTGAAGCATTTAGAAATGTTTGCCATACACGATGTTCCAATTCTTACTGGAGTTTCCAGAAAATCAATGATTTATAGACTTTTAGATACTTCACCAAAAGAGGCATTAAATGGAACAAGTGTTTTAAACACAATAGCATTATTAAACGGAACACAAATTTTGAGAGTTCATGATGTTAAAGAGGCGAAAGAAACCATAAGGCTGGTAGAAAAATTAAAACAAGCATAAAAAATATACTTATTGGCGCATAGCTTAAATTTCAAATTGAAAAGAATATGTTTGATTCGTCTTTTACTCCTGGTTTTTTTGATATTCTTGATATATTATTAGTTGCCTTTTTACTCTATTCGTTGTACAGATTAGTAAAAGGAACGGCAGCAATTAATATTTTTATCGGAATTGCCGTGTTTTATATTGTTTGGAAACTTACACAGTTTTTAGAAATGAAACTGATTAGTAATTTTTTAGAACGCTTCGCAAGCCTTGGTATGTTTGCTTTAATTGTCGTTTTTCAACAAGAGATAAGAAAATTTTTACTTTTGGTGGGTTCAGCAAATTTCTCTAAAAAAGGAAATTTAGTAGATCGGTTATCGTTCTTCAGAAAAAAGAAAACAAACGTTGGGTATTTAAATGAATTAGTAAAAGCATTATACAAGTTAAGCGAAAGTAAAACAGGTGCATTAATTGTCTTACAGCGAGTAACAAGTTTAGATTTTGTGAAAAATACGGGGGATGAGATGAGTATATTGTTAAACGTTCCAATAATTGAATCTATATTTTTCAAAAATTCTACCCTTCACGATGGTGCAATTATTATTGAAGATGGCTACATTACTGCAACTAGGGTTATTTTGCCTGTGAGCAATGAACGAAACATTCCAAATCGATTTGGATTAAGGCATCGTGCAGCCATTGGAATTACAAATAAAACCGATGCTTTAGCTTTAGTGGTAAGTGAAGAGACTGGACAAATTTCGTTTATTAGAGAAGGTGAATTTCAATTGTTTGAAAACCGAGAAGAATTGTTACAAAAATTACAGCACCATTTTGAATGAAAAAGTCCGCTTAAAATAAGCGAACTTTTATAAATGTTTAGCTAAGAAGCTGATTATTTAATTTCCATTAATTCTAACTCGAAAATCAAGTCTTTTCCAGCTAGTGGGTGGTTAGCATCAACAACGATGTAATCATCTCCAACCTCTGCAACACGAAGAGGTCTTTCGCTACCATCAGGGTTTTGTGCCATTAATCCCATACCAACTTTTGGCTCAATTTCTTGTGGTAATTGCGTTTTTTCTACACGCTGAAATAATTCTTCCAAAGTATCTCCGTAGGCTTCGTCCATAGGAATTTCAATGGTTTTTTTCTCACCAACCTTCATTTCTAATACTCCTTTTTCAAAGCCTGGAATTAACATTCCTTGACCGAGTGTAAACTCAAGTGGTTCACGCTCAAGGGAGCTGTCAAATACTTGACCGTCGGTTAATTTTCCAGTGTAGTGAACACTTACTGTGTCGTTTTCTTTTACTTGACTCATAAAATTTTAAATACAAATTCAAATTTGAATGATTTTCATTCAATTTGATGCAAATGTACTAAAAATGGCTAAGATTGCCTTAAAAATCAGCTACTTATTTAAAAAAGCTCAAATTACTCACACACTGTTATTCGCTTTTTGCATACGCTTTGCATGCTGCAATAAATGAGACAAAAAGTGGGTGAGGATTTGCTACGGTGCTTTTGTATTCTGGATGATATTGAACACCCACAAACCAAGGATGATTTTTAATTTCGACTACTTCAACAAGGCCTGTTTTAGGATTTTTTCCAGTACACGCTAACCCAGCCTTTTCAAATGCTTCAACATAGGAATTATTCATTTCGTAGCGGTGTCTGTGTCGTTCACTAATTTGCTCTTTTCCGTATATCTGAAAGGCTTTTGAATCTTTCTGAAGCAAACAGTCCCAAGCACCTAAGCGCATAGTTCCTCCCATATCAGTCACTTTCTTTTGGTCGTCCATTAAATCGATTACGGGGTAGGGAGTATGAGGATCCATCTCGGTTGAATTGGCGTCTTTCAGTTGAAGTACATTCCTAGCATATTCAATAACAGCCATTTGCATACCCAAACAAATACCAAAAAACGGAATATTGTTTTTACGTGCATATTCGACAGCTGAAATCTTACCTTCAATGCCTCTTCCTCCAAATCCTGGAGCTACTAAAATACCATGTAATTTTTCGTCCGGGGTATCTTCGTCTTTAATATTTTCAGAATGTATGCTTTTTACTTTGACTTTTACATCATTCATTGCGCCGGCATGTATAAACGATTCTAAGATAGATTTATAGGAATCCTGTAATTCTACATATTTTCCAACTAACCCAACAACCACTTCGTCTTTGGCATTTTTATGTTTGCGTAAAAACTCATTCCAGTGGGTAAGATTGGGCGTAGTATCTTGAGGGAGATTTAACTTTTGTAGCGTAATAATATCCAATTTTTCCTTCATCATCAAGTTTGGAACATCGTATATCGTAGAAGCATCAATGGACTCAATTACTGCTTCTCGTTTAACATTACAAAACAAAGCTAATTTATGGCGTAATTCTTCACTTAATGAGTGTTCTGTTCTACAAACCAAAATATCAGCCGCAACGCCACTTTCCATTAACGTTTTTATGCTGTGTTGGGTAGGTTTTGTTTTCAGCTCTTTTGCAGCCGACAAGTAGGGGATAAGTGTTAAATGAATAACGAGGGAATTATAATCGCCCAACTCCCATTTTAATTGTCGTACTGCTTCTATGTATGGTAATGACTCAATATCGCCAACAGTACCACCTATTTCAGTAATTACAATATCAAAATCGCCACTATTACCAAGAATTTGGATACGTTCTTTTATTTCGTTAGTTATGTGTGGAATAACCTGCACGGTTTTCCCGAGAAATTCGCCTCTTCGTTCTTTATCGATAACGCTCTGGTAAATTCTACCTGTTGTAACATTGTTCGCTTGAGAGGTATTTACATTCAAAAAACGTTCGTAATGTCCTAGGTCAAGATCTGTTTCAGCTCCGTCTTCGGTGACAAAACATTCCCCATGTTCGTAGGGATTTAAGGTTCCTGGGTCTATATTTATATACGGATCAAGCTTTTGAATGGTTGCTCTGTATCCTCTTGCTTGAAGTAGTTTTGCTAAAGATGCAGCGATGATTCCTTTCCCGAGTGACGAAGAAACACCGCCAGTTACAAAAATGTACTTTGTTGTGGCCATGCGTGTTGTTTTGATGTCTATACGGGACGCAAAAATACATCAACTTTCATGAATACTCGGCTAAATTCAGAAGTATTTTTAAATCTGCGACGAGACTCAAGTTAATAAAGCTTTCAAAAAAAGAAAATTTACTTAAACTTCTGCAAGAGATAAAACTGAATAACTGTTTTATTTTTAATTCCTTATGGATTATCTAGTTTTATTCTTTTTGGTTCCTTCATAAATTTCATAATTTACTAACCTAGTTTCAAGTTTACCGTTGTATAGTTTTATTTTTCGCGATGGACGAAGACCAAGATTTTTAATTGCATCGAGGTTAGAGACAATCATCCAAGCATTGGTATTAGGGTAATTTGTTTTGAAAGTATCGCCAATTTCTTTGTAAAATGAAGGAATATCTATTTCAATTCGTTCACCGTAAGGAGGGTTAAACACCATTTGAAGTGGCCCTTTTGTTTCTTTGGCTGATTTGAAAAAATCTTTTATATCTACAGTTATAAAATCGGATAAATTTGCATTTTCAATGTTTTCAATGGCTTTAATTACAACGGATGCGTCTTTATCATATCCTTTTATGGTGTAATGAAAATCCCTGACTTTTTTTAAGGTAGAAGCACTAATTATCTCAAATAAATCTGCATCCCAGTTTTCCCAATTCATAAAAGAAAACTTTTCTCTATTTATATTTGGTGGTATATTACAAGCTATCATGGCTGCTTCAATAAGCAAAGTTCCGCTTCCGCACATTGGGTCTAAAAAATCGGATTTTCCATCCCATCCTGAAAGTAATAAAATACCAGCGGCTAACACTTCATTTATAGGTGCAATATTTGTACCTTTTCGATAAGAGCGTTTAAATAGCGGGTCTCCAGAAGAGTCTAACGAAACATGACACATGTTTCGGTCGATATGAATATGAATTTTTACATCAGGTTGCTGCGTGTCTACATCTGGACGTGTGCCTCGTCGTGCTCTAATTCGATCTACAACTGCGTCTTTAGAACGATAAACGACAAACAAAGAATGATTAAATAACTCGGTATGTACACTTGCATTTAAGGCTATGGTTTGGCCTTCTTTGATGAAATCTTCCCAAGGAATTTGGTATAAATTGTGGTATAAATCGTCTGCTTCGAAAAGCTTAAACTCTTTGATTGGCTTTAGTATGTTAATGGCAGTTCGAAGGCTAAGGTTAGCTTTATACAAAAAACCTAAATCGCCTACAAAGCTTACGTTTCGTATTCCTTTTTCGATATTCATTGCACCTAATTTTCGAAGCTCAGCTTCTAAAACATCCTCTAAACCAAAGAGTGTGCGTGCAATCATTTTAAAATTATTTTCCATAGCAATTGTTCAAATTCATGGCAAAAATAAGTTAATTTTGTCGGCTATGACAGAAATCGAAAAAAAGTGGTTTGAAACGTGGTTCGATACGGACTATTACCACTTGTTATATAAGCATAGAAACAATTCGGAAGCAGAAGCTTTTATCGAGCATTTATTTTCTCATATAAAGGTAAGCAAAACCTCTAGGATTTTAGATGTAGCTTGCGGAAGAGGACGCCACTCCCTTGCTATTCATCAATTAGGATACGATGTAATGGGCATTGACTTATCGGCTCGAAACATCGAATTTGCTAAGCAGTTTGAAACTGAAAATTTACGTTTTAAAAAACACGATATGTGTGTGCCTATGCAAGAAAAATTTGATGTAGTCCTAAATTTGTTTACCAGTATTGGTTACTTCGATGATGATAAGAAGAATTTTGAAGCAATACAATGCTTTTGGAATAATCTTAATTCAAATGGAGTAGGAGTTATCGATTTTTTGAACGTTAACTATGCTAAGCAACAACTAAAAGCAAATGAAATAAAGGAGGTTGACCAAGTTAACTTCGACATCAAACGAAATTTTAATGGTACACATTTCATTAAAGAAATTTCTTTCGAAGATAATAATCAGTATTTTCATTTTACTGAAAAAGTAAGAGGGTTACAGTTGACTGATTTCGAGACTTTTTTTCGGGAAATTGGAATTTCAACCTACGAAGTTTTTGGAAATTACCAATTAGAGAGTTACCAAGCCTCAAGTTCCGAACGTTTGATTTTAATTTTTTATAAATGAGTTTAGTTTTACCCTTATTGGCTGTTTTAATTGGTTTTGCGATAGCCTATTTTATACGATATTCAGGTAGCACGATTAATATGCTTCTGGCATTTAGTGGTGCTTTTCTTTTGTCAATTACGGTTTTGGAGTTTATTCCGCATGTGTATGAAGCTAAGAATAGTAAGGATGTAGGCTTGTTTATTTTAGCAGGGATTTTATTTCAGTTAATTCTAGAATTTATGTCTGGAGGAGCTGAACACGGTCATTTGCATTCCGAAAAAAACAAATCAACCTTTCCATGGAGTCTTTTTATAAGTTTATGTGTACACTCTTTATTGGAGGGATTTCCTATTGGCGAAAACACCAACTTAATGTACGCAGTCATGGTACATAAAATACCAGTTTCAATTATTATTAGTACTTTTTTATTTCAAACTAACTTAGCTAAATTGCAAGTTGTATTGTTCGTTTTGTTATTTGCATTCATGACTCCACTTGGAACTTACCTTGGCATGTATACAAATTTTTTAAGCGATGTACGCATTTATATTGATGCCTTAGTTATTGGTGTTTTTCTTCATATTTCTACCACCATTTTATTTGAATCTTCCAAAAATCACCGTTTTAACGCTGCAAAATTTACGGTAATTATTGTTGGGTTTCTAGTTGCTTATTTCTTAGGACATTCTCATTAAAGAGGTTAGTTTACACTTAACAAAAAAAACTGCCGACTGAAAAGCCGGCAGCAAAACTAATTAATAATCATGAAAAAAGTTTTAATACTATTTTTTAATCATACTTTAAAATGAAGCTACATATTGAATTTAATCATAGATTCATTTTAACTATAGTAGGATAGATTAGAACATTAAAACTACGTCTAATTTGAATTCGTCGTAAATTGTTTTGTCCCCAAGGTTATCAAAAAAGCTTCCAGATCCGTAACGAATATTGTATTTTGTTCTATCAATTTTAAATGAAGTAGAAGCTTTTCCTTTTTCCATTTTTAAATCAAATGCAATTGGATTCGATTTACCCTTGATAGTCATTGTACCAGAAACACCGTAAGTATTACCTTTTTTAGCTACTGTGTTGATAACAAATTTTGCTGTTGGATGGTCTTTTACCCCAAAAAAGTCGTCTGAGTTAAGGTGACCTTCAAGTTTTTGTTTGCCGTCTCCTTCTAAGTCTAATACATTAATCGTAGTCATGTCTACGGTAAATTCACCACCAACTAACTCACCGCCTTCCATTAATAAAAATCCATCTTTCAATTGGATGTCTCCGTCATGAGAACCGGTTAGTTTTTCGCCTTCCCAAAGAATTTTACTGTCTTTGATGGCTACTTTTTCTTGCGCATTAACATTCACGCTTACTAAAGCTACAATAGCTACTAACATTAAGTTTAATACATTCTTTTTCATTGTTGTTTTAATTTAGTTATTATTAAATTTTAGTAAATAATTCGTTTTTTGGTTTTCTTACTTTTTTAGCGTCCTTCATTTCATCTTCTTCAGATCTAAAACCAATGGTAGCTATTACAGCGGCATCAAGATTTTTGCTTGGTAAATCAAGAATTTCATTGAATTGAGATGGGTCAAAACCCTCCATTGGGCAAGCATCTATTTCATGAACGGCAGCAGCAGAAAGAAGGTTACCTAAAGCAATGTAAGCTTGTCTTTTAGCCCATTCTACTTTTTGGTCTTCTGGGAACGTTAATACAGTATTTTTAATCATATCGCTAAACCCAGACAAATCATCAATGCTTAAACCTCTTGTTTCAGCTGTATTTTGCATGTACTTTTCTAAATATTGTTCATCCACATTTGTGTTCGCTGCAAAAACAAGTACATAGGCTGCATCCATAATTTGAGGTTGGTTCCAAGCAGCTTCACTTAATTTAGCACGTATGTCTTTATTTTCTACAACCAATACTTCATAAGGTTGTAATCCGTAAGATGATGCTGTAAGTTGAATTGAATCTAAAAGTACATTCAGCTGATTATCAGAAAGTTTCTTTGAGCTGTCAAATTTTTTTGTAGCATATCGCCATTCAAGGCTCTTTAAGTAATTACTCATAATTTTTAGTATTTCGTATTTTAGTTAATAATTCAGTTAATAATTCCTGTTCGTTAGCGGATAAGTTAGCCACAATTTGTTGCTCTTTACTTTCAACAACTTCATTTAATTGTTGGAGTAAAGTTTCACCTTCCTTTGTTATAAATATTTCAACTTTACGCTTGTTTGCTTCACAAGTTTCCTTGGTCACCAAACCCTTTAAAATTAACTTGTCGACTAAGCGTGTTGCATTTGAGTTTTTAGCAATCATTCGTTTTTGGATAGAGGATAGGTTTGCAGCCTTTCCCTTGCGTCCTTTTAAAATTCGAAGTACATTAAATTGTTGCGTAGAAACATCAAATGGCTTAAGAACGTCGCTAATTTCATCATTTAACCAATGACTTGTAAACAGTAGGTTAACGATTGCCTTTTTGTATGCTGGTAAAGCAACTGATTGTATGTGATCTTCAATTTGCATATCAATTATTGTAGGTACAAATGTATAACACTTGTACGTACAAATGTCTTATAGTAAAGTTAAAGTTTAAAAAAGAGATAGGGGAGAAATGAGTTTAGGAAAAGAAACGAGTCTATAAAGTATACTTGATTAAAAATAAATTCTTGTCGATTGTAAAAAGTGTAGAATTTGACATTTAAAAGTTAGTCTTAAGTAAATAAATAACTCAATAAATTAGTTAATTAATACAAAATAAACAAAGAAGAAGAAAATAGATAAGTAAGTAGGGCATATAATTGATTTTTAGTAATTTCGCAGCCGAAAATTTAGCTCTTACCTATGAGGGTTATTTATTTTTTTACAATTAAACTTTAAGAAATGGAAAATCTAGCAACTACAGCTTGGAAAGAAGCCTTTAGAAATAGTGAAAATGCCGTTATTTTAGACGTAAGAACAGCAGAAGAATTCGCAAATGGTTACATAAAAGACGCTATACTTATTGACGTTCAAGACCCACATAATTTTACTGAAAAAGTTTCAGAACTTGACAAAACAAAAGATTACTATGTATATTGTAGGTCTGGTAAAAGAAGTTTATTAGCTTGCCAGGTTATGCAATCGATGGGATTTTCAAATCTTACTAACTTAGAAGGTGGTATTCTTAGTTGGGATGAGGAAGTAATTGTTGAATAGTAAATACCAATAGTTACTTTTAAAGCTTAGTTTCAGCTTTCGATTGAAGTTACTTTTGGTTGTAAATAGCCTGTGTATTAAGCGTAAATGAACTTATGCTTTATTCAGCTTTCAATTTTAATAACGTAAAGTTATTTTCATCAGAAGTAATTTTCCGTTGTCAATATCGTTTTTTAGTAAAAGCTCAAGTCGTTTAATATAAATCTGATTTTTAAGTCAAATCCTATGATAAAAAACAATATAAGAATGAAAGTTTTGATTCTTTACCTTGGTGTAATTTCTTTGCTAATTAATTGTACCTCCAACACTAATCACCAATACATTTCGCCTGAAGAAATGGAGGAAATTATGTTTATGGATGATATCCAATTAATTGATGTACGAACATTGGAAGACTATACTAAAAAACACCTTTTGGGTGCACAGCGAATAGAATCTGATGAAAATTTTGAAGAAAACATCTTACAGTTAGACAAAACAAAACCAGTAGCAGTTTATTGCAATACAGGTAGAACGAGTAAGGAATGTACTGAAATTTTAAAGAAAAAAGGGTTTGTAAAAATTTACGAACTTAAAGATGGAATTGAAAAATGGGAAAAATCTGAATTTTTCATTTATGATCAGGCCAGCGAGGAATAAACATGATACAAATTGATTTTCAGTATATTAAGTGGATTTTAACTTAGGTTATTTAATCCTTTTTTCAAAATTATCATTAAAAATCTTTCATTGCAAGTGAAAGATTTTTTTTTGATGTAACAAAATCAAAATACCTTCGTCATGAAGGTATAAGCTGCAAAATGAAGCAACAAGAATTTATAGCACTAACAGTTCATTTTCATCAACCAATGTTTCGGTTGGCAAAACGCTTGTTGATATCTACGGAATCTTCAAAAGATGCAGTACAAGAAGTTCTGCTAAAAATGTGGGAGAAAAAAAATGAATTGGCTCATGTAAATTCTTTAGAAGCTTACGCCATGCAAATGACTAAAAACCATTGTTTGGATCAGCTTAGGCTAAAAAGCAATCAAAACCTTCGCTTGGTTTATAATAAACAAGACGAAGCCGAAGCAGATGATTTAGCAAGCGAAGAAACAGAAAATTGGCAAAAAGAAAAACTAGATGCCATAAAAAAAGTAATTGAAGATTTGCCTGAAAAGCAAAAAATGATTCTGCAATTGCGTGATTTTGAAGGTTATGAGTTTGATAAAATTGCTGAAATTACCGGAATGACTGAAGTAAGTATACGAGTAAATTTATCGAGAGCTAGAAAAAAAATAAAAGATGAATTGGTTAATAAACTAAGTTATGGAAGTAAGTACAACTAAAATAGAAAAACTACTTCAGCAATATTTTGAAGGTAAAACAAGTTTGGCTGAAGAAAACGAACTAAAAAAGTACTTCAATCAAAAAAATGTTGCTCCACATTTAGAGTCTTATCGACCTATGTTTCAGCTGTTCAATTTAACCGATGAAGTAGAGGAGGAGTTTGTATTTCAATTCCCTGAACAGGAGTCAACCTCCTCAAAAGGTATAAACTTAAAAAAACTCCTTGTTGCTGCAAGTTTCGCATTAGTAGTCTCTCTTAGTGGAATTTTTTATCACTACTACGAGCAACAACAACTTGCCGCTGCTGAACTAGCATTTATGCAAACAAAAGAAGCACTATTTAAAGTTTCATCCGAGTTTAATACAGGAATTCAAAATTTAGAACATTTACAAGAATTAGATAAAACAACACCTTTTTTTAACCCTAATAACAAATAGAAATGATGAAAACAATGTTAAGCCTCGCAATTGCACTATTTTTTGCTATTGCATCAAACGCACAAGACTTTAGTAAATACGAATCTTTAGAAGGAGTAACTTCCATTAAAGTGAACAAAGCCATGTTTAAGTTAATGAGCAAACTAAACATAGAAGTTGACGACAAGGATACCCAAGAAATGATAAATATGATTCAAAACATTGAAGGCATTCAAGTATTAACTACCGCTGATCCAACTCACCAAAAATCTTTAGCTAGTGATGCTAAAAAATTTATTAGCTCAAATAAATTAGATGAACTGATGCGAGTAAACGAAGGAAATAAAACAGTAGAATTTTATATTCGTGATAAACCTAATTCAAGTCTGGTAGAGCAATTATTCATGCACGTTAATGACGAAGGCGAATCGGTGCTTATTTTTATCAAAGGTAATATAGACATGAGTAAAATTGGTGCGTTAGTTAACCAATTTAATCTTCCTGGAGGTAACGAATTACAACGTGTAAACTAAATCTGCGAACTATGAATTTACTTAAGAAAATATGTTTTTTTATACCCGTTTTTGCCTTTCTAATGGCTTGCAGTAATGAGCAAAGCATACAAACCTATTATGTAGACAAAAGTAACGATGCTGCTTTTATAAGTTTAGACTTGCCAACCAGCTTATTTGTTGCTAATGCTGATTTAACTACAGAAGAAAAAGAAACCTTAAGCAACCTAAGAAAACTGAACTTGTTAGCGTTTCAACTTACCGAAGAAAACAAAAATAACTATGAAAATGAGCTAAAAACCGTTGATCAGATTTTAGCTAGTGAAAAGTATAGTTCGCTACTAAGTTTTAGTCAAGGAAGTCAAAAAATTGAGTTTTACGCACAAGAAAATAAAAATACAATAAAAGAATATATTGTATTTGCAAATGATAATAATCTTGGTTTTTTAATCGCAAGAGTTTTAGGCAACAACCTAAATCCAAACCAAATGTATGAAATGATGAAGCTTTCAGACAAGTTAGAAATGAATGCTTTAGAGGATTTTGCAAAACAATTAGATTTGCCTAACAACCTATAATGATTGAAATATTTTATTTAAAACAACTGAAGATTTAAATCTTTTATTCATTAAATTTTTAAAACTAAATACTTGTTTTTTTTAAGTGCAACAAAGCGATTTCGTTTTGTTGCACTTTTTTTGTGGTATCAATACCCACTTCAGAATATCTAAAAAACAGCGTTCATAGGCTAAACAATTTTTATGGGTAAAGATAAACAAGCCTTTCTGCATAGTTTTCAAGATGTAAGCTTTCAACTTTATAATGCCTATATTTGCAGAAATAATTATACGATGCCCTCAAGTTTCGAAGAGTTTAAAATATCTCCCAGTTTAGTAAAAGCCTTAAAGCGAGAAGGCATAGAAAATCCCACACCCATTCAAGAAGAATCTTATCCAGTAATAAGCTCGGGTAGGGACGTAGTAGGAATTTCTCAAACAGGGACGGGAAAAACTATTGCATTTATGCTCCCTTTGCTTAATTGGATACCTAAAAGCAATGAAACGCACCCAAGAATTTTAGTTTTAGCACCTACAAGGGAATTAGTAGTGCAACTAGTGGAAGAAACAGAAAAACTCTGTGCTTGGTTAAGTTTAAAAATTGTGGGAGTTTACGGAGGTACGAATATGAATCCCCAAAAAGCTGCTTTAGAAGGAGGTGCAGATATTGTAATAGCAACACCTGGAAGACTTTACGATTTGTTACTTTGTCAAGCGCTTAAGCCAAAGAATATAAAAAAACTGGTTATAGACGAAGTAGATGTAATGCTGGATTTAGGATTTCGTCCTCAGCTTCAAAACATCATGGATTTACTCCCTGAAAAACGTCAAAATGTACTTTTTTCAGCAACGATGACAGATGAAGTTAAGGAATTAATGACAGATTTTTTTAAAAGTCCCATTGAAATTACTACAGCAGTTAGCGGGACTCCGTTAGAAAACATTGAGCAATCCGCTATGGAGGTGCCCAATTTTTTTACTAAAGTGAATTATCTTTTCGAGTTATTAGCAGAACGAAATGAGTTTAAAAAAGTTTTAATTTTCGTTAATCAAAAGAAACTAGCCGACAAGGTTTACCATCTGTTAAGTTTAGATTTCAGTGAAGAAGTTGAAGTTATACACGCTAACAAAACACAAAATTACAGACTCCAAGCAATTGAAGCATTTGAACAAAATGAAAAACGAATTTTAATTACAACCGATGTAATGGCTCGTGGTATCGATTTGACAGAAATTACTCATGTTATTAATTTAGATGTGCCAAAATATCCAGAAAATTACTTGCACAGGATAGGTCGAACGGGGCGCGCTGGAAATAAAGGAAAAAGTTTACTTTTATACACATCGTTTGAATATGATCGGAAAGACGCTATTGAAGGTTTGATGGGAAAAGAAATCCCTAAGCAAATTTTCCCAACACATATAGAAGTTTCTACAGAATTAATTTCTGAGGAATTACCACAAGATATGGAAATATACAGGCCTTTAAAAGAACAATCTGGGCCGAGTTTTCATGAGAAAAAAGAGAAAAATAAAAAAGTAAATCTTGGAGGTTCATACCATAGATGGATAAAAGAAAAGTACAAAAAGCCTAAATCTAAAGGCGATAAAATTCAAAATAGAAAACGAAAATAATTTATATGCTTTATACAAGCATTGGTTCATTTTTTTTGGTTTCTGTTTTATTCAGAAATTTCTATACATTAAACTGTTTAATTTTTTGACTAGATATAGATTTTACTGCGATCAAGATTGATTAAGTAGTTTTTATAAGTTTTTAGCTACACAGCATTATTTTTAATTAATCAGAATTATGAATAATTATTTACAGTTCTAATTGTGTCCTATAATATATATTATGTAAAATAGAATATTATTTTAGAAAGGCCAAAACTGGCCTTCCCTAATCATATGAATTCGTAAAGAAATATTTTATGATTTCCGTCTACTCAATACTCAATACTTTGTACTCAATACTTTGTACTCAATACTTTGTACTTAATACTTAATACTTTGTACTTAATACTTTGTACTTAACAAGCTACTTGCCCATAAACATTTCGTTGATTCTTGAACGTAATTTTCGTTCGTAGTCTTCAACAAGCCAATCTCGGTAATTTTTTGTATTATTAATAATGCATTTAGAATATTGAAAAACCCGATCGTAAATATCGTCTTTTAATTCCCTTGCTAAAATACGTGCATCAAATACATCTTCAGAATTTTCGTAACACATTCGTGCGTGTTGTTCTACGCTTTCATCTAAAACAAGTTTTGATTTTTCACCGTTATTTACGGTCTCATCATAGCGCTTTTTTATGTTAAAGCTTATGTCTTCTGAATTTTTAAATAACTCTCGAACTTCCTCTGGCATTCGGTATTTAAAATGAGACTCAATTTCTTCATCAGATACTAAATTTTCTAAGAAGTAATCAGGATTTCTGAAAATCAATTGCCAATCTACCGGTGCATCCCAAGGACCAAATCTAGCAAGGTTATTCCCTAAATCTATGACATTAAATTCACTTTTATCTTTTAAACGTCTAGACCCCCTCCCTATCATCTGAAAGTAAAGAGTTAGCGATTTGGTGGCACGATTTAATATAATATTTCTTACGGTAGGCTCATCAAATCCTGTGGTTAAAATACTTACAGAAGTTAAAATTGCATCTGGTTTTTCGTGAAACCATTTTAAAATTTCGCTACGTTCCTTTTTATTATGTGTATTGTCTAAGTGCTTAATTTCATAGCCCGCTTCCTTAAAGGTTGTATACA
The DNA here is from genome assembly GCA_051859645.1 of Psychroflexus sp. GTDB lineage: Bacteria > Bacteroidota > Bacteroidia > Flavobacteriales > Flavobacteriaceae > Psychroflexus. The sequence continues at coordinate 35,473 of JBHYFG010000009.1, read as the reverse complement.
CATACCACGATGTGTTAATACCATTATTAAATATAAGCGTTTTTTGGCCTTTGCAATGTTCTTCATAAGCTTGTAACAGCTTGGTTTGCATATTCATATTGGTATACAAATCCTCTGAAGATTTTACAGTATAATCGCCATTTATCCCAACTTGTAAGGAGCTAAGTCCAATATCATAGGTATAGGTATTAGCCTTTGCTAAGAAGCCTTTTTCAATCAATGAAGAAATAGAATCTCCTACAATTAATTTTTCATAATTGCGGTTCATTGGTAACTTTATATTGGAACTTAAAGGCGTTGCGGTTACTCCAAGAACAAAGGTATCTTCTACATATTTAAATAATTTCGTAAAAGAATTATAATGAGCTTCATCAATAATTGTAAGTCCAATATTATCTAGATTAAGCTTTTCTTCATTTAAACGATTATTCAAGGTTTCAACCATTGCAACAAAACACATGTAATCATTATCATCTGAAAGTTCTTTCACTTTACTGTTAATGATTTTGTTTCGTACCCCAAATCCTTTCAACATTTTAGAAGTTTGCTTACACAACTCGATTCGGTGAGTTAAAACAAGGACCTTTTTACCTTTTCGTTCAATGTATCTTCTAACTATCTCAGAAAAAATCACTGTTTTCCCTCCTCCTGTAGGTAATTGGTATAAAAGATTATAGTTATCTGGGCAATCTTCAATGTGTTCAAAAATGTTTTTTAAATCATTTTCTTGATAATCATAAAGTTGCTTATCTGTAACTTGTTCTGGCATATTTAGTTAGGTATAATACTTTTTAGTTTTCCAAATTTGAAGTTGCAAAAATACGGAGTTTAGCGAGTTTATTGCAATTTTAATCCGATAAAAAAAAGATAATTAATCGAAAATAATTGAAAAAAGACGATTTCTAAATTTAGGAAAAACTTATTTTTGCGAGTCAATAAACTAAATACCTATAACATTGGAAAACAAAAAAGCAAATAAGCTTATAAAAAAGATTTTAGAAGATTTAGATCACGCAGGTATAATTTACAACACACTTGCGCAACAACTCAAAGAGTTGCGTGTTTTTGCTGTTGAAGAAGAACTACCTGTTGTTGCTAAAGCTCTCCGTTTAGCTTACGAGCACCTTGAAGAATTTGAGACTTTTGTTGCTCCTATCCCCGAAGACGAAGGGTTTGAAGGCGAAGAAGGAGATAAAATTTCAGGCGCTGAAAGCATGATTTATTTTATTAATTTAATTAAAAATCAACACAATCCTTTGAATGTTGAAGAACTACGCGAGTACATTCAATTTTTAGAAGATTTTGCTGATTAAACTAAACTTAAATAACTGTGGGAAGAGCCTTTGAATTTAGAAAAGCGAGAAAAATGAAGCGTTGGTCAGCTATGGCCAAAACCTTTACACGCTTAGGTAAAGATATCGTAATGGCCGTGAAAGAAGGCGGTCCAGATCCAGACGCTAACTCCAAACTACGTGCTGTTATCCAAAATGCGAAAGCAGCAAACATGCCAAAAGATAATGTAGAGCGAGCTATTAAAAGAGCGTCTGATAAGTCTCAAGGTGATTATAAAGTAGTGTTGTATGAAGGATATGCTCCTCACGGAATTGCCATATTAATTGAAACAGCAACAGACAATATCAATCGAACTGTTGCCAATGTCCGTTCTTATTTCAATAAATGCAATGGTAGCCTTGGTACTTCTGGCTCTGTAGAGTTTATGTTTGATCATACCTGTAATTTTAAACTGGCAGAAAAAGAAGGAATCGATTTGGAGGAACTTGAATTAGAGCTGATTGACTTTGGTGTTGAAGAAGTTTTTCAAGATGAAGAAGGCATTGTTATATACGCCCCATTCGAATCTTTTGGAAGCCTACAAAAAGAATTAGAAGCAAGAGGTTTTGATATAGTGTCTTCAGGATTTGAGCGTATTCCTCAGGTTACTAAAAAATTAACCCCAGAAGAAAAGGCAGATGTTGAGAAGCTTCTAGAAAAAATTGAGGAGGACGACGATGTTCAAAATGTATACCATACCATGGACGAGAATGATGATTAGTAAAGATTCACATACAAAAAAACCGCTTTAAAGCGGTTTTTTTATGTCTTATATTCAAGGAATTAGCGAACCATTTCGTTAAAAATAGCTTTCATCAATCTAGTTTTATCATTTAAGCTCTCTTCCATAGAAATCATAGTTTCTGTTCTGTAAACTCCGTCTATGTCATCTAATTGGAAAATAATTTGCTTTGCATGCTCTGTGTTTTTTGCTCTGATTTTGCAAAATAAATTAAATTTACCCGTAGTTACGTGAGCAACAGTTACATAAGGAATTTCGTTAATGCGATTCAATACAAATTGAGTCTGAGAAGTTTTGTCCAAAAATACTCCAACATAAGCAATAAACGAGTACCCTAGTTTTTTGTAATCTAATGCTAATGATGAACCGATAATTATCCCCGCTTCTTCCATTTTCTTAACGCGGACATGAACCGTACCAGCCGATATCAGCAACTTTTTAGCTATATCTGTAAAAGGAGTTCTAGTATTGTCAATCAGCATACTTAATATCTGATGATCCGTTTCATCTAATTTAAATTTCGCCATTATGTACAAATTTTTAGTTGTTGTTGAATAAAAAACAAAATTAATTATAATTATTAAATATACTGCAATAAATAGACTATTTTTAAGAAATAATAATGAAATTAACTAAGATTCTCTAGTCAATAACTTAAATTTATTTAAATCGAATAAAGAATTTAGTTGTGGAATCTGTTGAAGTAGCATCAAATCATACTCAGCACAAGAACCTTGAGCATCAATTTCTTGGTGTCCCCAGTAGTTGTCCAACTCATTTATTTGGGCAACAAAGGGAGTAAAATTAATTTTTCCATCTTGAAGCTCTTCTTTGTATTGAACAGCAATAGAAGTCAACTTATTTCCAATTCTAATATTTCTAATAATAAAATCATAATAAAGTTTTTGATTTTGCGGAATATCGAAATATGCCTTGTAATCTTTCTGCTCAAAGTCTTTATTAGACAAACTTCTAATAGCCTGAAAAAGCGCTATAAAAGTCAACCTTCGTACCTCTTCCCTCTCGTAATCGTTAGGAAAATGTCCCGATTCGAATAACAAAACTGGAATTCCTATGCTCTGAAAATAATCCCCTGTACAATTTATATTAAAACCATCATCATACCTTCCAACTTGGTTAGGAATGTATTTTTGAAGTGTTTCGTTAATGCAAACTATTAGTTGCATCACTTTTTTTCGTATAGAAGTCACTGAACGTTCTTCGTTAACAGATGGAGATAAAAACGACATTGTTGCTGGGTAAGGATGATACCCCGCACTAAAAATTGTTCGTTGTCCGTGCATATTAAAGCAAAAATCGGGCATTAAATCCTCTATTGTATTTCGTAAAATAATACTTTCGGGTTCGCTAAGTTGTAGTGCATCTCTGTTTAAATCTACACCATTCGCATTCTCTCGTGTGTAGTTCATTAAGCCGTCAGGATTTAAAACGGGTATAATATGAATGGTTAATTTATCTAGTATGGAGGATACTAGTTCATTTTTTTGTTCAATAACAGACAGGAAATCAACTATTGCCTTCGTAGATGTGGATTCGTTTCCATGCATCTGAGACCAAATTAGTAACTTTGTTTGGCCATTCCCTACGCGTAATTTATAAATCGGTTTTCCAAGTACAGAATTACCTATAATAGTAGACTCTATAACTGAATGTGAAAATTTATCCACTGCATTAATCACTTTTTCGTAGGAAAAAAACCTACCAAATACATGAGGACTTTTTAAAGACTTGTAAACCTCGTTAATTTCTTCCATAAACACATAAAATATATTTACAAAAGTAATTATATTAAAAATTACATTTGTAAATACTTAATTATTTACAAATGTAACAGGTTAATTAAATGAATTTAGTGTTTAGCCAACTCTATTCGTGAGCTTAAAAGGACGATGGTCGGAATAAATCCAAGCTTTACAGAATAATTAATTAAATTTAATTTAATTATTCATTATCAATAAATTAAATAACTTTAACTAAAGTGATTGTTCGTTGTTTTTTGATATGTACATCTTTTTTTGTTAGCTAAATATAGGTGGATTAAATCGATTTGTTTACATTTGTAATCTAGTTATGAAATTAAAATATTTACAATGGTAAATAGTGAGAATTTTGCGGACCGTTTACAAATGTTATTCGATTATTATGAATTGACAGCAGGTGCTTTTGCTGATGAAATTGAAGTTGGGAGGCCTTCTGTTTCTCATATCTTATCCGGAAGGAATAAGCCAAGCCTGGATTTTGTTATGAAGGTGGTTAAGCGTTTTAAGGAGGTTGATTTGTATTGGTTGCTTAATGGAAAAGGAAGCTTCCCTTCTCTTCCTAAAAATTCAGCATTGCCTAATATCTCATCCGATACAAAAGAAACAATCGTAAATACTGAATCAAATCAAGATAGCTTTTCTAATTCTATCAGTGATAAAAGTATGGATTCGGAAACACTTCAAGAAGAGAATGTATCTATCAAGACCGAAAGCAAAAAGAAAGTTTCCAAAGTAATTATTCTCTATCAAGATGGAAGTTTTGAAATCTTTGACAAATTACATGGCCTTTAATCGCTATTTTTGTACAAAAAATACATGAAGCCATTTTATATACTACTTAGCCTACTTTTTCTTTCTTGTTATGAACCTGTGTCCGATTGTAACAGCTTTCAGACAGGCGTTTATGAATTTGAAACACTTATTGAAGGTGAATTGGTTAAAACTCGATTCGATCGAAGGAAAGATATAGAAATAGAAACCTTTAAAGGAAAAAAAGATACGGCAAGCATCCGCTGGGTTAATGATTGTGAGTATATTCTTCGTTTAGTGAACCCTAAAAAAATGGCTGATGAAAAACCAATGCACTTCAAAATTCTGACTACCACTCCTAATTCATATACATTCGAATTTAATATCGTAGGTGAAAACACTAAGCAAAAAGGGACGGCTTATAAGGTTGCAGATTAACTCAAATGTAGAGACGCTAATTCTTCAATTTTCGTTGAATTTTTTGAGTACAATACAAGCATTTACGTCCCCAAAGCCAAAACTTGCCTTAATCAATGTTGTTAGGTTGGTATTTAGTCTCGTTTTTAAAGGTATTTTACCTTCATCTATTAGGGTGCTTATTTCTTCCTGAATTTTAGTTATATTGTTGTTTCCGTAAATAAACTGATGCTTTAATTGAAGTACAGAAGACACTAATTCAATACTTCCGCAAGCAGCCAATGCATGCCCTATCATACCTTTCAAACTCTGAATTAAAGGAAAGTTAGTCGAGTTTAATTGGAGTGCTTTTTTCCAATTTAAAACCTCAGTAGCATCCATTTTTGTTGCGGTTAAATGAGCATTGATTAGGTCTATGCTTTCTGGTGAAATGTTGGCATCAAGAATGGTTTTTTGAATACACTCAATTACCGCTAATGGATTTGGTGCCGTCATGCTTCCTCCGTTTTCTTGTCCGCCTGAGTTTTGAAAACCTCCCAAAATTTCAGCATATATGGTTGCATTTCGTTTTTTAGCACTTGTTAAACTTTCAATTACTAAGGCACCCGAACCTGACGAGGGAACAAATCCAACAGCATTACTATCCATAGGTCTCGATGCGTTTTCAGGATTTTTATTGTATTGATTAGGAAGTATTCTTAATGCATCAAATCCACCCCATATATAGGGTCCAGAGTCGCTTGTGCTCCCTATAAGCATTCGTTTTGCATATCCGTTTTTAATATGTCGATACCCTTGTAATAGTGCTTCTGTACCAGTTGCGCAAGCGGAGGAATTGGAGGTTACCATATTTCCTGCTTTTATTTTTCCACTTAAAAAAGCTGCCACACTACTGGACATGGTCTGTAATACACTGGTACTTCCTAATCGCCTTACATTATTTTGGTCTATTAGCTGAATTGACTCTCTAAATTTGTCAATCCCCAAGCTTCCTGTGCCAAAAATAATTCCTAATTCAGGGTCTATTGTTTGGTTATTTAATTTTGCGTCATTTACTGCATCTAATCCAGCAATTACACCATAAATTAAGCCTGTGGATAGTAGCCCACGCTGCTCTACATTTGTAAAATACTTAGCCATATTCACTTTGCTTAAATCTGGCGTCCCTCCTATTTGACAGGAAAATTTTAAACGTTCGAGTTCAGGATGAAATTTAATTCCTGACGTTTGATGCTTCAGAGCATCTAAAAAATTTTGTAAGCCTACTCCATTAGGAGACACTACCCCCATTCCTGTTATTACTACTCGTTCTTCTGTTGCTTGCATAGTTAATGGCTTATGATGAAGATGAATTAGGTTTGACAATCATACCTTCAACACTTCCTTTCGCAATGACTTTCATTTTTTTATGTAAGATCACTTCAACTTTAAGTTTAAAGAACCTAAAGTAAACAAGCTTAGCTTCTATTGTTATTTTTTCTCCAGGTCGGACAACCTGCAGAAAATCAATACATGACTTCGTCATAACAAAAAATGAGGTTTCTTGTAGCTCGTTTTTTGTGAGAAAAATTCCAAAACATCCTAACCCAAGTTGAGCCGCTGCTTCAGTTAAAAGTACTCCTGGAACAACGGGGTTATTTTTAAAATGGGAAGCTACATAAAAAGCATCTGTCGGAAATGTATACTCGCCTACAATCTTTGTTTCATCGACCTCTAGAATATTGTCCACAAACAAAAAATCTTTACCGTGTGGCAATTGTGAAATCAATTTATTCATTTTTACTTCCCTTGTTTATTATTTTTTTTATTTCAACTATTACTTCCAAAGCTTAGCCAAATCGATGTAAACTTGTAATTTTTGGTTTACATGCATTTACATCACTAAGGTAATTTTATTATTTGTAGTTAAGTCTGAAATTTCAAGGAAAGTAGATTTTTTATGTTTTTTGTAACAAATCAATAGGTGTTTCGTCAAATAATTAAAATTACGTTTTGTGGAAAAAATTCTAGAAATAAACGAGCTAACCAAAACTTTTGGTAGAAAAACAGCGGTAAATAAGTTGAGTCTAAGTATCGAAAAAGGTACTATTTACGGTATTTTAGGTCCAAACGGTAGCGGAAAGTCCACAACCCTAGGAATGGTATTAAATGTTGTAAATGTAACTTCAGGTAGCTTTACATGGTTTGGTGGTCAACTGTCTAATCATGAGGCGCTTAAAAAAGTTGGAGCCATCATCGAGAGTCCAAATTTCTATCCCTCAATGTCTGCTTTAAACAATTTGCGTTTGGTTGCCAAAATAAAATCAATCGCTTCTCCGAATTATGAAGAAAAGCTCCAATTGGTTGGTTTATGGGAACGTAAGGATGATGAATTTAAAACTTACTCCCTTGGAATGAAGCAACGCTTAGCTATCGCTTCAGCTTTGCTTAATGATCCTGAAATATTAATTTTAGATGAACCTACTAATGGACTTGATCCTCAGGGAATTCACCAAATTCGCGAAATTATTTCCAAAATTGCATCCACAGGAACTACAATTTTACTAGCCTCACACTTATTGGATGAAGTCGAAAAAGTTTGCTCGCATGTAATTATTATTAGGGAAGGCAATATGCTATACGACGGGCGAGTTGAAGATATGAATGCATCTTTCGGATTTATGGAATTAGCTTCTGAAAACTTAGATGATCTTAAAACTTTCGTGGATAGACAAGAATATTTTGATGGATTTACAGAAGATTCAAAAGGTTTCTTGAAAGTAAAACTATCGCAAGAAATACATCCTTCAAAAGTGAATACAGATGCTTTTAACGAAGGAATTGTTCTTCATCATCTTCAATTTAAAAAACAAAGCTTAGAAGAAAGTTTCCTTCAACTTACAAATAACTAGTCCTATGTTTCGATTACTACAAATAGAATTATTCAAATTAAAATTCAATAAGGCGGCTAAAGTAATGAGTATCATTTATTTTGTACTTTTTACGTTTACTGCTGTTTTCAGTATTATTAAATTTGATATTGGTCCAATGAAATTCCAATTAGCAGACCAAGGAATTTTCGATTTTCCTTTTATTTGGCATTTCAACACCTACTTTGTAGCAATTTTAAAAATACTTTTGGCTATTGTAATTGTTTCAATGGTTTCTAATGAATACTCTTATCGAACCTTAAAACAGAATTTAATCGATGGTTTAAGTAAAAAGGAATTTATTCTTTCCAAATTCTACACCCTTGTTTTTTTATCGCTTGCATCAACGCTATTGGTTTTTATCGTGTCGTTAGTTCTAGGGCTAAGTTTTTCAAATTATACTGAAATTGGAATAATTTTTAGGGATTTAGAGTACCTAATTGCCTATTTTGTAAAATTGGTTGGCTTTTTTAGCATGTGTATGTTTTTTTCGGTATTGGTTAGAAAATCTGCCTTTGCGTTAGGTTTCTTATTTCTTCTTTTTATACTTGAAAAAATCATAAGCAGTTACTTTTCATACGGAAAACAAGAGCTTGAATTTCTCAATCAGTTTTTACCTATGGAAGCTATGGCTAATTTGATTAAAGAACCATTTACGCGATTATCTATTGTACAAACTGCGACAACTCAGCTTAACCCAGAATTTGTAAAAGATTATGCTGTACAGTGGAAAGACATTGGAATTGTACTTGTATGGACCTTGATTTTTGTTTTAAGTTCGTTAAAAATCCTTAAAAAACGGGATTTGTAGAAGAATATACTATTTTTGAGAAAATTATTCTCTTGAAGCATTTACTTTGTATTCTTATTCTATTTTATTCAACTTCAAAATTATTCGCACAAGGCGAAGCTAATAATTGGTATTTCGGCAATAATGCGGGAATTACCTTTAATACTACCCCCCCATCTGCTTTATTAGATGGAGAGCTAAATACACTTGAAGGTTGTTCGTCCATTTCAGATTCTAGTGGAAATTTGTTAATGTACACCGACGGGCAAACCATTTGGGATAGAGAACATAATATTATGCCTAACGCCAATTATTTTGGAGGTACAGGACTTTTGGGTGATCCCTCAAGTACGCAAAGTGGACTTATTGTGCCGCATCCTACTATCCCTTCTATATTCTACGTATTTACCGTAGATGAACCACATCATGACAATGCGTTTGCATTTCCAAACCAAGGACCAGCCAATCCAGATGGTACTCCAAGACCTAATTATTCTGATGTTCCGCAACACACAGTTCCTCAGGATGATGATGGTTTTAATAATGGATTTAATTATTCGGTAGTGGATATGAATCTACGTGGTGGACTTGGTGATGTTGTTCAAGGTGAAAGAAACTTACATCTTATAACCTATAACGAAGACGATCCAGAAGAAATTAAGTATCGGTGTTCGGAAAAAATTTCTGCAGTAGTTGGAGCAGATTGCAATTCTGTTTGGGTAATTACACACTTTGTAGATAAGTTTTACGCCTTCAAAATAGATGAAAACGGTGTAGACGAAAACCCTATTGTATCCCAAGTCGCGCCTGTTGTTCCTGTGTCAGGTTACAGAAGAGCTTCTATTGGTTACCTAAAAGCTTCTCCAGATGGTACCAAACTAATTTCTGCAACTAATACAACTAATTATAATCAAGTAGGTACAAGCGATGCTGGAGATGGACACGTTTATTTATACGATTTTGATAATGCAACTGGAGAAGTAAGTAATCCGATTCCTCTAGTAACTAATGTTAGGGCGTATGGAGTTGAATTTTCTCCGAATTCTAAAAAAGCTTACGCTAGTTTTACACAAGGTAATGAAACATTTATTCGGCAATGGAATCTGGAAGCAGCAAACATTCCGGGTTCAGCATACAGCATACCTAATGTTGGACTTCAAACTGCAACAGGTATTCAACTTGGGCCAGACGGGAGGATTTACGTTGCTGTAATTAATGCTTCACGATTAAATGTGATAACCAATCCAAACGAAACTGGACAAGCAGTTTCCTATGTTTCCAACCTCGGATTAGGAGCGATAAACCTTCAAGGAAGATTGGCTACCTTTGGCCTTCCGCCATTTATTCAATCTATTTTCGAATCAAGAACAGATATTGTAAACGCAGAAAATCAAGATTCGTTTAATATTCAAACCGAATTAAATATTTGTATAGGAGACACATATACGCTTGGTCGAGAGTTTGATGGCGAGGCTTCTTTTCAATGGTTTTTAAATGGCGAATTATTAGACGGGGAAACAAACTCGTTTATTGATGTAAGCATCGCACAAGAAAATTTAGGTGAAAATTTAACCTATACGCTAGAAATTTTTCCAGAAACTGGCGAATGTAAAATTACTGGAATAGCAAACTTACGCATTAACGAACCGCCTGTTTATTCAGAAGCCAATTTAAGAAGTTGCAGTGTTTCTTCCACTCCACAAGGAATTTTTGATTTAACACAATCCATTCCTCTGTTTGTTCAATCAAATGAATTAAACTCAGAGAATATAAGTGCTACGTTTTATCTTTCTGAAGAAGATGCTTTACAAGCCATTTCGCCCATTGAAAATCCTACCGAGTATACCACTTTTACTGAAGTAGAAACAATTTTCGCCTTAGTTTCTGACGATGTATTTGGGTGCAATGTGGTTACACCTGTTACTTTAATTACGGGTGAAGCTAATCAATTTTTCACTACTTTAAATGAATGTGATATTGCAGAAGATGGGTTTGCCATTTTTGATCTAACTGAAACAGAATTACCAGAAAATTTTTCGCCAAACGAAGAACTCCTTTTCTATACGTCTATTGATAATGCATTAAATGAACTAAATCCCATAAGTAATCCTGAAAATTTTGTAAACGAAGAAAATTATTTTCAAGAAGTATATTATCGTCTGCTATCAAACGAAAATTGTGGAACCTTAGGAATAGTTCAGCTTAATGTAAGAAGCCTCCCTCCTGTTTCTGACGAACAAAACTTTTTTTATTGTACGGATAATTTTCCATCTACCATAAGTATTTCTTCTAGTCTTTCTCAGCTTACAGATAACTACACATTTTTATGGTTATCTTCCAATGAAACTACACCTAATATAGAAGTAAACCAAGCAGGAAACTACCCTGTTTTAATTACAGATGTGGCAACGGGATGCGAAAATATTGAGCAAGTTTTTGTCGATTCATCTAATAGAGCAAGTTTTAATGTTAGAATTCAGGAGGGTGGTGAGGACCAAAACGCATTACTTGTTGTGTTAAACTCAGAAAGTATTGGAGCGTATCAATATGCCCTAAATAACCCAACAGGGCCTTACCAAGAATCCCCAGTATTTAGTGATTTACCTCCTGGAGATTACCGTGTTTATGTAAGGGACGTTAACGGCTGTGGAACTTCCACAGCTGAAGTTTCTATCCTTGGTGCGATGAAGTTTTTCACTCCTAACAGCGATGGAGTTAATGACACTTGGAGAATTAAAGGCACTGCAAATTCGGCCAACCGAAATGCTATTGTTCAAGTATTTGATAGGTATGGTAAACTGCTTGTACAGTTCAGGGCATCTGATGAAGGTTGGGACGGTACCTATAATGGAAAAGCAATGCCTGAAAATGATTATTGGTACAAAATAGTTCTTGCAAATGGAGATGTGGTTACAGGAAATTTTAGTTTAATTAGGTAACACCATCTTAAAGTTGAAATTACCTTAACCACCATTACTCTTCGATTTTAATAATTCTTTGTTTTTGGTGGCTGACTTAGGATATAACTAATTAAGCTCATCTTTCACTTCCTAATTTAAATAAGGCTAAATTTGGGACAACTTAAGTTAAAGTTTATCTTATACACTAGAAGAAGTAAGTTTTTTTGGGTAAAGCATTACGTGTTAAGCTAAAGTGAAGTGTTTCTCTTCCAAAACACATTCTAAGTAACCCAATTTTTGAATACTTCCTCCGAAGGGTGCGTAAATAGCTAAAAACCTAGGTTTCGATATAATTCTTATAATACTTGTATTGAAATCGATGTGCACTATTTCGGTAAAAAAAATTGAATATCGGATATATAATTTCACTTCATTTCCTTCATGCACAATCTTGTAGCGTTTTAAAAGTTCGTCTTCTTTAATTAACGAAATTAATGAGTCTGGTGTACAAGCAGGTTCAAATTCAGATTCAGCTAAATTTAAATAATTTCTAAAATTAAAAGATTTTGCACCCTTCTTTTGTACTCTTTTTTTAAACGCGGTAATCATCCAAATTGTAAAGAAACTACTAATTATTAATGGTAGTATAATTACTTTATCTTGTGTTGGATATCCTGTTGTACTAATGCTCTCGAATGAATAAAAAATAGCACTGTAAAACAGCAACTGGCTTATCAGAACAATGAAAAAAAGTTTGGTAATGGGTTTCATAAACTAAAATATTTACAAATATAATGGCTAAAACTAAGAGTTCCTATAAACTAACAAAATATTATGGACTAAATTATACCTTTTATCAATTGAAATTACTGGTGTTAAATTGAAAAAGCAGATAAACTAAAATGGGTAAACTTTCTAATTCAATAGAATAATTTGACTCTTTAATGCAACTTAAATTTGTACTTTTGAAAAAATATTTGAAATGTCTGTAGCAAAAAAACAATACAAAAGAATAACTGTAAAATCTTTAGTCGATATGAAAGCCAATGGCGAAAAAATATCGATGCTAACAGCCTACGATTTTAGTATGGCTAGAATTGTAGATAAGGCAGGGATAGATGTTATTTTAGTTGGAGATTCTGCATCTAATGTTATGGCAGGTCACGAAACTACACTTCCCATTACTTTAGATCAAATGATTTATCACGCTTCTAGCGTAATACGTGGTATTTCTCGTTCACTTGTAGTTGTGGACTTACCTTTTGGAAGTTACCAAAGTGACCCCAAAGAGGCCTTACGTTCTGCTATTAGAATTATGAAAGAAAGTGGAGCTCACGCGGTTAAAGTTGAAGGCGGTAGTGAAATTAAGGACTCTATCAAACGAATTTTGAAAGCTGGTATACCTGTAATGGGGCATTTAGGACTAACTCCCCAATCTATTTATAAATTCGGAACCTATACCGTTAGAGCAAAAGAAGAAGCAGAGGCTGCAAAACTAAAAGAAGATGCCTTAATGCTAGAGCGTATTGGCTGCTTTGCAATTGTTTTGGAAAAAGTCCCTGCTCAATTAGCAAAAGAAGTTGCTGAAAGTATTAGCATTCCTGTAATTGGTATTGGCGCTGGAAATGGGGTTGATGGACAAGTACTTGTTTTGCACGATATGCTTGGTATGGACCATGAGTTTAATCCTCGTTTTTTGAGACGTTATGCAGATTTAAACACAATAATGACAGGAGCAATTCAGCAATACAATGCGGATGTGAAGAGTAAAAGTTTTCCAAGCGAAGACGAACAATATTAATCAACCAAAAAGCCCGCAAATTGCGGGCTTTTTATACAATACCATTTATCAACTTTTGCCTTTCTGTTTCATTATAAATAAAACCACAGCTAATTTTTTCAGTTCACATAAAGAAGAAAATCATCGCTTTCTTTTCTAGTAATTTCAACTAATATCTTAAATTATTATGTGATTTTAAGATAAAAATACCCTTACATCAAATTCAAATCCAAACCAAAGAAACTTGAACTTGCTGCTTGATTGTAACGCATAAAAGTATAGCTGAACCTAACTCGATTAAACTTTACCATAAAACCAAAAGTAAGCCCTGCGAAAGAACGTTGGTCTGCAACACTAAGTTCCTCCGAACGTCTAAAGCTATACCCAATTCTAGGACTAAAACCTGAGTCTGGGAATAATTCGGCTCCAATAATTACGTGACGTAAGGCATTATTTATGAAGCTCGGGTTGTCCTCTGTAACGTTACCTTCCAAATCAGTTTGGTCGAGAGCTGGGTTCCTAAACGCTACATCCCATTGTTGCATATTCTCTAAGGTAAGATGCCAACGAATAGGAACTTTTTCTAATTGTTTTGAAAGACCTATAATCAACTCTAAGGGCAAATTTTCAGTTACTTCATCGTACGCTGTAATTTGTCTCCCTGCATTCCTTAACACAACCGAAGCAACCCAGTTGGTTTCAGGATTTATATAGGTCAAGCCTAAATCTGTTGCCAATCCAAAAGAAGAATATTGCTCAAGTCGGGAGGTAATCATTTTCAAATTTGCACCAACAAAAAAATTAGATGCTGGAATCCTATAGGCATAACCAACAGAAAAAGCAGTTTCATTACCTCCAAAAGAGTTTGTAGCGTTTCCGAGCTCATCAAATCCTTCAAAACTACCGTAATCAATATAGGTTAAACCTGCTTGAAAAACTCCGTATTTTTCTCCAAAATGATGTGCATAAGCGGCGGTTCCATAGCTTATATCGGCAATATAATTCATATAATTTACAGATACTTGCTTGGTCATTAAACTATCCAACAGCGAAGGATTACTAAGTACATTAGTAGGATTATCACTCTGAACGGTAATGTTTTTTCCTCCCAAAGCTGCAATCTGAGGGTTTATGGGTAAATTTAAAAATTGGTAAGTTCCTCTACCTCCTACTTGTGCAGAAGCATAAAAGGAAAACCCCAAAAGAACAACGATCATTAAAATTCTCTTCATAAAAGGAAGCTTCGTTTAGAAAAACGAAAAAAATCAAGTTTCAGTATGATGTCATAAAAAAAACTGAACAAACTAAATTGTTCAGTTTTCAAACTTATTACTTTTTATTGAAAGTACATTACATTATCCTTAATAATCATTGAAAAATCTTGGATTTAAAAAATGATGAATTTCCAACTAAAAAACTTTGTATTACGCAAATTGTTTAGCATTACTTACCTTTTGTTTAGTAAGTGCAATGGTTAATACATCTTTCATTTCTGATACATAATGAAATGTCAAGCCTTTTAAATAATCTGCTTTTATCTCTTCTATGTCTTTTCTGTTTTCTTCACAAAGAATAATTTCCTTTATTCGAGCGCGTTTAGCAGCAAGAATTTTTTCCTTAATTCCACCAACAGGAAGAACCTTACCGCGAAGTGTAATTTCCCCAGTCATTGCCACACTTTTCTTTACTTTTCGTTGTGTAAATAGCGAAACTAGCGAAGTAAGCATTGTAATACCAGCGCTTGGACCATCTTTGGGTGTAGCTCCTTCTGGTACGTGAATATGAATATTGTAACTGTCAAAAATATGATTTGGTATGCCAAATTCTTCGGCATTGGATTTTATATACTCCAAGGCAATAGTAGCCGACTCTTTCATAACCTTACCCAAGTTGCCAGTTATACTAAGATTACCTTTACCTTTAGATATAGCAGATTCTATAAACAAAATATCGCCTCCTACGCTCGTCCAAGCTAAGCCTGTTACGACTCCAGCAACATCATTATTTTCATATTCACTCAGTTGAACCTTTGGTTTTCCTAAAATTTCATCAATTTTACTTAATGAAATTTTGGTATTATACTCTTCCTCCATTGCGATATGCTTGGCTACGTAACGAACTACCTTAGCCACTTGTTTTTCCAAACCTCTAACTCCCGACTCTCTCGTGTAGCCTTCTATTATTTTTTCGAACTCTTTTTTCCCGATTTGAATGTCCTTTTTAGTAAGTCCATGTTCTAAAATTTGTTTTGGAAGTAAATGTCTTTTGGCAATTTCTACTTTTTCTTCAATGGTGTACCCACTTACATTAATAATTTCCATTCGGTCTCTTAACGCCGGTTGAATGGTAGTTAAACTATTGGAAGTAGCAATAAACATTACCTTAGATAAATCGTAACCTAATTCCAAGAAGTTATCGTGAAATTCATTATTTTGTTCTGGATCTAAAACTTCTAACAATGCAGAAGAGGGATCGCCTTGATGCGAGTTTGAAAGTTTATCAATTTCATCAAGCACAAATACAGGATTACTGGTTCCAGCCTTCTTAAGGCTTTGTATTATTCTTCCTGGCATTGCTCCGATATACGTTTTTCGGTGACCACGAATTTCTGCCTCATCCCTTAATCCACCAAGCGAAATTCTTACGTATTCTCTACCTAATGCATCAGCAATTGATTTACCTAAAGAAGTTTTTCCAACACCGGGAGGTCCGTACAAACACAAAATTGGAGATTTCATGTCGTTACGAAGCTTTAACACAGCTAAATACTCTATAATTCTTCGTTTTACATCCTCTAATCCGTAGTGGTCTCTGTCTAGAATTTTTTGTGCACGATTTAAATCGAACTTATCCTTACTGAAACTCTCCCAAGGTAAATCCAAAAACAGCTCAAGGTAATTACGCTGGATGGTAAATTCTGCAACTTGTGGATTCATTCGTTGAAGTTTGGCCAACTCTTTTTCAAAATGAGATGCAATTTCAGGCTTCCATTTTTTAGATTTAGACTTTTGGCGCATTTCTTCAATATCTCCTTCGTGCGAAGTCCCTCCTAGCTCTTCTTGGATAGTTTTCATTTGCTGATGAAGAAAATACTCCCTTTGTTGTTGGTTCATGTCATTTTGAACCTTCGATTGAATATTGTTTCTGAGTTCCAATTTCTGGTACTCTAAATTCATGTATTTTAGGGTCTCTAAAGCTCGTTTTTTAATGTCTGCAATTTCAAGTAGCGCCTGCTTTTCCTTCACCTCTAAATTCATGTTTGAAGAGACAAAGTTAACCAAGAAATGAGAGCTTTCTATGTTTTTTATAGCAAACGAAGCTTCTGTAGGAAGGTTAGGATTTTCCTTAATTATTCTTAAGGAAAGCGACTTAATCGAATCGATAATAGCACCGAGCTCAGCATCTGCATTTCTGTAGGGCGCATCACTAAACGGTTTAATTTTACAGCGTAAGTAGGGTGTCGACGAAATCTCTTCATCAATTTTAAAGCGTTTTTTTCCCTGAATAATTACCGTTGTATTTCCATCGGGCATCTTTAAAACTCTCAAAATACGTGCTACTACTCCAACTTTGTAAATCCCTTTCACATCTGGATCTTCATCGTTGTCATTTTTTTGAGCAACTACACCTATAACTTTGGAACTATTGTTAGCATCCTGTATAAGCTTAATTGATTTGTCTCTTCCAGCTGTAATTGGAATAACTACACCTGGAAACAAAACCGTATTTTTTAGAGGTAAAATTGGAAGTTCCTCTGGAAGTTCTTCATTGGCAATGGCCTCTTCATCTTCCGGGGATAATAACGGAATTAATTCTGCATCTTCGTCTAAATCCTGAAGTGACAAATTGTCAATTGAAAATAAATTTGTTTTCGACATAATTTTTATTTAGACAGCATGTCAGTTTAAAAGCTGACGTTTACTGTTATAAGTGAATATTAAATAAGCTAATTAGTAAGATTAGCGCTTTTTTTAACTGCATCTAATAATAGGACAATTAATATGCCAATTTAGTTGTCCTTTTAGCGCATTGTTTTTACAAGAAATTCCTTAAGTAAACTACCTTCAGTCGCACTTTTGGTATCTACCCCTTTACTCACAAGGTCTAGTTCCTTTACAAAACCAATTATCTTGCTAACTTTTTTCATAGGATAATGTTTACTTGCTAAGGCGTAATCCTTTACAAAATAAGGTGAAACTTTTAGCTCTCTCGCTGCATTCACATTAGATTTATCAGCTAAAGAATGGTACAAAAGTAAATTTTGAAAAAAGCGGAAAATTTGAGCTACCGTAAGTAACAATGGGTTGTTTTTCGGGTTCTGTTGAAAGTATTCTGCAATTTTAAAGGCTTTTACTTCGTCTTTTTCGCCTATGGCCTTTGTTAATTCAAATACATTATAATCTTTACTAATTCCTATGTTTTCTTCAACAGATTCAGGTGTAATTCGACTACCTTGAGGAAGTATTTGCATCAACTTTTCAAGCTCTTTATATATTTTAGAAAGGTCGTTTCCTAAAAAATCTATAAGCATTTGTGCTGCTTTTGGAGCTACACTATATTGTTTTTCTGCTAAGCTTTCAACAATCCAATCGCTAATGTTATTTTCATAGATGGTTGCTGTTTCGTAGTAAACCGCTTTCTTTTTAATTAATCCTATAACTTTCTTCCGTCCATCTGGCTTTTTGTGCTTAAAACAGAATACCAAAATGGTAGAGGGTTGAGGGTTTTCAACATAAGCTTCAAGTTTATCTAACTCTCTACTCAAATTTTGGGCTTCTCTTACAATGACAACCTGGTATTCTGACATCATAGGAAAACGCTTTGCAGCACCAATTACGTCGTCCATGCTAACATCACGACCGTACATAACTTGTTGGTTAAATCCTCTTTCTTCTTCAGAAAGAACATTTTCTTCAATGTATGAGGCAATTTTATCAACAAAAAAAGTTTCCTTCTCTCCTACTAAAAAATATATCGGAGCATAAGATTTTTGTTGTAAACTTGCGATTATTTCTTTCGACTTTTTCATTTTCAGTTTTTTATGAAGCAAATTAAACCTATTGATTAGTGCTAAACTTTAAAAGACCAATTAACCACATTTCATTTTTAGGAACAGCACATAAAAGCTGAAAGTATTAAACCTAAAAGTTTTTTCAATTTCATAGAAAATACTACTTTCGTTTTATGCAAAGATTGAATTTCCCGTTGTATTCGTTTCGCTTCAAAAGTACAGAAAATTCGAGAAGTATATTTTCGATTTTACGAAAAAAGTTTCTTGTATTAACTCCAGAGGAATGGGTAAGACAACATTGTGTTCAATATCTACTCCACGAAAAAAATTACCCTTCCCGTTTGCTTGCAGAAGAACGTCAAGTTTTAGTTAATCAACTTCCGCAACGATTTGATGTAGTTGGCTATTTTAGAGATGGTAGCGTTCAGCTAATTGTGGAATGTAAAGCTCCTAAAGTTTCGATTACACAAGCAACTTTCGACCAAATAGCGCGATACAACTTAAGCCTAAATGCGCGGTATTTGATGGTGACAAATGGTTTAGAACATTATTTTTGTGAAATAGACCACGAAAAAAAAACGTATCATTTTTTAAGGGATTTACCCGATTTTACTTACGATTATGTATAAAACAGCAGTGGCTATATTAAATTGGAACGGAAAAAAATTACTCGAAACATATTTGCCCTCGGTGGTCAATTATTCTGAAGAAGCTGCTATTTATGTGATTGATAATGCTTCCACTGACGGCTCTGTGGTATATATTAAGTCACAATTTCCAACGATTAACGTAATTCAACTTTCTGAAAATTTTGGTTTTGCCAAGGGGTACAATTTAGGGCTTCAGCACATTGAAGAGGAATTTGTAGTTTTACTCAATAGCGATGTTCGTGTCACTAAAAATTGGCTTTCACCAATGCTACAAAAACTAGCCTCTAGTTCAGCTATCGTTGCTGTTCAGCCAAAAATTAAATCGGATGCAGCGCCTTCGCAATTCGAATATGCTGGGGCTGCGGGTGGCTATTTAGATTGGTTTGCTTATCCTTTTTGTAGAGGAAGATGGCGAAACCACGTTGAAGAAGACCAAGGACAATACAATAAAGAAACACAAATATTCTGGGGAAGTGGCGCTTGTTTGGCAATAAAAAATGAAGCCTTTAAAAAAGAAAATGGATTTGACGAGGATTATTTTGCGCACATGGAAGAAATTGATTTATGCTGGCGTTGGAATGCAATAGGTAATGAAATCTGGTTTACCCCAGCCAGTGAAGTTTTTCATTTAGGAGGAGGAACAATGGCCAATTCAAGTCCACTAAAAACTTTTTTGAATTTCAGAAATTCGCTTTACAACATAGTTAAAAATGCACCTTCAAAATTTATTTTTGGGAAACTATTTGCAAGAATGATTTTAGACGGTGGCATTGCATTGATTTATCTTTTTCAGTTACGTCCACAACATTTTCTAGCAGTTCTAAAAGCTCATTTTAGTTTTTATGCAAATGCCAAAGAAATGTTCAAGAAAAGGAACATACCTAATCCTAACTTAGCGTATTTTAAAAAAATTAGCGTCCTTGTAAGTCGTCCTACCTTAGATTAACTCGTTTATCTTTGGGAAACTTTACGGTATAACCTAGTCTTTCTACCCAATTTTGTTTGGGTTGAAGTTTTACTTCCCAAGTTAGCTCACCGGTTTCTTTGTCAAGTGCTGCAGCATTAAACTGCACATCTTCAACCTTAATAGCATCATTTTGCGCAACGGGAATTTGATCTTTTACGCGTAATGTAATGGGTTTCGATTTTGCATTATATACTTCAAATTCATAAATTTTCTCTCTTATCTCTTGGTTGCGAAAAAAGGTTTTTGAAGTATTCGATTTAATTTCTTTATGATTTACGCGAATAGATTCGTCAACACCAAATGAAATAACTAGCTTTTCATCTACACTAGTAGCGTTTATAGGTGTTGTACCTGCGTACGCATCTTCTAGGTAAAGCTTTGCTACACCACTAACTAAATCCAGCGCTTGCCAATCTGAAATTTCTGCATGCAAAAACACATCTTTTGTTATGCTAGGAAAAGCTTGGTATGTAAAACTTGCAGGAATATCTTTTTGTTCCAGCGTTCGCTTACTTGAATGATTAGAAGATGCTAAATATTCACTTTTCCCTAAATGAAAAATGATACTTGTTTGTGTTTCTTCTCTAACAACAGCATCAGACAAATCCTTTTGTTGTACCCTGTACGAGGATATAACAACCTCTTCTAAGTCTTCATTTGCTTCGTTTCTTAACACTACAGGTGCTTCGTAAAAGTTTAAATAATAAGGGAATAGTGTTGGTGTTACCGTTCTGGAACGTGGGTTTCCTGTAGAGAGGTACAAATCAATACTATTCCAATCAGTCCCTGTATGTTGAAACACTTCAGCTTGGTATAAGAAGGAAATTGGAGTATTCGCGTCTGTAGCTCTTAGTTCATAAGAAGGACTCCATCCGGCATCATACACTTGAAAGTTTAATTTTAATTGCGTAGTTATTTTTTTAGGAGCGTGTAAATGTAACGTAAGTACTCCTCTATTCTCACGAACCTCACTTTCTAATTGGTTTTTCTGTCTTTGAAGTGCATTTTGTTCCCCTGTTAATTGCTCAAGTTGAAGTCTTAACTCGTACTGTAAATTGTTTATTTCTTCAAATCTGTTTCTGTAATAGGTAGCATAAGCCTTCAATTTTTCTAATGAAGCATTATTTTCATTACTTGCAGCAAGTTGGTTTTTTTGTAATACCTCCTTTTCGGTATCTAGTGCATTAATATGATTTGTAACCTTATTTTTTGTGCGCATTATATCGTTAAGTTGTTGCTTCACTTGTTCAAGTTCCTTTTGCACACTTGGGGTGAGTAAGTAATCTGTAGAAAAAAGAATTTTGTTTACAGACGCACCCTTAAGACCGCTCACTACAATATTTTGGGTATTTATTCTTGGAGTCAATCCTTTGTATATTAGCACATTATTGCCTTCTTCTAAAGTAACACTTGAAGTACTGAAAACCTGAGCAGAGTTCCGAAATATGATGGCTTTTTCAGTTGTTAAAGATACTTCCTGCTGTGAATTTTGAGCGGAGACAAGTGTAATGGATAATAAAAAAATCGAAAAAAATTTCATGTTATAATTTTGAATTGGACTTTTCAATATTCATGCCATGTTTTAAAATTGTTACGGAAATTAAAAATTTGAGGTTAAAATACCGTAAAATTCTATCAATTGGCCAATAAAATTTTGCTCTCAATTTAAACAAGGTTACTTTTGAAAAAAAATACAAATGACCGAATTAAAAATCAAAATTTTAAAGGCTTGGGAAGATCGTTCACTTTTACAAGACAACGCCACAATTAGTGCCATACGCGAAGTTATCCAACATTTAGATGAAGGCACTCTTAGGTGTGCTGAGCCAACTCAAGAAGGTTGGCAAGTTAATGAGTGGGTAAAAAAAGCGGTTGTACTTTATTTTCCTACACAGAAAATGGAAACCTTGGAAGCTGGAATTTTCGAGTATCATGATAAAATGCCATTAAAAAGAAATTACAAAGAGCGTGGTATTAGAGTTGTACCTAATGCTGTTGCTAGGCATGGCGCTTATATTTCTAGTGGAGTTATAATGATGCCAAGTTATGTAAATATTGGTGCTTATGTAGATGAAGGTACCATGGTAGATACTTGGGCAACCGTTGGAAGTTGTGCACAAATTGGTAAAAATGTTCACCTTTCTGGAGGTGTTGGTATTGGGGGTGTTTTAGAACCACTTCAAGCCGCACCCGTAATTATTGAAGATAATGTTTTTGTAGGTTCCAGATGCATCGTTGTAGAAGGCGTTCGCGTAGAAAAAGAAGCGGTATTAGGAGCAAATGTTGTACTTACTGCTTCTACAAAAATTATTGATGTAACGGGTGAAAAGCCATTAGAAATGAAAGGTTTTGTTCCTTCTCGTTCAGTTGTAATTCCAGGAAGCTATACCAAAAAATTCCCTGCTGGAGAGTTTCAGGTGCCTTGTGCATTGATTATTGGAAAACGAAAAGAAAGTACAGACAAAAAAACATCGCTTAATGATGCGTTAAGAACTTACGATGTAGCCGTTTAATAGTTTTATCTATTCAAAAAAAATACGCTATTTTTTTGAAAATAGCGTATTTTTTTTTAGAACCTTCTCTTGATCGGTCCTGTAATTTCATCAATCTCCTCTTGAACTTTTGTAGCTTCAGATTCGATTTGTTTATGAATATCTATGTCTAAATCTTTGGTGTATTTTTCTGAAGATTTATTGATTTCTGATTTAATCTCGTCCGTTGCATTTCTAACTTGCTTCATGGTTTGACCCATTGTTCTGGCAATATCAGGTATTTTATCTGCACCAAAAACCATTACCACTATAAAAATGATGATGGCAATTTCTCCCCCACTTATAAAGTATATATACATATTCATAATGCAAAGATACTAAAAAAGAAAAAGGACACGATTTACACTTCATAAATTATTAAGAATAAGCTGTAGTTTTAAATTCTAATTTGAGTACACTAATAACGGAACTAAAACTATTTTAGATTGATTTTATGAGTATCCGTTGATTAATCATCTTGCATTTTTGTATTTTAGCAAGTCCCAAAACATTCAAAATTTACAATGGAGTCAAAATCAATTAAAGAAGCTTTTCACTTAAGCAAAGAAAAAGTTATTGAATTTTTTAATCTTGATGTTTCAGAAGGGCTTTCTGACAAAGAAGTTGTGGCTCAACAAGAGGCGTTCGGAAAAAATAAAATGCCTGAACCCAAAAAAAATCCAGCTTGGAAACGATTTCTTTTACAGTTTCATAACTTACTTATTTACATATTAATGGCAGCTGCCGTAATTACGGCTTTAATGAATCATTGGATTGACACTTGGGTCATTTTGGTTGTTGTCGTTGTAAATTCAATTATAGGTTTTGTTCAAGAGGGTAAAGCAGAAGAAGCCCTAGAAAGTATTAAAAACATGCTCTCTTTGCATGCTATAGTAACTAGGAACGGAGAAAAACAAACCATCGAGGCTGTAAACTTAGTACCGGGAGATATTATACATTTAAAATCTGGAGATAAAGTCCCTGCTGATGTAAGAATAATTGAAGCGAAGGATTTTCAAGTTGAAGAATCTCCGTTAACTGGCGAATCTATTGCTGTAACAAAAAATACCGATGCTGCTGATGCCAGTGCTATTTTAGCAGAGCGAAGAGGAATGGCTTATGCGGGTACAACCGTTGTGTTTGGAAATGCTACTTGCATTGTAGTTGCTACGGGAATGACTACTGAGATTGGTAAAATAAACACGATGATGTCTGAGGTAGAAGAAATTACTACGCCCTTACTTAAGCAAATCGAAGATTTCAGCAAAATACTTTCCTTAGTAATTCTGGGAGTTACAGCTGGTTTTTTTGCTTTTGGATATTTTTTAAGAGATTACTCCATTACTGAACTTTTTCTTGCGAGTATAGGATTAGTAGTCGCCGCAATTCCAGAGGGACTACCAGCTATCATGACCATTACACTAGCGCTTGGCGTTAGGCAAATGGCCAAAAGAAACGCCATTATTCGAAAGCTTCCTTCAGTTGAAACACTAGGTGCGGTAAACGTTATTTGTTCGGACAAAACGGGAACACTTACGCGAAATGAAATGACTGCTAAGTCGGTTGTAACCCCAAGTAGCGTATTTAATGTTGAAGGTTCTGGATACGAACCCGTAGGTGAAATTTTAAAAAATAACAAGCTAGTTTCCATAAGTAACGAAAATGAATTATTGTGGACGCTAAGAAGTATTAAAGCATGTAATAATGCAAGCATTAAAGAAAAAGATAACGATTGGAAAATAACTGGTGGTCCAACAGAAGCAGCGTTGTTAAGTCTTGCATTAAAAGGCGAAATGAAAAATTTTAAGTTTCGCAAAATTGACACTATTCCTTTTGAATCGGAGCATAAATTTACAGCCACTTTATGCGAGGTTGATAACGAATTTTATATTTTTTTAACTGGAGCGCCAGAAAAAGTATTGGAGCGTTGTTCATTTCAGTCAATAATTGAAGAAAAAAAGGATTTAGCAAAGGGTTTCTGGGAAAACAAAATGGATGAGGTAGCACAAAAAGGTCAGCGAATACTTGCAACTGCCTACACAAAAGTAGCACCTTCATTGCGCGAAATTAAGTTAACCGATTTACCTACAAACTTCAACTTTTTGGGTATTGTAGGAATTATTGACCCTCCAAGACCTGAAGTAATTGAAGCAGTAAAAGCGTGTAAAAGTGCTGGAGTAAGCGTAAAAATGATTACAGGAGACCATATTGAAACAGCAAAAGCTATTGCTAAAGAAATTGGCATCAGTGATGGAAAAAAAGCAATTTCGGGAAATGAATTAGAAGCCATGAATGATCAGGAAATGGCACGTATTGTAATGGAATACGATGTATATGCGCGAACTACACCAGAGCATAAACTTCGTTTAGTAAAAGCTATTCAATCCAACGGAAAACTTTGCGCAATGACTGGAGATGGTGTTAATGATGCTCCAGCACTAAAAAAAGCTAATATTGGTATTGCCATGGGAATTAAAGGTACTGAAGTTACGAAAGATGCTTCTGAAATGGTGCTTGCTGATGATAATTTTTCAAGTATTGTACATGCCATTGAAGAAGGTCGAACGGTTTATGATAACATTAAAAAAGCACTTTTTTTTATTCTCCCAACCAATGGAGCTGAATCCATAGTTATTATGGCTGCTATTTTATTTGGAATGATTATGCCGGTAACTCCCGCTCAAATATTATGGGTGAATATGGTTACGGCCGTTACTTTGGCCTTAGCAATTTCGTTTGAACCAATGGAAGATAATGTAATGAAACGAAAACCAAGAAAATCTAGCGAAGCAATTTTAGGGAAAGAGTTTTTGTGGCGAATTATATATGTTTCAGTGTTGATTGGAGCTGCTACGCTAGCCATGTTTTTATACATGCAATCTATAGGTTTAAGCGATGCAGCTTCTAGGACTATTGCTGTAAATACCCTAGTATGCGGTCAATTATTTTACTTGTTTAATTGCAGAAAACTTCATGCTCCAGCCATAGGAAAAGGTTTTTTTAATAATTCATATGCCTTTTACGCAGTTGGTATTTTGAGTATTCTTCAATTAAGCTTTGTTTACCTTCCATTTATGAACACGTTTTTTGATACCGAACCCATATCCTTAGTGTATTGGATTCACCCGTTTGTTGCCGGATTTATTATTTTTTGGATCATTGAGTTGGAAAAATTTATTTTCAGTAAGCTTTACTCTTCATAGTAAATTAACAAAATCAATACATTACAACTCTTTCAGCATCCAAACATCGCATGAGTAATGCCCCGTACTACCAATTCGGTAATCAATGTAGTTAAAACCAACTTCTTGATACAGTTTTTGGGCTGCTTTCATTGATGGCAAGGTTTCTATGTAGCATTGTTTGTATCCGACATTTTTTGCAAATTCTAAGCAATGCTTCATCATGCGTTTACCCCAGCCTTTTCCTCGTGCTTCGGGTAAAAAATACATTTTCTGTAGCTCACAAATTTGTAGTTTTTCATCAGCCATACCAATTCCTGCACCTCCTACTAGCCTATCATTATTCAACAACAAAAAATAAGCTTCAGTCGGGACTTGGTAATACTCACTTAAAGCTTTCAATGCTTTATCCTCGTATGCAGTTCCCACTTTTGGCACTCCCAGTTCAATTAATACACTTCTAATAAGGTTTGCTATTTCCATATCATAAGCAGATGAAATAGGGATAATTTTAAGATGATTCGTCATTTATAAATTTTATTTTTGCGGGGTGAATATAGACGAAAAATATATAGCTCGTTGTATCGAATTAGCAAAAAATGGGATAGGTAATACTTATCCAAATCCATTGGTGGGTGCTGTAATTGTTAATAACAATAAAATTATTGGCGAAGGTTGGCACCAAAAAGCAGGCTTTGCTCATGCTGAAGTAATGGCTATCCAGTCCGTAAAAGACCCCTCACTTTTAAAGGAAAGTACCATTTATGTAAGCCTTGAACCTTGTAGTCATTTTGGAAAAACACCTCCATGTAGTGATTTATTGATTAAGCATCAGCTTAAACGGGTAGTTATTGGGATGGTAGATCCTTTTAAAGAAGTTTCAGGAAGAGGAATAGATAAATTACTGCGAGCAGGATGTAAAGTAAAAGTTGGAGTTTCAGAAGAAGAATGTTTCAATTTGAATAAACGCTTCTTGAGCTTTCATCTAAAAAAAAGACCTTATGTAATTTTAAAATGGGCAAGTTCCTTAGACGGTTATTTAACGCCTCATTCTCACCCGAGCGAGAACCTAACAAATAAGCCCGTATGGATAAGCAATCAAGAAAGCAAACAATTGGTGCATCAGTGGCGAAGTCAAGAACAAGCAATATTAGTAGGAAGCAACACCGTTTTAGCAGATAACCCCTCTTTAACCACTAGGCTGTGGGAAGGAAAATCGCCAATTCGAGTTGTTTTAGATAAAGATTTAGATTGCCCAAAAAATTCGAATGTTTTTGATGGAAGCGCAAAAACAATTATAATTCACTCTAATAAACATGTAATTAACAGTGATGAAAATTGTATTTTTGCACCCGTTGATTTCTCGGCAAATATGGCAGAAGAAGTCATTTCGGTTTTAGTGAAACATGGGATTCAATCCGTAATTATTGAAGGAGGTAAACAGACTTTAGAAACATTTATTTCTGCAAATCTGTGGGATGAAGCTAGGGTTTTTAAAGGCGCTATAAAATTCAACAAAGGAATTAAAGCCCCTATTATTTTTAGGGAACCAACATACAAAAGAGAAATTTTAGAAACTAACTTAAGTATTTATACTAATGATTAAGACCATTGTATTTGATTTTGGAGATGTTTTTTTAAATCTAGATAAAGCTGCAACCAAAATAGCTCTAAATAAATATGGTATCGCAGATTTTACCCATGAAATGATTCTTAAAAATGAAGCTTACGAAATGGGCCTTATACCTACAAAAGACTTTGTGGGCTATTATACGGAGAAATTTCCACAGCTTTCCAAAGAAACCTTTATTGCAGCATGGAATTCAATTTTATTAGACTTTCCTAAACATAAATTAGAATTTTTGCAACGGCTTGCAGACGAAAATATTTTTGAGCTTATTTTATTAAGTAATACAAATGAACTACACATCGAATGGGTAGAAGAACACATTCCTCACTTTAGCGCTTTCAAAGCTTGTTTTGATGCGTTTTATTTATCTCACGAAATTGAAATGCGTAAGCCTAATAAAGACATATTTGAGTTTGTATTACGTAACCACGAAAAAGAAGCTCACGAAGTACTTTTCGTTGATGATACACAAGCAAACACTGAAGCTGCAAAAGCATTAGGGATACAAGTATGGAATATTCAACCCGGAATCGAAGATGTAGTAGATTTGTTTAGCATTCATAAAGTTTTCGTTTGATTTTTCTACTCCTTAGTATCCTCTCCTCCTGCTGCATTTATGTAGTTTTTAAGTACTTATCTATTTTTGAAATAAATAGGTTGCAAGCGCTTATATTCAATTATATAACTGCGTTTGTGTTGGGTATAACCTTAACGGAAACAGCATTAAATGAGTTGCAAAATGTACCTAATGAGCCTTGGTTCATTGCTAGTTTGCTTTTAGGAGTGTTATTTATTTTGGTTTTTAGCTTAATGGCAAAAACTACACAAACACATGGGGTTGGCGTTGTTTCTGTGGCTAGTAAAATGAGTCTTTCATTGCCTGTTCTGTTTGTTTTTTTAGTTTATAAAGAGCCTGTAACATTTTATAAAATTCTTGGTTTTGTTCTCGCACTGGCTGCAGTTTTTTTAATTTCTTACACAAAACCAAAAACCGTTGGAACAAATTTAGCTACTAAATCAAGCAAATGGGTGTATCTTTTGCCTCTATGGGTTTTTCTAGGTAGCGGAATTATAGAAACTAGTATTAAGTATATTCAGGAAGAAATGCTTACAAATTCCAGCGTAGCAAGTTTTTCAGCATTTGTATTTTTTAGTGCTGCAACTACTGGCATACTCATCAGACTATCCGAGTTACTTAGAGGACAAAGCAACAGGAAACTACTATCTAAGCAAGTAACAAAAAGCTTGGTTGGAGGAATTTGCTTGGGTGTACCCAACTTTTTTTCAGTTTATTTTTTCATACAAGCACTTCAATCTAATATACTTTCAAGCGCTGGTGTGTTTATAATTAACAATGTTTCAATTGTTGTAGTTGCCACATTTTTAGGTATTATCTTATTCAATGAAAAATTTGAACTAAAAAACAAAATCGGAATTATGCTCGCATTACTCAGTATTTGTTTAATTTTTGTAGAAGCTACCTAGTTCTTTTTTTTACGCCAAAACATCCATTTTTGTTTAAGCTGCTGTTTGCGTTGAAAGGCATCGTGGTAATTGTTGGCTGCTAAAATCATTTCATTAATCACCTTTTGTGGTGACTCTTTAATTAATTTTGCATATTGTTTTGCCATGACTTCGAGCACGTCTTTTTTAGTTGAAAGTCGTTCAAAATTATTGATTCGCTCTTGATAGGTTAATTGTTTAAATTGCATCCTGTTTAAATCCACTAAATAAAAATGGTACTCCTCTCCTATTTTTTTCATTAGTGTATTACCACGAGAATGATCTTTAAAATAGATATTATTTTCATGCATTTGAAATGTAAAATTTGTAAATGCTTCTAGAATTTTATTTCTCAGCGGAATGTCGGTAAAATTTTCCAATTCTCGGAAGCTAAAGTCTGCTTCAATATGTTCGCTAGCATAGTAAGAATCTAATGTACCTAAAACAGAATAACGATCTAAAAAAGCGATGGGTTTTGGGGTGCCAATTCCTAGTTCTAGAAGTTTACTTGCATTTAAATAGGACCGTTCGGCTTTTGATTTTCGTACGTATAAGTAAGCAAGTCGATTTATTAAATGTGGGGTCTTAAAATGTTTAATATTTAAATGAACATCCTGAATTTTCTGAAACCGAAGTTCGTTACGGCTTCCTTTATACAAAAGGCTTCCTTGCGTTTGAAAATGATTGATAAAACCAAGAATATCCTCTTTAATAGAATAAAAATTCGGCGCAACTTCATATTTTGTTTTCACTGTATCTCTCACTCTTTTTACTTTGTCATATTAGCCATCAGAATTAGTACATTAAAAGTTGAAAATAGTAGTTTTCTTATTGTTAAGTTTATTTTTTATCTACTTTACTATATCTTTTATCAATTGAAATTAACGAAATTAAACGTCCTATTTCCTTTCTTTTTTTATTACTAAAAGAAACCATAGCTAAGGCTATGCTTGATGTTTATAATTTAATTAAAAAATAATCGCTTTCTTTTCCTGTAATTTCGACTCATAACTCGTATTCAATTTCAGTTAACAGATGCGTCACGTCCCGATTGCAATCGGAAACATTCTCCTCTGTTTAGAAAACTTATACACGCGTTTTTCATCTGAATAAAAGCTCATTACTCGACAATCTTAGTATACATAATTCAATTGCTTCAAAAATATACAATATAAACTTAATTTGTCCATTTCAATTAAGTTTAAAAAGCATGTATTTTATTTTTAAAAGTAAATTTTCGGAATGTATTCAACTTTCTGATGTTCAAAAATTCTTTTGAAGTCCTCGAGCAAAAGTTTTTTGAACTGTGATTCGTGCATTATATCCTAAGTAACAACATTGCATCTCGAGAAAATTGACGCAATTACAAACATAAAAGTGTTTATTGCTTTAATACTTTAAATGATGATGAAGTTTTATCCGAAATTTGCTTAACAATGTAAAAACCCTTACTCCAATGAGATGTATCTAAATCAATTCGGTTTTGTGTTGCTTTAAATTGATGAATTTTCTTTCCTTGTAAGTTGTAAACATAAAAATCGCTTCCTAAGCTTTCATTCGTTATTTGGATGTTCAAATGCGAAGAAAATGGATTTGGACTTAAACTAATTTCATCTTTAGCTATTTCATTTGTGCTTAGATTTGTGTCCTCTTGATACACACGAACGTACTCAATGTCCATAGAATCTTCTGTAAAACTTGATGCAATACTGGGTTCAATAGCGATATTTAGCAAAATAAATTGATCTTCGGTAAATGGCCAAGTAGCTTCGTTCTGAACTTCGGGTTGGTATACATAATGCACCACATTATCTACGCTAAAAACCATTCTATCTTCGTACCAATCTAACGTGTAAACATGATAATCAGTAGAAGCTGTAGGAATTACTTGTCCACCATGATTTACCGTTCCTCCAAAACTTGACGGGGTATGCATTGCACTGGAAATATAATTTTGGTTGCTTCCCCAATGCTCCATAATATCAATTTCGCCACATGCTGGCCAAGGTGTTGTGCCGTAGCCTTCTAAGTCCCAAAAGGTTCCTAGTTCGCTTATGTTTTTTCCCAACATCCAAATTGCAGGCCAAGTCCCTACACCAGTGGGTAGTTTTGCTTTAACTTCAACTCTACCATACGTAAATGCAAATTTAGAATTTAAACGTGCTGAGGTGTAGTTCTTAGTAACTCCTTGGTCGGTAAATGTTTCATTTTTTGCTACAATGTGTAAAATTCCATTTTCTACATAAGAATTTTCTGTTCTATCGGTATAATGCTGAATTTCTCCATTAAACCAAGAACTTCCGTTGGGCAAAATTGTTTGATGATGCCATTTTTCTGAATTTATTGGTCCATCGGTTTCAAATTCGTCTGACCAAACCAACATATCGTACATTGGATCATTATTTTCGCCTCCGTTAGAAGCTTCTCCTTCAAAATAAAAATCATCTATATAAGCCGTCACCAAGTCATTATTATTCTCTCCATTCACCTGAATAAGTACCCGATTAAAGTCATTTCTGTTTAGAGGGTTTGGTGAATTAGAATCTAGGTTAATGAAATTATCGTTAGCAAAATCGAAACTAATTTCCTGCCAAACATCCAACTGAATTGGCTTTATTATTTCAGTTTGTGTAACCCAAGGTTCGTTAAGTTGGCCATTTTGAAGCTTTAAAGAAACTTGATTGGGTTGATTTCCCGTGATGCTTGCAGAAGGAACATAAATTTTTAGTGTAAATGGTGTAAGTTCACCCAAGACAATTGGTATAGGTGAATTAAAAAAAACATTAGCATATTGCCCTCCATTATCCTCGTACTTTAAAACATTTGCCGAGGTATTAATGCCTTGTATAAGTGGATTTGGAAACGGAGATTCAACTATACTTGCATCGGCTAACCAATTGACAATAGTGGAATTTCCTTCAAAATCATCCTGCAATAATTGAGCAGATGCAGAAAAACTTGTTAAGAGAATTAATATTAATAAATTGGTTACATTTTTACTTAGATACATGTTCATACTAAAACTATTTTTTACAAAGTATAAAAAAACCAATTGATTTAGATTGAATAAAACTTACTAAATTGATTTCGTTGTGGTTGTGTAGTGTTATTTTACCCTTTTTTCGGCAATTAAAATATAATGTATGGGAAACTAATGCTCTTTTTTAGCAAAAATGTTTTTTCGAATGTTTCATTTTTCAAGAACGAATTTTGTATTTTTGGTACTATATAATCAAGAATAAAGCAGTTTTATTTGCTTCATTATACTACTCAAACTTTAGCAATTTAGTAGTGAAACTAAATATTTTTATCGATGAAAATTCTTCAAATTAAATTTCAAAACATTAATTCGCTTAAGGGTGAACATTGCATTAATTTTGAAGAAGAACCTTTAAAGTCAAACTCTATTTTCGCAATTATAGGCCCCACTGGAAGTGGAAAAAGTACTTTGTTAGATGTTATAAGTTTAGCACTTTTTAATGAAGTTCCTAGGTTAGATAAGGTTTCTAAGGGTGAGCTTTCCAAAACAGGTGCGATAATTACTCGTCATCAAAAAAATGCATATGCCGAAGTTTTATACCAATGCCAAGCTGGAACTTTTTTATCGCATTGGGATATTCAATACAATAGAAATCAAAAGCTGAATGATTATTCTATGAGCATTAAAAACATGCTAACCAATGAAGAATTAGACCTAAAAAGATCTGAAGTGCCAGCTCAAAATGAAGCATTTATAGGACTAAATTACCAACAATTCATAAAATCGATTGTTCTAGCCCAAGGTGAATTTTCTCGCTTTCTAAAAGCGGCAGACAGCGATCGTAAGCAACTATTAGAGCAAATAACTGGGACAGATATTTACCGGAAAATAGGAATGTTAGCCTTTCAAAAAGCCAACGAAATTAAACATGAACTAGATAAAGACCTTCAGCGTATAAGTGATTTAAAAGATGAACTTCTTACGGAGGAACAAGTAACAATTGCCAATGATTCGCTAAACATTGCAACTAAAGAAAAACAAACCCTCGAGAAAGAAAAACTTACGCTTAATCAACAAAAACAATGGTTGGTAGATGTAGGTAATTTTTCTGACCAATATTTGCAAGTTAGGCAGAAGCATCAAGAAGCAATTACGAAATTAGAAAGATTTTCTGCTGAAAATCAACAAAAAATAAAGCTACACGAAAAAACACAAATCTTCGCTGAAGATTTAATTGTATGGAAACAACAGTTAGAAAAATCAGCCACTCTAAAAGCTAGACATCAGCAGTTTACTGACGAAATAGAAAAAATTTCGTTACATAAAAGTGAGCTTTTTCAAAATGCCAAAAAGCTCTTGAAAAAAGAAGTCTCTTGGGAAGAAGTGCTTTTTGAATTAGAGCAGTTTAGGAAAAAAGTAAACCAAATTGAAACCAATTTATACACTACTAGAAATGCATTCAATTTTGATTTATCTCAATTAAAAAAAAGTGTACAAGCTTGCGGACTACAACTAATTAATTCGTCTGATCCCAAAAATATTGAACAATTTATTTCAGAATTTCAATCAAAATGGCACGCAGACAAAGAAAAATTAGCGCATAAACTTGCTGAGTTTACGTTTATTGATACTTCCGATGTAGGCAATTTTACTACTGCTAAAAGTAAACTGAATGCACTACTCGTTGAAGCTACAGAGGCAAAAAATTTGGAAGAACAGTTAAGTATTTTGAATGAGAAAAAAACAAATCTAACCTCACTAATCAATCAATTAACACTAAAAATAGAAGCTTTACTCCCTAACTTAGAGAAGCAAAACCAAAGCATAAAGGATAATAAATTTATACTAGAAAACACTAAGCTTAAATTTCAAAATTACCAACTTACGGCCGAGTTAGCTATACACCGAAAGCACTTAGAAGAAGGAAAACCTTGTCCTCTGTGTGGTGCTACCTCCCACCCATTAGCTGCGGAAGAAGTTAATGACGAATTAATTGCTGGCTTTGAAAATAAAATTAGTGACTTAAATAAACAGCTAGACAAATCAATTACAGAAAATCGG
This sequence comes from Psychroflexus sp., assembly GCA_051859645.1. GTDB lineage: Bacteria > Bacteroidota > Bacteroidia > Flavobacteriales > Flavobacteriaceae > Psychroflexus. Next base: position 1,557 of record JBHYFG010000009.1, on the reverse strand, counting down.
TTACTAGAGAAAGAAATTGACCAACTACAAACCAACTTAGTTAATAATAAACAGCTAAAAATTGAAGTGATTGAAGAGATTGAAAAACTCCAAGATAAGTCAGGGAATATTAATGAATTACTGCGCATTATAAAAGGCAATGAAAGTTGGGAAGCTTGCTTTGAAAAATTACACCAAACTAGCAACACGATAGAACAGCTAGAAAAACTAATGCAATTTCAGCTCGATGAATGGTGGTTTTTGGTTGAAAAATTAAAAGAAAACTTTACTATTGGAAGTAAACTTCGACAAGAAAAAGACACACTTTTTTCAGGGAATAATATAGATCAAATCGTAAATGAATTAAAATCCTCGATAGATCGCTGTTTAGAAAAGGAAAAGCATTTGTTTGAACAAAAAGGGCTTTCACTAAAAGAAATAGAAAATCACACTAAAATTTTTGTTGATTTTGAAAACGAGTTGCTAGTAAAAGTAAATGAACAAGGTTTTACTAGCATTGAAGAAGCTAAAAATAATCGACTTAAAGAAAACGATTTTCAATTTTTAAAACAGAAAGAACAACTGCTTCAAGGTGAAACTAAATCCCTTCAATTGAAAGTTGAAAACATTCAACAATTAATCAACGAAATTAAGGATAAATTGACTTTTACATCGGAGAATGAAGTTGTAGAGAAAATCACTAAAAACCTCTTTCAATTGTCTGAAGTAGAAAAAATTATCAGTGATAATTCAAGGTTAATTTTTAATTATAATGACCGACTTGAAAAGGTAAAAGTGTTAGAAAATAAGGTTCAGCAAACAAGATTTAAAAATGAAAAGTGGCTTTTACTGAATGAAGTAATTGGCGATAAAACAGGCAAGAGATTTAATGATTTTGCGCAAGACTTAAGTTTGAAATACCTTTTGGGTATGGCTAATAAACGATTATTACAACTTAGTAATCGCTATCAAATAGATAGGCCCAACGAAAATGAATCGAAAGATTTAATGATTATCGACCATGATATGGGAAGCGAACGTAGGTCAGTTAAAACCCTTTCAGGAGGTGAAACATTTGTTGTAAGCCTTGCTCTGGCTTTGGCTTTATCTGATTTAGCATCAAAAAATGTTCATATTAATTCCCTTTTTATTGATGAAGGCTTTGGAACACTTGACCCTGATACCCTAGATCAAACGCTAGATACACTTGAGCGTCTTCAAGCAGAAACTAATAAAACTATTGGAATTATAAGTCACGTTGACGCCTTGAAAGAACGTATTCAAACACAAATTCAGTTACAGAAAAATGGACAAGGCTACTCGACATTAAAAGTTGTGATGGCGATTTGATTTAGTAGGTATAAATAGGAAAAACAAATTAAAAAAACTAAAACTACTGTAAATAGTTACATCAACTAATCGACTTTAATGAATATAAACTAAGAAACTAGGCATTTTTCAGGGTCAACAATTATTTATGGGGAGTAAAGTATATTTGTTACTTTAACCTATAGATTAAATTAGATGAATATAGAACTTTTAAAGAGCTTTTTACCTGATGGTTTACTTGATTATTTT
>JBHYFG010000008.1:11277-150126 GCA_051859645.1 Psychroflexus sp. | reverse complement strand
ATTCAAATCAAACCCTGCAAAGAAACCGTCGTTGTTGTTGTCGCAAGCTTCGAGTGGGTCGAGGATTAGGTTGACTTGTAATTCTTCAATACTTATGGTTACTTCAAAGAAATCTGAAAAACATTCGTCGTTAAATGGTGTAAAAATATAAGTTTCGGTTTGTTGGGAATTGAATTCTGGTGACCAAGTCCCTTCAATTCCATTATCAGAAATCGTTGGTAAATCGATTATACCTCCTGCGCAGGTAGATGTAGGTAAGTCGAAAATAGGTGTTTCATCTGCTATAAATTCAATTTCAATAGTAACTTCTTCGGCACATTCATCTTCATTTGGAGTAAAGGTATATTCAGTAATTTCAGGTGAAATAGGTGGTGACCATGTTCCTTGGATATTATTTTCAGAAATGGAAGGAAATTCAGGTACAACATTATTTTCGCAGTAGGACAAAGGGAAATCGAAAGTTGGTGTTTGAAAACTTTCAATAGTAATAATAAACTCTTCAAAAGGACGACAATCGGCATTGATTCCTGAAAGATTCGACAGAATTCCATATACATAATAGGTGCCTTCTATTTGAGGAAGGGATCCGACTTCTCCTAAAGCGGGAAAAGAGTAGGAAGTAGGCTGATTTTCAGCTAAAAGAACCCCACCTTCATACATAGCTGTTCCTGTTTGAGGAGTTTCAAACAAAACGAAATTAACCAATTCAGTATTTGTTGTGCTAGCGAGAGAGAAACTAATATTTTCAGGTTGTGCCGAAATACACGTGGTTTGATTTCCAGAATTATTTGAAAATTCTGGGCATTCGCAATCTTCAACAAAGGCAATAAATGAAGCTTCATCGGTGCAAGTCTGTGTTGTAGTGAAACGAATATTGTCAATTCCAAAGTCGTTTCCATCTCCTTCTGTTACTAAATTGATTAAGCAGATTTCAGCTGTTTCGTTGGCGCCTGAATTCCAAGAGTAATTTCGCTCTACCCAGTTGCAACCTGTGGATGGAGAAGCGTCAGTTCCAATAGTTTGACCATTAATTTGAACCTGAATATTAGCGGGATTATTGTCTTGCGTAACTACGGATTGTATGAAATAAGCAAAGTCATACGCTTGGTTGGGGGTAACATTAACCGTTTGACACCAAATACGTTGGTTTGGTATAATTGCACCATCTGCAACAAAGTAATTCTGACCCGTTTGAGCAGTACATTGGGCGAAGGCAGAAAACCAAGTGTTGGAATTTTGAACCACTCCGTAGGCACCTTGTGTACCTTGGGGGTTTGATGCCAGAAATTGATAATCGGTAAGAAAACCTTCATTACCTAATGAAAAATCTCCATTGTAAATTAAGTCTATTTCTTCTTCCGAAGTTGTAGTTGCAGTGTAGGTTGTGGTTTCTAGGGGCGATGCGGTAGCTGAAAGGTTTCCAGTACTTTGTAAAGAAACATCTTCAGGTTCTGCTGTCCATTCAACTTCGCTAACTCCAGTTGCGTTGAGTACAATTTCTTCACCAATACAAGCAAGTTGATTGTCGCCTACACTTAAAAGTGAATTGTTGCTAATGATATCGATTGCATCAACATTGGTAAACGAGTTATTGTTTGCATCTGTAACGGTAACAAAATACTGACCGGCTTCTAAATTTTGGAAGATTCCTGTACTGTTTGTAGCAATAGGCGGCCCAAAAAATCCGCTTAATGAAAAATTATAAGGAGGTGTTCCACCAGTTGCATAAGCCGCAATATGTCCATCATCTTCACCCGGACAAGAAATCTGTTGGACTGAAAATGTGGTATTAAGATTACCTCCAGTTAAAATTAAGGACATATCATCAATGGCAAAATCGTTACCTACAGGATTTGTGTTATTGTTCCAAAGTTCAATATTTACTGTTGAATTGGTTGGAACAAATGAATAAAGAACTTGTTGCCAACCTTGAGCGGGAAGAGGGGCAAGTGTATTTCCGTTGATTAGCTGGACATTACTTCCGTTATTGATTTGGATGCCAATAGCTGCACTTGTGTTAGCGTCGGTTACTGATGTTGCAATAGATTTAATCCAATAACTAAAGTGATAGGTTTCACCAACTTGAAGCCCGTTTACTCCGCTTCCGTTAGTTCCAGCTCGCCAAAAACGCTGATTTCCGCCTACATTATTTCCGTCGAAGGCCAACATTAGTCCACTTCCTGTGGTATGATCTCCACCACTAATAAAGAAGTCTGTATTCATAAGCTGTGGGTCACTTACAAAAGCAAAGTCGCCAGGAGTAGTTGTGCCAGAAAACGGAGGAGTTAGTTGAGTATATCCCTGTCCATTTACGTCGAAACCAACTATAGTACCAGTTTCAAAATCACCATTTGTTAGAAGATTTTGAGCAAAGTTTGAGTGAACAAATAAGAATGAAAAAAGGAATATATATAAATGTAAATAGTTGTAATTCATTAGGCTTAAAAATTTTGTCAAACATATTAAAATTGAAGTGTTCGTGAAAGTTTATTACAAACTTACTTTTACTTAAACTCCTTTTTTTTCTTCTAAAGCAAAATGAAATAAATCTACAACGATTGAGCTTTTGTATTACAGGTTCATCTTTTTACAAAAAATTAATCTTTTTATTATGCGTGCATAATAAAAATTTACTATTTTTGGACATCAAATAATTCTGATGAGAGAGAAAACAATTGATTATGTGTTGCGAGCAACGTGGATGGCAGTTGCTAAAATGTATAACGAAGAGGCTGGTAAACAGGGAAGTACCATGGCTACGGGTTTTGTTTTGCTTAATATAGACCCTGAAGAAGGGACTCCTTCTACTTCCTTAGGTCCAAAAATGGGTATGGAAGCAACCAGTCTTTCCAGAACGTTGAAAACAATGCAAGACAAAGGATTGATTTTACGCGAAAAAAATCCTGAGGACGGAAGAAGTGTTTTAATTAAGCTTACGGAGTTCGGAAAAGAAATGAGAGCTTACTCTAAAACTGTTGTTTTAACCTTTGATGAAACTGTGCAAAAACATATTTCAGAAAATGATTTAAAGACCTTTAAAGATGTTGCAAATACCATCGTAGAATTGATTCAACATAGAAAAATTTATAAATAGATATTCACTTAAAATTCATACTAATGAAGAGAAGAATAAATAAAGTTGCAGTTATTGGTTCAGGTATTATGGGGAGCGGTATTGCATGCCATTTTGCTAATATTGGAGCTGAAGTTTTGTTGCTTGATATTGTTCCTAGAGAACTAAATGAAAAGGAAAAAGCACAAGGTTTAAGCTTGAACGATAAGCCTGTGCGAAACAGAATTGTAAATGACGCATTACAAGCTTCACTAAAATCGAATCCATCACCTATTTACCATCCTGATTTTGCCAATCGAATTACTACCGGTAATTTGGAAGACGATATTGCAAAAGTTAAAGATGCAGATTGGATCATTGAAGTTGTAGTTGAACGCTTAGATATCAAAAAGCAAGTATTCGATAACCTCGAAAAGCACCGTAAACCCGGAACTTTGATAACCTCAAACACGTCAGGGATTCCTATACAATTTATGAATGAAGGAAGAAGTGAAGATTTCCGAAAGCATTTTTGCGGTACACACTTCTTTAATCCACCTCGTTACTTAAAGCTTTTCGAAATAATTCCAGGTCCCGATACATCTTCTGAAGTTATTGACTTCTTAAACGAGTATGGAGAAAAATTCTTAGGCAAAACATCGGTTGTTGCTAAAGATACTCCTGCATTTATAGGAAATAGAGTTGGTATTTTCTCAATTATGTCGCTGTTTCACCAAGTGAAAGAATTAGGTATGACCATCGAAGAGATTGATCGACTGACAGGTCCACTTATTGGTCGCCCGAAATCTGCAACCTTTAGAACGGTAGATGTAGTTGGTTTAGATACGCTTGTGCATGTAGCGAATGGGTTGTACGAAAATTGTCCAAACGACGAGCGAAGAGACTTATTCGAACTTCCTGATTTTATTTCAACCATGATGGAAAACAAGTGGTTAGGAAGCAAATCAGGTCAAGGTTTTTACAAAAAAGTGAAAAATGCAGACGGCTCTAGCGAAATTAAATCCTTGGATTTAACTACTTTAGAATACCGTGAAAAGAAAAGTCCTCGTTTTGAGGTGATGAACAAAACAAAGTCAGTAGACGATGTTGCGAAGCGTTTCCCTATTTTAGTGGAAGACGATTCTAAAGCCGGTGATTTCTTCAGAAAGAATTTTGCAGCTTTATTCGCTTATGTTCAAAATAGAATCCCTGAAATTTCTGATGAATTATATAAAATCGACGATGCCATGAAGGCAGGTTTCGGTTGGCAACACGGACCATTTCAAATTTGGGATGCCATCGGTGTTCAAAAGGGAATTGAACTAATGAAAGCTGAAGGTTACGAAGTAGCCGAATGGGTTACTGAGTTTGCTTCATCAGAAACTTCATTCTATACAGTAAAAGATGGCAACACCTATTATTACGACATTCCTAAAAAAGCTCAAGTAAAAGTTCCAGGTCAAGATGCCTTTATCATCTTAGATAATATTCGCGAAAGCAGAAAAGTTTTTGAAAACAAAGGTGTTTCAGTACAAGATTTAGGCGATGGTATTTTGAATGTTGAATTCAGAAGTAAGATGAACACCATCGATGGTGATGTATTAAATGGACTTAACCATGCTGTCGATTTAGCTGAAAAAGAATACCAGGGACTTGTTGTTTCTAATAACGGGCAAAACTTCTCAGTGGGTGCAAACATTGGAATGATATTTATGTTTGCTGTCGAGCAAGAATACGAAGAGCTCAATATGGCCATCAAATATTTCCAAGATACGATGATGCGTATGCGTTACTCGTCTATTCCAACCGTTGCCGCACCACATCAAATGGCGCTTGGAGGTGGTTGTGAGTTGAGTTTGCATGCCGACAAAATTGTTGCTTCTGCTGAAACTTACATTGGTTTAGTTGAATTTGGTGTTGGTGTTATCCCTGGTGGAGGAGGCTCTAAAGAAATGACACTACGTGCTTCACAAACTTTCGAGAAAGACGATGTTGAATTAAACAGATTACGCGAACACTTCCTTACCATCGGTATGGCGAAAGTGGCTAAATCTGCTCACGAAGCTTATGATTTGAATATTCTTCAAAGAGGAAAAGACGTGGTGGTAGTCAATGACAATCGTCGCATTGCAATGGCAAAAAAACATGCCTTGTTAATGGCGGAAAGTGGCTACACAAAACCTGTTAAAACGAATAATGTAAAAGTTCTTGGTCGACAAGCTTTGGGAGCATTCCTTGTCGGAACCGACCAAATGTTAGCCGGGAAATACATCAGCGAACACGATAAGAAGATTGCAAATAAACTTGCTTATGTGATGTCAGGTGGAGATTTATCCGCACCAACAATGGTTAGCGAACAATATCTTTTGGACCTAGAACGAGAAGCATTCCTTTCGCTTTGTGGTGAAAGAAAAACACTTGAACGTATTCAGCACATGATTAAAAACGGAAAACCTTTGCGTAATTAAAAATAGAACAAAGTACAAAGAACAGAGAATTAAGTAGAATAGTAAACTTTAAGCCTAAAATTATGCATAAATTCGAAGAACTTAAAATTTGGAATAAAGCAATGGATATAGCTGAAAAAAGCTATAAACTAACAGCTAATTTCCCAAATGACGAAAAGTACAATCTCACTTCTCAAATTAGAAAAAGTGCAGTTTCTGTTCCTTCTAACATTGCAGAAGGTGCAGGTAGAAACACCAACGGAGAGTTTAAGCAATTCTTAGGCGTAGCAAATGGTTCTTCATTTGAATTAATTACTCAACTTTACCTATCTGAAAGGTTGAAACTAGTCGACAGAGAATCGTCTCAGCGTGTAATTAAAGAAATCGTTGAAGTTTGTAAAATGAATTATTCATTACAAAAATCTTTATCTTAAAAATCTTAATTCTTAATACTCAATACTTAACACTAAATAAAATGAAAACAGCATATATAGTAAAAGGATACAGAACAGCCGTAGGAAAAGCAAACAAAGGAGTGTTTCGTTTTAAACGCCCTGACGATTTAGCTGCGGAAACCATTCAATACATGATGGAGCAATTACCCGATTTTGATAAATCAAAAATTGATGACGTCATCGTTGGGAATGCAATGCCAGAAGCAGAACAAGGTCTAAACGTAGGCAGGTTGATTTCACTTATGGGACTTAAAACAGAAGAAGTCCCAGGTGTAACTGTAAATCGTTATTGTGCTTCAGGAATAGAAACTATTGCCATGGCTAGTGCTAAAATTAGTGCAGGAATGGCCGATTGCATTATCGCAGGAGGTGCAGAAAGCATGAGTTACATCCCTATGGGGGGATACAAACCAGTTCCTAATTACCAAATTGGAGCAGAAGGTAACGAAAGTTACTATTGGGGAATGGGACTCACTGCCGAAGCCGTTGCTAATAAATATAAAATTAGCCGTGAAGACCAAGACGAATTTGCCTACAATTCCCACATGCGTGCGTTAAAAGCTCAAGAGGAAGATAGATTCAAAAATCAAATCGCTCCTATTGAAGTGGAAGAAGTTTACTTAGATGGAAACGGAAAAAAAGCAACTAAGAAATTCACTGTAACAAAAGATGAAGGACCACGAAAAGGAACTAGTGTTGAAGCATTAGCAAAACTACGACCTGTGTTTGCTCAAGGGGGAAGTGTAACGGCGGGAAATTCTTCTCAAACAAGTGATGGTGCTGCTTTTGTGATGGTGGTGAGTGAGCAATTTATGAAAGACCATAACCTAGAGCCGATTGCTCGACTAGTTAGCTATGCAGCAGCAGGTGTTGAACCAAAAATAATGGGGATTGGTCCTGTAAAAGCCATCCCAAAAGCATTAAAGCAAGCAGGTTTGTCTCAAAATGACATCGAATTGATTGAATTAAATGAAGCTTTCGCTTCGCAGTCGCTTGCCGTGATTCGTGAGTTAGGTCTAAACCAAGAGATTGTCAATGTGAATGGAGGCGCTATTTCACTCGGACACCCACTTGGTTGTACAGGAGGAAAGTTGTCCGTTCAATTATTTGACGAGATGCAGCAACGTGGATTAAAAAATAAATACGGAATGGTAACTATGTGCGTTGGAACCGGACAAGGAGCCGCCGGGATTTATGAGGTGTTTTAATTAGTACAGAGTACAAAGAATTAAGTACAAAGTACAAAGACATACATTGCATTTAGAAATTAGAAGAGAGAAATGAGAGATAGGAATTTAAGATTAAACTCGCTTTGCGACTTTGCGACTTTGCGAGATAATTTAAATTTACTAAGTGACTTAGTGCCTTTGCGAGATAACAAAAACATAACTATAAAAAGCTAATTTGTCCCAATTAGCAGAAAATAAAAGTCTCCTCCCTTCGGGGGGACGGAAGGGAGGCTTAAAAAAAATAACATGGAAGCAAAAGAAAAAGAACTAATTAGAGGAGGCCAGTTTCTTGTGAAACACGCCGATGCAGATCAAGTGTTCACGCCCGAAGATTTTACAGAAGAGCAGCAAATGATGCGCGATTCTGTAAAAGAATTTGTCGATCGTGAAGTATGGCCACACAAAGAAGAATTTGAAAAGAAAAATTATGCTTTAACTGAGGAAATCATGCGTAAAGCAGGAGAACTTGGTTTCTTAGGTGTCGCTGTTCCTGAAGAATATGACGGCTTAGGAATGGATTTCGTTTCTACGATGTTGGTATGTGATTACATTTCAGGTGCAACAGGCTCTTTAGCTACAGCTTTTGGTGCACATACAGGAATTGGAACCATGCCAATTACCTTGTACGGAACTGAAGAACAAAAGAAAAAGTACGTACCAAAATTAGCTACAGGTGAATGGTTTGGGGCCTATTGCTTAACCGAGCCAGGCGCAGGTTCTGATGCTAATTCAGGAAAAACCAAAGCGGTACTTTCTGATGATGGAACACACTACAAAATTTCAGGGCAAAAGATGTGGATTTCCAATGCAGGATTCTGTAATTTATTCATTGTCTTTGCTAGAATCGAAGACGATAAAAACATTACAGGTTTTATTGTAGAAAAAGATTTCGAGAACGGAATTTCAATGGGTGAAGAAGAAAAGAAACTAGGGATTCACTCATCGTCTACAAGACAAGTTTTCTTTAACGACACCGTTGTTCCTGTAGAAAATATGCTTGGTGAAAGAGGTGGAGGATTCAAGATTGCGATGAACGCATTAAACGTTGGTCGTATTAAATTGGCTGCTGCTTGTTTGGATGCTCAACGAAGAGTAATTGACACAGCAGTAAAGTATGCTAATGATAGAGTTCAGTTCAATACACCGATTGCAAAATTTGGGGCTATCAGAACCAAATTAGCAGAAATGGCAACCCGTTGTTTTGTGGATGAATCAGCTTCATATAGAGCTGCAAAAGATATTGAAGATAGAATCAATGCAAGAAAAGAAAGTGGAGCTTCTCACCAAGAGGCAGAATTAAAAGGAGTAGAAGAGTTTGCAATAGAATGTTCTATTCTTAAAGTAGCCGTTTCAGAACATGCACAAATTTGTACCGACGAAGGTATTCAGATTTTTGGTGGAATGGGATTCTCAGCAGACACACCGATGGAAGCAGCATGGAGAGATGCGCGTATTTCAAGAATTTACGAAGGAACCAATGAAATCAACCGCATGCTTTCAGTAGGTATGTTAATTAAAAAAGCCATGAAAGGTCATGTTGATTTACTTGGTCCTGCAACTGCAGTAGGAGAGGAGTTGACAGGAATTCCTTCGTTTGATGTACCAGATTATTCTGCGCCACTTTCAGAGGAAAAAACAATGGTCAAGAAATTGAAAAAAGTTTTCTTAATGGTCGCAGGAGCGGCTATGCAAAAATTCGGGGCTGAAATCGAAAAGCACCAAGCTTTATTAATGGCTTCGGCCGATATTCTGATTGAAATATATATGGCTGAATCCGCTATTTTAAGAGCTGAAAAAAATGCTACAAGATTAAGCGAAGAAGAGCATAAGCATCAAGTGGCGATGGCTCAATTATACTTGTATCAAGCAGTAGATAAGGTAAATCAAAGAGCTAAGGAAGGAATTGTTTCTTTCGCAGAAGGAGACGAACAAAAAATGATGTTGATGGGATTAAAGCGTTTCACTAAATACGATAACTATCCAAATGTTATCGCCCTTCAAGAATTAATTGCAGAAAAGGTAGTAAGCGAAAATACCTACCCATTTTAAGAGTGCCATCTTAAAAATTGCTGAAAACTGTTTCAAGAAATTGAAGCAGTTTTTTTTTTGATCACAAAGTGACATCAATACCAGTGATTAGTTGAATTTTTACCAGTTACTAGTTGAAAATACCGGAAAAGAAAGTGATTATTTTTCTAATTCACATAAAGGAAAATAAGACGTTTTATTACGGTATTTTCAATTGATAAACGGTGTACGTCTTAATTTGATAAACAATTTACCTTAACACCTCTTCCACAGCTTGATCAAACAATGCTTGAAGCGAAATACCGTCAGCGTTTGCTTGTTGAGGAAGTAAGCTTGCTTCCGTTAGACCTGGGCATGTATTTACTTCCAGAAAGTGAGGTTCACCTTTATGGAAGATAAATTCAGATCGTGTAAATCCTTTTAATTGTAGAATTTTGAATATTTTAATCGCAATAGCTTGAACTTTTTCGGTGTCTTCTGTACTAATATTCGCGGGCGTTATCTCTTGCGATTTACCCAAGTACTTAGCTTCAAAGTCAAAAAATTCATTTTCTGAAATAATCTCTGTTACAGGTAAAGCTTTTACTTCACCATTAAAATTTATCACCCCCACTGAAACTTCAGTACCGTCCAGAAAGGATTCAACAATCACTTCATGGTCTTCATTAAACGCGTGAGTTAAAGCTGGAATAAATTCCTCTATACTTTTTACTTTAGAAATTCCAAAGCTACTTCCAGCTCGATTAGCTTTTACAAAGCAGGGTAAGCCTACTTTTTTGATGACTTCATCAATATTGATTTCATCCCCCTTGTTAATAAAAAAGTTTGTGGCAGTTTTTATTCCGTAGGCATTTAGTACTGAAATACAATCACGCTTATTGAAGGTTAAGGCAGCTTCGTAGTAATTGCAAGCTGTTTGCGGAATGCTTAAAATTTCTAAATAAGCTTGTAGTAAACCATCTTCGCCGGGCGTACCATGTATGGTATTAAAAACCGCATCAAATTGAATTTTTTTACCATCAATTTCAACAGAAAAATCAGATTTATCGATAGGTAGTTTTCTGTCATTATGAAAAACAAACCATTCATTTTGAAGAAGATGTGCGCGATACACATTAAACTTATCTTTGCTTAGATGCTTGTAAACTACATTACCACTTTTTATAGAAATTTCAGCTTCAGTGGAATATCCCCCCATGGCAATAGCAATATTTTTCTTCATGTTGATTTTTTCTTTGACAGAACAAAAGTAAGTTTTATTGAATAATCATTAATGCGTTAGAAACAAAAAATCATTTTTATTCTTTAAGTCTGTAACAAAAACTGTTTCTTCGTAACATATAATCGAATTCACTTAGGATTAACAAAAGACAAACAAATTACAGATGAAAAAAGTACTTTTACTTGGTTTAATTGCCCTAAGCATTTTTGCTTGTAAACCAAAAATGTCGTCAGACCAAGCCTTTATTTTAGCCGAATTAGATTTAGTAAACACCGAAGACGATCGCGTTTTTGTAAGTATCGACCCAGGTAGAATTAACGAAGATGAAATCCGCTTTTACATTCCAAAAACTGTTCCAGGAACCTATGCGCTTAATTCGTACGGTCAATTTTCTGAGGACTTAGTTGCGTATGATTACAAGGGGAATGAAATGGAAGTAATAAGAGAAGACGAAGATACATGGTTAATCAAAAACGCAACAAATTTTGATAAACTAACGTACTACACCAATGATACATTTGATATTCCTGGTGAAGGTGGAGTTTTTTCTCCAGCTGGAACAAACATTGCTCACAACGAGAACTTTTTGCTTAATCTACACGCATTTGTAGGATATTTTGAAGACAAAAAAGAAGAACCCTACAAACTTCTTATAAAACGTCCTTCTCATCTCGAGGCAAGTGCATCATTAGAAGTAGTTAGCCAAGTTGAAGAAGAAAACTATGTGATCGATGAATTTTATATGCCACGCTATTTTAGTGTTATCGATCATCCTATTATGTATTCCAAACCAGATGTGGTTGCATTTGATATTTCAGGCATGAAGGTTGTACTGAGTGTGTATTCCCCAAATAAAATGCATTCAACCAAAAGCTTAAAAACAGCTATCGAGCGAATGGTAAATGCTCAGAAAAATTTTTTAGGCGACATAGACAATACCAGTATTTACGCTATTCTACTTTATTTATCGGACATGAACGGTCAAGATGCGCAAGGCTTTGGAGCATTAGAACACCACACATCCACCGTAGTTGTTTTGCCTGAGGGAATGCCTGTAAATGAATTAGAAAAATACTTAACCGACATTGTTTCGCATGAATTTTTTCACATCATTTCTCCGTTAAATGTGCATTCAGAAGAAATTCATTATTTTGATTACAACGACCCGCAAATGTCTCAACATTTATGGATGTATGAAGGAGTTACTGAATATTTTGCCAACCTTTTCCAAGTCACGGAAGGCTTAATTACTGAAGATGAATTTCTTGAAAGAATTGCCGAGAAAATTGAAACTTCAATGAATTTTGACGATACGATGTCATTTACTGAAATGAGTAAAAATATCTTGGATGAAGAATACTCACCTAGCTATTACAACGTGTATTTAAAAGGTGCCTTAATTGGTATGGCGTTGGATTTAGAATTAAGAGAATTAAGCGGAGGAACATATGGAGTCCTAGATTTAATGAAGGATTTGATACAAGAATACGGAGTAGACCATCCTTTTAAAGACGACGAGTTGTTTGACGTTATTGTTTCAAAAACCTACCCACAAATAGCAGATTTCTTTGAAACATATGTAGTCGGAACAACGCCAATTCCTTATGCTTCTTATTTCGGAAGAGTGGGTGTAGAGGAAACTTCTACTACCGAAGAAGTAGGTTACTTGTTGGACGGTCAAGTTCCTTTAATAGATGCTAACCAAGAAAGTAAAGAGTTGTTTTTTAGAAAAGATATTCCCGTTTCAAGTACCTTTAGTACTATGGGAGTTCAACCAGGGGATGTTATTTTAGAAGTAAACGGAGAAGCGTATAACTTAGATAATGTTTATGCGTTGCTTTCCGCTTCGTTTGCCTGGAACGAAAATACAGATTTAGTAGTAAAAGTAAAACGAGGCGAAGAAGTTATAGAAACTCAAGGTAAGGCAACTAAACCAATGGTGGAAAAAACAAAACTTAGCTTCCAATCGCTAGAAGACAATGACCCAAAATTAAGTTTAAGAAATAGTTGGTTAAAGGTTGAATAAAGTTTTAATTTGCGTTAAATTAATTTTAATAATTTCAAAACACATTTTATGAAAAAAGTATTTTTGGCTTTATCCCTAGCCTTAACAGTGGGATTTACGTCATGCAGTAGCGACGATGATAAGGGAGGAGCTTCATCAGAAAGTTTTTTACGCGTTAATGGAACAGATTACGATTTGAAATCTGGCGTTATTGAAGATTACGGTGAAGAAGGTGAAGGAATCTTCAATTTTGACGTAAGCTTGTATACTGAAAATTTCAATGCTTCAAACCCTTTAAACCCATTTGGAGGTAATTCGTACTCAGTAGTTTATTTTGAGTTGTTCACAACAAACTCATCTACGTTAGCTACGGGCGATTATAGCTTCTCAAATAGTTTTGGTGCTGCAAATACATTCTCTTTTGCAGATGTTAGTTTAGAGTGTTCTGGTTCATTTTTTGATGAAGATTGCAATGAGGAGTTGAATGTTAATGGTGGAACATTTACAGTTAATTCTACTGGTAATCGTTTTAATGTTGAGTTTTCAGTAAACTTAGTAGGTGGAGGAACCGCTGAAGGGAAATATGTTGGAACTTTAATTGCTATCGACCGGTCTAATGACCTAATGGAAGGAGGTAATCAGTCCAAAAAAAGACGTTTAGTTTTAGAATAAGCAATAGTTAATTGCTCAAAAACCGCTATAAATTTTATTTGTAGCGGTTTTTTTTGTGATGTACATTTGCTGAAATTCATTTACATTGAAGAAATACCTGATTAGAAAAAAAACAATAGCCAACCAAAAAAAGGTAGCTCAAGCAGCCATAAGTTCTGTAAATGTACTTATACTCTTAGAAGATAACTTAACGGTGGCCCAAGTGTCTAAAATGTTTCAACATAGTTTCGGAACTACTTATCGACTTTATTTCGTTGTGTATACCAAAGATAAACTTTCAGGAGAAAGTCCAGAGTATTTAGTCAATCAAGCTTCTTTTTCATTTTTTGGAAACATTAAAAACCAGTTTATTACTAAACTTTTGGACAAAAAATTTTGTTATCAATTCAATTTATTTTCTGAGGACAATTACTACTTAAACTATCTAAGTTCTTGCGCCTATTCCAACTATAGTATTGGTTTTACATCCCCAGATGATTCATCAAACGATATAAGCATAAAGGCTTCAACAGAAGAATTAGACCTATTTTTTAAGGAAGCTAAGAAATACCTTTCTATAATTGACTAGTTCAATAAAATCATCATTATTTTTGCAACGATTTCAAATTATCGAAGTCATAGCTGATAGTAAAAGAATAGAAGCTGAATTATCCCAATGCGTTGGGCAGCATAACAAACAACAAGAAGATGAAGAATTTAAAAGGAACAGGAGTAGCGCTAGTTACACCATTTAAAGCAGACAAATCTGTAGACGTAGCTGCGCTTACCAAGATTATTGAGTTTCAAATTGAAAATGGGATTGATTATTTGGTTGTCTTAGGAACAACGGCAGAAAGTGCAACGCTTACTAAAGAAGAAAAAAAGCTTGTTTTAGAAACTGTTTTGGAAGCAAACCAAGGAAAATTGCCTGTTGTTTTAGGCATGGGGTCCAACAATACCCAGGCTTTAGTTAGCGAAATAAAAAATCAAAACTTCGATGGAATAGACGCTATACTGTCGGTTTCTCCTTATTACAATAAGCCTACACAAGAAGGGATTTACCAACATTTTAAAGCGGTAGCCGAAGCTTCAGAAGTACCTGTAATTTTATACAACGTTCCCGGAAGGACATCTTCCAATATGGAAGTAAGCACCGTAGTTCGCTTAGCGAATGATTTCAATAACATTATTGGCATAAAAGAAGCAAAAGGTGATATTGTTCAGGCCATGAATCTAATTAAAGAAACCCCAGAAGGTTTTTTAGTAATTTCTGGAGACGATATGATTACCCTTCCAATGGTATTAGCTGGAGGTGCGGGAGTAATTTCGGTTATTGCTGAAGGATTTCCTAAGCTTTTTTCAGATATGGTTCGCTTAGGATTAGAAAAAGAAGTTGAAGACGCGTTTAAATTACATTACCAAATTGCGCCTGCCATCGATATGATTTTTGAACAAGGAAATCCAGCAGGGATAAAAGCTGTTTTCGCACAACGAGGCTTAGCACTTAACGAATTACGATTGCCATTAGTTCCTGTAAGTCAGGACCTAGCAGAACGCTTACAAGTTTTTACTGAAAAATACCAATAAAAAACCAGTTTTTCCGTTAAGCAGTAAAACAAAATTTATAATAGCTTGAAAACTAAATTTTAGTTTTCAAGCTATTATGTTTAGATTTGCAAATTATTTTAGCGTATGAAGAAGTTTATTTTTATTGCTTTCGCATTTATTGCCCTTACCTCATGTACCCAATACAGCAAAGTGTTGAAAGGCGACTCTGTGGAGGATAAATACAATATGGCTAAAAAATTATACGACGAAGGAGTAGAAAAGAAAAAGCGAATTAAACTGAGCAAATCCGTGAGACTCTTGGAGCAAATTCAGCCAGGTATGCGCGGAAAACCTCAAAACGAGATTGTTTCGTATATGATTGCAAACGCTTACTATGTAATTGGCGATAATTTAATTGCGGCCTATCAGTTTGAGCGATTTGTGAAATCTTTTCCAGAAAGTACCAAAAGAGAGGAAGCAGTATACAAAACAGCTCACTCTTACTACAAGGCTTCACCTAAATATAGTTTAGACCAGAAAGATACGTACAAAGCGATAGATAAAATTCAATTGTACTTAAATGCGTATCCAGATGGCGAGCATTTCGAAAGTTCCAATGCTAATCTGGCAGAATTACGCGACAAGTTAGATAAGAAGGCTTACGAAATAGCAAAACAGTTTCACCACAGAGGTCAAATGGGATTATGGCGTCCTGCTGTTCATGCATTAAACAATTTTATAGAGCAACATCCTGGTTCAATTTACCAAGAAAAAGCTTACTTCTACAAGTTAGAGTCGCAGTATCAATTTGCGATGAATAGCTTCAAAAACCTAGAGCGAGAGCGTATTAATGAAGCGATTAAATATTACAATGATTATGTTGAACGTTACCCGCTTGGCGAATTTATTGATAAAGCAAATCAATACTTCGAAAATATGCAAGAAGAATTAAGAATTTTAGACGAACTGAATTTATAACCCTATTCAATATGAATGCAAATTTAAAAGATACAAAAGCACCTACTTCTACAGTAACCTACAACAAGAATAAAGTAGATGCACCTACAGGCAACATTTATGAAGCAATCAACATTGTTGCCAAGCGTTCAAACCAAATCAATGCCGATATGAAAAAGGAATTGATTGAAAAATTAGAAGAATTTGCTACCCACACCGATAGTTTAGACGAAGTCTTTGAAAACAAAGAGCAAATTGAAGTATCAAGATTTTACGAGCGACTTCCTAAACCACACGCCATTGCATTAGACGAGTGGATGAACGACAAAATTTACTACAGAAATACAGAAGAAGACACGCTTTAATTCATGTCTGTATTAAAGGCGAAAAAAATAGTTTTGGGAGTAAGCGGCGGTATTGCCGCTTACAAAACTACTTTTTTAGTCCGATTACTTATCAAAAAAGGCGCAGAAGTTAGGGTGATTTTAACCCCAGAAGCCGAAAACTTTGTGACGCCCCTTAGCCTCTCTACGCTTTCCAAAAATCCTGTTTACTCAAGTTTATACGATGAACACAAAACTTGGTACAACCATGTAGAAATAGGAGAGTGGGCAGACTTAATGCTCATCGCACCAGCAACCGCAAATACCATGGCAAAAATGGTAGATGGCAGTGCAAATAATTTACTTTTAACTACATATTTATCAGCTAAATGTCCTGTGTACATAGCTCCGGCTATGGATTTGGACATGTACCAGCACCCAAGTACCAAGGAAAATCTCCAACGACTTAAATCTTTCGGAAACCATATTATCCCGGCTACTTCAGGCGAACTTGCAAGTGGTTTAGTGGGTCAAGGAAGAATGGCAGAGCCAGAGGATATTGTTGCCTTATTAGAAACAGAGATTTTAGCCAATCTTCCTTTGCGAAACAAGAAATTTTTAATAACTGCGGGCCCCACTCACGAACCCATAGATCCCGTTCGCTTTATTGGAAACCATTCGAGTGGAAAAATGGGTATTGCACTAGCAAATGCCGCAGCTAGATTAGGGGCACAGGTACAATTAGTACTCGGGCCAACTCATTTGGAGGTAGATCATTTCTTGATACAGGTTACACGAGTTCAAACTGCGCAAGAGATGCTTAGTGCTTGTTCGGCAATTTTTCCTGATGTAGACGCCTTTATAGCCTCCGCTGCTGTCGCAGATTATAGACCTAAGCATGTAGCGTCAGAAAAAATTAAAAAATCAGACAGTAGCCTTACGATAGAGCTTGAAAAAAATCCAGATATTTTAGCGGAATTAGGAAACCAAAAAACCCATCAAGTTGTCATCGGTTTTGCTTTAGAAACCGAAAATGAACTTGAAAATGCAAGAAAAAAGTTACTGAAAAAGAATTTAGATGCCATTGTGCTTAATTCATTAAAAGTTGAAGGTGCTGGATTTAAAACCGATACCAATAAAATTTCTATTATTAGCACACAACAAATAAAAGATTTTCCGTTAAAAACTAAGGATGAAGTCGCTATCGACATTATTAATTATATTCAGACTTATGGATTGTAAAAAAATCTTTATTGCGTTTTGTTTTTTGTTTTTTAGCTCGCTAATTTCACATGCTCAGGAATTTAATTGTCAAGTGGTGGTAGATGCGAAACAAACCGGAAAACTACAGTTATCTATCTTTGATAACCTTCAAAAAGCACTTAATGAACTTGTAAACCAGCAGCGTTGGACTGACAAAAGCATTAAAGATCATCAGAAGTTAGATTGCTCCATCTTTATTTTGATTACTAGTTATGAATCAGACTTTTTTACGGGGTCGATTCAATTTCAGTCTTCTCGACCTGTTTTTGGTACGGATATGTCTACACCAATACTTAATGTAAACGATCGAAGTTTTAACTTTACGTATACTGAATTTCAGCCCTTAAACTTCAACCCAAATTCATTTGAAACCAATGTAATGTCAGTAATTGCATTCTATTTATACACTGCATTAGGAATGGATGCAGATACATTTACGTTGGAAGGAGGCACCAGTTTTTATGAACAAGCTCAGCAAGTAGCAACAGCTGCTCAATCTGCAAATGCAAGCGGTTGGGGAGGCAGAGGAAGCAGCGGAGATTTCAATAGATTTAATATAAATAGAGATTTGCTTTCTCCCAACTTTTCTGAGTTTAGAGAAGCATTATACGTTTACCATCGATTAGGTTTAGATGTTATGCAAAAAGACCTTGAAGAGGGAAAACAAAAAATTGTTGAAGCTATTCAATTAATAGATGCAAATAACAATAAAAGACCTAACTCATCTTTGGTACGAACATTTTTTGATGCCAAAGCAAATGAAATTCAATTAATTTTGAATGGAGGCCCAAAAGTAGATGTTGCTACCGTTAAGGAATCCCTCTATAAAATGGCTCCCGTTCATAATCGAATTTGGAAAGAAATTAAAAATTAGTTTTTTTCGTTTTTACGCTTTTCTGTTTGTATTTTTGAACAAAATTACGAGCATTTGTTAACAAGCCTACATATCAAAAATTACGCCCTTATAGATGATGCAAGCATATCATTAACCGAAGGGTTTACAGCAATTACGGGAGAAACAGGTTCTGGGAAATCCATCATTCTAGGTGCTTTAGGTTTAATTCTTGGCGATCGAGCCGACACTACGCACATTCGTGATACAGACAAAAAATGTGTTGTAGAAGCACACCTATCCCTTGGTAATTATAAACTTAAGGGTGTTTTTGAAGCCTTAGACTTCGATTATGATCCGCTTACTATTATCCGAAGAGAAATTTTACCCTCGGGGAAATCAAGAGCTTTTGTAAACGATACGCCTGCAAGAATACAAGACCTACAGGAGTTATCTAAGCATTTGATGGATATACACAGTCAACATGAAACCCAAATTTTAGGCAAACAAAGTTTTCAGTATGAAGTAGTAGATGCTTATTCTGGGGCTGTTAAATTACTAGAGAAATACCAACAAGAATACCTTGCATTTAAGAAAATTCAAAAAGAGTTCGACACCGTAAAAAGACGTCAGTCAGAAGCAGATGAAGCATACGACTATAATCTTTTTTTGCTTACTGAATTAGAAGAAGCACAATTAAAGACAGGATTGCAAGAGGAATTAGAACAACAATTAGAAGAACTTTCTAATGTTGAATTGCTCAAGGAGGTTTTTTCGTTTTCTAGTCAAGCCTTACAACAAGAAGACTTAGGCGTGTTAGATGTATTGCAACGAGTACAATTACAGCTTCAAAAAGTGAGTGGAGTTAACCAGGCTTTTGCTCAACTTTCAGAACGACTTTTGCAAGCTAAAATAGAGCTTGATGATATTTCTTTTGAGTTAGATAAGCATTATGAGAAGATAGAAGATAATCCTTCCTTACTTGAAGAAGTAAATTTCAAACTGCAACGAATTTATTCACTACAGAAAAAGCACCAAGTGCAAACGGTAGAAGAATTATTGAATATCCAAGAAAATCTTGCTGATGCTGTCTTTCAAAAACAAACAGCCAACGAAAGGTTACAGCAATTAGAAAATCAATTACATCAGCAAAGAGAAAAATGTTTGGAACTAGCTGACGAGCTTTTTTCAATTAGAAAGGATAGTTTTTCTTCCCTTGAGTCTAAGCTTCATTCAATTTTGCAAGGCTTAGGAATGAAAGATGCACTTTTATCAATTCAGTTAACCCCCTCAGACGAACTTACGGAACGAGGTAAAGATCAACTAATGTGGCTTTTTTCAGCTAATAAAGGTGGTTCTTTACAACCTATCCAAAAAGTGGCCTCTGGCGGAGAGTTGTCTAGAATTGTGCTTGCTGTAAAAAGTATTTTAGCAAGATTTGCAAAGTTGCCTACTATTATTTTTGATGAAATAGATACGGGAGTTTCTGGCGATGTAGCAAATAAAATGGGGATTATTTTAAAAGAAATGGGAGCAGAAATGCAAGTAATTTCTATTACCCATCTTCCTCAGGTTGCTGCAAAAGCAAAACACCACCTTAAAGTTTTTAAATCAGTACAAGGAGACAGAACGGTTTCAATGTTGGTGCAATTAACAGCAGAAAATCGAATTATTGAAATGGCAGAAATGTTAGGGGGTGATAAAAATTCAGCTTCTGCAATTGCACATGCTAAGTCATTGTTTTCTAATTAAACAAGAAATTTTCAACAGAAGTCCTTTTTGAATAGTAGGATATATTGCTAACTCATAAATAATTCAAGTACGTATGAAAATTGATTTCAAAGAAGAACAAAAATTTACACAATGGTGGTTGTGGGTTATTTTAGTATGCATCGGTTCATTACCAATAATCGGAATTTATAAACAAATTATAATTGGTCAACCTTTTGGAGATAAACCTATGTCCGATATCGGTTTGTTAGTGTTTTCAATACTTATTTTTTTGCTTATTGGGTTATTTTTAATGATGAAATTGACAACCAAAATCGACGAAAACCTAGTTGAGATGAGTTTTTTTCCTTTTGTTAGAAAATCAATCAAGTGGAATGAAATAAAAACTGCAAAAGTGATTAATTATGGTTTTGTTGGCGGCTGGGGAATTCGACTTTGGACAACTTACGGAACGGTTTATAATATTAAGGGAAATAAAGGATTAGCTATTGAACTTTTAAATGGCGAGAAATTTTTAATAGGAACACAAAAGGAAAACGAGTTGAAGGAAATTCTTGGAAAATTTATTCATTAAACACACAATTAAAAAAATAATATACAACCATTTGGTTGTAAGGTTAACTGTATTTAATAGGGTATATTTTTGTAAACAACACTAAAACAATAATGGCAAATGTGTTTATACTATTAGCTAGTAATTCAAAAAACCTAAATGCTAAATAAATTACATAATTCATTAGTAAAGTGACTTTTTTAATAGTCATTGCTAAACTTTTAGTTTTGAACGCATTTTCAATATATATTACTTGTAGCATTCAGATTATTCAGTTTTAATTAAATAATTTATATTTACCAACTTAAAATATGCACTATGGCTTATAACTTATTAAAAGGAAAAAGAGGAATTATTTTTGGCGCACTCGACGAAAATTCAATTGCTTGGAAAACAGCAGAAAGGGTTGTCGAGGAAGGAGGACAAATTGTTTTAACTAATGCACCAATTGCAATGCGAATAGGAAGCATAAACCAATTAGCTGAAAAAACAAACGCACAAATTATTCCTGCCGATGCAACTTCGGTAGAAGACTTAGAAAAATTAATCGATCAATCTGTTGAAATACTTGGCGGTAAATTAGATTTTGTGTTGCATTCTATTGGGATGTCTATAAACGTAAGAAAAGGTAGACATTACACAGACCAAAACTACGATTGGACGCACAAAGGCTTAGACGTTTCTGCTATGTCTTTTCATAAGTTGATGCAAGTATTGCATAAGAAAGATGCCATGAACGAATGGGGTAGTATCGTTGCTTTGACCTATATGGCTGCGCAACGAGTATTCCCAGATTATAACGATATGGCCGACAACAAAGCATTTTTAGAATCTATTGCGAGAAGCTTTGGGTATTTCTTTGGCAAGGATAAAAAAGTTAGAGTAAATACTATTTCTCAATCACCAACACCTACAACCGCTGGAAAAGGCGTAAAAGGCTTCGATGGGTTTATTAATTATGCAGAAAAAATGTCTCCACTCGGAAATGCAACTGCCTTAGAGTGTGCGGATTATACCATTAGTTTGTTTTCAGATTTAACTAAAAAGGTAACTATGCAAAATTTATTTCACGATGGAGGCTTCTCTATGGTGGGTGTAAGTGATGCTGTAATGGAGAAATTTGAAACCGAATAATTCAACTCAAAAACCGCTATTAATAGCGGTTTTTGAATTTATAAATAACAAATAATTAATAATTTTTGAATTAGTTTTAAATACGCTTTCGTATTCATAACTTTTTCTTAAATTTAGACCGTCATTAAAACAACAGGATATGAATAAAATATTACCCTATTTACTATTGTTATTTAGTAGTTTCCTACTTGCAGGAACACATCACACTTCTTTAGATTTATCATTGGATTTTGAAACTTTTCAAACTTGTCCAAACCCTCAAAATGTTATAGTTACGGAAAACACTGGTGGTCCAGTCTCTTTTCAGTGGGACGATGTTCCAGAAGCCACCGAAGGTTTCATTTGGCGAATATTTTTAGCAAACCAAAACCCATTTACCACTCCACCACTTCAAGAAGGAGTTCTTCCAGCGGGAACTACTACGCTCACTGTAGAAGGGTTAGACGGACTTACAAATTATCGGATTGTTGTTATTTCTCAGTGTGAATTTGGCAACAGTAATCCCGGAGGTACGCAAGTTTTTACAACCCCGTGCTTACCTTTGCAGCCACCTACAGCAACCGAAGACTTTTCACAAGCAACGGGTAACTTTAATACCAACGCTAATATGCCTTGTTGGAGTGAAGGCACGGGTGCTTTTGTAGATGGGAAAACACCAAATGGTGCTAATGGAACTTGGTTATCAGGGCCTTTTGCTAACAATCCTTCTCATCCAAACGGTTTATCTGCAAGGGTTAATTTATGGGTAAACGGGAACGAGTGGTTGTATTCTCCTGTAATTAATTTAGGAGATGGATCACAAATTTACGCTTTAGAATACGATGTTATTGTAACTCCTTTTTCAGGAACAGCTATTGCACCATCTATGGGTTCTCACACTGTTGATGTTGTAGTTTCAACAGATGGTGGTGAAACCTGGTTTACGGATGATGTTCTTTTAACTTACAACAATTCAAATATCCCGAATACAGTTCAAACTCCTACTATTTCTTTAGAAGGCTACACGGGTAACGTAATGATTGGTTTTCACGCCAGCCGAGTTACTTCTGTAGATGTTTGGTTTCATATAGATAACTTCAGAGTTGTTGAGGCTCCTGATTGTTTTAGGCCTTTATTTTTAAATATTTTTAATGAAGGCTTAGAGACAGCAGAGGCTTCATGGCCAGAAGTTACAGGTGCAGAAAATGGTTACATTCTTGAAGTTTACCTAGAAGGTGATGATCCAGAAGAAGACGAACCTGTTTATACCGAAATAATTCCAGCTGGTCAAACTTCTACTCTAATTACAGGATTAGAAGAAGATGAAGATTATACTGCTTACCTTTTTGCAGATTGTGGAGAAGGTAACGGTCTTTCAGAAGCGGTAATTTCCGATTTCAGTACTATTTTTGAAGGCGTAGGTTGCGGTGCTCCAATTACTATAGAGGAATTGCCATACACGACAACTGATAATACTTCTAATTATCTTAATTTTTATGCTGGTCAACCAGGTAGTGATTGTGGTACTACGGGTAATTTTTTAAATGCTAATGACGTAGTGTATAGCTTCACAGCTCCACAAGATGCTGCTGTAACTATTAACTTATCTGGACTTTCAGGAAATAATGCAGCAATTTTTGTTTATGAATCTTGTAATGATATTGGTGTGAACTGTTACGCAGGTTTTGCTAATGGATTTAATACTGCTCCTATAGAGCTTTTTGAAGTACCAGTATTAGAAGGCAATGATTATAAAATTGTAATTTCAAGTACCACTACTCAATCTTTAGCTTACACCCTACAAATTGATTTAATTACTTGTGCAAGACCTTCTAACCTTGAATCAGAAATTGTTGGTGTAGGTCAAACAGAATTGGAGTGGCAAGGAAATGGAACTGAAACACAATGGGAAGTTCAGTATGGAGAACAAGGTTTTGCGTTCGATTCTGATGCTGCAACTTCAGTAATTGTAGATGAAGAGTTTTTGCTTTTAGAAGATTTACCTTCATCAACACAATTCTCATATGCAGTAAGAGCTATATGTGGTGATGATGAATTTAGTTTATGGTCTCCAAGACATAATTTCAGAACTCCTATCATACCAATTGATGTGGCTAGCGGACAACAAGTTTTTGAATCTCACTGCTACGGAAACCTAGAATTTAAAGAATGGTTGTTTGTCTCTACTGCAAGTCCTATAGAATTAGGTATTGTTTTAGCATTTGAGTCTGGAAGTGTAGTAGATAATCAATTTGATAACGACAGATTTAGGTTGTTTGATGGTTTTTCTGAAGATGGTATTTTACTTTGGGATACCAATACAGATGGTAAAGATTTGGCAGGCGAAACCTTTGTTTCAACTACAGGAGCGTTTTACATGGTCTTAGTCTCTGATATAGCTCAATCTTGTCAAGGTGGTCAGCCTTCAGTAGGAATACCTGAGCCTTTTGAAATGACAGTGACTTCCCCAACTTTTTCAACTACTTCATTTGATGTTTTTGGCTTTACTTATTACCCGAATCCAGTAGTTAATGAGTTGCATTTGTCTTCACTTTCTAACATAGACGAAGTAATAATGTTTGACATAAGAGGAAAACAAGTTTTTGCTACTCAACCGAGAGCTACTAATCATAGCTTAAATATGAGTGAACTGCAAACTGGTATTTATTTAATGAGTGTAACTATTGAGGGTAAAAAAGAAACCTTTAAAGTGATTAAACGTTAAACAAATGGTTTAGACTTATAAAAGCCCTGGTATAATCAGGGCTTTTTTGTATACTACAAAATAGCATAAACCCGATTTACCTAGAGTAGCAGGAAAAGAATGAGCCGAGCTAGCAACATGTATTAGGGAACCCGATTTAGTTTTACCAGTTATTAGTTGAAATTACTGGAAAAGAAAGCGATGATTTTTTTCTTTATCTGAATTAGAAAAATTAATCATAGCCATAGCTATGATTTCTTTTTTTTAATGAAACAGAAAGGAAAAAAGAGCGTTTTATTAGGGTAATTTCAATTAGTAAATGGTATTAAACACCATGTGCGTGATTTGTAGAATCGACCGAATGGTCTGATTTACTTTCTTGTTTATTTAAATCGAACAAAGCTTAATACCTGAACTTAATTCCTACAAACACAACCAATTGATCGTAACTAGAAACTACGTATCTTGCTTCTGCAAAAGGGGTGAAATTTGAATTTATATTGATGCTAGCGCCTAATCCTAAATTTAGCCCTAAACGCGCATTAATTGCCTTGAACGGATTGGTGGAACCACTTATGTTAGCATAGTTCAGACCACCTAATCCGTAGATATTGGCTTCGTTGGATTGATAGAAATAGTAATTTAGGTTTGTGTTGACCTCCCAAAAACTACTTTTTGGTCCTCCGCTAAATCTTCTTGGAAAAAAATAATTGACTTGTGGAGAAAAGCTAATCTCATCGTTTAGAAAAAATTCTGCTAGCGCACCAACTCCGGCGCCCTTAATCTCAGATCCATAGCTTAATCCAGTTCCTAGATATGTTTTTTTAGATTCTTGTGCATGTGTATGCTCAATGGTAAAAATGACAATAAGAAATAGAAAAAGAGACTTGAGTTGCATATTGTTTTATTTTAAAGGTTATTATTTTTTACTGATTATAGCTTTAGTTTAAACTTTTTTTAAGTAAAAACAGTAGGAGGTGCATATGTATAGATGCTTGCTTTAGTAGCACAGAGGCGCTAACAAAATTTTATAAGTTGATAGTCAATTTCGATTAAGCAAGTTTAAATCGCTCTAAGTCTTTTCAAAAAAAATTAATTATCGCGGTGTTCAAAATCTTCATTCCCGTATTCGTTTATTCGCTTAATAATCAAGTAAATAATTATAACAAGGGCTGTTATACCAATAATGGCATACAGAATTAGTAATACAATTGGAAAGAAAATAGATAACATACTACTTGAGTTTAACAGCTGTGCCATAGGCAAGTATTTCTGAAGCTCCGCTAGTAATTGTAGATGTATTTAGACGTACACAAATTACTGCATCAGCGCCAATTTTTTTAGCATCGTCAATCATACGTTTAAGCGCTTGCTCTCTTGATTGGCCTTGTAGTTTGGTGTATTCGTTTAATTCACCTCCTACTATATTTTTAAGCCCAGCAATAAAGTCGCTTGCAACACTTTTAGCTCTTACTGTACTGCCTCGCGCTATGCCTAAAATTTCAACTATTTCTTTGTTTGGGATGTTTTCTGTTGTGCTGATGATCATGTTGATTGTTTTTTTAATTTAAATCCAAATATAGCTAAAAATATCCTTATTTGTTTCATTCATGTATGTATTGACTCTGAAATTTCAACTAATTACTTTCATTACATAAATTATCTGAAAACGATGATAACAATTATAAAGTTAGACTATTTAGATGACTATAAGCCCATTCATATAACTTATTTAAGCTGTCGGATAAGGAACAAAGTCTGTCTCTCCGGGTACTTTTGGGAATTTTTGCGCTATCCAGTCAGCTTTTGCTTTTTTAAGTTCCTCCTTGCTAGACGAAACAAAATTCCAATCGATATACCTTTCTTCTGGAAAAGCTTCACCACCAAAAATGTATACAGTAGTATTTTCTGCCATTTTAAACGTACAGAGCGAAGCGTCTTTTGCTATGAGTATTTGTTTAGGGCCGTACGTGTTTCCATCGTCAGAAACAGAGCCTTCTAAGATGTATAAAGCACTTTCGCCATAGAGTGTTTTTTCAAGAGAAATTTGTCTTGCTTCCTTACTTTTAAGTTCTATAAAGTAAAGATTACTATGAACTGGAACAGGTGATTTTTTACCTAATGCTTCACCTGCAATTAGCTTATAATGAACATTGTCTTTTTCCCAGACAGGTAAGTCTTTTGCAGAAATATGCGTAAAACTAGGCTCACAATTTTCTAAATTCTTTGGTAAAGCAACCCATATTTGCAAACCGTGTAATTCTTTTTCTGAATTTCTAAGGTAATTTGGAGTTCGCTCTGAATGAACAACTCCTTTTCCAGCCGTCATCCAATTTACCGCACCAGGAAGGATTTCCATTTTAGTACCTATGCTGTCGCGATGTACTATAGAGCCTTCGAATAAAAAGGTTAAGGTAGATAAGCCTATGTGCGGATGCGGTAGAACATCCAAGTTGTCTCTTTTGTTCATTTGTACAGGTCCCATGTGATCTATAAAAACAAAAGGACCAACAGATCTTTTTTGTCTAAACGGAAGCAATCTACCCACCATGAAGTTTCCAATATTTGCGGCTCTTTCTTCTATAATTAAGCTAATGTTCGACATGCATTTCTAGTTTTATATTATTTTTTTTGAAAATTCTATTTATGTATAATGCCAATATAAGTGCTTTATGAATCAAGTACCTAAAATTACACAAAAAAAGAGTTGATATAGTTGGAAAAATACGAAAATTCATTTTTGGATTCTTTCTTTACATTAATCGTCTACGTAAATTTCGCCTTTTAAGTAAAGTGAAGCATTTCCCCGAAGTTCTATATACTGCTCATGAACTTGCAATGAAATTATCCCGCTTCGTTCAGAAAGTTGTTGACAAATAAGGTTCTTTTTATCTAATTTCAAACTCCAGTAAGCAGCTAAAGTAGTGTGAGCTGAGCCTGTAACTGGATCTTCATTTATACCTAATTGTGGAGTGAAAAATCGAGAAACAACATCTACCTTTTTACCCCTTGATGTAACGATCAGTCCGCGATAGTTTATTTTTTCAATTAGGCTAAGATTTGGGATTGCGTTTACTATATCCACTTCATTTTTGTAGACGAGCAGTAAGTCTTCTCTCCCAGCGTAAGCTTCAATTGGTGAAATATGGGTGAGTTTTTTAAACTCTTTCGTCACTGAAAGGGGTTTAATCTCGTCTTTGGGTAATTCTATACTAATTTTGCCTTCTTTTAATTCACACGCTAAATCACCTGATTTGGTTGAAAAAATAACCTTCTTCGTTTTCTTATTAATGTAATTGAAATACACAAAGGCACTAGCCAATGTTGCATGGCCACACAAGTTCACCTCTGCTTTTGGTGTGAACCAACGCAGCTTTATACGACTTGAAATTTGGTTGACTTCACCTAGAAGCAAAAAAGCAGTTTCTGAAAGATTATTTTCAGCAGCAATTTGTTGTAAAACTTCATCTCCTAAGTTCAAATTGTGAGGGAGAAGTACTACCGCAGCGGGATTCCCTCCAAACACTTTTTCTGAGAAAGCATCAACTTGATATATACTTAGGTTTTTCATGTTCTTTTTTACTTCAAACTTAGCTATTTCTTGTTTTTTAAAGTCTTTTTTTAACATAGTCTTTATTTCCCTAAATAATCTTAATAGACAAGTGGTAAATGACGATTTCAACTACATTTGTTCAAAAAAAGTGTCGGAAATAGATATTTTGATATACTTTACATCTTTCTCGTTTGTTTGGTACGGGGTCATGGCTTTCACTTCTGCATACATGAAGGCTGAATTTGTGAGGTACGGATTAAGCAAGTACCGAAAACTAGTTGGCCTTCTTGAAATTTTAGGAGGTGTTGGTTTGTTTGTAGGAACTTGGTTACCATTTTTTTTCTTGCTCTCTGCATCTGGCCTTTGCTTGTTAATGGTACTAGGTTTTGCAACTCGTGTTTACATAAAAGATAGTATTTTACAGTCCACGCCCGCATTATTTTTTGCGGTATTAAACGCCTATTTTGTGTATTTGTATTTTTCAGATTTTGGTATTTAATTATTTTTTTATTAAAACTTAATCTAAATAAGAATCACGTCGTATATTTGCATGAAAAAGGGAAAATGAAGAAATTACTTATTTTAGGATTAATAGTTTCAATTTTTACATCTTGTGAAAAAGAGGCTTCAAAAAAAGAAGTATTAAAGGAACTTAACGTCTATACTCATAGGCATTACGAATCAGACCAAGAATTATTTAAGCTTTTTGAAGACGAAACCGGCATAAAAGTGAATGTTATAAATGCAAGTGCTGACGAGTTAATTCAAAAAATGATTTTAGAAGGACCTCAATCGCCAGCAGATGTATTAATTACAGTAGATGCAGGAAGATTACATAGAGCAAAAGAAAAAGATTTGCTTCAACCTATATCTTCTAAAATTTTAGATTCTTTAGTCCCTTCGCATTTGAAGGACGAAAATAACCAGTGGTTTGCGCTTACCAAACGTGCGCGAGTAATTGCATACGCTAAGGAGCGAGTAGATGCTTCTGAACTAAGTTCATACGAGAATTTAGTGGATGAGAAATGGAACGGCAAGCTGCTTTTAAGAAGTTCTTCAAATATTTACAACCAATCTTTAATGGCTTCTATAGTTGCAAACGATGGAGAAGATGAAGCCAGATTGTGGGCAAAAGCTATGGTAGCTAACATGGCGCGTTCTCCAAAAGGAAATGACAGAGACCAAGTTAAAGCTGTTGCATCTGGCGAAGGTGATTTAGCGATAGTTAACACTTACTACGTTGGTAAAATGCTAAATTCTAGCGATAAAACTGAATTAGAAGCGAGTGAAAAGGTAGGTATTTTCTTTCCCAATCAAGACGATCGAGGAACACACATAAATGTAAGTGGTGCGGGTGTTGCTAAATATGCGCCCAATAAACAAAATGCAATTCAGTTTATTGAGTTTTTACTCAGTGAAAAAGCGCAAAACATTTTTGCCTCATCTAACTTTGAATACCCTGTAAATATTAATGTTGAAATGGCTGAAGTGTTAAAGCAATGGGGAGATTTTAAAGAAGATGAACTACCACTCAATAAATTAGGTGAATTAAATAAACGTGCTGTAATTTTGTTTGATGAAGCGGGTTGGAAGTAATTCTTAATGGGACTTAAAACAAGTTTTTTACTTTTACGAAGAGATTTTAATCGATGGTCATGGGCTACTTTGTTGTTGCTCATAATCATTGCATTACCAGTTATAACTATTATCGTAAAACTATTTGATGGACCCGGTGAGAGCTGGCAACACATTAGTAATTACCTTCTTTTTGACTACCTTTCTAACTCCTTTTTTTTAGCCATATTATGTGCTGTTATTACCCTTGTTTTTGGTGTTTCTACCGCATGGTTAGTAACCCGATATGAGTTTCCTTTGCGCAAGCATTTAGAATGGATGCTCATCATTCCTTTAGCCGTGCCGGGCTATATTATGGCTTATGCTTACGCAGGCTTCTTGGATTATGGAGGTAGTGTATCCAATATTTTTGCCTTTTTTGGCGTGGCTGACTTTAAGGTAGATATCATGAATGTATTTGGACTTTCTTTCGTGTTAAGTATTTCATTGTTTCCTTATGTTTATGTTAGTGCTAGAACTTTTTTTTTAACCCAAGCTATTAATTTATTAGAAGCCTCTCGACTATTAGGTTCTAGTGAAAAATCATCTTTTTTTAAACTCATACTTCCTTTAGCAAGACCTGCCATAATTGCTGGGTTAATTTTGGTTCTAATGGAGGTGCTTAACGATTACGGTGCCGCACAATATTATGGTGTGAACACCTTTACTACAGGAATTTTCAGGTCATGGTTTTCATTAGAAGAGCCAGAAACGGCAATATACCTCTCTGCGCTCTTATTGGTGCTTATTTTTAGTTTGATTTTATTAGAAAAATGGCAACGCAAAAAAATGCAATTTTCTTCGGCAAAATCTGGAAGAGTAACCGCATCTAATCGGATTTACCTTCCAACTTTTGGCAAATTAGGGGTTACTTTTTGGGTGTTAATTCCTGTTTTACTAGGATTTATTCTCCCCGTTTTTCAATTGCTCATTTGGGCTGTTCAAACTTTTGATAGTGTATTTAACGAAAACCTATTTTGGCTTTCTTTTCAAAGTTTTGGAATTGCATTTGTAACAGCTTTGTTTACCGTATTCTTTGCTTTATTGTTGCTTTATTTTTCTAAATGGAACAAAATTTACCACCTTCAAAACGCTGCAAAGTTAGGTGTTCTTGGTTACGCGATTCCGGGGGCTGTTGTTGCAATAGGAATTATGATACCCACACTTTTTCTAGATAAGTGGCTTATTGAAAAAGGTATAGCGAGTAAATTTATTATAAATGGTACACTTATAGCCTTGGTTTACGCATACATCGTTCGATTTTTAGCGGTTGCATATCAGCCATTAGAATCTTCAGCATTAAAAGTAAATACAAGCATTCCCGATTCTTCAAAAGTTTTAGGAATGGGTAATTTCAAAACCTTTTTTAAAATAGAATTACCCCTCGTAAAAGCAGGGATGCTTAGCGCATTTATTTTAGTTTTTATTGATACCCTAAAGGAATTACCCTTAACATTAATTCTCAAGCCTTATCACATCAATACCTTAGCCGTAAAAGCATTTGAATATGCAAGCGACGAAATGGTGATGCATGCAGCTATTCCATCCTTATTTATTATATTAACAGCCGTAATACCCGTAATTTTTTTAAATAAGTTACTTTTGCAACATGGATAAAATTCTAGAAATAAATTCACTTTCTAAAAGCTTTGACGGTGGTAAGAACTTCGCGGTTAAGGATGTCGACTTTTATATTAATCGGGGGGATATTTGCGCAGTAGTAGGGGAGAGTGGTAGCGGAAAGACTACTCTTATTAGATTAATCGCTGGTCTAGAAAATCCAGATAGAGGCACCATTAGCATCAATGGGAAAGAAGTTTCTTCCATCAAAAAAGTTGTTGTTCCTGAAAAAAGGAATATTGGCATGGTGTTTCAAGAATACGCACTTTTTCCTCACTTATCGGTTTTAGATAACGTTTTGTATGGAATTTCTAAATTAAAAAATAAAAAAGATATAGCTAGGGAAGTATTAGAATTAGTAGGTCTTAAAGATTTTCACCACCGATACCCCCACGAATTATCCGGAGGTCAACAGCAACGTGTCGCTTTAGCAAGAGCATTAGCGCCAAATCCTTCGTTACTTATTTTAGATGAACCATTTAGTAATTTGGACGCAATGCTGCGTATGCAATTGCGAAATGAAGTATTTAATATCATTAAGAAAATGGGCGTAACTGCCATTTTTGTTACCCACGATACACAAGACGCCTTAGCAGTTGCAGATGAAATTCTTATTTTTCAGAACGGAAGCCTGATCCAAAAAGACGAAGCCTCTCAGTTATACAACAAGCCACAATCCATTTATGTTGCTTCCTTATTCGGAAACACGGTACAACTTAACAAAGGACTAAAAAAAGCCTTTCAATGTCCACTTAAAGAAGATTGTTGTCACGCCATTAGAAACGAAAAAATTAGTGTAAATGTTGCCGATTGTGAGTATGTAACGAGCGCTAAAATAATTAAACGAACCTTTCTAGGCACACACACACAACTAATGCTTCAATTAGAGAATGGAGAACATCTTACAGTGGTTACGCCAGAGGCAGTTCTTGGAGATGAAATAACAGTAGGATTCAACTCTAAAGATATACTTGCTTTTGATGAATAAGAATTAGGGAAGTAATTTTCCTAATCTTTACTACCTTTACAAAAATTGATTAATCATTGAAAGATTTACGTTTAAATATTCTATTTAAGTTTACCTTTTTTTTAGTCTTAGGCTTAATGCCTCGCATTTTTTATGCTCAATACCAGCCAAGTATCGATTTTCAGTCAGTAGAAGCTAACATTCGATTCATTCCCTCCTCAAAAGAAGTGCAAGGAAAAGCGAAATACAAAGCCCTATTTACGCAAGATACGACAAGCTTTTTTTTGGATGCACAAAATATCGAAATTAAAAATACAGATATTCCTAAGCGTGTACGTTTAGAGCAAACTCCTACAAAAATTATTTTTCACGGTAAATTTAAAAAAGGAAAAACCTTAGAGTTTAGCCTTGATTATACAGCAACTCCAAGTCAAGCTATGTATTTTTATGGATTACCTTGGGATGAAGGAGAACAACAAATTTGGACACAAGGACAAGGAAAGTTTACCTCGCATTGGCTACCTTCGTTAGATAACCCAAGGGATAAACTAATATTTAGTATTTCAGTTGAAGCCCCGTCAAATTTAGTGACTTTAGCTAACGGACAACTAATCCATCAACACTTATCAGACTCTTCAACAAGATGGACGTACAAAATGAATAAACCCATGAGTAGCTACCTTGCTGCTTTAGCGGTAGGCGATTACTATAAAAAAGAAATTTTCACTAACCGAAATCTTCCACTTCATTTATACACCTCTACTAAAGACAGTTTAAAATGGGAACCTACTTACAGGTTTTCAGCAGAAATGATGGATTTTTTTGAAGCTGAAATAGGAGTGAATTATCCTTGGGAAATATACCAACAAGTGCCTGTTCGTGATTTTTTATATTCAGGTATGGAAAACACAACACTCACTATTTTCTCTGAAAATTTTGTGGTAGATAGTATTGGGTTTAATGATCATAATTATGTGAGCGTAAATGCGCATGAAATGGCGCATCAATGGTTCGGAAATTTGGTGACAGCAGAATCAGACGAACATCATTGGTTGCAAGAAGGTTTTGCGACCTATTTTGCGCTTTTAGCTGAACGTGAATTTATTGGGGAAGAACATTTTTACCGTTCTTTGTATGAATCTGCCGAGCAATTAAAGGCCCTTAGCGATAAAGGCAAAGGTGAAGCTATTCTACGAACAAAGGCTTCTTCTTTAACTTATTACCAAAAAGGCGCTTGGGCATTACATGTTTTAAGAGAAAAAATGGGCCCTGAGAAATTTCGATTAGCCGTAAAGAATTACATTGAAAAGCATCAATTTTCCACTGCAACAACAGATGATTTTTTAGCTGAAATTACCAAAGTTTCCTCAGTAGATGTTGTTGCTTTTAAAAGAGATTGGCTTCAACAGTCCGCTTTTCAAGCCGAAGAAGCCCTTACTTCATTGAAAAAATCTCTTTTTATGCGGCAATATTTAGAGCTTATTTCGGTGAGAGATAAACCCTTACATCAAAAATCAGCAGAGCTTTCCCGCTTAATGAGTAAAGATTTTTCTAGCTATATTAACCAAGAAGCAGTTTTTCAGATAGGTGAGGCTACTTCACAAGAAGCAATAAATTTATACCGTAGAGCTCTTCGGTCGAAGTCCCTTTACACAAAACAAGCGGTTGCCTTATTTTTAAAAGAAATACCAAACGAGCTACAAGAAGATTACGAGCAATTACTTCTAGAGAAATCATATATAACAATAGAAAAAGCATTGTTTAATTTGTGGCAGAATTTTCCAAGTCGTAGACAAACGTACTTAGATATTACAAAAAATAGCGTTGGTTTTCAAGAGAAGAATATTCGCCAACTTTGGTTATTACTTGCTTTAGTAACTAATGAGTATGAGCCCCAAAATACACAAAAATACTTTCAAGAATTAAACAATTACACCAATAGTAGTTTCGATTTTAATGTACGTAAAATAGCCTTTAACTACCTTTACCAGTTAGATGTATTTACAGACCAAGCTTACTTAAACTTAGTTTCGTCCAGTTTACATCCAACTTGGGTTTATCGTGATTTTTGCAAAGCAATGCTTACCGAGTTAGCTTCGGATGCTAAACACAAACAAGCTTTACAAAGTTTACTTCCAGAAATGACAAACACTGAGAAAGAGCTAGTGGTAAAAATACTTCGAAAATGAATGGATTAGTAATTTCTGGTGGTGGAAGCAAAGGAGCTTTTGCTGGAGGTGTAGCCGAGTTCTTGATGAAAGAAGCAAAGCATGATTACCAAGTTTTGGTTGGCAGTTCTACCGGGAGCCTTCTTATTCCTCACTTGGCTTTGGGAAACATAGATAAATTGAAAGAAATTTATACCAATGTAAATCAAAACGATATTTTCAGCTTAAACCCCTTTATAAAACGCAAAAAAGAGGGCAGAGAGTTTGTCTCTATAAACTTCCTAAACACGCTAATTCAGTTTATAAAAAAAAGAAGAACCTTCGGAGAAAGCAAGAATTTATTAAAAACCATTCGCAAAAATTTTACCTTAGAGGAGTTTATTCGGCTTAAAAACAGCGGGAAAGAAGTCGTAATTACTGTTTCTAACCTAACAAAAAATAAAATTGAATACAAATCAATTAAAGATTATGGTTACGACGAGTTTACCCAATGGATATGGGTTTCTTGCAATCTAGTTCCCTTTATGAGTTTGGTAACTATTAATGGATGCGAATATGCCGACGGAGGCTTAGGAAGCATGGTTCCTATAAATGAAGCTATTCGTCGCGGAGCAAAAAACTTAGATGCTATCATTTTAGAAGCTGAAGCACAAGACCAAGAGAAAGTTTTAGGAAAAAATCCGTTCGCATTAATGATGAATTTATTTGGATTTCTTTTGGACCAAGTAGAACGTCACGATATAAGAGAAGGAAAATTAGCAGCATCTCAGCAAAACGTTCAACTTAATTTATTTTACACTCCCACAAAGTTAACTGAAAATTCACTTATTTTTAAAAAGAAATTAATGAGGGAGTGGTGGCAACAAGGCTTCAAATACGCTCATCAAAGGTTTCAAGAGAGTCTCCTTCAATCGGAATTAAAAGATAAGTAATATTACTTACAGAATAATGAATATCGAATACTGAATATCGAATACTGAATATCGAATACCGAATAAAGAATAAAGAATATCGAATACAGAATATCGAATACTGAATACCGAATAAAGAATAAAGAATAAAGAATAAAGAATTCAGAATAAAGAATATCGAAAAGCGAAATAAGAATTTTCGAATTTAAAATTTACAACTAATATCAGTTAACTCCACAATTTTTTCACTTCACTGTTTACATAAGCCAATCCGGTCTCGCTTGGCGCTTCTTTTTCTAATAAATAATTAAGTAATTCTTCCCTCAGTTTTTGCGCAGAAGTAACATTTTCACTCATACTCATTTTTCGAATGAGCGAAATAGTTGAGTTTTTTGAAGCTCGAATTACATTCCAACACTCCTCACTAACATAAATTTGTTGGGTCAAATTGTGTTCAAATTCTTGAATAATACTTTGGACTAATAGGTTTTCATAATCCTGTTTGTCGCTACCAACTGGACTCATTCGAAGTACCAATTGGTTGGGAGAGATGCGTTCTAAAAACAAAACAAGGCGTTCATAAGCTTGCAAGCGCAAAGGCAAACTTTGCTTTCGGTGTTTAAAATGCAGTTCTCTTAATTTAATATTTTCAAGATGACGGGTATGACGCTCAAAAAAATAATAAGCCAATAAACCAACAGCAACCGTAGGGGAAAGTAAAAAAACATAATCCATATAATCCATAAACCAATCTAAAAAATGAAGTTCAAAGATAGGATTCTTTTTATTCTTTTTGGTCAAGATTAACCCCTGTTTTTAGCTTTTATTAAAGTGTTTTTTTTACTTTTGGGTACTTTAATAAATTCTAAAATCCATATTCTTTGCAAACCTATATCAATCAATTAAATGAAGCTCAGCGAGAAGCTGTATTGCAGAAAGATGGCCCGATGATTGTAATCGCTGGTGCAGGGTCTGGCAAAACAAGGGTGTTAACGTATCGCATTGCTTATTTAATGAGCGAGGGTGTAGATGCGTTTAATATTTTAGCACTAACCTTTACCAACAAAGCTGCACGCGAGATGAAAGAACGAATTTCTGCTATTGTAGGAAGTTCAGAAGCAAAAAACTTGTGGATGGGTACTTTCCACTCCGTATTTGCAAAGCTTCTTCGATCCGAAGCAGATAAATTAGGTTTTCCTTCCAACTTTACCATTTACGATACACAGGACGCACAGCGTTTATTAAGAGCGATAATTAAAGATTTTGGCCTGGATAAAGATGTGTACAAGTACAAGCAAATTCAATCTCGAATTTCATCGTATAAAAATTCACTTATTACCGTAAAAGCTTACCAACGCGATATCGAGTTGCAGGAAGCAGATGCCATGGCTAAACGACCACGAATGGGAGATATATACAAAGAATATGTCGAACGTTGCTTTAAAGCTGGTGCGATGGATTTTGACGACTTACTACTTCGTACCAATGAATTATTAACTCGTTTTCCAGAAGTTCTCGCCAAGTATCAACAGCGGTTCAAGTATATTTTGGTAGATGAGTACCAAGATACCAACCACTCCCAATACCTTATTGTTAAAGCGCTCAGCGATCGTTTTCAGAACATCTGTGTGGTAGGAGACGACGCTCAAAGTATTTATGCCTTTCGAGGAGCAAACATCAACAACATCCTTAACTTTCAACGGGATTATGCAGATGTGAAAACATTTCGATTGGAACAAAATTACCGTTCGACTAAAAACATAGTCGAAGCTGCAAACTCAGTAATTGAAAAAAATAAAACAAGGTTAGATAAAGTAGTTTGGACCGCCAATGACGATGGTCCAAAAATAAAGGTCAATCGGTTAATGAATGACGCCGAAGAAGGCCGTTTTGTTGCAAGTACAATTTTTGAAAGTCGGATGGAAAATGGCTTAAAAAATAGTGACTTTGCCATTTTATACCGAACCAATGCCCAAAGTAGGGCAATGGAAGACGCTCTTCGGAAGAGAGATATCCCCTACCGAATTTATGGAGGACTTTCATTCTATCAGCGGAAAGAAATTAAAGATGTACTTTCTTACCTTAGGTTAGTTGTAAACCCTAAAGATGAAGAAGCACTTATTCGAGTAATTAACTTTCCAGCAAGAGGAATTGGACAAACAACATTAGATAAACTTAACCTTGCTGCAAACCACTACAAGCGCTCAATTTTTGAAGTTATCGAGCACATCGAAAAGCTCAATTTAGCAATAAATAAACCCACCATCACCAAGTTGACTAACTTTATAAATATGATAAAGAGTTTTCAAGTGTATAGTGAAAAATACGATGCTTTTCAAATGGCAGAAATGGTAGTCAAAAAAACGGGGCTGATTCAGGAAATGAAAAAAGACGGCACTCCAGAAGGTATTGCTCGAATCGAAAACATAGAAGAACTATTAAATGGGGTACAAGATTTTGTTGAAGGTCAGAAAGAAATTGCGGATAGCACAGGCTCTTTAACTGAGTTTTTAGAAGACGTTTCGCTGGCTACTGATTTAGATAAAGAAACAGATGAAGTAGATAGGGTAGCTCTTATGACTATTCACTTAGCTAAAGGACTGGAGTTTCCGTATGTTTTTATTGTGGGAATGGAGGAAGATTTATTTCCTTCTGCCATGAGTATGAGCACACGAACTGAGCTGGAAGAAGAACGCAGACTTTTTTACGTTGCCTTAACTCGTGCCGAAAAACAAGCTTATTTAACCTATGTATTGTCAAGGTACAGATGGGGAAAGTTAATAGACGCAGAACCAAGTCGGTTTATTGAAGAAATAGACGATAAGTTCTTGGAATACATGATTCCTGTAGATAATTATCAATTCAAGTCTTTTCTTAATCCAGACATTTTTGATGATGAAATTGACAAGTCTAAGCTAAGAACTGAAAAACCACAGAAAGGCACACCACCGCCAAAAGAAACCCCCTCGTCTGTTAAACGATTGAGAAAGATTAAACCAGAAGGTAGCGTGAAACCCTCTGACACTTCCAAAATTATTCAGCTCAACGAAGGACAATGGGTCGAACACCAACGCTTTGGAAAAGGCCAAGTGGTAGAAGTAAGTGGGGTTGGTGTTGACAAAAAAGCAGCAATTAATTTTCAAGCTGGTGGCGTAAAAAGCCTTCTGCTTCGTTTTGCGAAACTTAAATTATTAGATAACTAAATTCATAGTAAATTGACACTAGATTTATTCAGTACTGATCCAGATAAAGAAAGAATCCTTTTCCTAAGAAAAGAGTTGGAAAGACACAATCATTTATACTATATAGAAGATACTCCAGAAATTTCTGATTATGAATTTGACCAATTACTTCAGGAGTTAGTTGCTTTAGAGAAAAAATATCCTCAATTTTATGATAAAAATTCCCCTTCTGTAAGAGTAGGTGGAGGCGTTACTAAAAATTTTGAAACCGTAGTTCATGAATACCGCATGTATTCATTATCCAATTCCTATTCCTTTGAAAATTTGAAAGATTGGGAAAACCGAATTACAAAAATTATAGACACCACACCTTCCTATGTATGTGAGTTGAAGTATGATGGCGCTTCCATAAGTTTAACCTATGAAAATGGACAACTTACCAAAGCGATTACACGTGGGGACGGAATACAAGGAGATGATATTACGAATAATGTTAGAACCATAAAAAGTGTCCCATTAAGCTTAAAAGGAGAAGGTTACCCTTCAAAATTTCACATCAGAGGAGAAATTATACTTCCTTACCAAGGCTTTGCAAAAATTAATGAAGAGCGAATAGAACAAGGAGAGGAACCTTATGCCAATCCAAGAAATACCGCTTCTGGAACCATAAAATTACAAGACAGCTCCGAAGTTGCCAAACGACCATTAGCGTGTTTTTTATATGCATTAGCAGGAGACAATTTAGGCATAAGCTCCCAGTTTGAAAGTTTAGATTTAGCTAGAAAATGGGGTTTCAAAGTGCCAACAGCCGCTAAGTTATGTAAGTCTTTAGCGGAGGTAAAAGCCTATATTGATTATTGGAACGAGCACCGCCATGAACTCCCTTATGAAACAGATGGAGTAGTGGTAAAAGTTAATTCCATACAACACCAAGAGGAGCTTGGATTTACCGCTAAATCTCCACGATGGGCAATAGCGTATAAGTTTAAAGCTGAACAAGTAGCTACTAAATTAAACGAAATAACTTACCAAGTAGGAAGGACGGGTGCTATTACTCCTGTAGCTAATTTAGATCCAGTTCAGCTTGCAGGAACAACCGTTAAGAGAGCTTCATTGCACAATGCAGATCAAATTGCGAAGCTTGATATTAGGGTTGGAGATACCGTTTACGTAGAAAAAGGAGGGGAAATTATACCAAAAATTGTAGGTGTAGATTTTTCAGCCCGAAGTAAAGAAAGTGTTCCTACGAGCTACATAGAACATTGCCCAGAGTGCAAGACTTTACTAGAAAGAAAGGAAGGTGAAGCACAGCATTATTGCCCAAATTCACAAACATGTCCCCCTCAAGTCGCAGGTCGTATTCAGCATTTTATTAGCAGAAAAGCAATGGACATCGATGGCTTAGGAGGAGAAACAGTTCAGCAATTGGTAGATGCAGGTTTAATTAGTAATTATGCCGATTTATATACGTTAACCATAGAAGATTTGCTTCCACTGGAACGTATGGCTGAAAAATCAGCAACCAATTTAGTTGAAGGTGTAAAAAGTTCAAAAAGCGTTCCTTTTGAAAGAGTTTTATTTGCACTTGGAATACGCTATGTAGGGGAAACGGTGGCTAAAAAGTTAGCTAAAGCATTTAAACATATTGACGCAATAAAAGAGGCAAGTTTCGAAGACCTGGTTGCAACGGACGAAATTGGCGACAAAATAGCGGCTAGTGTACAACAATTCTTTGCTGACGAAGCAAACATTCAACTCATTCATCAACTAAAATCGTATGGATTGCAATTTTCCTTATCAGAAGAAGAAATAGCATCGACTACCACTGTTTTAGAGAACAAAACCTTTGTGATTTCGGGAGTTTTTACCAAAGTAAGCAGAGAAGAATTAAAGAAGCTCATCGAAAAAAATGGGGGTAAAAATACCAGTTCAATTTCTAAAAAAACAAATTATTTAGTAGCGGGTGAAAATATGGGACCAAGTAAACTTTCTAAAGCGGAAAGCCTTGGAGTTCAGATAATTTCCGAAGATGACTTTTTAAAAATGCTAATGCAGTAATCAATTTTCAACCTTTTTAACTAATTTAATACCATTTGTCAATTGAAATTACCGTAATAAAACACCCTTTTTTCTTTTCGTGTTTCATTACAAAAAGAAACCATAGCTAAAGTTATGCTTCATTTTTCTAATTTACATTAAGAAAAAAAATCAATCCCGAAACGGTCGGGAAATGCCGTTTTCTTTTTTAGTAATTTCAACTCATAACTGGTATAAGTTAATGGTTAATCCAACTAGTAATAAAAATCCCGCTATATCAAATAGCGGGATTTTTATTAAATGCTTAAATCGATAATCAGTACGAAGACTATTTAATAATCAATTTTTCAACTATTCTTGAGTTCCCATCATTTACTTCAAAAAGATAGATACCCTTAGCTACATTTCCTAGTTGGATATGTTGTTGAAGTCTATTGCCCGATATATTTACTTCTTCAAGTAATTTTCCTTGGATGTTGTATAATTTACCGGTAGCATTTTCATTTAATGGACTCGATAAACTTAATACAAAGTTTCCGTTACTAGGATTTGGATAAATGCCAAATGTATTCGCTGTTTGGTTATCTACACCAAGGCTAGAGGTACAGATTTCCATAGACCAAGAGTTAAGCTCACCCGTATCTTGAATAAAGAAATCAGCGATGGCAAGAGACCATTCACCTTGTGTACTTGTTCCTTGCCATTGTCCCAACGTTTTGGTGTCATCCGATGGTGAAAAAACACCGGTTAAAGGATTGCTACAATTGTCTGGAATAGACGGTGCAAAGTCTTCAAAAGTTACTTGAATACCGTTTTCATTACCACAGTCTCTTAAAAATAAATTAATGAATTGATCGTCAGGACCTATAAGCTGTATGACTAAATCTTCTATGTACGTGTGGGTAACATCAACACTAACTTTAATACTTTCAATGGTTAAATCTTCCTCTATATTGATAGAAGAAAAAATAGGCTGACCAGGTTGATTTTGACCAACACCGTCAGGTATTGCAATTGTTTCATCATTTTCGTAGTCTTCACATTCTATTGATGGGCCAGATCCATCGCCGCTAATTGAAATAAAAGCATTGTTGATGTCAAAAAATATGTTATCAGATGCTTTAACCATAATTCTACCATTGTTAGTAAAAATATTTGGAACCACAATATCTGCACTACCGTTGTTAGGAACATTGGCTGCTAACACAGTGGTGTAGGTTTGTCCATTATTGGTAGAAAGCAAAATGTCAACATTTTGAGCATTTACTCCATTTGGATTATCAGTATCCGCTACATTCCATGTAATGGTTTCTGTATCTCCAGCTTCCCAAACAATACCGGTTGTAGCTTGCGAGGTAACTCTAAAAGGGCCAGCACCTATAGCATTTACCGTAGTTGTTTGGGTTGAAACTTGACCACCTATAGGATTATTATCCCTTACGGCTACACCAAAGTTAAACGACCTGTTTAGAATAGGTAAAACTTCCCACGTATTTGAATATTGATTAGAAAGAAGTGTAGACATTGAAGGAAAATACCTTATTGGACTTTCTGAGGGCAAGAAAACTCGGAAGCTAGGACCTGAAGTTGCAGTTGCTACAGGAGGGGCATTTACAATTTGATTATCTAGTTGTTCCCAGCTGTAAGTCAAGTCGTCTCCATTGGCATCTGTAGCAATGGCTTCCAACATAAAAGGAGTGTTCCTTGGAATAGTATAGTTAGGCAAACCTTGAACAACTGGTGCAGCATTGGCAATAGTAATTTCTTGTGCACAGCTCCCCCCTGAACCATTATAGTTTGTGCTAATTTGCTGGATACTTATATAGTGAAACATTGCATCACTCTGACTTTGAGGAAAAGGCGGGCAAATTCCAGCGTAACCCATAATCGTGTTTCCACCACCTGGTTCCATTGCAGTTGCTGCTGTACGCTGTCCTCCACAAGAATTATTGAAAGTATGAGCTGCACCAAACTGATGTCCAATTTCGTGACAGACATAATCTATATCAAACGGATCTCCAACGGGTTGTGGAAGTCCAGTTACTCCTTGAGCTTTAAACGAGTTGATGCACAACGAACCTAATGCTGCAACTCCTCCACCGCCTGTGCTAAATACATGGCCAATGTCATAATTAGCAGCGCCAATTAGCTGATTAAATCGGGTTTGGTTTTGGCCAAGCATTGCAACACCATTATTATTAGTGTAAGGGTCTTGTGCAGAATTAATGACAATCAAAATATTATTGTTTGGTATAAATTCTAAAGTTGCTCCAAAATCACGTTCGTAAATTTCATTAACACGATCTAAGGTTACAACCATTGCCGCTTGAACTGCATTTCTTTTTATAGGCTCGGCGGCAGAAGCAGCAATACCCGCTTGTTGCCAGTGAAAAGTTGAATATTGGCTAGTAGAGGCTATTCCAATTCGATACTTACGCAGTTTCCCATCAGAAATAAGGTTACTGCTGTCAGAAAAAGAGGTTACATCATGGTCATGATCATGCTCGAAAGTATCGTCTACTTCACAAAGCATCGCGTGAAGAGGGTCTTTTTCAACCTGATGTTTAGCAAAAACAACATAAATATCGTTATTTCTAGCGTACGGATTAATAAAGGTTTGGCCTTTACCACTTCCTGTGGTCATAGCATAAAAGCCGTAAGGTGTAATGGTAATTCTAACAGAATGAGACTTTTTTTCTACATTTTTTCCTACATAACTTTTTACTTCTGGAAGTGTCTCAGCTAACTCTCTAGCCATCGTTTGGGTAGAAAACATTTCAAACGTGTCGAACCCTCCATTAGGATTTGGTAGTTGCAACATTATTGAAGAAGTAGATGCCTCAAACCGATCAGGTGCGCCTATTAGTATAGATGATAAAGCAGCTTTATCCAAATTAAGGAACAATGGATTTTTAATTTCTGATGAATATTCTATTACATCGTTGGGGTTAATTTGGTCTATTTTTGCTTCCGACCAAAGGTTTCTACCTTGCCCAAAAAAGAGGGCCGGCAGCAAAATCATTAATACTAATGAGCGTAATTGTAATACCATAATTATAATGTTTATTTACGTAAAGTTAAATTTTGCCATAAAATAACGAATAAATTTTAGAATTTCATAATATTGGTCTGTATAAATTTTAATTTAATTATAATGAAA
This sequence comes from Psychroflexus sp., assembly GCA_051859645.1. Lineage (GTDB taxonomy): Bacteria > Bacteroidota > Bacteroidia > Flavobacteriales > Flavobacteriaceae > Psychroflexus. The sequence goes on along the minus strand of JBHYFG010000008.1, from coordinate 106,801 downwards.
CTAAACTTGATTACCTTATTATTCTGTTGTTTGTTTATTTCTGCCCAAGCCCAAGTTCAAGCTCCGCAACCGTCTCCATCATCTACAATTACCCAAGTAGTTGGCCTTACAGAATTTACTTTAGATTATGCTCGACCCGCAGCGAGAGAACGCAAAGTGTTTGGTAATTTAGTTCCTTATGATAAAAAATGGAGGACTGGAGCAAATGCCAATACAAAAATTTCATTTTCAGACGACGTTGTAATTGGTGGTGTATCCGTACAAGCTGGTGAATACGCAATTTTTAGTACACCCTCAGCAAATCAGTGGACTATTTATTTGTACACAGATATTTCTAACTGGGGTTTGCCACAGAATTGGGACGATGCTAAAGTAGTTGCTACGTTTAACGTCCCAGTAAAAACAACCGAATTTACTGAGAATTTTTCGATATTTTTTTCCAAACTAACCAATAACAGTGCACATCTAGAAATTTCTTGGGAGAATACAAAAGTCGCTATTCCTGTAGAAGTTCCAACTGATAAAAAAGTTCTAGCAAGCATTGAGTCAACCTTAGCTGCCGAGCCCTCAGCAAGAGATTATTATTCAGCCGCTACGTATTATTTCGCAGAAGGTAAGGATATCCAGCAAGCCAAAAAATGGATAGATACGGCCATGAGCATGCAGGAACAAAAGCCATTTTGGATGTTACGTCAGCAATCTCTTATTTATGCAAAAGCAGGAGATAAAAAAGGAGCCATCAAAATTGCTAAGCAGTCGTTGGAAGCTTCAGAAAAAGCTGGAAATGCCGACTATATTAAAATGAATAAAGATTCACTTAAAGAATGGGGAGCCAAAATTTAAGTAACTGTAAATAGTTTTAAAAACGGTTTGACTTCTGTCAAACCGTTTTTATTTACAGCAGTTATTTTAAATCCTGAATATTCATACTACACGATAAAAACATGCAATTTAAAATTCATTAATTTTTAGCTACGACGGTCAAGTAAAATGTATTCCCTTCTTGTCTTGTGAAATCTATTCGGATTGGGTATGGTGGACAATTAATTTTACATGTATCTTATTTTGTTGCCTACTTTGCATGAAGGTATTAGTTTATTTTACCCACAAAGATTATCTTTGAAATATGGAAAAATTACCTGTTTTAATAGTTGGCTTGGGAGTTTCTGCATTATCAGTAATCAAACACTTCCAGGCACTAAATGTACAAGTTCAAGTCGTGGCAGACGCTTCGCAAAAAGCTTCAGAAGTCGCCGGAGGCTTACTTAACCCTGCATCTTTGAAACGTTTAAAACCAGTTTGGAAAGTTGAAGAATTTTACCCTTACGCGCTTCAGTTTTACAAAGAAAACGTTCCTGATTTTTTTGAAAAGCTTCCTTTGTTGCGAATTTTTTCTTCGGTTGAAGAGCAAAATAGGTGGTTTGAGCAGTTAGATAATGTGCGTTTATCTCCATTTCTTTCCCCTAAACTCATTTCTAACTTTGAGGGTGTAAACGCTAAGTTTCAGTTGGGAGAAGTATTAAACTCAGCCGTTATTCATTTAAAAGATACGCTGCAACAAATGAAGTCAGAACTTCAGCAAACAAACTCATTTTTTGAGGAAACGTTTACTTACAGTAGTTTACATATTGAAGACGATAACCTTACTTATCGTGGTAAATCTTATTCACATGTGGTTTTTTGCGAAGGATTTGGAGTTTTGAATAATCCTTATTTCAATTGGTTACCCATATATGGAAACCAAGGTGAATATATACATGTTCGATTTAATGAAAAATGTTCATTTCCGATTGTAAAAGGAAAACACTTTTTAATTCCGACTACAACCCCAAACGTATACAAGTTTGGCGCTACGTATAATAGGAGTATTAAGCAAAATGACATTACTTTAGAAGCTAGAAAAATACTTGTTGACGACTTGAAAAAAATGATCAATTCTCCCTTCGAAGTGGTGTATCAAGAAGCAGGAATTAGACCTACAACTAAGGACAGGCATCCTGTCTTAGGTCTTCATCCGCAATACAATAGGCTTGCTATTCTAAACGGAATGGGGAGTCGTGGTGTTGTTTGTGCTCCTTTATTAGGACGTCAATTAGTTGAGCTGATTTTGGAAGGAAAAGAGCCTTTTAAAGAAGTTTCTTTAAATCGATTTACCGCTTAGCGTCTTTTTCTTTATCGTAAGAAAAGAAAAAATTAATCCAAATATTTCTTGAAAGTCGTAAGTTAATAGGCATAAGTAATATCATTGCAGCTAAAATAACCCAAAAAGAAGTCAGTTTATCTAGGCCAATAAAATAATGGCTTATTATAAATGTTGCAACGGCAATGGCAACACCAACGCCATAGCTTACGTACATTGCCCCATAAAAGAAAGAAGGTTCAATTTTGTATTTTGTGCCACAATTGCTACATTTTTCATGCATTTTCGTTATTTTACTGAGGTTATAGGCATTTTTGTCCTCATACATTTTAGAAGAATGGCATACAGGGCAACTCCCCGAAAAAATACTGTACAATTTACTTCCTCTCAACATCGAATTTAATTTTTATTTCGAGCAAAAATACCAATCTTTGCACAAATTTTAGGTAACAAATGATACATATAAACAAGCTTTCGGTTTCTTTTGGAGGAGAGTACCTTTTTAATGAGATTAGTTTTCGATTAACCGCAGGCGACAGAGTAGGACTTATCGGTAAAAATGGAGCCGGTAAATCCACTATGCTCAAGATATTAGCTGGAGATACAACCTCTTTTGAAGGCGAATTAGCTAAAGAAAAAGGACTAAGTATAGGGATTCTTCGACAAGACATCGACTTTACTGTTGGTAATACTGTTTTGGAAGAAGCATACCAGGCTTTCGTAGAAATTATGGAGCTTGAAAATAAACTTGAGGACATAAACAAACAACTTGTTGAAAGGACAGATTACGAGTCGGAATCTTACAGCGAACTCATTAATCAGCTAAGCGAATTTCAAGATCGTTATGAAATCCTTGGAGGCTACAACTACAAAGGCGATACAGAACGCATACTGAAAGGGTTAGGTTTTAAAGATGAAGATTTGAATAAAGCCACAGAAACATTTTCAGGAGGTTGGCGTATGCGAATTGAATTAGCTAAATTATTGCTTCAAAATAACGATATTCTACTATTGGATGAGCCTACTAACCACTTAGATATTGAAAGTATTATTTGGTTAGAAAGCTTTTTAACCAGTTACCCTGGATGCGTGGTTATTGTATCGCACGACAAAATGTTTTTAGATAATGTCACCAATCGAACTATAGAATTATCTTTAGGACGTATTTACGATTATCCAAAGGCATATTCAGCTTTTAAGATTTTACGCCAAGAGTTAATTGAGCAACAGCTAAACGCACAGAAAAATCAACAACGCGAAATAGACCAAGCTGAACGTTTAATATCTAAGTTTAAAGCAAAAGCGAGCAAGGCATCTATGGCTCAGTCGCTAATGAAAAAATTAGATAAGATGGAACGTATTGAAGTAGATCAAGTAGACAACGCAGCGATGAAGCTAAGTTTTCCGGTTTCGGTAGTTCCTGGTAAAGTAGTATATGAAGCCAATAAAGCAAGTAAATCTTTTGGCGACAAAAAAGTTTTGCAAGAAGTGAGTTTTTATATCGAACGTAACGAAAAAGTAGCTTTTGTAGGACAAAACGGACAAGGGAAATCTACACTTGCTAAAATGATGGTTGGCGAGCACGCGTTTGATGGTGAAATTAAACTAGGACACAACGTTCAAGTAGGTTATTTTGCACAAAATCAAGCCGAATACTTAGATGGTAATATTACTGTTTTAGATACAATGATCGATGCAGCTAATGAAACTAATCGAGCAAAAGTGAGGGACATTTTAGGAGCCTTTTTATTTAGGGGAGATGATGTCGAAAAATATGTAAAGGTTTTGTCTGGTGGCGAGCGAAACAGATTAGCACTTGCAAAAATGCTGCTTTCTCCCTTTAACGTTCTTATTATGGATGAGCCTACTAACCACTTGGACATTGCATCCAAAAATGTACTAAAAGAAGCTTTGCAAAAGTTTGAAGGTACACTAATTTTAGTTTCGCATGATAGAGACTTCCTTCAAGGATTAGCCCATAAGGTATTTGAATTTAGAGACCATCAAGTGAAAGAGTTTTTGGGAGGTATAGACGATTATTTAAAGCAACGCCAACTAAACGATATGCGTCAAGTAGAGCAATCGTCTAAATCAGAAAAGAATAAAACAAAAGTAGAATCTACAGCAACAGATTATGAGACTCAGAAAAAACTAAAGTCTTTAAAAAATAGACTTTCGAAGGTCGAAAGCGAGATCAGTAAGCTGGAAAGAGAACTCAAAAAAACAGATGCAGAGCTTCAGCTAAATTACGATAAAACGATAGCGGAAGCTAACTTTTTTGAAAAATACCAATCTAAGAAGAAAAAATTACAAGACTTGATGCAAAGTTGGGAGGAAGTTCAATTTCAATTAGAAGAATTAAATTAAAAAAATGGAAGAACATTTTTTTCAATGTCCCTATTGCTGGGAGGAGGTTAGTATGTTACTAGACCCATCAATTTCCCATCAAACATACATCGAAGATTGCGAGGTATGTTGTAATCCTATTCAAATATCTTACACTTACGAGGATGATGTATTAACATCATTTTCAGCAGAAGATATAGAACAGTAATTTTTTTTAAAAAAAACATTTGTGTAAACGAAAATATGTTGTATATTTGCACTCCGAAATGAGGTGATCATTTCTAGCGATAAAAAAATATTTTTACAAACATATATCGCGGGATAGAGCAGTAGGTAGCTCGTCGGGCTCATAACCCGAAGGTCACAGGTTCGAGTCCTGTTCCCGCTACTAAAAAGAGTTAACTGAAAAAGTTAGCTCTTTTTTTTTGCAAGATTTTTATTAAAAGGAAAGGACGAGAAGTTTACCCTGAGCGAAGAGTAACGAAGTCGAAGGGAGTCCTGTTCCCGCTACTAAAAAGAGTTAACTGAAAAAGTTAGCTCTTTTTTTTTGCAAGATTTTTATTAAAAGGAAGGGACGAGAAGTTTACCCTGAGCGAAGAGTAACGAAGTCGAAGGGAGTCCTGTTCCCGCTACTAATAAGAGTTAACTAAAAAAGTTAGCTCTTTTTTTTTGCAATATTTTTAATTTACTATTTTGATCCCGTTTCATTCGTTCCTCATTTCACGAGGATAAGCAAAATCACGTAAATCAAAGATTTACTATTTTGCTTATTTCCCAATACAAAAATTTGCGAAAATATTCCCTAAAATCTCGTCATTGGTCACTTCGCCGGTTATTTCTCCGATATGATACAGGCATTGGCGGATGTCGATAGCGAGCAGGTCGGTGCTGAGGTTGGCATTGAGTCCTTCCTGAACGGAATTGATTTCTTGTAAAGCGCCTAACAATGCCTGGTAATGCCTTGAATTGGTAACAATCGCATCTTGATTTTGTAATGCGCCTGTGTCAACTAAATTAAGCAAGGCTTTTTCTATACGCTCTAAACCTATTCTCGCTTTGGCTGAAATGCCAACTGCCTCAGGGAAATGTTTCTTCAGTTGGTTTTGTTGTTCGGCATCTAAACGGTCTATTTTGTTGGTAATCAAAATAAAGGGTTTGTGCGGATATTTTTCTTTCAGTAGTTGAATCGCATCCTTAATCACCTTAAATTTTTCTTCAATAGCACGATGATTCTCAAATAAGCGGGTGCTGTCAATTAACTGAATGACTAACTGCGATTGTTCAATTTTCTCGAAGGTTTTTTGAATTCCAAGCCCTTCAATAGCGTCGGTAGTTTCGCGAATTCCTGCGGTATCTATAAAACGAAATCCAATGCCTTTGATGGCAATTTCGTCTTCGATAGTGTCTCGTGTGGTTCCTGCAATATCGCTTACAATAGCTCGCTCCTCGTTCAAAAGAGCATTCAATAAAGTTGATTTTCCTACATTAGGTTCGCCTACAATAGCTACGGGAATTCCTTTTTTAAGCACATTTCCAACGGCAAAAGAGTCGATTAAGCGTTGCAATGTTTTCTGAATTTTCATTACTAATGCTTGGAATTCATCTCGATTAGCAAATTCGACATCTTCTTCTGCAAAATCTAATTCCAATTCGATTAAGGACGCAAAATTGAGGAGTTGACTACGCAAGTCTTTTAATTCATTAGAAAAGCCGCCACGCATTTGTTGCATGGCCAATTGATGACTTGCTTCATTTTCGGAAGCAATCAGGTCAGCCACAGCTTCTGCTTGACTCAAATCCATTTTTCCGTTGATAAAAGAACGCAAGGTGAATTCGCCTGGTTCGGCAGCACGCACTCCATTTCTGATAAGTAATTGAATGATTTCTTTCAGAATAAAGTTACTTCCGTGGCATGAAATTTCGACAGTTGGTTCGCCTGTGTAGGAACGTGAGCCTTTAAAGATACTCACCAAAACTTCATCCAAAATGCGTTCGCCATCTTTAATGTAACCTAAAGTTAAACTATGCGAAGCAAGTTCGGTCAGTTCTTTTTTGTTTTTCGCAAAAAATAAAGGGGCAACTTTTTCAATGGCATCGTGACCACTTACGCGTATTACTCCAATGGCACCACTGCCGTTTGGGGTGGCTAAAGCAACAATTGATTCATTTTTATTCATTGCGCAAAGTTAATGAAATCAATTTTAAGAGTGGACTTAAAAAGTTAAGCAACGATTAAGCATTTTTTTGCTCTATCCAACGTCTTGCATTTACAAAAGCTTGCAACCATGGGGTTACTTCGTCTTTTCTTTCGCTAGGGTAATGTGCCCAATTCCATTGAAAGATAGATCGTTCTAAATGTGGCATCATTACCAAATGACGACCGGTAGAATCGGTTAACATTGCAGTATTAAAGTCAGAGCCGTTTGGGTTGGCAGGATATCCTTCATATCCGTATTTTCCTACAATATTGTAGTGATTTTCGGCATGGGGAAAGCTAAATTTTCCTTCACCATGTGCCGCCCAAATTCCCAATTGGGTCCCCGCTAAATTTTTAAGCATAACCGAATTGTTTTCTTGAATTTTTACAGATGTAAAATTACATTCAAATTTATGGCTATCGTTATGCAACATTTTCGGTTTTTGTTCATCTTCAGGATTAATCAAACCTAGTTCTATAAACAGCTGACAACCATTACAAACGCCTAGCGAAAGAGTGTCTTCTCGGTTAAAGAAGTTGGTTAAGGCATTTTTGGCGTTTTCATTGTATAAAAAAGACCCTGCCCAACCTTTGGCGCTTCCTAAAACATCAGAGTTCGAAAAACCACCAACAGCGGCAATCAGCTGAATGTCTTCAAGGGTTTCTCTACCTGACATTAAATCCGTCATGTGTACATCTTTCACATCAAATCCAGCTAAATATAAAGCGCGCGCCATTTCACGCTCAGAATTAGATCCCTTTTCACGAATAATCGCTGCTTTTATTTTTGTAGTTGTTGGTAATTTAGGCAATTTGCCATCAAAGTTCTTTGGGAAAATAAATGCTAATGGCTGATTTTTATAGTTTTCGAAACGTTCGTTTGCTTTTTGAATTCCACTTTGGTTACGGTCGAGTAAGTGTGAAGTCTTCATCCAAATGTCACGCATTTCTGCAATATTGAACTCAAAATCTTGTGTATGATGTTTCAGTTGAAGCTTATTGCTTTCGTTTGAAGTACCTAATTCTATAAGTTTAATTCCTTCATTTTCTAACAGGTTTACTCCTTCGTTTTTCAATTGAAGTAAAATACCTGAATTTTCAGCAAAAAGAATCTTCACTACATCGGTTTCATTGAAACTATTTAAGTTTATATTGGCTCCAATACGAGTTTCGGGGAAGCACATTTCAAGCAATGCAGTAATTAAACCACCTGATGAAATATCATGTCCCGCAATAACTAAATCTTGTTTTATGGCATTTTGGACCGCATTAAAAGCTTTTGCAAAATAAGCATCGTCTTTAATTGAAGGTGCTTTTTTGCCAATGGCGTTTCTAATTTGTGCAAAAGAAGAACCTCCTAAAGCTAATTCATCATTCGATAAATCGATGTAATATATTTTTTCATTAACCTGCATTACAGGTTCAACAACTTTTGTAATATCGTCGCAATGTCCAGCTGCAGAAATTATTACTGTTCCAGGAGAAAGCACTTCTTTGTCTGGGTATTTTTGTTTCATCGAAAGTGAGTCTTTGCCGGTAGGAACATTAATTCCTAAATTGATGGCGAATGTTGAAACCGCTTCAACTGCTTCATACAAACGGGCATCTTCGCCAGGATTTTTACAAGGCCACATCCAGTTGGCAGAAAGCGAAACGGAGGCTAAGTTTTTTTCCATTGGAGCCCAAATAATGTTTGTTAAGGCTTCTGCTATCGAATTTTTTGCGCCTGCAACAGGGTCTATTAATCCTGAAATAGGGGAGTGCCCAATGGATGTAGCAACCCCATGTTTGCCTTTGTAATCTAAGGCCATGACTCCACAATTGTTTAATGGAAGCTGCAAGCTACCACAAGTCTGTTGCTTGGCTACGCGTCCACTTACACAACGATCTACCTTGTTAGTTAACCAATCTTTACAAGCAACGGCTTCCAACTGAAGTACTTGCTGTAGGTATTCTTTAATTAAATTTTCATCATAAGAAACTTCGGCAAAGTTTACAGGCTTACTTTCATCTTTCATGATGGTTTTTGGAGAACTTCCAAACATGTCCGAAAGCATCAAATCCATTGGTTTTTCTCCTGTAATTGAACTTTCAAAAGTAAATTTATGGTCGTTTGTTACTTTTCCTACTCGGTACATCGGAGAACGTTCTCGTTCTGCAATACGCTCTAATAAATCGGCATCTTTGCTTGGCATTACTAATCCCATTCGTTCTTGAGATTCGTTGCCAATTATTTCTTTTGCCGAAAGCGTAGGATCGCCGACGGGTAGTTTTGACAAGTCTATTTTTCCGCCTGTTTCTTCCACCAACTCACTTAAACAGTTTAAATGTCCTCCTGCGCCATGGTCGTGAATGGAGGTAATGGTGTTGGTATCGCTTTCTACCATCCCACGAATGGCATTGGCAGCTCTTTTTTGCATCTCTGGGTTGGAGCGCTGTATTGCATTTAGTTCGATTCCGCTTTCAAACTCCCCAGTGTCGGCTGAAGAAACAGCAGCACCCCCCATTCCAATTCGGTAGTTGTCGCCACCTAAAATTACAATGTCTTCTCCTTCTTTTGGAACCGATTTTAGGGCTTGGTCTTTTTTTCCATAACCAATACCTCCAGCTAACATAATTACTTTATCAAAGCCAAGGTGTTTCTCATTTTCACTGTGTTCAAAAGTTAGGACAGAACCCGAAATTAAGGGTTGGCCAAATTTATTGCCAAAATCCGATGCACCATTAGAGGCTTTAATTAAAATATCTAAAGGGGTTTGGTATAACCATTTTCTTTCAGGAAAGGCTTTTTCCCAATTTCTGTTTTCTTCTAAACGTGAGTAACTCGTCATATACACAGCAGTTCCCGCCAAAGGCAGCGAACCTTTTCCACCCGCTAACCGGTCTCTTATTTCTCCTCCGCTCCCGGTTGCAGCACCATTAAAAGGTTCTACAGTAGTCGGAAAATTATGGGTTTCAGCTTTTAGTGAAATCACTGAATCAAACTCTTTCGTTTCGTAGTAATCTGGCACATCAGCACTTTTAGGTGCAAATTGTTCAACTCGAGGACCGTTCACAAAAGCAACATTGTCCTTGTAGGCTGAAACAATTTCATTTGGGTTTGTTTCTGAAGTTTTTTTAATTAATTTAAAAAGTGAAGACGGTTTTTCCTTACCGTCAATAACAAATGTACCATTAAAAATTTTGTGTCTGCAGTGTTCTGAATTAACTTGTGAAAAACCAAAAACTTCAGCATCAGTAAGTTTTCGTCCTATTCGCTGAGCTAATTGGTTAAGATAGTCTATCTCTTCATTACTTAAAGCTAAACCTTCTTGATGATTATAACTAGCAATGTCCTCGATAAACTGTATTTTTTCAGGTTGAATTTTAATGTCGAATATTTCTTGGTGTAGGCAAGTGTAACGTTGAAAAAGCATTGGGTCAAACGAAGTATTTTCTTCTAGAAGATGAAACTCTTCTATTCGTTCAATGCCAATAATCCCCATGTTTTGTGTAATTTCTACTGCATTTGTAGACCAAGGAGTAATCATTGCAGCACGAGGTCCTACAAAAACACCTTCAATTTCTTTTTCGTCTATAAAACGTGCATTGCCGAAGAGCCATTTCAGTTTTTTGATGGTTTCAAAATCGGGTCTGTTTTCTGACTGAACGCAATAGTATTGGGCAGTTTCGGCTTGAAAGAAATGTATCATTGCACAAAAATTTGTTTACTTTTTTTATGCGCTCAAAAATACGATAAATTATTAATAGGGGTTGGTTTTGTAAAAGAATGTTTTGGGAAATTAATACAGTTATTTCAATTCATAAATAGAATTGTATGCATTTTGCTTACTTTTAAATTATGAATTTATGAGATTCTTTTAAGTAAACTGTTTAACTTTTCTTTATTGTGTTACTCGTTAAGTAGAAAGTTTAACTCGTTGTTTATTAGTCAGTACACGTGCATCCTGCGAATTAAAGCTCAACATAAAATCAGCTCGATAATTGAACAAATCACAAATTAGAATAATCAGCTACAATTTGTTAATAATTTACTACTTTTACTTATTGTACAAAATATTTATGCTCAACATTGAAAAATACATAGCTCCTCAGTTAAGGGATTCAAATTTATTTTATGTGAACGTCACTGACTTAGAAGGTAATTATTTGTATGTGAATAACTACTTTACAGAAAAGTTTGGCTTTATTACTAAAGACTTTATAGGGAGAAGTTTTGCTGAAACAATTGCTCCAGAGGACGTTCAGAAAAGTATTGACGCCAGTATTACTTGTATAAAAAACCCACAGCTCCACGTTCCCATTGAACTCAGGAAACCACTACCAAAAGGAGGTTATTATCATACACAGTGGGAATTTTCGCTACTAACCAATGAAGTTAACGAACCCCTAGGAATACTATGTATAGGTTTTGATGCTACAGAGCAGATAAAACAAGCACAAGAGCTCATAAATCAGCAACAGAAAGCTTTTCTTTTTTTTAATAATCCCGATAAAGACAATTTTATACTTGATTTAGAGGGGAATATTAAAGAATTAAATGATGCTGCTCGAAACGCTATTCGACGCTACTTTAATGTCGAGGTACAATCAGGTGAGCAAATGTTAACTTATATTTCGAAGGATTACCTGCCTTTTTTTGAAGGAGATTTGGAAAAGGTAAAACGAGGTAAGCCAGTAAGTAGGGAGATTTTTTTAAATTTTGAATCAGGTGAAAGTGCATGGCATATTATTAATATTGTTCCAATATTAGATGCTTCGGGGAAGGTTAATGAGCTTTTTTTAAGCGGTAGAAATATTCACCCTCTTAAAAGTGCAATTCTTACAAGTAATCAGTTAGAAAACAAATTAAAAAAAATTGCATGGGAGCATTCGCATGGTTTACGCTCTCCTTTATCTAACATTCTTTCATTTGCTGAACTTCTTGCGACGCAATCTTCTAGCGCAAGTAAAGGGGACTTCGACTTTATGTTAAATGCGCTACACGAGGAAGCAAAACGATTGGATGAGATGATTCAACGAATTGTAAATGAGACACATGGTTAAGGGCTAAAATGTAGCTTTCTAACTTTTCTTTTAAACTAAACCCCTTAAATCTTAAGGAAAATTAAATTTTTTAAGTAACATTACAACTTCTTTTGTGACTAATTGAAATGTTTTCTATTTAAGTAAGCTCTACAAAAACGAAACTTTTTTCTGTTAGCCTACTAAATTGAATAAAATAAAATTTAATTTGAACACCAATGAAGTTTTTACCACGTCTTAAACCTAATAGATTCGCCCAAAAATACAGAGGTGAACGTTGTTTAAATTGCGGTCATTCGTTAGATATTAGCGACAAGTATTGCCCTAGTTGTGGACAACGGAATACGAATAAAAAAATTAATTTATGGGATTTAATTCAAGAGCTTTTTAGCTCTGTGTTGTCTTATGATTCCAAACTTTGGCAAACCATAAAATTAATGTTTTTAAAGCCTGGTCAGCTTTCTGTAGAATACATGCAAGGCAAACGTACAACCTATACAAACCCTTTTCGATTTTTCTTGAGTGTTTCAGTTTTATTCTTTCTTTTTGTAAGTTTTAGTATCGATGATGAAGATTTTAATGAATTAACTTTATTTGGCGATGAAGTTGAAGAAACATTCAATAAAGATAATTTTAAGGAAACAAACGAGGCGTCTAGCTTTGTTAAAGGTTTTCAAACAGGTTATTCTTCACCATTAACAGACCCAAAAAATGATTCATTGGTTCAACCTCATAGAGGTAAAGAGGAAGAAATTATTTCACAAGCAGCGAATGATTCAATCATCAATATTAGTAATGGGTATGATGAAACAAAGGACAAAGTAGATCAACTTCAAAAAGCCTTTAAAGAAAATAAATACCTAAAATACGAACAAGCGCTAGAGGACGGACTTATCGACGATAGTTTTTCAGATTGGTTTTCTTATCGATTTTTTAGAGGTTTAGCAAAAACTGATAAAAATGTTGCCGGATATTTGCGTTACGTGGTCCCTAAAATCCCCTTTTTTATCTTCTTATTTATTCCTTTATTTAGTATTTTCTATTATATTTTGTTCTTCAATAGCAATAAAACTTATGTAGATCATCTCGTATTTAATTTCAATTTGAGTAGTTTCTTGCTTTTAATTTTTGCCATCATGATAGGGATTGACAATCAACTAGAAAGTGTTGCATTGAGTTTTGGATTAAATATATTGTCCAACTTGGGTATTCTTTTTTATACCTATAAATCTATTCGTAATTTTTACGGTAATCGAAGGTTTCCAAGTTTTTTAAAAAGTATATTAATTGGGTTTTTTTATCCTTTTTTTGGACTTATTTTTTTAGTTACATTGGTAGTGTTAAGCTTTTTGTTCTACTAATACCAGTTACTATTTGTAATTACTAGAAAAGAAAGCAGCCTGTCCTGTCCGCTTCGGGAATGATTTTTTTCTTTAGAGTAAAACAAGGCTTTTGTTTAGTTAATTTTCATTTTTAAAACATATGTGCTGATTTTTATCTATTTGGCATAAGAATTAACATTGATTTTGCGTGCTGTTTATCTGAGTTTCACTAAAAAAGTTACCTTTGTCAAAAAAAACATGTTGCATAAATTATCCGTATATTTTTTATTTCTTTTAACCACTTTAGTTTATGCACAACCTCCGAGCGGATACTATGATGAGGCCGATGGATTAACAGGGTTTCAGTTGAAAACATCTTTATTTATGATTATCTCTCAAGGACATGAGGCTCAACCTTATGGAGATATATGGGAGTTTTTCAATACCCATGAATTAACAGAAGATGGATTTATACGAGATATTTTTTCTGATTGCGATTTTGAATTTGGTCGTCCAGATGTTACGGGAGGCAATCAAGACCCAGGTCTTGGAGGCAATATAGAATGTGAATATTACAACCGAGAGCATAGCTTTCCGCGCGCCTATTTTGGAGGAAATATAGATCCGATGTTTACCGATATTCACCATATTTTTCCAGCTGATAAGTTTGTAAATAATACACGCGCTACTTTTGTTTTTGCCAATGTGAACAACCCAACATTTACTAGTGAAAATGGTTCTAAGTTGGGTCCAAGTGCTACGCCAGGAGTTTCTGGAACTGTTTTTGAAGTAGCTGATGAATACAAAGGAGACATAGCCAGAGCTTATTTTTATATGGCCACTCGTTATGAAAATTTAATTGCTAACTGGGTTGGTAATAATTCCGATGGAGATTTGTTGCTTAATGGGACAGCTTCGCAAGCATTTAACCAATGGGCAATAGATTTGTTATACGAATGGCATATAAATGATCCGGTAGATCAGCACGAAATTGACAGAAACAATGCGGCTTTCTTTTTTCAGGGAAACAGAAATCCGTTTATAGATAATCCCGACTATGTTTGTAGAATATGGGGATTAGACCAAGAAAACTGTAATTTATCTCAAAGTCAATTTCAATTTACGGAGCTTAGCATTTATCCAAATCCAACCTCTAAGCTAGTACATATTAAAAATTCTACCACCATAGATAATTTAGAACTTTATAACCTGAATGGTAAGTTGGTCCAGAAAAAAAGCAATGTAGGCTTTACGCATCAACTAAGTATTGCACAAAAAGGGATTTATATTCTTAAACTTACCAGTGGAAAAAATTCGACTACCCATAAAATTATAGTGAAGTAAACTATTGGCGTAGTTGTCTTATATGTTTATTGAAACAGCTTTTAACAAATTTATTTATTGAAAGTTGAATAATACACTTAAGCTTACATTTTACCACTACGAAACCTTTTTATTAAAATTCCGTTTAGCAACAAGTAACGCCTTAATTGATTAATCTAAAACTATAGATTTAGTGTTTGCTGTGTTTCACTTTCGGGTCAAGATAGGCATATAAAATATCTACAAGTATATTTATGCTTATAAACATGCAAGCAATCACCAAAACTGCCCCCATAATAACGGGCAAATCCAAGGTATTAAGTGCATCTACAATTTCTTTGCCCAAACCATTCCAGCCAAAAATATACTCAACAAAAACCGCTCCCGCAAGTAACGAGGCAAACCAACCAGAAATGGCAGTAATAACTGGATTTAGTGAATTTTTAAAAGCGTGATTCCATACAATTTGACGTTTGCTTAAACCTTTTGCTTTTGCTGTTCTTATATAGTCTTGGCTTAATACTTCTAGCATTGCGTTACGCATAAGTTGGCTTATCACGGCTAAAGGACGAATACCTAAAACAATTGAAGGTAAGATTAAGTTGTTAAGCTGAAGCGTGTTTTTTTCTCCAAAATCGTCTAAAGCATATAAGCTTCCCGTCATGTTCAAATGGGTATATTCATGCAACACATAACCAAATAGCCAAGCAAAAATAACCGCACTAAAAAACGAAGGTATACTCATTCCCAAGGTAGCAATTACTTGAACACTTTGGTCAAGCCAACTCTCAACTTTTAAGGAACTTACTATACCTAAAAAACACCCAAATACAAAAGCAATTAGAATAGAAGTAGTTGCTAAAATTATTGTGTTTGGTAAGGTTTCAGCAATTACGTTTGTTACTTTTTTTCCGTTTTTCTGAAAAGATTCTCTTAGGTAAGGAATCTTTACAACAATACAAAGATTACTGAAATTAATGATTTTTTTACCGCTGTAAGTTTGTTCCTCAAAGTAAAACCTACTTTTGGGTTTAGTTGAATGTAAAGAGACAGGTGATAGATCATTTAAGTACAATGCATATTGTTTACTTATACTTTCATTGAATCCGTATTTAGTACGCATCTGCTCCAATTGCTCTTCTGATTGGTTCTGGCCAAGCATCATTTGAGCAGGGTCACCTGGTAAAACGCTAAATAAAAAAAAGATGACGCTTACTACACCAAATAGAGTAAGAAAAGCGTAACCTATTTTTTTTAGTAAATACTTCATCAAGTTAGTGGTTACTCAAATTTGATTTTGTGGGCATCATTCCAGTGTTTCTTCTGCTCAATTATTCCAGATTTCAGTACAACAATACCAGGATTGGATCGAACTATTGTTTTTATTGCGGTTTCGTCTGCATTAAAGACTTTTAATTCAATTCCGTGCGCTTCTTTTAGCATCTTTACATCATTTTCACCAGACGCAGAAAGCCCAATTACTCGATAGTTATTCTTTTTAGCTTCGCTTATCAAGTCTTTGATTTTTTTCCATCCATTCAAGTCACTTTTGGAAATATTATATGCAGCGATAATAAGTAACTTTTCTTCATCTAAAAGTTCATCTGTATACTCTTCTCCATCTTTTACAAGGCTGAAATCATTAATTTTAGGCACAAATCCTTCATCAATCAACACGGTGTTTACTTCAATAAATTCGCCAGCTACTTCTGGATAGCTTCCATCTGTAGTAAAAATTTCTTCTTTTCCATTCACTAAAAATTTCCATTGATACTCGTAAGTAGCTCCTTTTGCACCCTCGGGAATTTCCATATTTGCTCGAATATCTGTTCCAATTTTGTAGGCTCTAAAATCGATGCTTGGTAGGTGGTTTAGAACATGGTGTGCAAATACAAAACAGGCTATAAAGCTGGAAAAGAAAAGGTATGTGTTCACTTTTTTTGAAAAAACGGGCTGAAGCAACTTTTCATTAAAAAAGAGTAATAGTATCAAAATTAATAAAATTACATCCTTATAGAATGACTGCCAAGGTGTAAGCGGTATGGCATCACCAAAACAACCGCAATCAGTTACTTTATTAAAGTAAGCGGAGTAAAAAGTAAGAAAGGTGAAAAATACAATCATGAGTAGTAAGCTCCATCGAGTAAATTTAGGAAACAAGCCTATGAGCAGTGTTATCCCTAGAAGCAACTCATATATAACAATAAAAACAGCAAGTTCTAAAGCATAAGGAATTAAAAATTCCATATTCAAAACGCCTTCTTCAAAATATTCTTCTAGCTTATAGGAAAATCCCAAGGGATCATTAAGTTTTACAAATCCACTAAAAATAAATAATGCACCAACAAAGATGCGTGCAAATGCGACTATTGCTTTTTTCATTGTATTGAATTTTGGTAAAATTTAAACATGCTTCAAATATACTTTAAGCGTCTTTTTTATTCACTTGATTTAACAATTCATGCGGTAGATGCTAAAAATTGTAAAGTAATTTAACCGCTTTTATTCACTTATTTTAATAATTCTTTTTTTTTAGGCGATTTACTCCAGAATAAAAGGAATTTTGGTTCATAAAATTTGATAGTCCACGGTTCCGTAACTTATTTCATTGTAGTAGATTAAAACACAATTTGCCCAGATGTTTTAAACTCAACTATAAGGTACAAAATCGCTTGTTGTTTTAAGTCGCTAATTGGCGTAAATGCTAATTGGAAGAATAGTGCGAGTTAATTTATTTTTTGCCTTCATCAATTAAAATTAGTGCAAAAATTGCATAGTTAATCATGTCTTTGTAATTAGCATCAACTCCTTCACTTACAATTGTTTTACCATCGTTATCCTCAATTTGTTTGATGCGGATAATCTTTTGTAAAATGAGGTCTGTTAATGAAGAAATACGCATATCTCTCCAAGCTTCACCATAATCATGATTTTTTTGTTCCATAAGGTGTTTAGTGTCCGTTAACTTTGCTTGGTATAGTTTACTAGCTTCTTCTAAATTTAAATCAGGTTGGTTTGCTACCCCTAATTCTAGTTGAATTAATGCCATGATAGAGTAGTTGATAATTCCAATAAACTCATCGTTTGGATGGTCGGCAACTTTTTGCGTTTTTTTGTCCTGAATACTTCGTAGGCGTTGCGCTTTAATGAACAATTGGTCGGTTAGCGATGGTAAGCGTAAAATTCGCCACGCACAGCCATAATCCCTCATTTTTTTTTCAAATAGTTCAAAGCATTGGTCTGCTATTTTTTGGTATTGTTGATTTGTATTGCTCATTTGTTAATTTTTCGATTTCAAAGGTACAAAGGAAACAGAAATATTTAAAATTTTAGAAAACTAATCAACTTATACCATCATTATTTGAAATTATGAGCTGGATCCAAGTCACAAATGCAACGATATTTTAGTTGAATGTTTCAGAGGTTTCAAATTATCATTCATTGAATGTTGGGACTATAATCTATTTACCATTCAATCTAGCCATAAAATTTAGAAAAAAGAGGGAGGCTTTAATGCTTTGATTGCGTTTGTAATTTTTCTTTTTTCGTTTCATTACTCAAATTAGCTGTTGCCTTCATCTTTATTCCTTTTCAATATGTATATTTGTATCAAATAAATCCTATTAATCATGAACAAAATACCTACTGCTTTATCTGTTTTAAGCCTTATATTTGCGCTCTCTTGTACAACAGAAAAACCTAAAGAATTGAATAAATTAGAGGCCCCTCGTGCAGAAAAAAAGCTTCATCAACATGAAATGCATGGAGACGTTCGAGAAGATAATTATTTTTGGTTAAACGAACGCGAAAACCCAGCGGTTATAGATTATCTTGAAAAAGAAAATGAATACTACCGCAAAACCATGTCTATGTATGAAACTTTCGAAAAGGATTTATTTGAAGAATTAAAGTCTCGTATAGTAGAAGATGACGAGTCTGTACCTTATTTTTTAAATGGCTATTGGTACCAAGTAAAGTACCAAAAAGGGAAGGACTACGCTATTTATATTCGTAAAAAGGAAAGCTTAGATGCAGCGGAAGAAGTAATTGTAGATGTAAATATTCTTGCAGAAGGAAACGATTATTTTAACCTTGCTGGTCTAAGTATTAGTCCAAATAACAGGTATGCATCTTTTGGGATAGACAAAGTCGGAAGAAGAAAATATACCTTGCAAGTAAAGGATTTACATACAGGAGAAATGCTGGATGTAAATATAGAAAATACAACTGGCGGCTCCACCTGGGCAAATGATAATGAAACGCTTTTTTACACCCGTAAAGATGAACAAACCCTCCGTTCTAACCAGATTTTTAAACATAAGTTGGGTACTTCTTCAGAAAGTGACCAGTTGGTGTTTCAGGAAGATGATGAAACATTTATATCTTTTGTTTACAAAACCAAGTCCAAGCAATTTATTGTAATAGGTTCAACCAGCACTATGTCTGATGAATACCGTTTTGTAAACGCCGATACACCTGACAACGAATTTAGCATTTTTGCTGAACGAAAACGAGGCGTTGAATACAGCATCGATCATTTTGAAGATTACTTTTACATAACCACGAATATAAATGGTGCGACAAACTTTAAATTGATGAAAACTCCCATCGATAAAACTTCGTCAGCACATTGGATTGAAGTAATTCCGCACCGAGAAGATGTTCTTTTAGAAGGGATTGACATTTTTAAGGATTTTTTAGTAACATCAGAACGTTATAACGGCTTAAACAGAATTCGTATTCAAAAATGGAATGAGGAAGAGTCTTACTTTTTACCGTTTGATAACGAGACTTATACAGCGTACACCACTACAAATGTTGAATTTGATACCTCAAAATTGAGGTATGCATATAATTCGCTAACAACGCCTTCGTCTGTAATAGAATTTGATATGGAAGATAAGTCCTCTGTTGTGTTGAAAGAGCAAAAAGTACCAAATTCAAACTTCAATAAGGACAATTATATTTCAGAGAGAGTTTGGGCTACAGCTGCTGATGGTACAAAAATCCCTGTTTCAATAGTTTATAAAAAAGGAATAAAAAGAGATGGTAAAAACCCCTTACTTCAGTACGCTTACGGGAGTTATGGTTCAACTATCGATCCGTATTTTTCTACCGTTAGATTAAGTTTGTTAGACAGAGGTTTTATTTATGCAATTGCACATGTACGAGGAGGCGAATACTTGGGTAGACAATGGTACGAAGATGGAAAATTATTAAACAAAAAGAATACGTTTACTGATTTTATAGACGTTAGCAAGTATTTAATCGAGCAAAAATATACATCTCCAAATCACTTATATGCTTCTGGTGGTTCAGCTGGAGGTTTGCTGATGGGAGCGATAGTAAACATGGAGCCAAACCTATACAATGGTGTAATTGCAGCGGTACCTTTTGTAGATGTGGTAACAACTATGCTTGACGATACAATTCCGTTAACCACTGGAGAGTATGATGAATGGGGTAACCCTAATGTTAAGGAGTATTATGAGTATATGCTTTCTTACTCTCCTTACGATAATGTTGTTGCCCAAGACTATCCAAACATGTTAGTAACAACAGGCTTACACGATTCGCAAGTTCAATACTGGGAGCCAGCAAAATGGGTAGCTTTACTAAGAGAACTAAAAACAGACGATAATTTACTTTTTTTAGACACCAACATGACCGCTGGTCATGGAGGTGCATCTGGACGCTATGAAGCTCTTAAAGAAGTTGCAAAGGAGTACATCTTTTTGTTTCATCTAGAAGGTATTTTAGAATAATAGTTTAAAAAAAAGTGTAAATTTGTTTGATTGTTTTGCTAAACAATAGGAACTAAAACACGATAATATGTTAAAAGACAATAAGATTTATAACAACTTATTGGAATTAATCGGTAATACCCCTATGATTCGGTTAAATCAAATTTTAGCCGATGTCCCGGGTGAGTTTTACGCTAAGCTAGAAGCGCATAATCCAGGGCATTCGTCGAAAGATAGAATTGCCGTTTATATTATCGAACAAGCTGAGAAGCAAGGTAGGCTGAAGCCAGGCGATACGATTATTGAAACTACGTCAGGTAATACAGGTTATAGCGTTGCCATGGCATGTGTTATAAAAGGATATAAATGCATACTTGCGGTAAGCAATAAGTCTTCAAAGGATAAAATTAGTTTGCTAAGAACGATGGGCGCAGAAGTACACGTATGCCCCTCCAATGTAGCCTCCGATGATCCTCGTTCTTATTATGAAGTTGCCAAACGATTACATCAGCAAATTCCAAATTCAATGTATATTAATCAGTATTTTAATGAGCTAAATATTGATGCACATTACCTAACTACAGGACCTGAAATTTGGAAGCAAACCAAAGGAGAACTAACACATTTAGTTGCTTGTGGTGGTACTGGCGGAACTATATCTGGCTCTGCTAGGTATTTAAAAGAGAAAAACCCAAAAATTAAAGTTATAGGAATAGATGCTTACGGATCTGTGATTCAAAAATACCATGAAACTGGATTGTTTGACAAGGATGAAATTTTCCCATACCGCATTGAAGGTTTGGGCAAAAACTTGATTCCAACAGCTACAGACTTTTCTGTAATAGATAGGTATATAAAAGTAACGGACGAAGAGAGTGCATACACCGCTAGAGACATAGCTAAAGAAGAAGGAATTTTTGTAGGTTATACTAGTGGTGCAGCTATTCAAGGAGTAAAACAATTAGCAGCAGAAGGAGAGTTTAGTGACAAAAGTAAGGTTGTAATTATTTTTCCAGATCACGGTTCAAGATACATGAGTAAAATTTATTGTGATAATTGGATGGAAGAGCAAGGTTTTACTTCCCCAATTGCAAAGAGAAGTTCTAAAACCATTCAGAATTTGAACAAAAACTAGTTTTTGCGTTTAAATACATGTTTATTTTAGTAGCTTTTTCTGTAAGTTAAAAAGATGAGTAAACAATTAATTTGATGAAACCCCAGTCATAAATATTCTTTAATTAAGGCAATGACATTTGTAGCTGTTGGGAGTGTTCCGTCCGGTTTCGTGATAAACAGCAAGCTTTAACTTTGTTTTTTTGAGAATAGTAGAAAATTAAAAACTTAAGAAAATAACATTTACAAATGAAACACCCCTGCATAAAGTTTCAACTAAAAGAAAAATAATTCTCATAACTATCGAGATGTTACGCATGTGCTTGTAAAACGGCACCATAAAAAAAATAAAAAGATGAAAGATTTATTTGATAAAATTTATAAAGATAAAGGACCATTAGGAAAATGGGCTGATCAAGCAGAAGGCTATTTCGTATTCCCAAAATTAGAAGGCGAAATAGGTAACCGCATGAAATTTCAAGGTAAGGAAGTAATTACATGGAGTGTAAACGATTACCTTGGTTTAGCAAACCATCCAGAAGTTAGAAAAGCTGATGCCGAAGCCGCTGCTAAATACGGTAGTGCTTACCCAATGGGAGCAAGAATGATGAGTGGACACACCGATTTGCATGAGCAATTACAAAATGAGTTAGCTTCATTTGTTAAAAAAGAAGCTGCTTACTTACTCAACTTTGGCTATCAAGGTATTTTGTCTACTATCGATGCCCTTGTAGGAAAAGATGATGTAATTGTTTATGATGTAGATGCACATGCGTGTATTATAGATGGAGTTCGCCTACATTTAGGTAAACGATTTACATATAAACATAATGATGTTGAAAGCATTGAAGTTAATCTTCAACGAGCTGAAAAAATAGTAGAGCAAACCGGAGGAGGGATTTTACTTATTTCCGAAGGAGTATTTGGAATGAGAGGCGAACAAGGTAAGCTAAAAGAAATTGTTGCACTGAAAGAAAAATACAATTTCCGCTTATTAGTAGATGATGCACACGGATTCGGAACGCTTGGCGAAACTGGAGCAGGAGCGGGAGAGGAGCAAGGCGTGCAAGATCAAATTGACGTATATTTTGCAACTTTTGCTAAGTCTATGGCAAGCACAGGTGCATTTGTAGCTGGAGAAAAAGAAGTAATGGACTACCTTAAGTATAATATGCGTTCTCAAATGTTTGCTAAATCATTGCAAATGACTTTGGTAGAAGGTGCTTTGAAACGTTTACACATGATACGTACCATGCCAGAACTTAAAAATAAACTTTGGGAAAATGTCAATGCGCTTCAAGGCGGTTTACGTGAACGAGGTTTCGACCTAGGTACAACGTCAAGTTGCGTTACACCCGTATACCTTAAAGGAAGCATTCCAGAAGCAATGGCCTTAGTTAAAGATTTACGTGAAAATCATGGGATTTTTTGTTCGATTGTTGTGTACCCAGTAATTCCAAAAGGCTTGATTTTACTCCGTTTAATTCCAACAGCATCGCATACCATGGAAGATATTCAACTTACCCTTGAAGCGTTTTCGGCGATTAGGAGTAAACTAGAAAACGGAACTTATAAGCGTGTAGCAGAGCGAATTATGGGAAAATCGGCCTTGCAGGACAATTAATTGCGTCGATTTTGCTTAATTCTTAATAAGACTAAAATCCAGGGGGGATTTCAAATTTTTGCTCCCTGGATTTTTTTTGCTCTTTTATGTCTTGCGCTTTTTTAAATTCATCTTGTTCACCATCATTTTTGAAAATATAATCTTCTTTATAAAATCGATCAAAACGATAGGAGAAACCAATTCCAAATTGCCATCTTCTCGGGGTGTCTTTAAAATTACCCATTACAAACGCATCCAGCTGAAGGTCTTCTAAAAACAAGTAAGCACCTCCTAAGCGAAGCAATTCATCAGAGTAAAAGTCGCTTACAATAGTTTGAAATTCACCGAAAACTGAAACCTCTCTATTTATAGCGTGTGTTAACGTGAAAATACCAGAATAAGCAGGGAATTCACTTCCGATACGGTCTGCAAGTAAATTGGTAACAAACACCCATTTGCCTATATTGTTTTGTGTGATTAAAGCTACTCGCCCGGTAAAGTTAGGTTCGTTAGGAGGCAAAAAAGGGCTATCGCTAAACAAAAAGTTTGTTCCAGCATACAATGAAATACTTGGGATTAAATACGACCATTTAAAAGCATTATTTGCTTTCCAACTTCGTATATCTGGGCCAGCTAAATCCCTTTTAATCCAGGGATCGTAAACCAAGTATTTTGCCCCAAAACTACTTCGTTGGAAATTTGAGTTTTCAAAATTGCGAAAAGCACTTCCTACTAAAATTTCTTCTGTTTGATTAAAGTAGGTTCCGTCTAAAATTATTTCAAGTTGCGAAACTTTTAAGCCATATCGAAGCGCGTAGTCGATGGCAAAGGTATTTGCATTAGCTAAACGTAAATTATGTTTATCGTTCAAATAGCTAAATCCTGTCTCTAAATGAATTACTTGCCGGCCTGGGGCGTATGCACCATAGCTTACACCAGGCCTATTTGTGTTTATTTCGTCAGTGTATTGCGCAAACAATAAAACGTTGAACAATAGGGAACAAAAGAGAACTATTTTTTTCACTTTTTTATTTCAAAAATACTCAAAATTATTATGCATGCGAGATTTTTGTATGTTTTTAGTAATTATACCATTTATCAATTGAAATTACCTCAATAAAACGTCTTTTTTTCCTTTCTGTTTCATTATAAAACGAAACCATAGCTAAGGATATGCTTGATTTTTCTAATTCACATAAAGAAAAAAATCATTCCAGAAGCGGTCGGCAGGCTGTTTCTTTTCCAGTAATTTCAACTAATAACTGGTATTAACGATTTGAGTCAATTTAGTTTCGGACGCATTCACAGTTATGTTAAGGTTAATTGAGCATAATTCTTAATTAAAAAGACTTCATCAAAAACTAAGATATGTTAATCCTTCCCGCAAATCATTTTAATTTTCAGTTTATTTGTAAAGTGAAGAATAAAGAATGACAAATTTATGAGAATTATAGCTATAGTTTTTTGCTTTTTTATGTTGATCAGTTGTACCTTTTCTACAGACCAATTAAATGAGAGTACAGCCGAATCGACCGATATGCAACTTTTTAAAGGGGAAAGTCCTTGGCCTGATATCAGGGCTAAGCGAATTCGAGAATTACTCCCACAAGCAATGAAAAACACTACAGCGGAAGCTTGGTTAATTGTCTGTCGTGAAAATAACAATGATCCAATTTCTGAACATATTGGGGGAGAGAATGCAGGAGGAGAGGCAGCTTTTTTGTTTTATTTTGAAGGAATCGATTTACATTCAATCGTTTTTTCTCCAGTAGGCGAAGCAACAGCTTTAAAAGACTTAAACTTACACGACTCTATTGTATCTTTTCAAAAAAATGCTTCTGCTCTAAAGTTAGCTACCGAGTTTATACGTTCTAAGAACATTAAGAAATTAGCGGTAAATAAGTCAACAGAAAATTCTTTAGCAGACGGATTATCTGCAACACAATACCAGCGCTTAGTTAAACATTTTGAAGGTTATACAATCGAATTGTTAACTTCAGAAGAAATTATTTATGAATGGCTGTCAATTAAATTACCAGAAGAAGTAGCCATCTTAAAGCAAGCAGCTCAATTAACAGCTGATTGGCAAATTGAAGCTTACCAACATGTTGTTCCAGGTCAAACAACAGACGCAGATATTGCTCGATTTTTAAAGAAAAAAATGAAGGATTACGGCGTTACTGATGCATGGTCGCCCGATCAAAATCCTAATGTGAATTCAGGAGCAGATAGGGGACATTCTCATGCTACAGAAAAAATTATCCAACCTGGCGATGTTATTCAAATTGATTTCGGAATCAAGGTTTTCGATAGGTGGGTAACCGATATACAACGTTTTGCTTACGTGCTTAAGGGGGATGAAAACAAGCCGCCAAAAGACATTCAGACGTATTGGGAAAATGCAAAAGCGGGTAATAGAATTGCTTTACATACAATGAAGCCAGGCGTAAAAGGCGTTGAGGTAGACCGCGCTCAGCGAAAGCTTATGGAAAAATCAGGTTCAGAATTGGTTATGTGGAGCACAGGGCATCCTGTTGGTTACGTTGCTCATGATATTGGACCAAGTTTAGGTGGTGCTCAAGTACAAACCCCAAGTTTAGCAGCCGAAAGAACACTTAAAGAAGGGATGGTTTTTGCTTTTGATGGTTTTCACGCTTGGTTGCTTAATGATGGTTCTTTAAAAACAATATCGGTTGAAGAAATGGCTGTGGTTACAAATGATGGAGCAGAATATTTAATTCAACCTCAAGAAGATTTAGTTCTTATAAAATAACACTCGGTGTTATTTGAGATTTCTGTAACACCAGTAATTTAAATTGGTAGGTGCTATAAGCTAAAAATCATTTTGTAAAGGTAAAAGTATCTGAAAAAAGACATTTGTGTAAATTGGTATGAAATAAAAAGGCTATACGATATGCGTATAGCCTTTTATATTAAAAAAATAAGTGACTATTTTATAGATACTTCATTTACTGGAATGTCACTTTCAGCAAATCTTTTCTCGCAAGCAAGTACAATTTCTTTAGCTTCATTTACATCACCCCAATCACCAACGGCAACTTTTTTCTTTTCTAAGTCTTTATATACTTTAAAGAAGTGTTCGATTTCTAGCACTAAGTGAGGGTTAAGGTCTTTAAGATCGTTAAATTTGCTAGCAACAGGGTCACTTACAGGAACACAAATAATTTTTTCGTCTGGACCTTTTTCGTCTGCCATATGAAAAACTCCAATAGGCTTAACTTCCATTACACATCCAGGGAAAGTAGGCTCCGTTACCAAAACTAACACATCTAAAGGATCTCCGTCTAAAGCAAGCGTTTCGGGAATAAAACCATAATCTGCAGGGTACATCATGGAAGAAAATAACATTCGATCAAAACGTATTTTCTTTAATTGGAAATCGTATTCGTACTTGTTTCTACTCCCTTTTGGGATTTCTATTAAAACATCAAAAGTCATATCTGTCTAATTAGTTAAAAATTCGGTGCACAAAAATAAATTAAAAGTTTTGTTAATCACCCTAAAATCTGAATTATATTAAAAAAAACATCCCAACAATGGTCGGGATGTATACAATATTATTAAATGTATTATTTATTTGTAAAGTACTTTGTGCACTGCTTTAATGACGTCCTCGTGGTTTGGTAACCATTCTTTTAGCAAAGCTGGTGAATATGGAGCTGGAGTATCTGCAGTATTAATTCTAACAATAGGCGCATCTAAAAAATCGAAAGCATCTTGTTGTACTTTGTAAGTAATTTCGGTCGAAACGTTTCCAAAAGGCCACGCTTCTTCTAAAATAATAAGCCTGTTGGTTTTCTTTACAGATGTAATAATTGTGTCGTAATCCATCGGTCTTACAGTACGTAAGTCAATAATTTCACACGAAATACCATCTTTTTCTAATTCTTCAGCTGCCTTGTGAGCTTCCTTAATAATTTTACCGAAGGAAACGATAGTAACGTCAGTTCCTTCTCTTTTAATATCTGCAACACCTAATGGGATGGTGTATTCTTCTTCAGGAACTTCACCTTTATCTCCGTACATTTGTTCACTCTCCATAAAAATTACAGGATCGTTATCGCGTATTGCAGATTTTAACAATCCTTTAGCATCGTATGGTGTAGAAGGAACAACAACCTTAAGTCCAGGAGTATTAGCGTACCAGCTTTCAAACGCTTGAGAGTGGGTTGCACCTAACTGACCTGCAGAGGCGGTAGGACCTCTAAAAACAATAGGAATATTGAATTGTCCACCAGACATCTGACGCATTTTCGCAGCGTTGTTTATAATTTGATCGATACCTACCAATGAAAAGTTGAATGTCATGAATTCTATAATTGGCCTGTTACCATTCATTGCAGATCCCACACCAATTCCTGCAAATCCTAATTCGGCTATTGGCGTATCAATAACACGGTCTGGACCAAATTCGTCCAACATTCCTTTAGATGCTTTGTATGCACCATTGTATTCAGCAACTTCTTCACCCATTAGGTAAACAGACTCGTCGCGACGCATCTCTTCACTCATTGCTTCGCATACCGCTTCTCTAAATTGTATTGTTCTCATTTTTGTTCTTTTAATTTCAGAATTGGCAAAAATAAGAAATGCTTCAACTAGAAACTAACATATTTTAATAAAATTTTTGTTATGCACGCATAGTAAAATTAAATGTTATTACTTATCTTCGCAGAGTATTTAATTCAAAATAACTTACAATGAAAATATTAGTCTGTATAAGTCACGTTCCTGATACGACATCTAAGATTAATTTTACGGATGGAGACACTAAATTTGATACCAATGGCGTGCAGTTTATTATCAATCCTAACGATGAGTTTGGTTTAACTCGTGCCATGTGGTTTAAAGAAAAGCAAGGTGCCACAGTAGACGTAGTAACGGTTGGTACAAAAGACGTTGAACCTACTATACGCAAAGCTTTGGCGATTGGTGCAGATGCTGCATTTAGAGTGGATGCAGAAGCCTTGGATGGCTTTCAGGTAGCGCAAGAGTTAGCTAATGTAGCCAAGCAAGGAAACTATGATTTAGTGATTGCTGGTAGAGAGTCTATCGATTATAATGGTGGGATGGTACCTGGTATGCTTGCTAAGTTGTTAGGGGCTAATTTTATTAATACTTGTGTTAGTCTCGAAATCGATGGAGATAAGGCAACTGCAATTCGAGAGATAGATGGGGGTAAGGAAACTTTATCCGCCTCATTGCCTCTTGTAATTGGTGGTCAAAAAGGATTAGTTGAAGAAAGTGACCTTAAAATTCCAAACATGCGAGGGATTATGATGGCGAGAAAAAAACCGCTAACAATTATTGAAGCAACTGCTTCAGAATTATATAGCGATGCAAAGCGTTTTTCTAAACCCGCTCCAAAGGGAGAGGTGAAATTAGTAGACGCCGATAATATCGATGAATTAATTAATTTGCTTCACAACGAAGCTAAAGCAATTTAAAAAAAAAATATACCTATGTCAGTTTTAGTATACACAGAGTCAGAAAATGGAAAGTTGAAAAAGCTATCGTTTGAAGTTGCTTCCTATGGAAAAGCTTTAGCAGATAAACTTGGAGTTAAGGTTACAGCGGTTTCTGTAAACGCAACAAACGCAAGTGAATTAGGTGCTTATGGTGTTGAAAAGGTTTTGAACGTTTCTAACGAAAGTTTACAAAAATTTCAAGCCAATGCGTATGCGCAAATTCTAGTTGAAGCTGCTAAACAAGAAAATGCAAGTGTTATCGTGTTAAGTCAAAGTGCAAATGCAAAATATTTAGCTCCTTTGTTAGCGGTAGATTTAAATGCTGGTTACGCCTCAAACGTTGTAGCATTGCCAGAAACAAGCGAAGGATTTTTAGTTAAAAGAACAGCTTTTACAAACAAAGCCTTTAACGAAACTAACATTACTACAGAAGTAAAAATTGTTGGCCTTTCTAACAATTCTTTCGGATTACATGAAAACGAAACAACTGCTTCTGTCGAAGATTTTTCACCCTCGGTTGATTTATCTAATGGAGTAGAAGTTGTATCAGTTGATAAAAACACCAATAAAGTAAGTATAGCTGACGCAGAAATTGTTGTATCAGGAGGAAGAGGATTAAAGGGACCAGAAAATTGGCATTTAATTGAAGATTTAGCTGAAACGTTAAACGCTGCAACGGCATGCTCTAAGCCTGTCTCTGATATGGGATGGAGACCTCACGGAGAGCACGTTGGTCAAACAGGAAAACCTGTAGCTTCTAATCTTTATATTGCAATTGGTGTTTCAGGTGCAATTCAGCATTTAGCAGGAATTAATGCTTCTAAAGTAAAAGTTGTTATTAATAATGACCCAGATGCTCCTTTTTTCAAAGCTGCCGATTACGGAATTGTTGGTGATGCTTTTGAAGTAGTTCCTAAATTAACTCAAAAACTTAAAGAATTTAAGGCGAATAACGCCTAAACCATATAATTCTTAAAATACTTTAATCAAGCAACATAAAATATTTAGCAAAATAGGCTAAATTTTATGTTGCTTTGTTATTTTTGCAGGCATGAGTTTAGTACGACTAAATATTAAAGGAATATCATATAGCCAAACACAAAATGGTGCTTATGCGCTGTTATTGAGTGAAATAAATGGCGACAGGCAATTGCCTATAGTTATCGGTGCCTTCGAAGCACAATCTATTGCTATTGCTCTTGAAAAAGAAATTAAGCCACCAAGACCACTTACGCATGATTTGTTCAAGACTTTTGCGGAACGTTTTGCTATTCATGTTAAACAAGTAATCATTCACAAATTGGTAGATGGGATTTTTTATTCAAGCTTAATTTGCGAACGCGATAAAATAGAAGAGATTATTGACGCTAGAACGAGTGATGCAATTTCTTTAGCCTTGCGATTTGATGCTCCAATTTTCACTTATAAAAATATTTTAGAAAAAGCAGGAATTCAATTAAAGCCGGGTTCTGCTCCTAATTTGTTCGATGCTAAGTTAACCGATAAGGAAATGACACCGGGAAAGTCTACTTCCATAGGCTCTTTAACATCAGTAAGCTTAAAAGATCTTCATCAACAACTGGAAGATGCAGTTAAGAACGAGGATTACGAAAAAGCAGCTCGCCTACGGGATGAGATTTCCAAACGTCAATAATTTTACTTTCACATGCTAAAATTCAACCTTAGATCCGTAGTATTTATTTTGTTCACATGTTTAATCACTACGGCATCATCCTATGCGTTGACGGATTTTACATTTACACAAGATACATTAGCTGTCCAAAACATTATTACCCAAAGTCAGTATGAAACAGTACTAGATAGTTTGTCGAATACATCACTTAATCCTATTAATGATACCAATATTGAAACGCAGCAAAAGGCCATTAGTCCAAACGTAGGTTTTACCTTCAATGGATTTGTTCGAGGGACGATTGGGATGTTAAGTATTCTTCTTATTTGTTATTTGCTGAGTGCTAATCGAAAAGCAATAAATTGGAAAACAATCATTGTAGGTTTACTTCTCCAGTTAGTGCTTGCTGTTGGAGTACTTACAATTCCTTTTGTGCAAGCCATTTTTGAATTTGTTGGAAAAATATTTGTAAAAATTCTTGATTTTACAGTCGAAGGCAGTGTTTTTCTTTTAGGTGACCTAATGAATGTTGAAAGCTTTGGATTTATATTTTTATTTCAAATTCTTCCTACTATTATCTTTTTTTCGGCACTTACCTCATTGCTTTTTTATCTTGGTGTAATTCAAATTATTGTTAAAGCTATGGCTTGGGTACTAACTAAGCTGATGGGAATTTCTGGTGCAGAAGGCTTAAGTGTTGCTGGAAATATATTCTTGGGACAAACAGAGTCTCCTTTAATGATAAAAGCTTACCTTGAAAAAATGACTAATTCTGAAATTTTATTAGTCATGATTGGCGGAATGGCAACCGTTGCAGGTGGTGTTTTAGCAGCTTACATAGGGTTTTTAGGTGGAGATGATCCAGCGATGAAGCTTGAGTTTGCAAGACATTTGCTCGCAGCATCGGTCATGGCAGCTCCAGGTGCAATAGTAGTCTCTAAAATGCTTTATCCGCAGCAAGCACCAGTGGATCGAACTGCAACTGTTTCGCAAGATAAAATAGGATCTAATATTTTGGATGCCATTTCTAATGGAACTACAGAAGGTTTAAAGTTAGCTGCAAATGTAGGGGCAATGCTTTTAGTTTTTATAGCCTTCATAGCAATGATTAATTATACCTTAGGTTTGGTAGGCGGGTTTACCGGACTCAATCATTTAATTGCCGAAAATTCTCCTTATCAAAGCTTCTCTTTAGAGTCCATATTAGGATTTCTTTTTGCTCCAATTATGTGGTTAATAGGTGTGCCAAAAGAGGATGTAATGATGATGGGGCAATTGCTTGGAATAAAATTAGCTGCGTCTGAGTTTGTGGGTTATATTCAGTTAGCAGAGTTGAAAAACCCAGCTAATCTGTTGAGCTTAAATTATCAAAAATCTGTAATTATGGCAACTTATATGCTATGTGGCTTTGCAAATTTTGCATCAATCGGTATTCAGATAGGTGGAATTGGCTCACTTGCACCATCCAAGAGAATTCAACTTTCGAAATTTGGGTTGCGCGCCCTTATTGGGGGAACCTTTGCATCGCTTCTCTCAGCTACTTTAGCGGGTATGATCATTGGATAGTTTAATGATTTAAAAATTTTTCTTTTTCTGAAGTTTTTCGGTTTAACCTTTTTTGTATAACTTGTATATGTTAATTGAAACCTGAGTTAGCTTATGCATCTTCAGGTTATTTTCTTATAATATTACTTTAGATGAAAAATAAAGACAATAACTTACGTAAAGCCCTAGCAAATAAAACATTTACTTATTCTGATGTTCCTGTTATTGTATATGGGTCTGTGATTTTAGCTATGGTGGTTTTGTGGTATTTACAAGATCAATATGAGCTAGCAGGCGACTTTTTTATTGAGCTCTTTGGGGTTGCCTTTACATTATTTATCATTGATATCCTTCTTGTTCGTTCGAAGTCAAAACGATGGAAAATTGTTCACGACGATGTAGATTATTTGATTTCTCGTCTAATTGATCGCATGCGCGAAGGAATTGCTTACCGATGTTTTAAGTTTATTCCAAATTTAGAAGAAAGTCAAGATGTTGATTTACAACGTACCAGTTTCCTTGAAAGTCAACTAAAAGAAGAACTCAGTGAACTCTCTAAAGCAATCAATAAAGAAGAATTTTTTACCTTAGATACCTATCAGTATTTGAATGAAAGAGCCAATGACGTATGGGAAATTATCAATATGAAGTATGCTGAATTTCTTTCACCAGTTTTGGTTTCGGAGTTAATTCACTTACATGCAAGTCTTAAAGATATGGCTATTTGCAATGTGCAGTACAGGAAGTCAGATAGATACGGAAAAAATGATGTGTTCTACAAACAAAAAGCCTTGGAGGACTTGTCAAGAAGTACTTCGGCTTGTATAGGTAAATTAGTAACGCTACACCAACAGGGTTTTTCAGAAAACACAAGAAAATAGGGAGCTAAAAGCTCCCTATCTTATAAATTTAAGCCTAGATTAAAAAAACTACGCTATTTCCGCACTTTCTGTTGGTATTTCACGATTTACTTTTTTAAGTAAACCTTGTAGAACTTTTCCTGGACCAACTTCTGTATAGGAGGTCATTCCATCTGCAATCATTTGTTGCATAGTTTGTGTCCATTTTACAGGCGCGGTAAGTTGTTCAATTAGGTTTTTCTTGATTTGCTCAGGATCATTGACAGCCGTTGTAGTTACATTTTGATAAATAGGACAACTAGGCTGATGAAAAGTGGTTGCTTCAATAGCTTTCGCCAATTCTTCTCTTGCAGGTTGCATCAATGGCGAGTGAAACGCTCCACCAACTGGAAGTACCAATGCTCGTTTAGCGCCTTTTTCTTTTAACGCCTCACAAGCTTTTTCAACTGCTTCTACTTCACCAGAAATAACTAACTGACCCGGGCAATTGTAATTGGCAGGAACAACAATTCCTTCTATTTGTGCGCAAACATCTTCAACTACTTCGTCTTCAAGTCCCAATACAGCTGCCATTGTCGATGGTGTTAGCTCGCAAGCTTGCTGCATTGCCAGTGCTCTTTTGTACACAAGCTTCAATCCGTCTTCAAAAGATAAAGTACCGTTAGCTACTAAGGCAGAAAATTCGCCTAAAGAGTGTCCCGCGACCATATCTGGTTGAAATTCTTTACCCATTACTTTGCTAAGTATCACCGAATGTAAGAAAATAGCTGGCTGAGTAACTTTGGTTTGTTTCAAATCTTCAGCACTTCCCTCAAACATGATGTCAGTTATATTGAAACCAAGAATTTCATTAGCCTTGTTGAAATATTCTTGTGCCAATGGAGATTTTTCAAATAAATCTAGTCCCATTCCTGAAAATTGCGCTCCTTGTCCTGGAAATACGTATGCTTTCATAGTCGAATTCTTTTTTATTTTTTTTCTTCACTTCAAATTAAGATTCAATTAATCTTAAAAAAACTTGGACAAAAATAGGTGTATTTTTATGAAAGTTAGTTCTATGTTTATGAAAATTTGAGAATTTGCAAAGAAGTGAAGCATCTTAATTAGTAAGTTCACTACTTTTCTAAATAATTCTACTCATTTTTTAATTCTAATTAAACTACTATTAATTAAGTTTTGCACTTGTATAGTTATTTTGCAAACTTCAGTTCGTAATGATAACATATCATGACTTATAACAGTTTTATAAGCTAAGTTTATTCTATATTTGCAAAGATTTTTAACACATGATTCAATTACACGACTTACAATTTCAGCCTTACTTGAGTACAGAAGACATTCAGACTGTTGTAAGCGATTTAGCCAAACAAATTTCACTTGATTACAGAGATAAAACCCCTTTGTTTATTGGGGTGTTGAATGGTTCGTTTATTTTTTTATCAGACTTAGTTAGAAGTTACAACGGAGATTGCGAAATGAGTTTTGTGAAATATACTTCTTATGAAGGTACTTCTTCAACAGGCAAAATAACTACCGACTTAGCTTTTCCAGGTATTGAAGGTCGTGATGTAATTGTGGTGGAAGATATTGTAGACACAGGAAATACACTCGCACATATCTACAAAGAACTAGAAAATGCCAATGCAGCAAGTATTGCCGTAGTCAGTTTGTTTTTGAAACCTGAGGTTTACAAAAAGGACTTTAAAATTGACTATGTTGGAAAAGAAATCCCCAATAAATTTATTGTGGGGTACGGATTGGATTATAACGGATTAGGAAGAAATTTACCTGAAATATATCAACTTAATACAACACAAAATGATTAATATTGTTTTATTTGGCCCTCCTGGTGCTGGAAAAGGAACACAAGCAGAAAAACTTAAGTCTACCTATGAACTAATACATATTTCTACAGGAGATGTTTTTAGATTTAACATTAAAAACCAAACTCCTTTAGGAATTGAAGCTAAGTCGTTTATAGATAAAGGCGCCTTAGTGCCTGATGAGGTTACTATCAATATGCTAGCTGCTGAGGTAGACAAAACTATTCAAACTGCAAAAGGTTACATATTCGACGGATTTCCAAGAACCGAAGCCCAGGCTCGCGCACTTGAAGGTCTCCTAGAACAAAAGAACACTCAAGTAAATGCCATGATTGCTTTGGAAGTAGACGATGAAGTATTAGTGCAGCGTCTTTTAGAGCGTGGTAAAACTTCGGGAAGAGCTGACGATGCAGATGAAAAAGTGATCAGAAACAGAATACAAGTGTACTACAACGAAACAGCAATCCTAAAGAATTTTTATGAAGCTCAAGGAAAATATGTTGGAATTGACGGTGTGGGAAGTATAGAAGAGATTACCAAAAGAATAGAAAACGTAATTAATAAGTTACAGTAAATATATAATTCATGACCGAAGGAAATTTTGTAGATTATATTAAACTTCATCTCAAATCGGGTGATGGCGGAAAAGGTTCTACGCACCTTCGACGTGAAAAATACATTCCTAAAGGTGGACCCGACGGAGGGGACGGAGGTAGAGGTGGACATATAATTTTTGTAGGAAACAAAGAAATGTGGACCCTTTTTCATTTGAAGTTTAAACGCCATTTTAGAGCAGAGCACGGTGGTGCTGGTGGAAAACAGCAAAGTACAGGAAAGGATGGGAACGACATTTATATTGAAGTACCTTTAGGTACCGTAATTAGAGAGACCCACACCAATAGAATCCTTAAGGAAATAACAACTCACGACCAAAAATACGTGGTTGCTAAAGGAGGAAAAGGAGGGAGAGGAAATGCACATTTTAAGACAGCCACCAACCAAACTCCACGATTTGCTCAAACGGGTATTCCAGGTATGGAAGTAGATGTGACTTTGGAATTAAAGGTTCTTGCAGACGTAGGATTAGTAGGTTTTCCAAATGCGGGAAAATCTACACTATTATCCGTGATTACCGCTGCCAAACCAAAAATAGCCGATTACGAATTTACAACCATGAAACCCAATTTAGGGATAGTTCAAAATCGAGATTTTCAAACATTTGTAGTTGCAGATATTCCCGGTATTATTGAAGGAGCAGCAGAAGGTAGGGGCTTAGGTCATCGTTTTTTAAGGCATATTGAACGAAATTCCACACTTTTGTTTTTGATTCCTGCCGATAGCAAGGATATCAATAATGAATATGAGATTTTGCTAGACGAGCTAAGAAGATACAATCCTGAGCTTTTAGACAAACAAAGGCTTATTGCTATTTCAAAAGCTGATATGTTGGACGAAGAATTGAAAAAAGAAATGATTCTCGAATTGAAAAATGCTTTTCGAGATATTCCTTACTTATTTATCTCTTCGGTAGCTCAACAAGGTTTGCAAGAGCTAAAAGATGAATTGTGGAAGTTACTGAACAAGGAGGTAGAAAATTAAATTTATATCCAAATCTTCTTGATTTGAATAACATACTAAAGCTTCAAATTTTAGTTAATTTAGAAATACATTGTCATTATTTTATTAATTTTATAAAATATATCAGATCGTGATTTTGTTGATTTAATTTGAAAGTCAAAAATTTTTCAAATCAAATAAAATTACAGGTTTTTATGTTTATATTGCTATATTAATGAATGAATAAAACCATGAAAAAATTACTTTTTTTACCCATAATTTCTCTTTTGATTTTTACCTCGTGTAAATCAACCTACGTTGCATTTGATTATGCTGAAGATACTGATTTCGGTAAATACATAAGCTTCAATTTTTATGAGCCTGATTCTGGCTTAACTGATGAAGAAAATGAAAGTATGATGGATGCTATTCAGTTGAATCTTGAAGAAAAAGGTTTAGAGAGTAAATTAATTGCTAAATCTAGTGTTCATTTCGAAGTGAATTTTTTTGAAACCAACGTGAGTTCGGTGCCAATTTCACTTTTAGAAATTACATCTGGCTTCGACCTAACACGCTCTGATTTTTACATGGAACTCACCATTGAAATAGCTGATGCATTAACCAACGAATTGCTATGGCAAGGAGTCATCGAAAGGAGAATTAATAGTGGTTTGAACGAAAAGAATAGAGATAAAATTTTCAAGGAAATGGTAGATGAAGTGATGGCAACCTACCCTCCCAAAACAGATGAAACTACTACAAAAGATTCTGCTAAATCTGAATCAAAAGAATCTTCTAATCAAACTTCAAAAGAGACCAAAACAAAGGACTAGTTTTAAATTTAGTCTGTTCGAGACCTAATTTAGTTTCCTAATTTTATTTTAGATGCGTCCTTATTTTTTAGTTGTGTTTTTATTCCTTTTTTTAGACCCAGCTTTGGGACAGGATAATTATTTACAGAAGGCTGAAAGTGCTTTTGAAAATAAGGATTATGCTGCTGTAATTTCATTCACTAAATTGTATTTAAAGAAATATCCTGATCAACTTAAAGCATTAGAATTACTAGGAACTGCTTATGCTTCTCAAGAAAATTGGGAGGACGCTAAGGATGTATACAAAAAGTTAGTAGATGCATTTCCCTCTCAAGCTGAGTATCATTTTAAGTACGGAGGAAGTTTGGGTTTATATGCTAAAAATTCATCTAAATTTAAAGCCGTATTGCTTCTTGACGAAGTAAAATTTCATTTAAAGCGTGCCACAGTCTTAGATCCCAATCACATTGATGCTCGCTGGGCTTTAATTCAGCTATACATGGAATTGCCCGCTATTGTAGGCGGAAGCAAGTCTACCGCTTCTCAATTTGCGGAAGAATTAACATCTATAAGCCCTGTGGATGCTAAGTTAGCTTTCGGATATATAGAAGAATATGTCGGAAATTTAGAAAATGCGGAGCAATACTATACCCAAGCTGTCGAAATTGGTAACTCAAGTACTTGCTATCAAAAGTTAGTAGATATACAACTGAAACAGAACAAGAAAAAAGAAGCAATTTCTACGCTTAAAATAGCTTTTGCACAAACGGCCGACCGTAATTTTGATAAGCAATTAAAGCAGCTTATTAATTAGTTTTTTGCGCTGCTTCAATCGATAGTTTTACGAGTTCACTTACAGTGCTATTTCCTTTATCTTTGTTGAACCATTGCTGCAATTTCGCTTTAAAAAGTTCATTTAACACGCCTTCATTTTTCTTTTTTTCTTCGGCTACCATTGATGAAAGAGCTTGTGGCCTTGGGCCCCATGTAAATAACAACCTATAGTCTTCATCAAATGCAATTAATTTAGGTATAGATTTACCACCGTTTGTTAAAAATTGTTCCATAAGTTCTTCATTATCATCTCTCAATACGATTTTTAGCGCTACGTATTCTGATAATTCCGATAACTTATTAATGAACGGAAGCGCATGTGCAGCATCGCCACACCAACCTTCACTAATTACTAACCAAGTTTGTTTCTTGTTTAATCCCTCTAATTTATCTTTTTCTAATTTAGCTATTGTGCCTTTTTTGTTCCAACGCTTCATTCGTTGAATTCCTAATGAAGTATAGTGTAAGTAAGTTTCGTTTTGATTAGTTCCTGTAGATTTGCCTTCGGCAAAAAGTGAATCTACTAAATTTAAATAAGTGGTATAGCTCATGCCTTTAGCATGGTATTTTTCAAGTAGCTCTTTCAATTTTTTTTTGCGCAAAAATAAACTAGTTAGCTTCCCAATGCTAAAAAGTATTGTTAATCTGAACCTTTATACCATAATTTTCGTAACTATGCTGAGTGAAATCTATTTACAAGCCTCGTATTACGATTAAGATTTGTTTTTTACGATGATGCGATGTACAACGACATAAATTTATGTTTTTACGTAAATTTATTCTTTTCAGCTGAATGTAAAATAAATAGATAACTCATTTTTTAATTTAATTTTAAACAGATGAAGTCTTTAGTTTTGATAACTTTTTTTGTGACCTCTATTGGTGTTGCCCAAACTCATGATGAATTTTCTAAAATCTTGAATAAGTTTGTTTCTGATGATGGATGGGTGAATTATAAAGACTTATCAAAAAATAAACAACAGTTAAGTGAATATCTCGACTATTTATCTAAAAACGAGCCCAATGAGAAGGCTTCTAGGGAAGATAAAATTTCATTTTACATAAATTTATATAACGCTTCAACTTTATATTTAGTTGTTGAGCATTACCCTGTGAATAGTATTAAGGATATTGGTGGGTTATTACAAAGCCCTTTTAAGAAAAAGTTTATTCAGTTAGGGAGTCGTGAGCTATCTTTAGATGATGTTGAAAAAGGAATTTTAATCCCTATGAAAGAGCCGAGAATTCATTTTGCAATCAATTGTGCTTCGTATTCTTGTCCAAGATTATTAAATACTGCCTTTGAAGCTTCAACTTTAGAAACACAATTAGAGCAAGTTACTACTGATTTTATCCGTTCATCAGAAAATAAAATTCAAGCAGCTAATGTTCAATTGTCCAAAATATTTCAGTGGTACAAATCAGATTTTGAAAATAATGAAGGTAGTTTGATCGATTTTTTAAATAAATATTCGACTATAAGAATCAAGGCTGATGCTAGAATAACTTATTTGCCTTATCGTTGGGATTTAAACGAGAAATAGTTTTAAGCGTATTAATTATACGCTAAGAATGATAAATATATTGAATTGCTAATGGTTTTATTTTAAAAATTTAATTGGTGTAATTTAGGTATTTTCAATTGATATATGGTATTTATTGCTGAACCCCTTTTATAACTAAGTTAGATTTTGAAATTATGTGCTGCTAAAATAAATTGAACGAAATAAATGACAAGTTTGCCTCAAATAAGTATTATCATACCTGTATTAAACGAAGAAAATTTAATACAGCAACAGCTTAATTCTATCATCAAACAAGTTTCTGATTTACCTATAGTTCGTGAAATAATTGTTGTAGATGGTGGTAGTTCGGATGATACAGTTAAAATAGCTTCTTCTTTTTCTCAGGTTAAGGTTTTATCTTCTGAAAAAGGCAGAGCAAAGCAAATGAATTTAGGTGCTAAAAATGCCAAAGCCGAAATTCTTTATTTCTTGCATATAGACAGTATACCACCAACCGATTTTGATTTACATATTTTAGTTGCTCACCAAAATTCGGCTAAAGCGGGTTGTTTTAGAATGAAGTTTAGGAGTAATCATTTATGGTTAAAACTCATGGGCTGGTTTACTCGTTTTAACCATAGGTCGTGTAGGGGAGGTGACCAAAGTTTATACGTAGACCGTAACTTATTTTGGACATTAGGAGGCTATAATGAAGAGTATATTATTTATGAAGATAATGAATTTATAAGTAAATTGTATACTTCTAATTCTTTTACTGTTATACCAGAAACATTATCAACTTCGGCAAGAATGTACATAACTCATGGAGTTGCTAAATTACAATACCTCTATGTGATGATTTACCTTAAAAGGTGGTTAGGGGCGACGCCGGATGAGTTATATAATTACTTTATTCGAAACACAAAAAAATCCTGAACTAAAAAGAACAGGATTTTTTATTAAAGTTGTTTTTTGCTACAAAGCAGCATCAATTGCATCAGTGTAAGTTTCTTTTGGTGCAACGCCTACTTGACGATTAACTAATTCACCATTTTTAAATAACAAAACTGTAGGAATGTTTCTTACCCCATATTTTGCAGCAAATTCTTGGTTGTTGTCTACATCGACTTTACCAACAACAGCTTTACCTTCGTAATCGTTACTAATTTCGTCGATAATTGGTCCAACCATTCTACATGGTCCACACCAAGCAGCCCAAAAGTCTACTAAAACTGGTTTATCACTTTTTAATACTACTTCTTCAAAATCCTTATCGGTTATTTCTAATGCCATAATTTTCTGTTTAAGTTACAAATTTATGAATAATGTGTATAATAATGGGTATAATTATATGAGGTTTATTTATGGTTTTATAGTTGTTTACTATTTAAGCATTTTTTCGCTCGATAGCTTTCAGCGCTTTTTCTACAATTGCATTTGCATTTAAACCATATTTTTCCATCAATTGTGCTGGTGTACCACTTTCTCCAAAAGTATCATTAGTTGCGACAAACTCCTGAGGTACAGGGTGGTGTAAGCTCAGTGTGCGAGCAATACTTTCACCTAATCCACCTAAAAAGTTATGCTCTTCAGCACTAACTGCACAACCTGTTTTCTTAACTGATTTAATAATTGCTTCTTCATCTAATGGTTTTATGGTATGTATATTAATAACTTCCGCTTTAAAACCTTTTTCAGCAAGAACCTTACAAGCCTCCAAAGCTTCCCATACCAAGTGGCCTGTTGCAAAAATACTTACATCACTACCTTCTTGTAAATGAAGTGCTTTTCCTATTTCAAATTTTTGGTCGGCTGCAGTAAAATTGGCTACACTTGGTCTACCAAAACGCAAATAAACTGGGCCATTGTGTTCTGCAATTGCAATGGTAGCTGCTTTAGTTTGGTTGTAGTCGCAAGGGTTTATAACAACCATTCCTGGAAGCATTTTCATAAGACCAATGTCTTCTAAAATTTGATGCGTAGCGCCATCTTCACCAAGAGTTACTCCTGCGTGAGAAGCACAAATTTTCACATTCTTTCCGGAGTAGGCTACACTTTGTCTTATTTGGTCATACACTCTTCCTGTAGAAAAGTTAGCGAATGTCCCTGTAAATGGAATTTTACCTCCAATGGTCATTCCTGCCGCCATACCAATCATGTTTGCTTCTGCAATTCCTACTTGAAAAAAACGTTCTGGATGATTTGCCTGAAATTCATCCATCTTAAGTGAACCTGTAAGATCAGCGCATAGTGCAACAACGTTTTCATTGGTTTTTCCTAGCTCAGTCAAGCCAGCACCAAAACCACTTCGGGTATCTTTATTTCCTGTATTTTCGTAAGTTTTCATTTTTTTAATTTTGAAGGTTGTTTAATAATCGCCTAAGGTTTCTGGGTTTTGAGCTAGCGCCTTTGCTAGTTGGTCGTCGTTTGGAGCTTTACCATGCCATGCATGCGTATGCATCATGAAGTCTACTCCATTACCCATAACAGTGTGTAACAATACACAAATTGGTTTATGATTACCCGTTAGACTCTTCGCCTTTTTTAGTCCTTCTAAAACTGCGCTTACATTATTTCCTTCTTTTACTTCTAAAACTTCCCAGCCGAAAGCTTCAAATTTTTCCTTCAAATTTCCTAGAGA
This sequence comes from Psychroflexus sp., assembly GCA_051859645.1. Lineage (GTDB taxonomy): Bacteria > Bacteroidota > Bacteroidia > Flavobacteriales > Flavobacteriaceae > Psychroflexus. Next base: position 65,289 of record JBHYFG010000008.1, on the reverse strand, counting down.
TAGCACATCATCTGTAGAACCATCAATTTGTTGGCCATTGTAATCTACTGTTGCAATAAGGTTATCAATACCTTTTGCTCCAGCGTACATGATAGCTTCCCAATTTTGGCCTTCTTGTAACTCTCCATCTCCATGAAGTGTATAAATAAGTTTAGTATCTTTATTGAGTTTTTTAGCTTCAGCAGCTCCTAGCGCGACAGAAAGTCCTTGACCTAAAGAGCCAGATGCAATACGTATACCAGGCAAACCTTCATGAGTGGTTGGGTGCCCTTGCAAACGAGTGTTTATTTTTCTAAATGTATTTAGTTCTTCAACAGGAAAATAACCTGTTCTTGCAAGAACGCTGTAGTAAACTGGGGAGATATGACCGTTTGATAGAAAGAACAAGTCTTCGCCTATACCATTCATATCGAACCCTTCTTTTACTTCAAGAATTTCTTTATAAAGCACGCTAAAGAATTCTGCACATCCTAAAGACCCTCCAGGGTGTCCAGAATTTACTGCATGTACTTGGCGTAAAATGTCACGCCTAACTTGCGTAACAAAATCTTCTAAATGTTGTGTTGATGACATTTGTAAAAAGTTAAATTTATTTTTGCAAAAGTACTCTATTGAAGTTGCTTAAGCAAATTGAAATGAGGATATATGTTAGTCCATTCTTATTTTACGAGCAACTTTTTTGTTGTGCTTAGATTTGTATTTGGTACTGAAACTTTTACTAAATACATACCTGTTTGAAGTCTACTAACATCAATTCTTTCTTTCTGGTGATTAATGCTTCCAAATAGGACTTGCTTCCCTCTTATATCGTAAATTGTAAAATCTGTTTCTTTAGAGGATGCAGATTCAATTGTAACATAACTTTTAGCAGGATTTGGGTACAATATTATTTGTTGTTCAAGGTTAAATGTGGCGGTACTTAGTACAATGTAATTATTAAAGGTAAATGAATCTTCGTCTTCAAACTCTCCTCCTTCATACATTAAACTTCCATCGCTTGAGGTTAGTTGAAAACTTCCTTGACCATAGCCACAACAAATTCCGTCTCCAAAGTCGTCATAAATTGTAAAGGTGAAGCAGTCGTCTTCATCAATTTGAAAGCTTTCTGTAATTGTCTCAGATTGTTGATAAGGTCCGCCACTGTAAAGAATTTCTCCAGATGAATTTGTGAATTCCCAAGTTGTTTCTCCAGGGTAATCATCAAGATTCAAGGTTAATTGAACCGTATTTGTTTCGTAGGTAGGTGAAATTTCAAACTCACGAATACTTGAGGTGTTGTTTAAGTTTTCGTCAGTAGAATTATTAGGGTTGCTAATTGAAGCTTCAAAGACTCCTTCTTCTGTAGTTAGTGAAATAGGGTCTAGCTGAATATCTTCAAAGCTTCCGGTGGTTAAGCTACCAGTCCAATTGAAAGTTGAGTTAGATCCATTGATGCCGTAATTTATGCTTGCGGTAGTTAATGTATTTTCGCCTTGGTTGCTAATTCTTAAAATAGGCTCTATGGTAGTGGAACAAATTTCGTCTTCGATGTTTAAGATACTAATGCTAGCGTCTAGCGAAAAAACTTGCAAAGGTGGATATTGGTCTATAATTAAATCTCCCTTGTTGCTTGGGTCTAGCCAATCCCTTAATCGGTTGGAAGATGAATTTCCAGCATCCCATGAAACGCCAAATCTTCCATACTCGTCCCATCCACCGTTATCAGATGTGCCGGCACAATTAGCTGTTCCTCTCCATAATTGCCCCACAACTCTTCCGTCTTCGTCGAACAAAGGCGAGCCAGATGAACCCCCTTGTGTTACGCCTAATTCCCAGTTAAACACTCGCCAAACAAGTTCCCCACCTTGGTTCAGTTTTCCTGGTGCATCATCATCTCTACAAACTTTCATAATGTCTCCTGCAGGGTGATGAACGCCAAAGGTTCTGTTAGGTATGTTATCTGTTCTGTCCCATCCTGCGTAGACTACATCCCAATGCGGAGGAATATTATTGTTTATTTCTACTAAGCAAAAGTCTGTTTGAAATCTCCTTGCTTTTAAGCTTGCACCACTTATGGTATTGAAATTTGTTGAATTTTGGCTGCTTGCATTAGAACCACACACAGGATTTGGGCTTATCCAATTGAAGCGAAAGGACCATGCCGCTGGGTTAGAAAAACAGTGGTTTGCTGTAAGCAAATAGGGTTTTCCATCATTATTGGTGTTGTTTACTAAAACTCCAGTACAAAAACTGTTATTGTTTACCAGTAAAAGCGCTACAGATTTTTTTACATTATCTTTATGTTGGTCTAAATCACCAATCGGGCAATCTACATCATGATTGCAAGGACCAGAGGAATTCAAATTTTTATTGTCTTTAAACGAGTTTTCAGACCGATACCCATGAACAACTTTAGTAATGGTAAAGTTTCCTTGGTTGGCTACTTTTTTTGGCTCGTAATATTCAATCCATATATCCTCTCCTTGCACAAGCCATGTACTCAGAATATTATCTTCATTATTTTGCTGAAAATCGTAAGCACCTATTATATCAGTTCTTTCATTATTGTATATATACAGGTTTGCACCCTGAGGAATATTAAAATCTTCCAGTAGAAAGTTAACAGAAAGTGCTCCTTTGGCTTGAAAACGCATACGCCAAACTTTACCCCCATTAGGCAATTCATCCCAAGTTCCACTTTGGTGTATATTAAAATTTGTTGAAAAAGAGTATCCAAACCTGTAAGGCAAGTTTTGTTCATCATTTATTTTGTCTTCTTCCGTAAGGCTTTTGCTATTGATTTCAGGAAGTTTATGGGGTGTAATTTCAGAAAGTTGATTTTTCCAACTCTCAGGATAGCCCTCATTGGTTACTTGGGCTAGCATACAAAATGTTATGAAATAAAAAATACAAGTAAAGGTATTACGCATAAAGTTAAATTTTCCGCAATTTAGCTTTATAAAATAAGTTGTTTGTAGTGATTTAGTGTTTTAACACAAAGTTACTTTTTATAGTTGGATAAATGAGAAAAAAATTAAAATTTAGTGCATTGTTTGTAGTGTTATTAGGAATTGATTAATTCTTAAAAAGGCAGTTTTAGCTGCGAATCTAATTTTGGCGCTTCTTTGCACTTAGTTTCCTTTTTTTCGTTGTTAAGGGAACTTAATGATATTCCTACTAAACGAACAGAATCTTTGAGTCTTTCTTGGTATAGAAGTATTTTTGCTTCCTCTAGAATTAAGGAAGCAGAAGCAATAAAATAAGGTAGTGTTTTGCTTCGTGTTTGAACATTAAAGTCACTGTACTTAATTTTTAAGGTAATTGTTTTGCCGGCAACCTTCGAATTTTTTAGTCTTTTTTCAACTTCTTCTGCGATGTTTTGTAGTTTTTCCAGAAGAAATATTTCGGAGCTTATATTTTCAGAAAAGGTTCGTTCAGCGCCTAGGGATTTTCGTGTTCTGGAAGGGGTAACTTCGCTTAGGTGAATTCCTCTAACAATAGAGTAGTAATGCACGCCACTTTTTCCAAAGTGATTTTCGAGAAATGAAAGTTCTTTTTGCTTTAAATCTGCTCCAGTAAAAATCCCTAATTGGTACATTTTTTCTTGTGTTTTCTTTCCTATACCATAAAATTTCCGGATGTCTAATTGCTCTAAAAAAGGTAAGACTTCGTCGGGCTCGATTGTTTTTTGTCCATTGGGTTTATTAATGTCGCTTGCAACCTTAGCAATAAATTTATTAATAGAAATGCCAGCTGATGCATTAAGGCCAGTCTTTTCTTTTATTCGCTGCCTAATAGCTGAGGCAATTAAAGTTGCACTTGGATTATTTTTGAAGTTTGTAGTTACGTCTAAGTACGCTTCGTCTAAAGACAATGGCTCCACTAAGTCTGTAAATTCTAAAAAAATAGATTTTATGATGGTAGATATTTCCTTATAGCGTTCGAAGCGAGTTTTTACAAAAATCAACTCGGGACATAATTTTTTAGCCAACCGTCCACTAATGGCACTTCGTACGCCGTATTTTCTAGCCTCATAACTTGCGGCAGCAACCACTCCGCGATCTGAACTGCCACCCACTGCAATTGGCTTGCCTAGTAGTTCAGGGTTATCTAATTGTTCTACAGATGCATAGAAAGCATCCATATCCACATGTATTATTTTACGAATATGTGCTCGAAAATCCATTGTACAAAAGTAACATAGAACACGATAAAAAAATAAATTCTCAAAAAAAACCTTGATTTCAACCCGAGCTTCAACCCAGTTAAACCCATGTGCTTAAGTTACAATTAACTTATTTAATTAGATGTTTTGGCTGATAACAATAAAAAGAAAAAGCTCTTCCTAAGAAGAGCTTTTAAGCAGTGCGGGCGAAAGGACTCGAACCTTCACACCTCGCGGCACTAGATCCTAAGTCTAGCGTGTCTACCAATTCCACCACGCCCGCTTACGACATGCAAGTTTTACTTTGCGGGTGCAAATATAAGCAAAGAATGTTATAATCAAACAAAAAAAATCAATTAAAATTATAAAAATTTGTAACTTGTGATTTTTAAAATAAATTGTATGATATCACCCAACGATTACATTAATCAAAATAAAGAGCGTTTTGTTTCAGAACTTATTGATTTACTGAAGATTCCTTCTGTTTCTGCCGATCCGGCTTATAAGCAAGATGTTTTAAAAACAGCAGAAGCTGTAAAAGAAAGTTTATTAAAAGCTGGTTGTTCACTTGTTCAAATAGAAGAAACTCCTGGTTATCCCATTGTTTATGGCGAAAAAATAATTGATTCAAATTTACCTACGGTTTTGGTATATGGGCATTATGATGTACAACCCGCCGACCCTATCGATTTATGGGACTCACCTGCTTTTGAGCCCGTGATTAAAAAAACAGCTATCCATCCCGAAGGAGCAATTTTTGCACGTGGAGCTTGTGACGATAAGGGACAAATGTACATGCACGTAAAAGCTTTGGAGTATATGACCCAGACCAATCAACTCCCTTGTAATGTTAAATTTATGATTGAAGGCGAAGAGGAAGTTGGTAGTGAAAGTTTAAGCTGGTATTTAGAACGAAATGCAGAAAAATTAAAAAACGACGTCATTCTAATTTCAGATACTGGAATGATTAGCAAAGATGTTCCGTCTGTTACTACAGGATTACGCGGCTTAAGTTATATGGAGGTTGAGGTTACAGGACCCAACCGCGATTTACATTCTGGCTTATACGGTGGAGCAGTAGCAAATCCAATAAATATCCTAGCCAAAATGATTGCATCATTGCAAGACGAAGACAACCGAATTACCATCCCTGGTTTTTATGATAAAGTAGAAGACCTTTCGCAAGAAGAAAGAGCTAAAATGGCAGAAGCACCATTCGATTTACAGGCTTATAAAGATTCCATTGCAATTAAAGATATTCATGGCGAAAAGGGCTACACCACCAACGAGCGTAATTCCATAAGGCCTACCTTAGATGTAAACGGAATTTGGGGCGGATACACAGGCGAAGGTGCAAAAACAGTTATACCAAGTAAAGCTTATGCGAAAATTTCAATGCGTCTGGTGCCAAACCAAGATTGGCGTGAAATATCGCAATTGTTTCAAGCACATTTCGAGTCTATCGCTCCAAAAAGTGTTCATGTAAAAGTTACGCCTCATCATGGCGGGCAAGGCTACGTAACACCTATTGATGGGATTGAATACCAAGCAGCAGATTTAGCATTTCAGGAAACCTTCGGTAAATCTCCAATTCCGCAACGAAGCGGAGGGAGCATACCCATTGTAAGCCTCTTCGAAAAAACCTTAAAAAGTAAGACAATTTTAATGGGGTTTGGACTAGATTCCGACGCAATACATTCTCCAAATGAACACTTTGGTATCTGGAATTACCTAAAAGGTATCGAAACTATTCCTTATTTCTACCATCATTTTACAGCTTTAAAAAAGTAAAATTATAATGGCGTTTGGCGGGCTGTACGTTAAAGTTAGCTCACAAAAATCAGTTTTTATTGGCGAACCAAGAGCTTCTATGGTCGCTTTGGTTCGTCAATAAAAATAATGCTTTTTGTCACGCTAAGCTACCACTTCCATCCCTAACGCAGTTCCTAGTCGCTAAGAATATTTCATATGTAGAAATAAACTATATTTAAGTAGCTACTTCACTTTTCGTTGTTTAGAAAAGAAGAATAATCTAAACTAGTAACATGTTTCTATTTAGTATTTTTTTTCTTTAAATAAATAACTTAATAAGAAATTATAAATGTTAAAATTAATATCGGTTGGTTTTAATTTTTGTATTCCCCGATGATTGTGTATCTTTGCAATTATGTGGGATATCGATTTATCATATAGAGAAGAATTACAATCTACCTATGAACGTTTGGAAGACAAAAAAAATGTTCTTAGCAAGGCTAGGCCATTGCCAGCAATTTCCCTTCAAAAAATCCGTGAAGCCTTAAGCATAGAGTGGACCTACAATTCTAATTCAATAGAAGGGAACACGCTAACTTTACGAGAAACCCAAATGGTTTTGCAAGAGGGGGTTACGGTTCACGGAAAGTCATTACGCGAACACTTCGAGGCAAAAAACCACGATAATGCTTTGCGTTTGCTAACAAAACTTGTGGAGGAAAAACAAAACTTAACCCCCCGCGTTATTTTATCTATACATGAGTTAGTCTTGCAAAACATAGAGCAAGATTACGCTGGAAGGCTAAGAAATGCAGGTGTTAGGATTACGGGTGCAAATTTTGTCCCTCCAAACGCTAGAAAGGTTTCGGTTTTATTGGATGAGCTAATAAACTTTGTTCATGAAAATCCGCTAAAGCTTTCCCCAGTCGAATTAGCTACTATTTTTCATCATAAGTTTGTTTGGATTCATCCATTTTTTGACGGAAATGGACGAACGGTTCGTTTAGTTATGAATCTAATTTTGTTAAATGCCGGTTACACACCAGCGATTATTTTAGCCAACGATAGGAAAAAGTATTATTCAGTATTAAATCAAGCTAATCAAGGGAATTACCAAAAATTAGCTTTGCTTATGGCACAAGCTCTGGAGCGAACACTAAATATATATCTTTCAGCTCTACCAGACCAAGAGGAAGATTACCTTCCTATTGCTAATTTGGTTCGGGAGGAAAGCTTACCCTACTCACAAGAATATATTAGTTTACTAGCAAGGCAGGGAAAAATTGATGCCCATAAAGAAGGAAGAAGCTGGTTCACCACGAAATCTGCCATACTAAATTACATAGAAACCAGAAAGCGTCAAAGAAGCCTAGACGAATACGGAAATTAAAAAAGCCTTCATTTGAAGGCTTTTTTGTGGGTATAACAGATTGCCAACGAATTATTTTTTTGCTTTTCTAAATTTGAGTGTTGCTTTTAATTCAATCGACTAGTGTTAAACTCGCTTTATGCGTTAACCCGGGTTGAAATAACTTCAATTACCAAGTTCGTTGCTTAGCTTCAGATAAGGTTACTTCAGAGTTTTACTTTTAGTTGTTAAATATTAACAACGATCAGGTGATTTGTCTTTATAAAAAGTTTCAAAAAAAGCAATTACGTAGTAGCAGAGTTCTACTTTATTTGGTATTATTACGCTTTAAATTAGGTTTATGAAAAATTTAGTGTTGTTGTTTGTCGTTTGTTCTTTTTTCGGTTGTCATTCAGATGATTCATCTTCCAATTCTATTTTTCCAAATGAATACCCTTACGATATAAGTAAGCTTCAACTTTCCCATAAACGTTTAAATACTTCCATACGCACCTCTAACGCACGCGGAATTCAGCTTATCGGCGATACTTTGTTGATTGTTTTTGCACGTTCGACCAATGCGGCAGAGTCCTATATCTTGGCTGAAAAAAGTGAAATCAACACCGCTTCTCATTGGAAGAGTTTTTCTGCAACACCTTTTATTGGTTCAACTTATCAAGGAATTCACGGTCACGGTATTTACCTAAAGCCTGATGATTTGTCTCGTATGTGGATTTTAAACAGAACTGAAATTTGGCAATTCGATTTGTCTGTTCCTGGTGATATTTCTACTTCTACCCAATCAGGTTATTACGATTTCAATACTAGCATCGAGCGTGGGCATGGCATTTATCTTTCAGCAGCGGGCGACTATCTGTATATCGATGATCGCGCTATGGAAGTCATTCATCAATTTGAGTTAACGGAATTGTGGGATATCAATGCGATAGGTAATGCCTTTGCTTTTAGTCCAAACGAATTGCATCATGGAGTTAGGGAGGTGGTGTTACATTCCAACGGAACTGAAATGAACACACTCGACACCCGAGAACAATTGTTGCGCACCTATGTTTTGGAAGAGCCTTGGATGGTTGAAAGCGCCATTTTTAAAGATGAAATTTCAGTCGATATCTCCAATCCACGTGCATTTGAATGGAATAGCACTGGTGAAAAAGCCTATATCATGAATACAGATACGGGAGTGATTCATCAGTATGAGGTGGGGGAATAGGAATTGTAAGTTAAATTCATTAGTTGCTCAAAATTTGCTGTTTTGGCATAATAATTGAAAATATTTTGTATAATTTTCAATCCATTAAACATGCCTTTAAAGCCATTTTTTTTGTTGTTTGCCATTTTTTGTTTTGCCTTTCAAATGAAGGCACAGCGATTTGTTGGCACACAGAAAGATACAGTTCAAGAAAAAATAGGTGTAAGTTGGAGTTTTAGTTTAGGCTATTCATCCATTCCTACTCGTTTAGATGAAATGTCAATTTTTGCTGATGTTGAAGATCACCCTCTTATAGATGAAGAACTTCCAGCAGTGAATATTAGAGGTGGCTTTCATTTTGCAACCTTTATTCATTTTAGAGAAAAGTGGTATTCAGGGATTAGCTACAGTAATAATTCGGTTAGCAATTCTCCAGAAAGAGGCAAGGATTTTGTTTCTTCTTTTGGATTAAATTTTGGATTTCAGCAAGCCTTAAAACATGACTCGAAAGATTTTTTTGGTGTTTTTGAATTAGGAATAGCTTCTTATAATATACGGCGTGGATTAGTTGGTTTTAGAGAATACAATAGCGTTAGGCTTCAAAGAGAGTCTGCTGTGGTAACCCCAGCCATTCGTTTGGAGATGAATTTATACAATGAACAAGTCTATTTGTTTGCACAGGCTAAATATTTTTTGAGCTTTTACGATAAAGTAAAAATAAGTTTAGAAAAGGACAACCCTTATGAACGGGATGAGGTAGATTTCAGCAGTATTTATTTTGATGATCCTGGAGTTGAAGTAAGCGAAAGCGCAAGATTAAACATTCAACATCCCTACGAATTTGTAATTGGTATTCGCTATAATTTTGATTTTTAAAAATGAAAACAATGAAATACGTACATATAAAGTTTCTACACATAGGAGAATAATGAGGCGAGTCGTACTGAAGAAGAATAATGCTATGAAGAATGAGATGCTGAACTAAATTCAGCATGACCAAATAATATAAACAGATGAAAATGATTTTTAAAATTAGCGTATTTAGTTTGCTTTTCTGTTTTACAGTTTCCTCAACTGCACAAACTTTTGATTTAAGCAATTCAAGAGATGCTTATAAAATCAATGAAATGGGGTTAAGCTCATTTGAATTGTACTACACAAACAAATTAAATTTCTTTGGTAAAACCTACAGAAATCCAACTGTTGAAAAAGAAACTAATGGTAATGTAAACTATTCTGAGCGTTTAAAAAGCCTCGGTGTTCTAAAAGAAGAGTGGCAAAATTATCCAGTTCATTTTCATGGAATTCAATTTAATGAGAAATTAAAAAACAGAAATATTATAGGCACAAAATATCAACTTACAAGAGACATAATACAAATTCAACAGACTTATTTCAAAAATGAGTTAGGTTTTCTACAAGTTCATGATAATATTTCAATTACTGAGCTAAAAAATGATCATATATGGGATGGTTTTTTTAGACCTGAAATATTTGATGAAGCATCTAACGTTTTTAAAAAACAAACCTTCGATTATATAATCAAAGAGCATACGCAACAGAGAGGAATTAACGTAATTTCATTTCTCTTAAAACAAAATGCAGATGCACATAAAACTTTTCAAATAAGCACCTATGTATTTCTAAATGACGTTTTACTATTTACAACAATTCTAAACATGAATTTATGTGAACATGATTTCGAATTTGATTTTCATTGTCTAGAAATGTATAATTTAGATGATTTAAGCAGTAAGAAACACTTAAAACCAATGGTTTATACGCTTTTTGAAAATATTCAGAAATATTAAAGCTCATGATAATTAGTACCCTGTTGAAATTCACATAAAAATGAATTATGAATCATACATTAATGAAAAATTTACTGTTTTTAATCATCATCACAAACCTACTTTCAGGTTGTGCAACTTATGAAATGCTCCCATACAACTATCTTAGAATTAGTGATAAGAGTAAGCTTTTTTATGAAATAGACAACAGGTATGTGATGGAAGAACGTAGGGATGAGCAAATTAAAATTAATGAAACAGTTTTTGTGCAAGGAATTGTTTCTTTAGAGAGAAATAATTTTGAGCGTTTGCCATTTCAAGAATTTACGCTAAAAGAGTTTGACGCTAACCTTAAAAAAGCATTAAATGATCACTTACCTAATTTTCAAATGAAAGATAATCTAACTTGGACTAATAAAAATTTCCCTGAAATTTATGCTCTACAAAGTTTTGACCCTCAAGAAGTAAAACACGAAGATTTATTAAGAATTGCTTCAATTAGAGATAATGAATTAACACTCATCCCACTCATCTCTGTATATGTAAATGAGCGCATTGATTATAACAACATCACTTACAAACTAAATCTTGCACTTTATGTTATTGATGCATATCAAATTTATCATGCTAAATCGGTTGGTGTTTCAAAGAGATTCGATTCATCTAGGATAAATAAAAATTATGAGTTTAAGTTTTCTGCATCAGATTGGGACTTTTTAGTTCAAGAGGCATTAGGTGATTTAGTGGAAAGAGAGGAAACCAAAAGTATTTGGTGAAGTTGATTTTATGAATTGAATTAAAATTTCTTAGCTTTGGTATGATGATTGATTTGCTATATTTTAGAAAATTAGTCTTTTGTTTAGTTACTTCAAAGTATCTAATTAATTGGATAAAAATTAAATCTTACAGAATTGAAAGTAAAAGTTACTTTTTATAATTTGCTTAAGTCAATAATTATTTATTTGGCTATCTCTTCTTTTGGATTAGCCCAAAAAATGGATTTTGAAAACTCAAAATTTCAATATGATTTAGACAGTTTAAATGTTTGGAAGTTTAAGTTAGATTATAATGAGTTATTGTTTCTTGATAATTTTGGTGTAAACAAAGAATATACATTTGATAATTATAAATCTATAGGAGGTAGTCATTGGAGGAATTATGAAGCAATCAATAACAATTTAGGGTTTGTTAATCAGATTTTAGAAGAAAAAGATTTCTCAATATCCCCCTTTGTATTTGATAAAGTATTTACCGATGTAAGCCCATTCAGGTTTAGCCATGACTATGATGAAGATGTTAATATTGGATTGGTGGAAAAAATCATTGAAAGTTTTATAGACGCTTTAAAAAGCAGTATTCACGATTCTAAACCTGTAAAAATTTATGAAGTTGAAATGATTACCGAAAATCAATTGAAAGAAAAAAAAACCTTTAGAGGACCAAAAAATATTCAACGAGTTTTAAAGGATGAACTTAATTTGTCCATTTTCACCAAAAATAAATCTAATAATACTATTGCTATTGTGCCTATATTCGCCCAAGAGGCAAACTTAGAAACAAAAAAAACAACTTTATATGTAGAAATTCGTTTTTATGACTATGAGGAATTATTGTTAATAACCTCTTCAAAGATTTATCTTCCATGGGACTCATTCAGGCACTATAGCTTTGAAACAAACAATTCGTATTATAATGTAATAGCTGATTTGTTATTGCATCAAATTATCTTCGAATGAAAAAATGTGTTTTTATCGTTTTGCTTTTATTGTCAGGTTGTAAAGCGTTTCATTTTGAACCAAAGTACAAAAGAGGTATGCTTTTCGAAAAGTTTTATTTTGAAGCGTCCACGACTTTGAATGAAGTTATACCACAAAAAAAAATTCAGCTAAGCAAAGTATTCGCGCAAAAAATTCACCATCCTCAGAATAACCAGCCTGAATTTATAACTCAATACAAAAAATTTTATAATTTACCTTTTGAAGAAAATGAAGTTGCAAAAATTTATAATCAATTTCAGACTTCCTTAAAACTTCAACTTCCCAATATTGAGTTTTCAGAAAATGTGTTATGGACGAATAAAAATCTACCTCAAGAATATGCATTCAAAAGTTTTGACCCAAATGAAGTAGAGCATAAAAAATTGGTAGAATTTTCTGAAATTGATGGAGATGAAATTGTTTTTTTGCCATTACTGTGTTTTTATACAGATGATTATAGGAGTCCATTGTTCATATACCATGATTTTTTAAAAATAGTTTTAGCAATCTATATTTTTGACAATGAACAAATTTATTACGCTAGGTCAGTTGGTTTTACAAAATCTAATTTTATAGAAAACTCCATCAACCCCAAAGACACCCAATTCCTCCAAAGCGAGTGGGATTATTTGGTGTATGAGGCTTTGCGGCCTTTGTTGGAGAAAGGGGTGGAGTTGGAGATTAGGAGTAAAGGCCCTCTAACCTCGGATGCGGGAACAGATTAGTGTTGACTAAGTACATAATATTAAGTACTAAGTATTAAGTACGAAGAATTGAGAAGCTGTTAATTTATCGTCTTCATTCAACCATAGAAGCTACAGAAACCATAGAAACCATAGAATCCATAGAAACTAAATAGTATTAAGTATGAAGAATTAAGATGTTGGAGTTTTTTCTCTATGTGATTTACGTAAATACTTACATCTCAATTACCCTCAACGAGAATTAAAGTTAATAATACCCCTCTAAAAACTAAAATTTAGTTACTTTGGTATGGTGATTGATTTGCTATATTTTAGAAAATTAGTCTTTTTTTTAGTTGATCCAGGTTAGCTCGTTAATTTTTTAAAAATTAAATCTAAAAAATGAAAGTATTTACATTATTTTTTCTTTTTTCACTTTTAGTTAATTACCAAGTGTATTCACAGATAATTGATATTGATAATCGCAATTTTCATTACAGTCTAAAAAACTTAGATGTTTTTGGATTCAAAAAAGAGCTTAACCAAACGCTAAATATTTTTAACCATGGTATTTTTCACAATAAAAATAAAAGAGATGATTATAAAACGGCAGGAGGCTTCTCTTCAACAATTTGGATTGAAAATGAAAATGTTGGTCGTTTACCGAATATTGGAGATAATGAAAAAATTTTTATAAAGCCTTTATTTGTCGAATCTAAGCTATCAAAAAAAGGAGTAAGAGGATTTACCCGCACAGGTCAAATTAATGATGTTATTATTAACAAAATAGCTTTAGAGATTTACGAATTTCTTACCACAGAACTTAATATCAGTAATTTAATTGAGATTAACGAAGTGGATAAGATAGGTGATTTAGAAATTCCTAAGGGTATTTTTAGACGTGGTTTATTAGAAAGATCTGAACGATTATTAAATAATGAAATTAAAGTTTCTTCTGAAGATTTTTACATAGTACCCATATTTATTCAATTAGAAGAAAATAAGAATAATTATCTGCATGTTGAGCTTCAGTTTTTTAGCAATTATAAATTACTTTTTAAAACCTCTGTATCAGTTTTTTTTAATCCTTCTAACTTTGATGAGTTAAGATTAATAAATAGTAAACACATTCAAAAAGAAATCGTAGCCTCTTTATTTCATCAATTACAGTATTAATGAAAAAATTTATACCTCTTTGCTGTTTGTTGTTTTTTGTCTCATGTAAGACATATTTTTTCAGTGAACATTCAGATAAGCCCGGGAATTTTATTGTAAATGAGAAACTTTTTTCAGAAGTTGAGAATATGTTAGTTCAAGAAAACATCCCAAGCAGTCTTATTATGGATAAGGTTTATCTACAAGCTATTTATCATCCCGATGAACCTGACAAATCAGAGCTGTTTTACTACACTAAATATTATAATCTTGAAATGAAAGAAAATCAAGTTTTAGGTTTTGATGAGCATTTTAAAAATTCAATGTCAAAATTTACAAATTTGAGTGAAATAAATCTAACATGGACAAATAGAGTCAGATTTCCTCTTGATTTAGCTTTTAAGTATTTTGATCCTAAAGAAGTTAAGCTAGAGAACTTACTTCAGGTCAGCAAGCCAAAAGATGGTGAAACTGTATTGCTTCCTTTAGTCTGTTATTTTGATGATAAAAAACATAATTTTTACTATCATCATGAAGATACCTATATGTTAATTCTAGCTTTTTACATTTTTGATCAAAATCAAATCTACTACGCAAAATCAGTTAGTTTAAGTAAATACAATTTTATAAAAAACTCAGAAAATCCAAAAGATACCCAATTCCTCCAAAGCGAGTGGGATTATTTAGTGTATGAGGCTTTGCGGCCTTTGTTGGAGAAAGGCGTGGAGTTGGAGATTAGAAGTAAAGGCCCTCTAACCTCGGATGCGGGAACAGATTAGTGTTGACTAAGTACATAATATTAAGTACTAAGTATTAAGTACGAAGAATTGAGAAGCTGTTAATTCATCGTCTTCATTCAACCATAGAAGCTACAGAAACCATAGAAACCATAGAAACCATAGAAACCATAGAAACCACAGAAGCCATAGAAACTAAATAGTATCAAGTATGAAGAATTAAGATGTTGGGGTTTAGCTCTGTGTGCTTTGCGTAAATACTTACATCTCAATTACCCTCAATGATAATTAAAACTCCAAAACACCCCTCCAAAAAACTAAAATTTAGTTACTTTGGTATGATGATTGATTTGCTAATAAAGCTATCAAAACAATTTTTTAACATTAGTCCTTTACCTGTGAAATATGCAACTAACATAATTAAAGTTTGGCATTTAGTTTTGATTCTTTTCCTACTAAAAACGCCCTTGGTTTGTTATGGTCAAATAATTGATAAGTCAGAGGATGTTAGTCACACAAATTATAAAGTAAAGCTCCCATCGACACAATACTCAGAAGAAGATTTTAGTTTATTAACGAATTATGCTTTTACAACTGCGTATAGAAAACGGCAGGGGTATTTTATGCGTAAAAAGAATATGCTTGATATTCATTACGCTGGAAATGGTTTTAAAGGATATCACGAAAGAAAAATAGATTTAAGTAATCAAAAGATTATTTTAAGGAGGTATGCTTTTTTTGAAATAGATGTGATAGCTGATTTGACATTTGGATATAAATTTGATGAAACAAAAAAAATTGCTATTGATGGATCGTCAAAGATTTTTAACATTCTGAAAGATGAATTTAATATTGAGTCAATTGATTTAAATGAGACAAATTTTGTAGAGTTTAACGAGTTTTCTCTCATTTCTGATAACATACTAGAAGATAATCTAGGAAGTTACGATCCAATTAAATTTTCGTACAATAATTTTTTAAAATATAAAAGAAAATATGAGGAAATTGGTAAAGTTTTAAATAAAACCCTTACAGATGAAATTGAATTATTTCCGATTTATGTACTCTACAATTTAGGGGATTATTTTGTGATTTATATGGATATTTATTTTTCTAAACAAAATGAAGAAATTTATAATGAAACTTTTATGATTCATTTTGAAAATATCGATATTTCAGAACAATTAGTCTGGATGATGTTAAGAAAATCTTTAAAAAAAGTAAATGAAAGCATTGGTAGATAAAACTTTATATAGTTTGTGTATTTGTATACTTTTAACCTTGAGCTCTTGCAAATCTAACTGGGTAGGCGATTATATGACAGGTGATTTTTTTTCTGTAGGTTTTTCTCGTGATATTTTAAAAAATAGTTTAGTAGTACCATACATAAAGCATAGTTTCAGTGTCAAAAACAATAGAATTAATAATTTTAAAAATACCACAAGTTCTAAAAACATAAAAATTGACTTAAAGGCAATATCTTACTTTAATGCTAAGCAAGTTAAAAGAATAGGTTTGATATAAAAGAGAATGACTTAGACAAAGTAAATCAGGTATCAGGAATAATTAATTCTGAGTTTTCAGAAGTAAGTTATGTAAACTCAAGAAGTAATGAATTATTTTTTTTACTCGATTCTACATTTATTAATCACGGCATCAGCTCCTATAGATCAGATTTAATCAAACATAAAGAATTGATTAGACAAATCCCAACAAATACTAGAGAGGTAAATATGATGGTTTTAGTTGCTGAAGTTTCAAGTGATGCGATTAAATATTCTATTAATTTTCAAAACTCAACAAGTGTACAAATTATTGTTTTTGATAATGAACAAATACTATATTCTAATGCTGTTGTAGTACTAAACACTTATAGAACTTTTGAGCCGTTTTACATAAGTCATTTAAAAGAAGATTTACCCATTGCTCTAGGTTTTTTAATGGATGATTTGAATAAGGCAATTGAAGACTGATAATTGACCCATATCTGATTTTTATTTTTTCTAGTAAAATCATTAGTTTTATATCTAAAACTTCTTTCGACCTCAAAACCCCTAGCCCCGATAGGAATGGAAAGCCCGTAAAGACTGAGCTTAGCAAAATGCGAGCTACAAAGCGACCGATAGGAAGCTCTTGGAGGGAAGCAATTTTGCTTTGCGAAGGCTGCGGACTTGTAATGGATAGCGGGTTCTTGGCTCCTAAAATTTATAGCAAAAAGTTTAACAGCTTTTTTTTGATTGGTAAACTAACAATTGTTAGTTTTGTAGTGTTTGAATTTAATAAATGACTAAATGGCAAGGTTTTACCCTTTAAAAGTGAAAGATATTTACAAGGAAACGGAGGATTGTTCGGTGGTTTCTTTTGAGGTGCCCGAGGAGTTGAGGCCTGAGTTTGGGTTTCGGCAGGGGCAACACCTTACTTTGCGCAAGTTGATTGATGGGCAGGATGTGCGTAGGTCTTATTCTTTGTGTTCGAGTCCCTTGGAAAACGAGTGGCGAGTGGGGGTGAAGCAGATTTTTGAAGGTAAGTTTTCGACTTTTGTAAATGAGCAGTTGCAGGCGGGCGAGACCTTGGAGGTAATGCCGCCATCGGGAGATTTTGGTGTGGAGGTGCATTCGGCGCCCAAAAACTATATTTTCTTTGCGGCGGGAAGCGGGATAACACCCGTGCTTTCGATGATTAAAACGCACTTGGCATCGGAACCTGAATCGACTTGTCAGTTGTTTTATTTGAATAAAAACGCTAAATCGATTATCTTTAAAGAGGAAATTGAGCAGCTGCGCAACCGCTATTTTGGCCGCTTAGAAATCAATTATTTTCTAACGCGTGAGCAGCGTGACATTGCGCTTTTTAACGGGCGTTTTACTCGGGAGAAAATTCAGCAAATGGCAGCTTCGATTCTTGATGTGTCGAGTGTTGATGAGTGTTTTATTTGCGGGCCCGAGGAAATGATTTTTATGATTAGTGAGGAGCTACAGAAGCTTGGTTTGGCAAAGGAACATATTCATTACGAGTTGTTTGTTTCGGGACTTTCGGAAGCGGATCTAAAACGTGCAGAAGAGGCGAAAGCAAAGCAGTTTGAAGGCACAAAAATTACTATATTGGACGGAGGTAAGGAGTTTCATTTTGCGATGGACAAGTCTTATGACAATATTCTCGATGCGGCTTTGGCGGCAGGAGCCGATTTGCCTTACGCCTGCAAAGGAGGGGTTTGTAGTACTTGTAAATGCAAAGTTTTGGAGGGTGAAGTAGAAATGAAAATAAATTACGCCCTCGAAAAGGATGAAGTGGAAAAGAATTTCGTATTGAGTTGTCAGGCGGTGCCTACTTCTGAAAATGCGGTATTGGATTTTGATGTGTAAATTAGTATTAAGTACAAAGTATTAAGAATTTGAAAATTTGGAAATGTGCTAATTTGAAGATATGGAAATGTGCTAAAGTGCTAATGTGGAAATATGCTAATTTGAAAATTTGCTAACTTTCCTAAATGCTCGGCAGGCAAGTTTGCGACTTAGCGACTTTGCGAGAATACCTAATGAGTTAATAAAAATGGGAGAGGGAAGAAGTTAGAAATGAGAAATGAGAATTTGAAAATGTGCTAATGTGGAAATATGTTAATTTGAAAATGTGCCAACGTGTTATTTTGAAAACTATATATTAGAAATTAGATACGAGAAATCAGATATAAGAAATTTGAAATCAGAAATTTGAAATAAAAATTTTGGAATAAAAAATTAGGGCTATGAAAAATCAAGGAAATATGAACGAGGAAAAGTTGAAAAGCTTAGAAGCGATTTTCGAAGCTAAGATTGCTAACGACGAAAAAATTGAACCGAAGGATTGGATGCCTGAGAAATATAGACAGACGCATATTCGTCAGATTTCTCAACACGCCCACTCCGAAATTGTTGGGATGCTTCCTGAAGGAAATTGGATTACAAGAGCTCCATCATTACGACGAAAAGTTGCCTTATTGGCGAAAGTTCAAGATGAAGCAGGACACGGTCTTTACTTATATTCAGCTTGCGAGACTTTAGGGATTTCGAGAGAAGAGCTTTACGAGCAATTGCATACAGGAAAAGCCAAGTATTCTAGTATTTTCAATTACCCAACCCTAACTTGGGCAGATATGGGTGCCATTGGTTGGTTGGTAGATGGTGCGGCGATTATCAATCAGGTGCCTTTGTGTAATACTTCTTTTGGTCCTTACGCAAGAGCGATGGTACGTGTGTGTAAAGAAGAAAGTTTCCATCAGCGTCAGGGGTATGAAATTATGCTAACCCTATGCAATGGAACACCTGAGCAAAAGGAAATGGCCCAAGATGCTTTAAATAGATGGTGGTGGCCTTCACTGATGATGTTCGGACCAACGGACGATGAGTCAACACACACGGAGCAATCCATGAAATGGAAGCTAAAACGTAAAACAAACGACGAACTTCGTCAGCAGTTCATCAATCAAACCGTACCTCAAGCAGATATTTTAGGACTTACTATTCCAGATCCTGACCTGAAATACAACAACGAAACGGGTAACTACGATTTCGGTGAAATTGATTGGGAAGAGTTTTGGCAAGTTGTCAAAGGTCATGGCCCGTGCAACAAACAACGACTTGACGCAAGAAGAAGGGCTTGGGATAACGGCGAATGGGTACGTAACGCAGCAGTTGCCTACGCTGAAAAACAAGCTGATAGGAAAGAAGTGAAAGAGGCGGTTTAGTTTTTAATTTGAAAATTTTTTAATTTGAAAATTTGCTAATGTGCTAATGTGCTAATATGCTAATATGCTAATGTGGAAATATGCTAATGCAGAAATATGATAATGCAGAAATGTGCTAATGTGGAAATATGCTAATGCGGAAATGTGTTACATGAAATTATGTACTTGAAACTAGATATAAGAAATGTAAATTTTGAAATCTGAATTTTGAAATTTGAAACATCAATTTCTCCGCGTACTTTGTGTCTTTGCGGTGATAAGATAATTAGTTTTTGAGGTTTTTGTTTCAGAAACATTGCGTCTTAGCGTCTTTGCGAGAGGAGAAGAAATAAGATATGAGAAATTAGAATTGAGATTTAGTAAATTATAAACAAATTTCTCTGTGTTCTTTGTGTCTTTGCGGTGATAAGATAATTAGTTTTTGAGGTTTTTGTTTCAGAAACATTGCGTCTTAGCGTCTTTGCGAGAGGAGAAGAAATAAGATATGAGAAATTAGAACTAAGATTTAGTAAATTGTAAACAAATTTCTCTGCGTTCTTTTTGTCTTTGCGGTGATAAGATGATTAGTTTTTGAGGTTTTTGTTTCAGAAACTTTGCGTCTTAGCGTCTTTGCGAGAGGAAAAAGAATTAAGTAGTAATTTCAAATGATTTAGATAAAAAATAAAAACCTATTAACATGAATAAAAATTGGCCTTTATGGGAAGTATTCGTACGAAGTAAGAACGGATTAGAGCACCGTCATTTTGGTAGCCTACGTGCTGCAGATGCGGAAATGGCACTCAACAACGCCCGCGATGTATATACTCGCCGAAACGAAGGCGTAAGCATATGGGTGGTCGAATCAAAGCACATTACAGCTTCTAATCCTGATGAAAATGGAGAGCTTTTCGAACCTGCTTCAGACAAAGCCTATAGACATCCGACTTTTTACGATTTGCCGGATGAAATCGAACATATGTAAGCTTAATTTATTCACATGACAAACGAAAATTTAATTCAATATATTTACGGTATTGCCGATAATTCACTTATTCTTGGTCAACGACTTGGAGAGTTATGCGGTCATGGTCCTTCTTTGGAGACGGACATTGCAATGACTAATATTTCACTCGATTTATTTGGTCAGGTTCGCTCTTATTACCAATACGCTGCCGAACTTTCAAATGAAGACTTGACAGAAGACGATATTGCTTTTTTGCGTAAAGAACGTGAATACAAAAACGTTCTCCTTGTTGAGCAGCCAAACACAGATTTTGCTTATACCTTAGTGAGACAGTATTTTTTTGATGTGTTCCACTTTATGTTGCTTGATAAATTGCAATCTTCAAAAAACGTTAACCTTCAGGCAATTGCCAAAAAGAGCATCAAAGAAGTTGCTTACCATAAACGATTTTCAGGCGATTGGGTTCGTCGCTTAGGCGATGGTACAGAAGAAAGTCACGAAAAAGCACAACAAGCTGTCAATGATTTATGGATTTACACCGATGAACTTTTTCATTTAACTGCTGATGATAAAGCAGCTATCGAAGCAGGTCATGGGGTAGATGCTTCTCTTTTGAAGGAGGCTTATTACAATGAAGTAACTAACTTGCTTAAAGAATCAACTCTAGAAATTCCTGATACAAAGTATTTTCAGAAAGGAGGTAAAAACGGCATACATTCGGAACACATGGGGTATTTGTTAGCTGAAATGCAGTATATGCAACGCGCCTATCCTGGTATGAAGTGGTAGCTCTAATATATAATGTAGATTAATATATGCTTAACTATATGAGGGCTGAAAAATAAAACTTAAACTTCGTGTTCTTTGTGCCTTAGTGGTAATGTAAGTTTCACACCACAGAGACACAGAGTACACGGAGTAAAAAAAATGCTTTTAAAATTGAAGTTATATTCAATTTGTACACTAATCTTTATGCCTTTGTGGTTTTTAAATACGTATTCTAACAGCAGAGAATATAGTTTATAAATTTTATAAAATGACTGAAAACCATATTTCATCCGAAATTATAGGAGCAGCTATTGAAGTCCATAAACAATTAGGACCAGGTTTATTAGAAAGTGCCTATGAAACTTGTTTAGCATTTGAATTGCGCAAAAAAGGATTTAAAGTTGAGCGACAGATTGCCTTACCTGTAATTTATAAAGACGTAAAATTAGAAGCAGGTTACAGAATTGATTTGCTTGTTAATGATAAAGTAGTAATTGAAGTCAAAAGTGTAGACACATTAGCACCAATCCACACTGCTCAAATTTTTACATACTTAAAGCTAAAGGAATTAAAACTTGGATTATTGATAAATTTTAATTCGGTGGTGGTTAAAGATGGGATAAAACGAGTTATAAATGGTTATTTGTAAACGTGGAGAAGTAGAATGATTCTTTGTGTTCTTTGTGCCTTTGTGGTAATAGAAGATCTACACCACAGAGACACAGAGCACACAAAGTTCAAATAGACATGTAAATTTAATTTGTATTGAAAAATACTTCGTGTTCTTTGTGAATTTTTGATAATAGAAGATTTACACCACTGAGACACAGATTGCACAGAGAAAGAAAAAAAAAGATAAATTAAGAAAATCGAAATTAAAAATATCTTCAAAGATGAATTCAACACAAAACATAGACCCAAAAATCTACTCCATTTTGAAGGATGTTTCAGATCCTGAAATACCCGTATTGTCTATTGTTGATATGGGGGTTGTTCGCTCAGCTCAGCTTTTAGAAAACAACCGTGTGAAAGTAGAAATCACTCCCACCTATAGTGGATGCCCAGCCATGGATGTCATTGGCGACGACGTAAAAAAAGCCTTTGAAGAAAAAGGCTACCAAGCTGAAGTAAAACTCATTCTATCTCCCGCGTGGACAACCGATTGGATGACGGATGAAGCCAAACAAGCACTTAAAAAATATGGTATCGCTCCACCTATGGACCCAACAGCTGATAAAGAAGCGCTCTTAGGTAATAAACGAATTATCGAGTGCCCTCAGTGTGGCTCTACGAACACAAAATTGGTGAGTCAATTTGCTTCAACCGCTTGCAAAGCAATGTTTCAATGCCAAGATTGCAAAGAGCCATTTGACTATTTTAAGTGTTTGATTTAGTTGTTTTAGTTTCTTTGTGTTAATCTCGGTTATCGGTTTTCAGTTCTCATTTCTCGACTCTCATCTCTCATCTCTCATTTCTCATCTCTTAATTCTCATCTCTCATCTCTCATCTCTCAACTCTCATCTCTCATCTCTCATCTCTCAACTCTCATCTCTCAACTCTCATCTCTCAACTCTCATCTCTCATCTCTCATCTCTCATCTCTCAACTCTCAACTCTCATCTCTCAACTCTCATCTCTCATTTCTTAATTCATTATTCATTATTCATTATTCATTATTCATTATTCTTTTAGGATTTCCCTATACAAATTCCACTTAAAAAGCCTTTATTTTTGCAACTTATAATTCATAAATGGATTCATTAACGCAAATAGTTCTTGGCGCGTCGGTAGGCGAAGCAGTACTTGGTAAAAAATTAGGAAACAGGGCCCCATTGTATGGAGCTATTGCAGGAACAATCCCTGATTTAGACGTGTTGACGGGGTATTTTTTAGATCCTGTAACCGCTGTCGAAGTCCACAGGGGATTTTCGCACTCCATAGTTTTTTGCGTATTTTTTGCGCCTATTTTTGGTTACCTACTTTCCCTTTTTGAAACCAAAGCCTCCCGAAAAGAACTCAGTTGGCTCATGTTTTGGGGACTCTTTACACACCCGATTTTAGACGCATTCACCACTTGGGGCACACAATTATTTTGGCCTTTAGACAATAGTTTAGCCTTCAAAAGCGTTTTTGTAATCGACCCGCTATACACTTTACCCTTTTTATTTTGTTTACTTGTCGCCATGCGAAAGCCAAAAGATTCGCCATCAAGAAGTAAATGGAATTATTGGGGATTAGGGATTAGCACAAGTTATTTAATTCTAGGCTTATTACTAAAATTCATTTCCTACCAAGCCTTCGAAAAAGCACTAGAAGAGCAAAACATCACCTACCTTGAGATTCAAAATCGACCGGCACCGTTTACTACGCTGCTTTGGTCGGCTAATGTTAAGACGAAGGAAGGCTTTTACTTAGGCGATTATTCCTTTTTTGATTCGGAGCCAATTTCATTCCGATTTTTTCCTAAAAATGAAAATCTAGCCGAAGAAGTAAAACACGAACACGATGTAAAACGCCTTCAAAAAATCAGTGAAGGTTGGTATACTTATACAAATGACGAAAACGGCTATTTGCTTTTCAACGACCTGCGTTTTGGCTTGTTAAGCTACACTCCCGACGAAAATCGATTTGTGTTTAACTACCGACTCTACTACGAAAATGAAACCTTTCAAGTAGAAGACTTTCGCAAAACTCCCGACGATGGAAAAGAGCTCGTTCTTCAACTTTGGGAGCGAATAAAAGGGCATTAGAAGATGATTTTTTTGGCGGTTTCCCGCTATCGCGAGGACCGGGCTCTCGGCAGTCGCTTTACTTTGCAGAAGATTCATTTTCAAAACAAATGTATGTTAAGAAGTAACTTTTCGTTTCTAAAATATTATAAATTAAGCAAAGTAAGAGCTTAAGCCCAACTTATGTAGTAGGAGGTGAGGAATGAGCCGAACTATC
Source organism: Psychroflexus sp. (assembly GCA_051859645.1). Classification (GTDB taxonomy): domain Bacteria; phylum Bacteroidota; class Bacteroidia; order Flavobacteriales; family Flavobacteriaceae; genus Psychroflexus. Next base: position 41,337 of record JBHYFG010000008.1, on the reverse strand, counting down.
TCCATTTAGTTGGGTTAATCTCCGAATAAAAGAAATTTTAATTTTGTATTTATTCGAGAGTTCTCGGTTCTGTAAATTAATTCAATTCTTGAATTAACACAGAAACGGAACCCGATTTAGTAAATCACCATAAGGGTGGTTTGTAAAACCGACCGAATGGCTTGATTTACTTAGTCGTTTATTTATTAGAATATGTTCTAATAAATAAATTGGATTCAACAAATGCCTCCATCCCTAACCGAAACCAATCAAGAATGTTTTGGGAAAAATAGAAGTGTTTCTAGTTTCCTTCGAACCAAAACTTTAACAAAATGTACATTTTTTCTTTAATTGGATTAGGTTTGATAGCATTATTTTTGGGTCATGAAATTTTAAGTTTCATTGCTTGCTTATTTTGCAACTTTAACTAACTTTGACTAAAACTCAAAATATCCGATTAATAAACACAACTAAAAATGAAAAAACACATATTTCTTATTATTTCCCTTCTCTTACTATCCTGCAACTCTGACGATACAGAATTTTCTAATCCTGAGTTTGTAGATGCTGTAACGGGCAGGTATGTACTAGAAGAGGCTTATACGGAAGTTGCTTTAGATTTAACCATGGATGGTGTTGCTCATACAGATTTGTTTCAATGGGATAACTATTGCAATGGGTCGTATATTTTTGAGTCATTCTATCTTACAATAGTTCAACAAAACTATGCGATAATTGGATTTCACCTACCTCGTTCAGGGAATGATATGAATGGGAACCAAAGTCATTGTGTTCGAGATGGGCATTCGTTCTACAATATTTTTATAGACGAACATTCAGAGACTGTAAAGATTGCTGATTCTGAGAATGGTAATGTAGAAGGTAATTCGCATTATGACAATTTTCTATATGAGCAATTTCGTGCAAAAATGGTCGATTTCTCTTGGGAGGATGGTGTAGCACACGTAATTCTTGATATAGAGTTTTACAGAGCAGATGGTGTTTGGGAAGAAGCAAGGGTTCACTTAAAATACCATAAGTATTCTAATAGAGTTTAGTATAAATAGATGAGGCTGTCATAAAATGATAGCCTCTTTTTTTAAAAAGTTGTGATTTGAAATTATAACAGTTATTTCAATTGGTAAGTGGTATTATTACAAATGGGTTTTATCAATCAAAAAACTGCTTAATATTTGGGGGAGTGTAATTTGGTCCTTTCATTACTTTTCCATCTTCACGGTAAATAGGTTTACCATCTTCGCCTAATTTACTCATATTACTGCGTTGTATTTCATCAAACACCTCTTCAATTTTATGTTGCATACCGTGTTCGATAATGGTCCCGCATAAAATGTAAAGCATGTCTCCAAGGGCATCCGCAACTTCAACCAAATCATTAGCATTTGCCGCAGTTAGGTATTCTTCATTTTCCTCTTTCATCAATTCAAACCTAAGCAAGTTTTTAGCTTCGCCAAGATTAGCTTTTGGTGTTTCTCGGAAGCCTAAATTATAGGTTTCATGAAATTTTTTAACGGCTTCTATGGGTTTTTTAATCATTTTTAGGTTTATTTTTGCTTTCAAATATACACATTATGTTTTCAACAGGTCAGTGGATTTTTGCAGCACTTTTTGCCATAAGTTTTATTTCAATAGTGAGTTTAAGCTACTTAAAAGATAAAAAATTACATTCAAAGTATTACAAAGGAACACGATTTGTCCTTTTTGGATTCGTCGGTTTTATTATCGTCTTATTTTTATTGAAATTATTTTTGAAAGAGTAATCTTTTAAATTTTTTAACTATTTTTGGAAAAACTTTAAAAATTTAATCATGAAGAAGCATTTAGCGAAAATCAGCTTGATTTTAGTAATGTCATTTGTTATGACATCTTGTTACACTTATACCTACAATGTTGGTAAAGGTGCTCAAACAGGAGTAGAAGTAAAAAAGAAAAACCATTATTTAATTTATGGACTTGCACCAGTAAGTACATCTGATCCAGTACAAATGGCTGGAGGTGCAACAGATTATGAAGTTACAGTTGTTCATACATTTGTTGATGGTTTAATAAATGCCTTAACATTTGGTATTTACACACCTACAACTACAAAAGTTAGAAAGTAATTTTTTTGGGGTTTGCTTAACAAGCAAACCCCAATTTTTTTAGAACCTCATACTTTACTTATATTCGTTAAAAAGATAATAAGTCTTTAATTCTATTAAACGGTATTAACTACCAAACACATTGATGAAAAAAATATACCTAATTTTAGCCTTTGTATTTTTACTTTATGGAGGAATAAATTTTATTCGATACGCTTTCGATTTTGATGAATTATCTTCTTACGGTAGAGGTTTCGTTGCGGGTAATTTTCTTTTTACAATTCTTGGTTTTTTCTTTTTGTACATGTACCTAAAGAAAAAAAGCTAATATTTTTATCATCACAATAGACGTCTAATGATGCTCGTCATCCTAGCTCTACGCTTGCTAAATAAAAATTAACGAGTCCTTCCTTCTTATTAAATTTCTATATTTGCACACTGAATTTTTATTTTTCAGCTTTCATTAATTTAAGCAATTCTTGATTTTTTAGTGATTTACACTCGAGAAGTTTAAATTACATAACTATTAAATTCTGGACGTTTAAATTAAATATAGATTTTAAAATCCTTAATATACTGCTTTCTCAATAAGAGATGCACGGCAAACGCAAACATGAAATACGCAAATAACATTATCGAAACCATTGGTAATACTCCTTTGGTAAAACTGAATAAAATAGTTGAAGAAATTCCTGCATTGGTTTTGGCAAAATACGAAACCTTTAATCCCGGCAATTCTGTGAAAGATAGAATGGCACTACAAATGATTGAAGACGCCGAAAAAGATGGGAGACTTAAACCTGGCGGCACTATTATTGAAGGAACTTCTGGAAATACAGGAATGGGCTTGGCATTGGTAGCTATTGTTAAAGGCTATAAAGTGATCTGCGTATTAAGCGACAAACAGAGCAAAGAAAAAATGGATATTTTAAGAGCTGTGGGTTGTCAAGTTCATGTTTGTCCAACTGATGTTGCGCCCGATGATCCGCGTTCATACTATTCAACCTCTGCACGATTAGCACAAGAAACACCTAATTCATGGTATGTTAATCAATATGATAATCCATCGAATTGTAAAGCTCATTTCTTGACAACAGGCCCAGAAATTTGGGAACAAACAGAAGGAAAAATTACTCATTTTGTGGTTGGAGTAGGAACTGGAGGAACCATTTCGGGTGTAGGTAGCTATTTAAAATTGAAAAATCCAACCATTAAAATTTGGGGAATCGATACTTATGGCTCAGTATTTAAAAAATACCACGAGACAGGTATTTTTGATCAAAATGAAATTTACCCTTATGTAACGGAAGGTATCGGTGAAGATATCTTACCCTTAAATGTTCGCTTTGAAATTATTGAAGGGTTTACTAAAGTAACTGATAAAGACGCTGCCGTTTATACTCAAAAGTTAGCTAAGGAAGAAGGAATGTTTTTAGGAAATTCAGCTGGTGCTGCCGTAAAAGGATTGCTTCAGTTGAAAGAACATTTTACAAAAGACGATGTTGTAGTAGTATTATTTCACGACCATGGAAGTAGGTATGTAGGTAAGATGTATAACGACGATTGGATGCGTAAAATGGGGTATATAAACTAGTAGAAATTCCTAGCTTATTCATTATTCTTCTTATGTTAAATTCAGAAGAAGTTATAATTGCACTTAATCGCTAGTTACAAGTTTCGCTACTAATTTTAAAATGTGTCTCCAACGAATTATTTCCCTCAATAGTAAAATGATGTTCGCGATGAGTTATAATGTCTGCGGGGTAATTTATAGAGAACAATTCACCATTGGATAAGTTTTGAATAAAGGTAAACCCATCTAAATCATGCTCAAAAGTTTCGGTTCTAAACCGCTGGCGATTTGAATCATATACGGCAACTTGAATAGGATAAACAAAGGCTGCGCAGTTGTTTTTGTGGTAAGTCAAATCTTCAGATTCACATTTTTGTTGTAAAGCTTCAAATTCAGAAAGCGAATTTACCCTACTAAACTCGTAGTTTACAAACGAGACATCTAAAGGAAACACATGTTCAAGTTCATCTTCTACGGAAATATTTTCAATATCCTGTACATGATTTATGCTTCTAATTTCGCCGTTAACTTTTAGTTGGTAAGGAAAGTTAATACTAAAACAATTGGATTTAGTAACTACAAAATCCTTGGTTGTATCGTGTGCCATCACAGAGCGCATCAATACTGTTAAGGTCGAAGTAGAATGAAGTAATTCATTGTTGTTTTCTTCTATTATAATGGTTTCGTCTTCATAACATGAAATCATTATAAGACAACTTAAGACCAAAAAAAATAAATTTTTCATACCGCACACGTTCATTTCATCAATATAACAAACTAAACTAAAAATATCCTACCAAACCTCATTTTTTTAATACATTTACGCAAAATTTCAACTTTGGCAGATAACGTTTGTAAAGAAAGTATTTTTTCTCGAATTCATAAAGAATGGTCTAAGAATTTGCATGATTTCTTGTTCTACAAGTTTGGTAGTCAGTATAATCCGCAGGATGTTGTGCAGGAAGCTTTTGTCAAAATGTGGGAAAATTGTAGTTCTATCACGGAGGAAAAAGCCAAAAGCTTTCTATTTACCGTGGCCAATAATTTGGCAATCAACAAAACAAAACACCAAAAAGTTGTCTGGTCCTTCGAACAAGAGAACAAGGATGCGGGTCATATTAACATGCAAGACCCTTCTTATATTTTGGAAGAAAAAGAATATGAACAAAAACTTCAGAACGCGTTGGCGTCTTTAAGTGAAGATAAACGCACAACTTTTTTGATGTGTAAAGTAGAAGGAAAAAAACACCAAGAAATAGCTGAAATTTTAGGGGTTTCTAAGAAAACAGTCGAGAAGAGAATTTACACAGCTCTTAAGGAGCTAAGAAATCACGTTGAAGGTTTATAGATTTGAATCTTTAATTTGCTCACAGTTGAAGTGAAATTTAAATTAATACCAGTAATTTCAATTGATAAATGGTATAAAGTAGTAAATACACTACCTAATTCTGAAAATTAAATTAGGTGTCGTTATAAAGAAACCACCAAAAATGAAGGAAATTTAGCGGTTTGTTATTGTTGTTTACTACGGATTGATGTACAAATTAATTTTTAACATATAAAAAGTAGGAAAAAGTCAAGCTTACTTGTTTTATAGGTGAATTGCTATGAAAGAGGATAAAATTATACAAGATTGGTTAAACGGTACGCTTAACGAGAAGGAAGCAGAAACAGCACTTGGTGCTGATGTTTTTGCTTCCTACAAGCGTATTATTGAAACTTCAAAACGTTTTAAAGCACCACAATTTGACGTAGATAGTTCATACCAAGAATTACAAACCAAGCTAGAGAAAACCAAACATGTTACACATAAAAAGAAAAAAGTTAAGCTTATTTCTCTTTGGACGCTGGCAACGGTTGCGGCTGCTTCATTAGTATTTATTTTTATACTCTTTACGCAAGAAAATCAATTAATTACGCACCAAACGGGTATAGCCGAAAATAGTAGTGTTTACTTGCCAGATAGTTCTGAAGTAAGGCTTAATTCAAATTCTAAACTTACTTTTTCAAAAGAAGGTTGGAATGAAAATAGAAAAGTTTTCTTAAACGGCGAGGCTTATTTTAATGTTCGAAAGGGGAGTAGCTTTGAAGTAGTATCTCCAAATGCAAATACCCGCGTGTTAGGGACGCGTTTCAATGTGTTAGACAGAGACGAGTTTATGGAGGTTCATTGTTATCATGGTTCTGTTTTAGTTGAAACTCCAGTATCTTCAAACACTTTAAAGGCTTCTTTTGCGGTACGTTTAGATCGTAACAAAATTTTAAATTTAAAAACAAGTCAACAATATCCACTCTGGATAGATCGGTTTTCTGAATTTAAATCTGTTTCAGTAAGTTTTGTTTTAAAAGAACTTTCTTCTCAATTTCCTATTCAATTTGAAGTCGATTCTTCTGTTGACTTAAACAAGAAATACACAGGTAAATTTTCTCATCAGGATTTAACAGAAGCTTTGCAATCATTTACCTTACCTTTGGGGTTATCATACTCCATTAAAGGGGATAAGGTATTTTTGAAAGCAATTGAAAACTAAGTTAATATACATATTCATTCTATTTTACTCTTCTTCTCTGTTTTGTCAGACAGACGAATACATTTCATTTAGAGAAGTTTTAAGTAGTTGGGAAGAAAGATACGATGTAAGCTTTTCGTATGCAGACGAGGACTTAGCGCATATTTACCTACCATCTTCATGGATCAGTCGGCCTTCAATTAAATTTGATTCGTTGGATGTTGGTCATGATTTTCCTTTTGTTTTTAAAATCTTACCTCGAAACATAGTAGCCGTAGTTCCCAAAAATGACACCCGAAAAATTACTTTTCAAACCTTAGACTTCGAACGTGGTACACCTGTAGCCAGTGAAATTCAGATGGAAAGTTTTTTACTTAGAAGTAAGGATGACGGATGGTTCAGGTGTTTACTATCAACTAAATTTACCGAACTTACAATTACCTCTCCTAACTACGCTGCGCATAATTTTACATTAACAGATGCTTATAAGCGAAATAGAAAGCAAGTGTATTTAATTCCAAATAACATCGAATTATCCGAAATACTGCTTACCAACTACATCACCAAAGGAATTGATTTGAATAGGCGTGGCGATTTACAATTTAAGCCCAATGAATTTGGTATTTTACCTGGGCAAATTGAAGCCGATGTGCTTCAAAGTATTCAGCTTATGCCGGGAATTATTAGTGCCGAAGAAAGTGTATCTTACATAAATGTAAGAGGCGGAACACACGATCAAAACTTATTTTTATTTGATGGCATTAAAAGGTATCAGACAGCTCACTTTTTTGGAATGATTTCAGCCTTCAACCCCTACATGGTTGCGTCTACTACCTTAACTAAAAACGGAACATCTTCGGCTTATGGTGAATCTGTTTCAAGTGTTATCGAATTAAAGAGTAGTGAAAAAATTGCGAAAAACCTTAGTGTGCAAGTAGGAGCTAATTTAATTAGCACAGATGTTTTTATAGATGCACCTTTACGAGAGAATATGAGCTTTCAATTAGCTACTCGTAGGTCAATTACCGACGTTTATAAGGGACCAACTTACCAACGTTTTTATGATAAGGTTTTTCAAAATACGAGCGTGTCTTCTTCTTCTTTAGTAGGAAACGATACTGACGAATTTAGTTTTCTAGATACTTCTTTCAGGCTAAATTATCAACCAAGTGAAAAGGATTACATTCGATTAAACCTCTCTTACTTTTCAAACAATTTTACCATACAGCAGGCCAATCAAGATTTTCCGTTAAGTTTTGAAAGGGAGAGTTCACTTAACCAACAAGACGTTGGGTTTGGTATGTATTACCGAAGAATGCATAACCAAAAATGGAATACAGGAATTCAGTATTACTTCACCGATTACAGTTTTTCAGGTTTTAACTTAGACTTAAATAATAACCAAAGTTTACTTCAAAAAAATGCACTTCAAGAATATGGAGTAAAACTTATATCTCGTTACGAATTTACAAAACTATGGCACATAAAAGCAGGAGTGCAAATTAATGAAACTTCGGTAACAAATTTAGAAGAAGTAAACAATCCACTTTTTTTTAGGTCTATACAAGAAGCTATTTTTTCAAGTGCAGGTTTTACCTCTTTAGTTTACAACAACACCCAAACAGGAACGTTTTTAGATGCTGGTATTCGTGCTAATTTCTATACTAAGTTTAATGATTGGTATGTTGAGCCTCGTATTACCGTTTCACAACGCATATTCGATAATTTTACATTGCAACTAAAAGCAGAACAAAAAAGCCAGATTACTTCCCAAGTTATAGACTTACAAACCGACTTTTTAGGCGTTGAAAATAGGCGGTGGGTAATCGCAAATGAAGCCAACAATATCCCTATAATTTCCTCTAATCAATACTCCTTTGGATTGCATTACCGAAAACGAAACTTCTTAGCTTCTTTTGAGGTTTTTCAGAAAGAGGTGAAGGGGATCACAAGTCAAAGTCAAGGTTTTGTAAATCAATTTCAATTTTCTCAAACCCATGGTGATTATTTAATTAAAGGCTTTGATGTGTTATTGAACCAGCAATTTAAGGACATTACGGCATGGTTTAATTATTCATTTGCCGATAATATGTATTTCTTTTCGGCCCTGGAACCACAACAATTTAGGCATAATTTAGATATTACACATGTTATTTCTGCCGGCGCAAATTACGACATAAACAACTGGAAGTTTTCAACAGGAGTAACTTGGCACTCGGGAGTTCCTACAACCGCCTTAGAAAAGACAAACTCACTTACCAGCGGGAATCAAGTTGACTTTGGACAACCTAATTCAATTAATTTACCTTATTATTTTAGATGGGACGCGTCAGTAAATTATAAATTTCAATTAAGCGAAAAGGCTCAAGCAGTTTCTGGTGTTTCATTTTGGAATATTCTTAACCGATCAAATGTGTACAATCGATTTTATTCAACTAATAACGATGGCAACATTATTGATGTAGACCAATTAGCCTTAAAGTTCACGCCTAATTTTACCTTTCGTGTAGTTTGGTAACTGGTATTATTACCAATCATGACTTTCATCATTTATACAACTAACTAACTCCTCTACTTTTGTAGCATAAATAGAAAATTATGCGATTAAATTGGGGTGCTTCATTAGTTTTAGCCATGATTGGCTTCATTGGTTTTATATTGTTTTTTGTGGTTCAGATGTTATCTAGCGAACACAGCCAAGATTTGGTGAAAGAGGCGTATTATCACGACGAGTTAATGTTTCAGCAGGAAATTGATAAGCATAACAATACCAGTAAGCTAGAAGGTAAATTCGAATTAATCCCAACTGCAGATGGTTTAACAATTCTTTTTCCAAAAGACTTAACGCAAGATTTAATTGTTGGCGAAATTAAATTGTATCGACCTTCAAATAAAGCATTGGATACCCGTTTCGATATTAATCTTCATAACCTTCAACAGCAAATAAGCAAGCAATACTTGCTAAGAGGACGGTGGAATGTGTTGATAGACTTCGACTATAAAGGTGAAGCATATTCGTATAAAGAAGAAATTGTTTGGTAATGATTTGGACTGCTTTTGCATTAGGTTTTTTAGGAAGCTTTCACTGTGTAGGTATGTGTGGTCCTATTGCATTTATGCTTCCCGTAGGAAAAAGTAAACCTTTCCAAAAGTTAGTGCAAGTAAGCCTTTACCATTTGGGTAGATTGTTGTCATATATGGCATTAGGTCTTTTGTTTGGCGCTATTGGTTCGGCTTTTTTTACTTTTGGAGTTCAGCAGCAACTCTCCATCATTGTTGGTGTGGTAATTTTGTTGGCGCTTGTTTTTCCTACCAAAGGCTTTAAAAAAATCACCTTTTTGCAACCCGTTTATCAATTTTTCTTCAAAATCCAGTCTCAATTGGGAGCAACCTTAAAAAAAGATGCTTATTCAAGTTTGTTTCAGTTAGGTATTCTTAATGGATTATTGCCTTGTGGTTTGGTTTATATGGCAATTTTTGCTTCTATTGCTATTGGTTCGCTATTGGAGAGTAGCTTATACATGCTATTTTTCGGTTTAGGAACAATTCCTATGATGACGGGTGTGATTTACTTCAGGGGGTTTATTCAACAAATATTGAAATTTAACCCAAGAAAAGTAATTCCTTATGCTATTGCTGTAATGGGTATCTTGTTTATTTTAAGAGGAATGGGACTTGGAATTCCTTATATATCGCCTAAGCCGATGACTGAAAAAGTAACAAGTACAATGGAGTGTCACTAACTAAAGTTAGTTCGATTTGCTATATTTTTTTTGAGAATCATTTTGGTTTTTGTGGCTTCCTCTTGACTTTTTGTGTTGAATAAAAGCACTTAAATCAACTACATAAAGAATTTAGTAAGTTTATGCTGAAATAACTAGTTTAAAAACTGTTGTTTAAAACCCTGAAGTAGATTCAGTTGCTGTTTTGTTGGTTAGGCTTTCTTTGTTTTCAAGATGTGTAATGGTAATGGTTGGCATATAGCTTCCCTTAAACCGTTCGACATCTAGCTTGACAAGTAATTTTCTTTCTTCATTTTTTAATAGACTTACATAGGCGGCATTTTCAGTTACGTAAGCTTGGGGTCTGTTCCAAGACGGGTGTTCGTCTACAAGTTGGTAACCTCTTTGCTGCAAGTATTCCTTGGAGGTTTTAATGTGATTTAACGTTTTTATGTAATTAATGCCAAAGAAGTTCCCCGCTGGTTTTAGAACGATAAACCTTAGTTGGTCGTCCTCAAAAACAAGATCCTCAAAAGAAATACTCCATATAACATCCCTAGAAAATGTAATGTTTGCATATGAATTGTCTTTTTCTAAAACAGCTTTTGCATCTGATGTAGACATTCTGTAAAGTAAATCCTTGTTTAAGGAAATTTGTCCTAAAACCATGCTAGGAAAAATGAAGAGAAATACAATTACTTTATACATGATGTTTCAATTTAAAGCGGTCCAACCCGTATACTAACTTTTTAGGGTAAAGATACGATATTATAATGCTACTTTTTTAAGCTAATTTATTGCTGGATTCAAATTAGCACATTTTAAAATCATCAAATTTTCAAATTTTCAAATTAGCACATTAGGACATTAGCACATTTTCAAATTAGCATATTTTCAAATCGTCAAATTAGCACATTATCACATTAGCATATTAGCACATTTTCAAATCATCAAATTTTCAAATCATCAAATTAGTACATTAGCATATTAGTACATTAGCACATTATCACATTAGCATATTAGCATATTTTCAAATCGTCAAATCATCAAATTATTTATCCAACAAAGCCAAATTGATGTTTTTAACTAAGCTTGGTCCTTCGTATACAAATCCCGTATACAACTGAATTAAACTAGCGCCAGCTTCAAGCTTTTCGAGTGCGTCTGCGGGTGTGTGTATACCACCTACCCCAATAATGGGGAAGCTTCCATTGGATTGTTGATGCAAGTAGCGAATGACTTCTGTAGAGCGGGAAGTAAGTGGTTTTCCGCTTAAGCCACCTGTTTCAACCTTATTTTTACTCACCAAGTTATCCCTACCAATTGTTGTATTGGTTGCAATTACTCCCGCAATTTTGGTAACGCTAACAATGTCTATAATATCATCCAACTGGGCATTGCTTAAATCAGGCGCTATTTTCAGTAGGATAGGTTTACTTTTCGACTTTGTTCGATTAACTTCTTGCAATTGTTGAAGTAATTTGGTTAGGGGTTCTTTTTCTTGTAAATCCCTTAAATTTGGAGTGTTTGGAGAACTTACATTCACCACAAAATAATCTACATAAGGAAATAAGGCCTCAAAGTTGTAGAGGTAATCATTTACAGCCTCTTCGTTTGGAGTAACTTTATTTTTTCCAATATTACCTCCAACAATAATTTGGCCTTTGTTTTTAAGTCTTTCAACAGCAATGTTTACACCTTGGTTGTTAAATCCCATTCGATTGATAATTCCGTGGTCTTCTTTAAGTCGAAAAAGTCTTTTTTTAGGATTTCCCTCTTGAGGCTTTGGGGTTAATGTACCAATTTCAATAAAACCAAAACCAAGATTACTTAATTCTTTATAAAGTTTTGCATCTTTATCGAAGCCTGCTGCTAAACCAACTGGATTAGGAAATTTAATACCAAAAACTTCGCGTTCTAATGCCTTATTTTTAACAGCAAATCTTCGGTTTAAAAGCCTACCTATACCAGGTAATTGATGCAATAATTGCAAGGATTTAAAACTGAAATGGTGAACCTTTTCTGGATCAAATTGAAATAAAAGGGGGCGAATTATTTGTTTATACATGCTTAAAAGGCTTCTCCGATGGTTATATAAAGTCCATTTTCGTCTGGGGTATAGGCATAGTCTAACCTTGCCCAAATGTCTTTCTTTTGAAATAATAAAAATCGTAAACCACCGCCAACAGCAAACTTCAACTTACTGGTGTCGTAGTTTTGAAATTCGTCAAACACCGAACCTACACTCGAAAAAACGGTAGCTCCCCAACGTTCTGTAAAACCTAATTTAAGCGGAAGCATACGGTATTCAACTTGTGTTGCGAGGAGTTTTCGATCTCTAAATCGTCCTAAAAAATAACCTCTCATCATATTTTGTCCTCCCATTAAAGCAAGTTGGTTAAACGGAACGTCGCCTCCAAAGTTAAATTGACCTAAAAGTTGCGCTGCAATAACATCACGTTTTCCAATGGATTTAAAAAAACGGGTATCCGAAACAATATTGTAATAGTTTACACTACTATTCATAAAGGGATTGAATTTAATATAGCCAAATTCGGAAAACCACCCGTCACGAACGTTTAATACATTATGGCGCTCATCATAAACCAGTCCAATTCCTAAACCGATGTTAGTTGTTCCTTGTGCACCAAAAGGTAAATCTTCAAGCGATGAACCATTTTCAGGTTTAAAATCTACTTTAGACAAGCTTCTAAAATCTGCTTCTAACCCAATAAAAAAGTTTTTAGCAATTTTCCGAAGTACGCGTTCTTTTATGTTCACTTGAAATGCATCAACAAGTGCCGTAGCATCTAAAGGAACAGATTCTACTTGACTTTGAATACCGAAATACTTTAAAGGGAAACGTTGTACAAGTATTTCACCCAGGAAAAACCATTCGTCTTGGTCGGAGTAGAGTGCGTGTTCAAATCTCGCTCCGTATTGTTTGTTTAAGGTTACAAACGTAAAACCACTTATTTCGCTTAGTCGGTTATTTTTGTCGTTGTTCGCAAAGTAAACATAAAGTGGGCTAAAGCCAATTTCTATGCTAGTTTCAGGTTCATAGGCTAGGGTAGGGTACATCATAAATTGTGAGCGTTCCTCTGAAACCGTATCTTTTATAACTCTATTGATGTAATTAAAAAGTTTCCCTTGCTTTTTCTCCTCTTGAGCAATACTTGAATGTAAGCCGACAAAAAGTAAAAAAAGCATTAGTAATAACTTACGCATTGGCTAAAAATTAAGCTGTAAATATAAGTATTTAATCATTTCTGAAAAGAAAGAAGGATTTAAAAAGTTATTAGTCTTTTGCCTTCTTTCTTATTTTTGAATTTTCATACCAATCTATAGATCGAAAAGCTTGTTTATTAAAGAGTGATTTTAACAAAGTTGAAAGTTTATAGGACGTAAGAGATGGTTATCGTGTTTCTAAGAAAAATTGTCCTTAGAGAGCGTTCTGAAGCAAATCTTTTTCGAAATATGCACGCAAAAAATCCGCATCTTCTTTAATTCCCCCTAAAGTAGCAGAACCTCTGGTATGTAGCCACGGTAAACCAATAAAATATAAGCTTTTCATGCTACTAACGCCCCTTTTTTGCTTAGGATAATTATCCTTGTCTAGTTCAAGTCCTTCAATCCATTCAAAATTAGGACGGTAGCCAGTTGCCCAAACAATATTTTTAACGTCATTTAACGTGTGCTTTTCTGTTTCAATTAAGTTGTCTTCTGCATCTAAACAGCGGCCTACACAAGTAACATTTGGTCGGGCTAAAATTTCCTTTACATCCGTGCCAATTACTGGCTGGCGTCCTTTGCTAATTAATTTTCCGAGACTAGAATTTTTACTTACCTTCAGAAAGCCCGTTTTTGTAAACCACCACCAAAGTGTTTTTCCTAGAAATTCTTGCGGAAGAGTACCTACTTTGGTATCTCCTGAGTAGTATACTTTTCGGTTTATATCCTGGCTCACCTCATCAAGTATCTGAAAACCAGAATCGCCAGCTCCTACCACCATAACCGCTCCCTGCTGAAGTTGGTTAGGTCGCTGATAGTAATTGCTGTGTAATTGAACAATTTCTTCGCTTAAAAAGCGATTAAATCTTGGGGTATATGGAATATGAAATGGCCCTGTAGCAACCACAACATTCTTTGTTTTATAGTGTTCTTTTTGGGTATGTACAAGAAATGATTTAGGAGTAGTTTTTTCGACCTTTTGAACCAGTGTATTCAATTGAATAGGAAAATTGAATTTTTCTGCATATTGCTTAAAATAGTCGGCGACTTCATACTTGGACGGATAATGTCCTTTGGGTGCGGGAAAGTCTAGTCCTTTAAGGTGATTAAATTCTGTTGGGCTAAACAACCGAAGCGAATCCCATCGGTTTAACCATGATGCGCCAATTTCATTTTCTTTGTCAAGTACAATAAAATTGAAATCTCTTTTTTTAAGTTCATAAGCAATAGACAAACCGGCTTGAGCAGCACCAATCACAACAAAATCATACATCAATTATGGTTTTTTCAAATGTAAAAAAAGTCAAGCAATATAACACGGATAGTTTCAACTAATAAGTGTTGTTAAAGCTATTTCTCCTTTAAAATCGGTAGCCTAAATATACGCCTCCCCTAGGTATAAAAGCGTAGTCCTTATCGTATTTGTCATTTATACTCAATAGGTTATGGGCAATACCTGCGAATAAATCTATTGTAAATCCGCCATTATAGTATATTTTTTTTCCAAAAGAAAAACCAACCGCTACATTTGGTTCATTTTTACTTCTTCTAACGGGCTGAAAATTAACCACTTGCTCAAAGCGATATTCAAAATTATTGTAGGTTACGAAACCTTCAACAAAAAAACCACTTGCGTATTCTTCTCCAAAATAATAACGACTAAAGGCTGTTGCTGAATGGTTTAATCGCCATGAAACATAATCATCAAAAGGGAGGCTTAAAGTTCCACCAAAAGTGAAGCGTTCGCTAAAAATATTTTCGTACGTCAGTTGAAGATTTCCTAAAAGCAATAAGGGTGCATTAATAGAAACTTCATGTAATTTTGAATTGGTTTTTTCGTAGGTGTTTAAGCCTCTTGATGTTGTGGTTTGGCCTACAACAGAAACTGCTATTAAAATCATTAATAGGGTAATTATTTTTTTCATAAGCTCATGTATTGTTTTTTAAAGATACTAATTAATCTTGTAACCCTATGGTTAAAGTTAAGTGGCAGGCAGGTACTTTTTGTCTGCGTAAAACGGACCGAAAGGCAATACCGAACACAGTCCAACGATTAATAGTGTTTTTACGCTCCAATTAAGTTTTTCATACATCCAGTATGCGCCAATAAGGTAGGCAACAAATAAAATGCCGTGAGCCATTCCAACCACACTTACATATTTTGGTAAATCATACATATACTTAAGTGGCATAGCAACAAAAAGAAGTACTAAAAAAGAAACTGCTTCTAAAAAACTTACCACACGAAAAATCTTTACATCCATACTTTAATTTTTGGTAAAAATACTAATTAACCATTTATTACTACTAAGTATTAGTTGAAATTGCTTTAGAATAAAGTGATGGTTTTTTTGTTTTTGAAACGAAATAGGAGGGTAAGCATGCTTCGCTATTATGGTGAGAGGGACATTTTATTACTTTAATTTTAGTTGATAAATGGTATTAATCAAAAAAGCCCGATGTAACGGGCTTTTGATTGATGATTGGAGTATTTACTTAGCTTCTTTTCTTGTTTTTTCTGCGCTCAAAAGAACGGCTTTTGTTTCTGTTGTTGAACCCGCCACCTTGGTCGCTGCTCTTTTTTCCAAAACCACCACGGTTGCCGCCTTTAGCGTATCCGCCTCTATCGCCACGTGGTTTTCTTCCGCCACCTCGTGGTTTACCTCCTTTGTCTTTGGTAATTTCAACATTAATATTTCTTCCTTCTAATTGAAAGCTTTTGAAGGCTTCAAATACCTTATCCGCATCGTCATTAGCAACGTTAAAAAATGAAAAAGTATCCATTACATCTACTTTTTGCACGCCTTCTCTGCCTAATTGCACGGCTTCTTTTAGCATGTCTTTCAGGCTCATCCAATCGAATCCATCTTTACTACCAATGTTAATAAAGAATCGGGTTTCGTCGGCTCGGCTTCCTTTACCTCCTTCAAAATCGCGATCCGATGCAGAAGGTTCAGAAAGTTCGTTTTGATTTTTGTAATAGTTAAAGAATCGTGTAAATTCAACTGAAAAGAATTTCTTTATTAATTCTTCTTTGCTGAAATCAGCTAACTTTTCCTCTAACAAAGGTAAGAAAGCGTCAATTTGATGATTTGCTTCGGTTGCGCTTACTTCATCAACCAAGTGAAAAAGTTGTTTCTTACAAATTTCTTCACCTGAAGGAACGTTTTGGTGGCTGAATTGTTGACCAATAATACGTTCTATTTGCTTGATTTTTCGAAGCTCACTTTTGGTTAAAATAACAAGTGACTTTCCTGTTTTTCCAGCTCTTCCTGTACGTCCACTTCGGTGAGTGTAAGTTTCTACCTCGTCTGGTAATTGATAGTTCATTACGTGCGTAATATTATCTACATCAATCCCTCTTGCTGCTACATCGGTCGCAACTAGAAGCTGAACCTGTCCCGCTCTAAACGATTTCATTACTAAGTCACGTTGAGCTTGGCTTAAATCGCCGTGAAGTGCAGCCGCGTTGTAACCATCTTCAATAAGTTGTTCGGCTACTTTTTGCGTATCGCGCTTGGTTCTACAGAAAATTACTGCATACACTTCAGGATGAACATCTACTAAGCGTTTTAATGCTTTATAACGGTCTCTTGCAGCTACTAAATAATACTCATGCGAAACGTTTTTGGTACTTACGTTTCGTTGTCCCACTGTAATTTCTTGTGGGTTTTTCATGAACTTTTTAGCAATAGTGGCTACTTCTTTAGGCATTGTTGCACTAAATAACCAAGTGCTTCTTTCTTTTGGTGCATGTGATAAAATATCAGTGATGTCTTCATAAAAGCCCATGTTTAGCATTTCATCGGCTTCGTCTAAAACACAGTATGCGATGGAAGAAATATCAACTATATTTCTAGAAATCATGTCCTTCATTCTTCCTGGAGTAGCAACAATGATTTGAGCGCCGCGTTCTATTTGTTTAGCTTGGTCTGTAATGCTTGCACCACCATAAATAGCTACCGTTTTTAAATTATCTACGTACTTACCGTACAATTGTATTTCGTTGGTAATCTGTAAACAAAGTTCACGCGTAGGGGAAAGTATTAAAGCTTGTGTTTTTCTCGAATTTGCATCAATTTGTTGAATAAGAGGGAAGCCAAAAGCAGCCGTTTTTCCAGTTCCAGTTTGGGCAAGTGCAACCAAATCTGTTTCTTTTTGTAGAAGTATCGGAATTGCCTGTTCTTGTACTTCACTTGGGGATTCAAAACCTAAATCGCTAATTGCTTGTAACAGATTGGTTTGTAATCCTAACTCTTTAAAATTTGTCATATATAAAAATAAAGTGCAAAAGTACAAAAATTTATCGAGAATTTAGCGTTTATCTATGTGAAGCTTGTATTAAGAGGTTTACATATTTCAATCGGTCTGTTGAATGTCGTCTCTTAACGAATTTATATTCTTTGTACATTAGACTATAAATAATTTCAGTCTACTACCTACGGAAAGAAAATAACAAAGCTTGCAACGCAAATAAGTCAAATAGCTATGTTTGATGGAAAAATGAATAACCGATATAATAAGAAAAAATGTGAGTTTTATTCTTGTATCTTCAATTGGTAAAAAGTATTGCTAAATTATTTCTTACTTTATACTTATATTTTCCAGCCGTTAAGGTTTAAATTCTTATTTGTGCTACTCATTCAATTCATCAATGCAATTAAATTTTTTGGTGAAGGTTTAAAAATGTAATTTTGTAGTGCATTAAAAATAGTAAGTTTTCTTTGCAAACAAACAGTGTGGCAACGGATAATCTGCTAAAGTTTAAGTTCAATTAGATCAAATACTCTTGTATAGCGTTTCTTTATACAAGCGAATGATTACACTAATTATCGGGAGCTTTACACCTACTAAACATGCGTTAGTTAGTACATTATTGAGCAGCAATAAATAGTAGATTAAAAACTTATTTTATTTATCAGAACACGTAAAAAACAATACAATTAACTTACAATAAATCATAATAAATGAAAATACTAGTAACGGGCGGATTAGGTTTTATAGGTTCGCATACGGTTGTTGCACTTCAAGAAAAAGGGTTTGAAGTAGTAATTATCGATAACTTGTCTAATTCATCATTAAGTGTTTTAGAAGGGATCAAATCAATTACGTCTAAAGTACCTGTTTTTGAAAAAGTAGATACCAGAGACAAAAACCAATTGGCTTCGTTTTTTAAAAAGCATAAAGATATTAAAGGTATAATTCACTTTGCAGCCTCAAAAGCGGTTGGTGAAAGTGTTCAAAACCCACTTCTCTATTATGAAAACAACCTTAATAGTTTAGTGTATATGCTTCAAGAGCTTAATCAGTTAGCATCGAAAAATTTCATTTTCAGCTCTTCTTGTACCGTTTATGGTCAAGCTGATACACTTCCGGTAGCCGAGAATGCTCCTGTGAAACCAGCTGAATCTCCTTACGGAAATACAAAACAAATTGGAGAAGAAATTATTAGGGATACTCTAAAAGCGCACTCTGACATGAATGCCATTTCCTTGCGTTATTTCAATCCAATTGGCGCACATGAATCGGCTGAAATAGGAGAGCTTCCTATTGGTGTCCCACAAAACTTAGTACCCTTTATAACTCAAACAGCTATTGGTAAACGTGATAAACTTTCGGTTTTTGGAGATGATTACCCGACACCCGACGGTACGTGTATTCGCGATTATATTCATGTTGTAGATCTTGCTGAAGCGCATGTTGTAGCCTTAGAAAGGTTACTAAATAAAGAACAGCAGAGCAACTACGAAGTTTTTAACCTAGGAACAGGAAAGGGAAATTCTGTGTTAGAGGTTATTCATGCTTTTGAAGCTTCAACAGGACAAAAACTTCCGTTTTCCATTGCTCCAAGAAGAGAAGGAGATGTTATTGCGGCGTATGCCAATACCGAAAAGGCAGATCAAGTACTAGGTTGGAAAACGAAACTTAGCCTTCAAGATGCATTGGCAAGTGCTTGGAAATGGGAACAAAAAATTCAACAAAAAACATCATAAGTTATGGCAGACGATAAAAAAATAATTTTCTCAATGTCGGGAGTTACCAAAACCTTCCCGAACGCTAATAAACCGGTTTTAAATAACATTTACCTTAGTTTTTTTTACGGAGCTAAAATTGGTATTTTGGGTCTTAATGGATCGGGTAAATCTACATTACTAAAAATAATTGCTGGAGTAGATAAAAACTTTAGGGGCGACGTTGTTTTTTCTCAGGACTATTCGGTTGGGTATTTAGAGCAAGAGCCTGCATTGGATCCTGAAAAAACAGTCTTGGAAATTGTAAAAGAAGGAGTTGCTGAAACAGTTGCAATTTTAGACGAATACAACGAAATTAACGACAGTTTTGCACTACCTGAAGTGTATGAGGATGCGGATAAAATGCAAAAATTGATGGATCGCCAAGCCGTCCTTCAAGATAAAATTGATGCGGCAAATGCTTGGGAACTTGACAATAAATTGGAAGTGGCGATGGACGCTCTTCGTACTCCACCAGCCGACCAAAAAATTGGTGTGCTTTCCGGAGGAGAAAAAAGGCGTGTTGCCCTTTGTCGACTACTACTTAAAGAACCTGACGTGTTATTGCTGGACGAACCAACCAACCACTTAGATGCCGAGTCGGTACATTGGTTAGAACACCATTTGCAACAATATAAAGGAACGGTAATTGCCGTAACACACGACCGTTATTTCTTGGATAATGTTGCGGGTTGGATCCTTGAGTTGGATAGGGGAGAAGGTATACCATGGAAGGGGAATTACTCCTCTTGGTTAGACCAAAAATCAAAACGTTTGGCCCAAGAACAAAAGCAAGCTTCTAAACGTCAGAAAACCTTAGAGCGTGAGCTAGAATGGGTTAGAATGGCACCAAAAGGAAGACAATCCAAACAAAAGGCAAGATTGAATAATTATGATAAGTTATTAAATCAAGACCAAAATCAATTAGATGAAAAGTTAGAAATCTATATTCCGAATGGTCCACGCCTCGGAACAAATGTAATTGAAGCTAAGGGGGTTAGTAAAGCCTACGGTGATAAATTGCTGTATGAAGACTTAAATTTTACCCTACCTCAGGCGGGTATTGTTGGAGTGATTGGTCCAAATGGAGCAGGAAAAACAACAATATTCCGAATGATAATGGGAGAAGAAACACCTGATATTGGCGAGTTTAGCGTTGGAGATACAGCTAAAATAGCTTATGTAGACCAATCCCATTCCAATATTGATACCGAGAAAACCATCTGGGAGAATTTTAGTGATGGTTTAGAAATGATTATGATGGGTGGGCGAAAAGTAAATTCCCGTGCCTACTTAAGTCGATTCAATTTTAATGGAAGCGAACAGAATAAAAAAGTAGCTACACTTTCAGGGGGAGAACGTAACCGACTTCACTTAGCTATGACGTTAAAGGAAGAAGGAAACGTGCTATTGCTGGATGAGCCTACAAACGACTTAGATGTAAACACACTTAGAGCTTTAGAAGAAGGTCTAGAAAATTTTGCGGGTTGTGCTGTGGTAATTTCTCACGATCGATGGTTTTTAGATCGGATTTGTACACATATTTTAGCTTTTGAAGGCGATTCTCAAGTGTACTTTTTTGAAGGTAGCTTCAGTGATTATGAAGAAAACAAACGCAAACGACTTGGTGGTGATTTAATGCCGAAACGCTTAAAATACAAAAAGTTAGTTAGGTAAACTTTAGCTTATTGAAGCTAACTTTAATAATAATATAATACAACTTACTTAAATAAGGGTGTCTTTATGCTTACTTTTGCATAAAAATACCCTTATTTATGTTTAAGAAGATTAGCATTACTTTTTTTAGTTTTATTTTTTCTGTTAGTTTATTCGCACAAGCCGTTCTTATTAGCGAAGTAGATGCAGATACCCCAGGTGTAGACACCAAAGAGTTTATTGAATTAAAAACTCCAGAACCGTTCACCTCTCTTGATGGTTACGTTGTTGTTTTATTCAACGGTTCTAATTTTGGCGCAAACCAAGCTTGGTGGACGTTTGATTTAAACGGATATGAAACAGATGTAAACGGATTATTCGTAATCGGCGGTCCTGAGTTGTCCCCAGTACCTAACGCCTACATGCCCATTAATACCATACTTAATGGAAACGCAGCAATAGGGGTATACGAAGGTTCTTCTGCGAATTTTCCACTTGGAACTTTAGCTACAACAAATAATTTAGTAGATGCGCTAGTGTATAGCGTTAATAATCCTCCCAGTCAGACCCTACTTGATTTACTTGGCGAAACGGTTCATGTTGATGAAAACGTGAATGGTAATAAAGATTTTGAGTCCATGCAACGCGACGAAAATGGCGATTGGTTTGTGGCAACCCCTACACCTCGACAACTAAACGATGGTTCAGGAATAATCCTTACAGGTATTGAAATAATTTTTACGCAAGAAATTATAAGTGAAGGCGATATTATTGATATTGTTTTTCAATCCACAGAAGCATTAGACGAAGATTTAGAAATAAATTTTACACTAACTAACGGTAGCTTTACAACTAGCGATTACGTAGGAGAAACGAGTGTAACTATTTTACAAGGAGAAACATCTGCAACCGCAACCATTGAAATTTTAGCTGACGGAATTCCTGAAGATGATGAGTTGATGATTATTAGTATGCAACCGCTTCCCGATGAGTATATGAAATTAAACAACAACCTAAATGTTTGGGTTCTGGATTCAGATTTTTTTGTATCTCCAATTGGCGAACCTACTAATCCAACTTATGGTTTTGTTCAGTCTTCGGTTCCTCAAGGTTATTATGCTAGTTTAGACGGTAAATCTGGCCAAGAATTAAGAGATGCACTTCAGGACATTATCGCTAACGAGGAAGTTGTTCGTATCCACCCTTACGAAGATGTTTGGGAAATGTTGAAAGAATTAGACCAACATCCGAAAAATTCTAACCAGGTTTGGCGAATTTATTTAGAATCGCCAACTCCAAAGTTTTTAAGACAAATTGGTTCAAGTGGCGTAGGAAGATGGAATAGAGAGCACGTTTTTCCGCGTTCAAGAGGAGGTTTTTTTGCTATCGAATTTGATAATTTTCCTACTGGAAAAAACAATTGGGTAAGCTCTAATGCAGACTCTATTAGGCACGGAATGAGCGATATTCATTCGCTAAGAGTAGCAGATGCAACAGAAAATAATGTTAGAGGAAACAAGCATTTTGGCGACTATGTTGGGCCTGCCAATAACTTAGGAAGTTTTAAAGGTGATGTTGCTAGATGCTATTTTTATATGGATGTACGTTACAATGGTTTAGAAGTGGTTGAAGGCTTCCCAGAACCTGCTGGAACTGGTTTAGCTGGAGATTTGATAACCTTGCTTGATTGGCACGAATTAGACCCGCCAGATGATTTTGAATTAAACCGAAATAATCTTGCCTACGAATGGCAAATGAATAGAAACCCATTTATTGATTTACCAGAATTAGTAGATTACATTTTCGGAGATAAACAAAATGAAATATGGAACGAAAACCTGAGCACAACAATTGTTGATGCGCCAACTATCTCTGTGTACCCTAATCCTGTAAAAGAAAAGTTATTTATTGAAGGTATCGATAGTCCAAATGTACAAGTTACGATTTATTCTATGCAAGGAAAAGTAGTTCAAAAAGAACGTTTGTCACAAAATCAGCATCACCTGAATATTCAACTTCCATCAGGTATGTACGTGGTGAAAATTGATTCCGAAAACAGATCTGCGGTTCAGCGCGTTATTGTAGAATAGTAATAATTCCCAGCTTAAATCTTTGTTGAATGAATATGTTGGTCAATTTATGGAGCATCAATCAATGAACGATATACCTATTATTATTACAATTAAAAATCCCAAGTCAGTCTTGGGATTTTTTGTTGTATTTACTTTTAGTACGCTTATTTCAATTAATAAGTGGTATTACTCATTTAGCTAGAATAACTCAGTTTTACGAACCTAGATAATTTTATTTAAAAACTTTTGAGCATATGGACCAACCAAAGGGATTTCGTTATATGTTCCGCTAATTGCTCCCAAAAACCCATAAAACCACAAAACCAAGTAAGTAACATACATGCCTAAATCGATATAAAAATTTTGAAATCCAGCAATTAAAGTCCCAATAAGTAAAAGCAACAAATGAAGCAACATTGCTTGACGAGTGTGGTATTGTGCAAATTTATGTTTGTTTTCTAGATTTAAAAAAATGGCAATAATGCTACCAAAAACAGTAAAATAAGCAACAATAGCAGCTGTCTTTCCTTCAACTTTAGTAGGTTTTTCTTTCATATCTTTTTCGTTTGTGATTTGTTACCTTCAACTCATTTTTCAAACCTACTGTTTAGGTTTATTAAATTGAACTGAGCTCTCTTCTTCTGTTAATTCATCTATAGGAACAAACTTGATTATTTGTCTAATGAGGTTTTGCTCCTTCTTATTTTAAACTTTATTCACTTATTTTGCAATAAATGTTTCAATTAATACCCCTTTTAATGGTTCATCTAAAAAAATTGAATTTTTATTGCTTGAATGTATGTGGTTTTCTGAAAATCTGAAAATAATTCCTGGGTCAACAAGATTGAAATTTAATTCGCTACCCTCCTTAATAATTGGAGTTTTAAGGCCAAAAATCTTTCTTCCTTGTGTAATTTTTTCAATGCACAACCCTAGGCCTAATAAAGCGCTTGCAGCGGGAAACAACGATTCTAGTCCGATGGTTCCGTAGGCAGCATGTTCAAATTCTACTTTTTTAGCTTCAATTTCTCTGGGTCTATGATCGGCTGTAATCATATCTATCGTTCCGTCTTTTAAACCTTCAATAAGTGCTAATCGATCACTTTCCGAACGAAGCGGAGGTTCAACTTTAAATCGAGTGTCAAATTCGGCCAGCTTTTCATCGTTATAAAACAAGTTATGAATCGATGTGCTGCAAGAAATAGATAAGCCTTTCTTTTTTGCTTTTCTGATGAGTTTTACTGAGGCTTTAGTAGAAATTAGCGGAATATGTAATTTTCCTCCTGTGTAAGATAAAATATGAATATCCCTTGCTACTTGTAAACTTTCGGCGATTGAAGGGGCAGATTTTAGTCCTAGTTTTGTCGTAGCTTCACTTTCATTAACTTGAGCATTTCTCGCAAGCTGATTGTTTTTTGGGAACGAAAAAACTAAACCATCAAAAGACTGAACATATTGAAGCGCAATTTTAAGTAAGTTAGGGTTTTCAATGGGAAGATTATCGTCAGAAAAACCGATGCATCCCGCTGTGTGCATATCGAATAATTCAGCCATGTGCTCTCCTTTTCTTCCGCTTGTTAGGCATCCTAGTGGATAAAGCGAGACTGGATGCTCACTAGTTTTGCGTTGAATAAACTGAATCATTGAAGCATTATCGATAACGGGTTGCGTACTGGGTAATAAACCAATGGCTCCAAAACCGGATTTTAAAGCTACATCTAATCCGTTGGAAAGTGTTTCTCGTTCTTCAAATCCTGGTTCTCCAAAACTAACTTGACTATCAAAAAATGTAGGAGTTAAACACATATTGGCCGGCTCTACAATTCGGTCCGCCAAGCTTTCTTCAATAGCATCATCAATTTTTAAAATGACCGATTCACTCATCAAAACATCTTTCATTTTTCTGTTGTAAGGAGAATTCGGGTCTGTTATATGTACGGATTGTAGAAGTGTATTCATCTTTATTTTATAAATCGTAAAATTAAAATTTCTATTAACATGAAAATCAATGCAAAAATAAGAAACCACTGCCAAAGCTCACTTACTTTTGGTTGAATACTCAACAATTGTTTTAGTTCGCTTAGTTGTTGTTCATATTGTTTATGCTCAAAGCTAGTCGAAATCAAGTATTGGTTATCGCTCTGATTG
Source organism: Psychroflexus sp. (assembly GCA_051859645.1). GTDB lineage: Bacteria > Bacteroidota > Bacteroidia > Flavobacteriales > Flavobacteriaceae > Psychroflexus. The sequence goes on along the minus strand of JBHYFG010000008.1, from coordinate 16,333 downwards.
CGTTGGTAATTAAAACTAACAAACCCTAAACTTGTTTCTTCGCATACGGCTTCATAATGTCCTGCTGTGCTTGGGTAGTTGCTGGCAATTAGCTGTATAGCATTAGGGAGTTTTTGTTGGTTAGGGATGAGGGTTTGGGTTGGTGAAATCAGCTTCAATACTTGCTCCTTGCCTTCTGGTATTGGAAGACTAATACTTTCGTTGCTTTCAATGTTCAAAGAAATTTTATCGTAGTTCATGCTCTTGAGTCCTATTTGATAAAATACCGGAACGACTAAAGGCGATTTGCTAAAGGTTGAATTGCTTGGATGTATGTTAGCCGTAAATACATATACATTATCTCGGTTTGTAAGAAAACTTTCGCCATTAGAAAAGGCCAAAACAGGTTTGGTAATTTCATCTGTACTAAAATAACTATCTACAGAAGGGTAATCGAAATTCTCGATTTTCTTTTCAAAAACACCTTCAAATAAAGGGTGCCCGTCGTATATGTTGGTTAGCAGCATTTCGTTAGTAAACAGCGCTTTAAATGTTGGTACATTCAGGCTTTTGAAAAATTCGTTATAACTAAGTAAGTCAATTTCTTTTGCTGGTATAACTACTAAACTTCCTCCGCTAGAAACAAAATCCAAGGCTAAGTTTTGTTGGGTTTTACTTAATTCGGGCAAGTTGTCTAAAATAAGAATTTGTGTGTTCGATAATTCGCTAAAATCGAAAGCATCAATTTTTTCTTTGGTATACACAAATTGGGAAGTATCGAAAATTCGCTGTATAAAATTAGCAGATTCGTTTTTGTAAAGGTGAGCAATCTGAATTTCTGGCTGCTTATTTATACTAAAGAAAAATTCTTTGTCATAACTTAAGCCTTCACTTTCCAACTGAACAACACCTTTCTTTATTTCATTATTGGGCAAAGCTATTTCGATAATGAGTTGATTGGATTCTTCAAAGTTAAGTGTATTTCTTGCTAAAATTTCTTCCCCATTCAGAACGCTTATGCCAACATCTTCATTAAATTTTTCCTTAGATCTGTTAGTTTTTACTTCAATTTGCAACGTCGGGTTAAAGAAGTCGCCAACCAAATTTACTTTTTCAATCCATGTGTTATTTTTATAGGTGGGTTGTAATTGCAGTAATATAACAGATTTGTCATGATCAAGAATCGATTTTATTTCTTCTTCTGTAGTCCCTTCAACATCAGAAATAACTATAATTCGGCTATTTTTTTGCCCAGGAAGAATGGACTTAGCACGTTGAATTTTATTAGCTAAACTTGTATTTGTTGAGGTAAAAGAAGTGTTTAAAACTTCATTTTTGAAGCTTTTATTGTCAAGTTTTGAAAAGCTCTCCGTATTGGTAATGAAGTGGATTTTCTGTTCGCTAGAAGCGGAATTTACCAAAGCCTGTTTAGCTTCTTCTAAAAGCGTGACTTGGTTTCCGACGGCTTGCATAGAAAAAGAATTATCTATGTACACCGCCATTTCGGTGTCTTCATTTACTTCATTTTCTAACGGAATGTAAGGCTTTGCAAAAGCAAAAATTATGCATGCAAGCATAAGAAGTCTACTTATTAAAGTTAGCCATTTTTTAAGTTGTGCACTTTTACGTGATTCAATTTCTACTTTTTTTAGAAAGGCTACGTTGGTGAAATTTTCTTTTTTGAATTTACGCAGTTTAAATAAATGAACAATTATAGGAACAAGCATAGCTAGTAAAGCAATTAGGATACTAGGGTTGAAAAACTGCATCGAACTAAATTTTTAGCGAATTTAAGCTAAAGCAATGGAATTTTTAAAGGGGAATAAGAAAATATTTAGATTGATTATTTTAAGGTCTTTTTGAAGCCGTTTTAATTTCAATTTTTGGTAAAAGAGAAATAGATGTTTTTAATCGTATGGAGTTTTCGAGAATAGCTTTGCATCGGTACGCTTTTTTATTCCTTCAGATTAAAATTTGCTTGTTTTCTAGTAAAATCGTAATCTTACCAAAATTTAAATTTTAATGGATAGTCAAACCTCAGATTCGCAAAATCAAGCTATTGTTACAAATAAAGATTTAAGTATTTTATCTGCATTACTTCCAGTGTTTTTTTTAGTTGCGTTACTAGCAATTAACGTTTATATTTTTGATGAAGATTCGCTAGAAGGCTCTAATCAATTCGTTTTACTATTGGGCGCCGCTTTTGCGGTTATAGTAGGATACTATCATAAAGTACCTTACAAAAATATGGTAAAAGAGGTTTCGCAAAACATAAAATCTACTTCTACCGCATTACTTATTTTGCTAATGGTGGGCGCTTTGTCTGGAACGTGGTTAATTAGCGGGATAATTCCAACCATGATTTATTATGGATTACAAATTTTGCACCCTTCTATATTTTTGGTAGCTTGTGTACTAATTTGTGCACTTATTTCAATTTCAATTGGAAGCAGTTGGACAACCACAGCAACGGTTGGTATCGCACTTATTGGTATTGCACAGGCGCTTGGAATTTCTTCTGCAATGGCAGCAGGGGCCATATTGTCGGGGGCTTATTTTGGCGATAAACTTTCGCCACTAAGCGATACTACTAATCTTGCGCCAGTAATGGCTGGAACAGATTTATTTACGCACATTAGGTATATGACCTACACCACTGTGCCAAGCATACTTATTGCTCTTTTGGTTTTCGCAATTTTAGGATTTACAATGAATACCAGTGGCACAACAGATACCGGTGAAATTTTGCTCGGAATTGAAGAAAAATTCTTTATTTCTCCTTGGTTTTTTTTGGTTCCTGCTATTGTAATATTCTTAATTATTAAAAAAACACCACCCTTAGTAGCGCTGATGTCTGGCACCCTTTTAGCAGCTGTGTTAGCCTTAGTTTTTCAACCGGATCTCGTGGTTTTAGCCTCTGGAGAAGTATCATTTGGCGCCAAAAGTGCTTACAAAGGTATTATGAATGCCATTACTATAGATATAGAAATTCCTACCCAAGTAAGTATTTTAGAGAAACTATTTCAATCAGCCGGAATGGCTGGGATGCTTAAAACTATTTGGCTGATTATTTGTGCTATGGTTTTTGGAGGTGTTATGGATGCTATTGGGGCACTAACCAAAATAACCCAAGCCTTATTAGGATTATTTAAATCTGTATTTGGTTTATTCGCGAGTACCGTTGCCAGCTGTTTAGCATTAAATATTACAGCATCAGATCAATATTTAGCCATTGTGGTTCCAGGTAAAATGTTTGCGCAAGCTTATGAGGACAAAAATTTAGCACCTGAAAATTTAAGTAGAACGTTAGAAGATTCTGGTACAGTTACTTCTGTGCTTATCCCATGGAATACTTGTGGAGCCTATCATTCTGGAGTTTTAAACGTAAGTGTTGTTGATTTTTTGCCCTTTGCTATTTTTAATTACTTGAGTCCTATTACTACCTTGGTGTTTGCCGCGTTTCATATTAAAATTAGAAGTTTAGTACAAAAGTAATACGACTATTTAAACTTATAACTCATGTTGAAATTAGATATATTAGCCATAGGCGCACATCCCGACGATGTTGAATTAAGCTGTTCAGGAGTTCTTGCAAAAGAAGTGTCCAAAGGAAAAAAAGTAGGTATTTTAGACCTTACCCAAGGTGAACTAGGCACTAGGGGCTCAGGTGAAATTCGTCTTAAAGAAGCCACTAAAGCGGCTGAAATTCTTGGGGTACATGTACGTGAAAACTTGGGCTTTAGAGATGCTTTCTTTGTAAATGATGAAGCGCATCAACTTAGAATTATAGAAATGATTAGAAAGTATCGCCCATCCATTGTTTTGTGTAATGCTGTTGAAGATCGCCACATCGACCACGGCAAGGCTGCAAAATTAACAAGCGATGCTTGCTATTTGAGTGGACTCCCTAAGATTGAAACCTTTTTAGATGGAAAACCACAAGAAGCTTGGCGACCTAAACAGGTGTTTCATTACATCCAATGGAAAGAATTACAGCCGGATTTTGTGGTAGATATTTCAGGCTTTATAGAGAAAAAAGTAGCTAGTGTATTGGCTTACGAAAGTCAGTTTTACAACGAAAAATCGAATGAGCCTTCAACTCCTATTTCCAATTTAAATTTTTTAGAAAGCGTTACCTATAGAGCTAAGAATTTAGGTAGGATAGTTGGGGTGGATTATGCTGAAGGGTTTACATTAGCAAATTTTCCAGCAGTAGATTCAATCTTTGATCTTATTTAGTTGTATTGCATAAGATTTATTGTTTCAATTTTTGGTGCACTTAGGATACATATATTTTTGCATCTTCAATTTTTTAAAAAAATTACAATAGGCTTTACATTAGCTATACGTAAGTCGAAAGCTTTTTGTGTAGAAAAAAAATAAAATAAACATTTCAAAAATGTTTTGAAATACGAAAAATAGCATTAAATTTGCACTCGCAATTTATTGCAGAAACGGTGGTTGTAGCTCAGTTGGTTAGAGCGCTGGATTGTGGTTCCAGAGGTCGTGGGTTCGAACCCCATCATCCACCCAAATTTAAGCCCCTTTATGGGGCTTTTTTGTTGTAATCAACCGTCAACTAATTTTCAATGAAATTTTATACGTATGTACTTCATTCACAATTAACAGGTGCTTATTATGTGGGGCAAACCAATAATTTAGCAAGTAGGATTGCGCGTCATAATCGAGGTCAAGAGCGGTATAGTAAGCGAGGAGTACCTTGGGAGATAGTTGCTTATGCAGAATTTTCAACACGTTCCGAAGCTATGCAATTGGAAAAAGAATTAAAAGGCATGAAGAGCAGAAAGCGATTAGAAGAATGGATAGCTAATAATAATAATAATACTCCATCGAATAAAGGATAGACAGAGGTCACAGTGGGTGCCGCGGAGCGAGCATTCTCATTTTTCTAAGCAATTGCATTGCAGAAAAATGGAATTCGAACCCCATCATCCACCCAAACTTAAGCCCCTTTATGGGGCTTTTTTGTTGTAATCAATCGTCAACTAATTTTCAATGAAATTTTATACGTATGTACTTCATTCACAATTAACAGGTGCTTATTATGTGGGGCAAA
>JBHYFG010000008.1:0-11178 GCA_051859645.1 Psychroflexus sp. | reverse complement strand
ACCGTTTTCAAAAATATTGCTGAGTTGACATATTAATCAAGATTTTTTCATTGCGTAGTACAATTCAAAAACAATTTCAATTGATAAATTGTAGTAACACCAAATTTCATTAAAAGCACCTTATTTTCAACTAATCATTAGTTCTAAAATTGCACAAAACTGCTGTTTGAATTTCCTTGTTATTTTTCGTGTTACTACTAAGTTAAGTTTTTCAACTATTGTAATGGAATTTATTTTCAGCTTAAAAGAACGAATAAAAATCTGTATTTTAGCTAAAAATTTATTCATGTTTAAGAAGGCTTTTCAACTGAGTTTTGGCGTTTTGTTGTGTCTCGGTTTAGTATTGGGGTTTATCTTTTCGTTTAGCATTTTTCTAATTGCTTTCGCCGGATTTCTAGTGTCTATTTTATTTCATGCTTTAGCTTCTAAGTTAGAAAATATTGTCCGATTACCCCGAATAGTTAGCCTTTTTATAGTGTTGTTTCTCTCAATAGCTCTGTTATCAGGACTTTCTTGGTTAGTAGGCGCCACCTTATTCGATCAGTATGAACGATTTCAATCTATTTTACCAAATACCATAGATAATTTAAGGAACTACTTAGGCTCTTTTTCCGTGGGTGTAAAATTGGTTCAAGAGTTAGATGAACTCATAGGTAACTCAAATTCTCTTTTAGACAACTTTCAATTTTTATTTGCCTATACCTTTGGTATTTTTGGGGACTTGTATGCACTTACTTTTTTTACTATTTTCTTTATGGTAACGCCAATTGATTATAAGAAGGGCCTTTTGTTACTTGTACCTTCTGCTTACGAAGCAAAGGCAAATCACGTGTTAGAACGTATTTGGAATGACCTAAAAACATGGTTAAAAGCGCAATTGCTAATCATGTTGTTTATTTTTTCGATGACGGCCATTGGCTTGCTAATTATTGGAGTGGACTTATGGCTAATTCTTGCACTAATTGCTGGTATTCTTTGTTTTATTCCAAACATTGGCCCGACGGTTGCACTAATTCCAGCTATTTTAGTTGGATTGTTAGACGGCATCCAAATGGCTTTTGCTATTTTTGCTGTATACATGATTGTGCAGTTAATCGAAACAGGATTTGTAGGGCCTTACATTAGAAAACGCATGCTTTCAATTCCTCCTGCCTTACTTCTTTTTTTTCAATTTGTAATGGCAGCATTTACCGGCGCTTGGGGGTTATTAATGGCCACACCTTTGTTGGTTGTGTTAATGATTTTGGTTGGTGAACTTTACGTAGTAGAATCCCTCAAAAAATCACTCAAAATAAAGTAAACTAAACTAAACTAAACTAAACTAAACTAAACTAAACTAAAGGGGTAATCACTTGTTATGACATCGATGCTTTCAATCTTACATCGCCAATCGAGAGGTTTTCTTTCCGAAATTTTGCGACAAAAGTGGTAAGCTCCCAATAAACTACTCGAACATGAAACAAAAACTATTACTCTTCCTCTTCTTTTGTTCCTTACTTTCATATTCTCAAGTTACTATAGAAACGGAGAACAACGATTTACGAGTCCCTTCGTTACCGTATTATAACTTTGGAAAAGGTTTGGGGATTACCGCTGCCGATAGTTTATTTCAGTTGAACCTTCGTTTTAGAATGCAAAATAGAGCGGCCTATTATTTTTTGGAAAACGAAGACGATGAAATAGAAGCTAAAATAAGAAGATTGCGTTTACGATTTGATGGTTTTGTAGGCGACCCCCGTTTTCAGTACGTTATTCAACTTTCATTCGCGTCTGACGATTTAGGGGAGCTTCAAGAAAACGAAGATCGATTTAATGTGATACGTGATGCAATTATTATGTACCGACCCAATGAAAAGTGGAATTTCATTTTTGGGCAAACTAAGTTGCCAGGTAATAGACAAAGGGTAAATTCCTCAGGAGCTCTTCAGCTGACCGATCGAACAATAAACAATGCTAAATTTAACATCGATCGGGATTTTGGCTTTCAACTTCATTACTTAGAACGCTATACCAATCGTTTTAGTTACCACTTAAAATCAGCAATTAGTAGCGGTAAAGGAAGAAATTTTGCTGACGAATTTGGCACAAGACTTGCCTACACCGGTAAAGTTGAAGTTTTTCCTTTTGGCGTATTCAAAAATGATGGGCGTTACTTTGAAGGAGATATACTTCGAGAAGAAACCCCCAAGCTTATGCTATCAGCCGCTTTTCATCAAAATAATGCTGCCGTGAGAGATAGGGGACAAGTTGGTCTAGGGCTTTTTGAAACTAAAAGAATGAACACTACTTTTTTAGAAAGTTTATTAAAATACCAAGGTTGGGCGGCAAGTGTTTCGTATATGAACAGAAATGCCGACGATGTTTTTAGTATTAACCCACTAGATCCAACTGATTTCCGATTTGTTTTTGTTGGCGAAGGTTACGATACTCAATTAAGTTATATTTTTCCTTCTAATTGGGAATTTATAGGTCGTTATTCTTCTCAACGGGTACAATCTGTTATTGCCGATTATACTCCAAGCTCTCAAGAAATGGCCTTTGGTGTAACAAAATACATTTGGGAACATGCGTTTAAGGTACAATTAGAGGTAAGCAGAAGGGTTTATGAGTTAGTAAATCGCCCAGAAGATTGGTATGTTCGCTTTCAAGTCGAAATTGGTATTTAATACTAACCTGAGTTCGATTATAATCATAAAGTCAAAATCAATAAGGATATTCAGTTACAAGGCAATTTTTTGAAGTATAGCCTTAGCTATCGTGATAAAAATTAACGCAGTAAATAGGTGTTCTTATTGGAATAAAATTGAGTGATCAGTTTTAAACAGTAATCTAATACCAATTGAACTTTAAAATGAAACTAAAATAAATTGAATTGTTTGTTGATTTAATTAGCCAAAAAAATCAAGCATAGCAATAGCTACGGTTTATTTTTTCAACAACATAAAATGAAGAAAGAAACAATTTACTACTTGAATATAAGCGTCTTAAAAAAGTTCGTGTCTTACAATTTAAAACACTTTTGACAAAGTGAGAGTAACCGAATTCAGGTTACAAGTGTTAGTTGAAGTCCAATCAACTTAGGACTTTGCTACTAAAGTTACAATTACGCTTCACCTTAGTTTGTATTTTTGTTGAAGAAAAGTTGAACCTTAAAAAAGAACAATATGAGTGCAAAGTTTAATGAATTAATCCAGTCTGAAACCCCTGTTTTAGTCGATTTTTTTGCGGAATGGTGTGGGCCATGTAAAATGTTAGCTCCCATTCTTGAGGAAGTAAAGCAAGAATTAGGAGACAATGTAAAAATCATTAAAATTGACGTAGATAAAAACCAAGCATTGGCAAGTACTTTTCAAGTACGTGGCGTACCTACGATGATGATTTACAAAAATGGACAACAAAAATGGAGGCAGAGTGGAGTATTAAGCAAAAACGATTTGGTGATTATAATTAAAGGAATCGGTTAATCGTTTGGTCAAAAATTAAAAAAGGCTGTCTATTTTCAGACAGCCTTTTGTTTATATAACTACTATGTTTTATTTATTTGTATTTTGGCTAATTCAAATAAATTCAAGTATTGCTATTATTAGAACGAAAATCAAGCCAAAATGTTACACATTGATAAAAATTTAACGTTACTAGATGAAATTTTATTGAATCTTAAACAAAAACACAAATGAATTCATTAACTAAAAAGACCCTTGTGGTAGGTGCATCTACCAATCCTAACAGATATGCCTATACTGCGATTGTAAATCTTACCCAAAAAAAGATTCCCGTTGTAGCCATCGGTTTAAAAGAAGGCGAAGTAGAAGGTGTAAAAATTCACAGCGAGCCAGTAGCATTTTCTGGGATTCATACGGTTACTCTATACGTGGGTCCTGCTAATCAGGATACGTATATCAACTACATTATTTCGCTTCAACCAGCGCGTGTTATTTTTAATCCCGGGACGTATAACGAAGCCTTTATTCAACAATTAAAGAAGCATCAGATTGAGGCAGAAGTAGCCTGTACTTTAGTTTTGCTTGCGACCAATCAATATTAAACCAATTAGGGTATAAAAGGCATTCAACAAGAGTACAAAAAAGCCTAAATCAAACTTGAAATAATAAATTAATAACACGCTTGATGCATAGGTAAGTAAGGGAGCAACTACGGCAACTATGGGAACATACGCATCTTTAAGTTGGTAAGAGGTAAAAATACCAAGGCCAAACAAAGCCAGCAAAGGGCCGTAGGTATAACCAGCAAATTCAAAAAGTTTAATGATAATGCTTTCGTCTTTTATGGCGTATTGAAAAATAAGCATGACTACAACAAACACTAAAGAAACACCTATGTGAATAAGTTTGCGAAGTTGTTCTTGTCGGATTTCGGAAAAACGTTTTTCAATTTCAATAATATCTATACTAATGGATGTAGTTAACGAAGTTAGTGCCGAATCTGCACTGGAATAAGCCGCTGCAACAAGGCCAAGAATAAAGCTAACCGCAACAAAAATCCCTAACTCGCCACTTAAAGCTATGCTTGGGAACAAATCGTCTTTTTTAGCAAGAACACCGTTTGCTGAGGCGTAATCGGCTAATAATAAGCCTAATAAAAGGAAAAGGAAATTGACTAAAGTTAGCACTAGAGTAAACCAAAACATGTTTTTTTGTGCATCCTTTAAATTTCGGCAAGTCAGGTTTTTTTGCATCATGTCTTGGTCTAAGCCCGTCATTACAATAGCAATAAAAGCCCCAGAAATAAACTGTTTCCAGAAGTAGTTGGCCGACTTTACATCCTCCCAAAAAAACACCTTAAAATTAGCGTGTTCGGATAAGTAATTCGTAAAGTTAGCTCCCAAGTTTAATCCTTTAGATAAACTGTATATACTAACCCCTAAGGCAATAAGCATAAATAAGGTTTGCAAACTGTCGGTCCAAACGATGGTTTTTATTCCACTTTTGAAGGTGTATAACCAAATGAGCAAAACAGTAATGCTAACAGTTACAAAATAAGGAATACCTAGTGGATCAAACACTACTAATTGAAGTACTTTAGCAACTAAAAATAAGCGAAAACTTGCACCAATTAGTCGCGATAAGATAAAGAAAGAGGCGCCAGTTTTGTAAGATGCCGATCCAAAGCGCGAACCTAAGTAGGTGTAAATGGAAGTTAAATTAAGCTTGTAATACAAGGGTAGTAGCACCCAACCAATAACGGCATACCCAACAATATACCCCAAAACTACTTGAAAATAACTAAAGGAAGTAAACTCTACCGTACCCGGAATCGAAATAAAAGTAACCCCGCTTAGTGAGGCACCAATCATCCCAAAAGCCACCAAGTACCAAGGCGATTGACGACTCGCTTTAAAAAAGTCGGCATTGTTACTTTTTTTACTTGTAGCGTACGAAACAGCAATAAGTAATAAAAAATATCCAACAATAAGCCATAAAATATGCGATGCTTCCATAGGTTGTATTGTGCAACAAAAATAGAAATTACTTTCAGCAAATCCGTTTAATAATGTATTTTTGAAAGAAAAATAAAAAATGGAATTTTCTTCCAAGTTATTACAGCAAGCTGTAGAAGAAGTAGCAATGCTCCCAGGAATAGGAAAGCGTACTGCGCTTCGTTTGGTGCTTCATCTTTTGCAACAGCCTATGGATCGTACCACAGATTTGGCTCATGCACTGGTAACACTAAAAACAGAAATAAAACAATGCACTAATTGCCATAACATTAGTGATAAATTACTTTGCGAGATTTGTTCCAACCCTAAAAGAAATAGCCGATTAATTTGTGTGGTGGAAGATATTCGCGATGTTATGGCCATAGAAAACACCCAACAATTTAACGGGCATTACCATGTTTTAGGGGGTAAAATAAACCCAATGGAAGGGGTTGGCCCAGGGCAATTAAGCATAGCTTCGCTGGTTGAAAAAGTGAAACAAGGCAAGGTAGATGAACTAATCTTTGCCTTGAGCAGTACCATGGAAGGCGATACGACCAATTTTTATATCTTCAAGCAAATTGAAGCATTCCCCATAAAATTATCTACCATTGCTAGAGGTATTTCGGTGGGCGATGAGCTAGAATTTGCTGACGAAGTAACCTTAGGACGAAGCATCTTGCATCGTGTTCCTTTCGAAAATTCATTAAAAAATTAGCCTGTGGAGCTTTCCGTAGTTATTCTTAATTACAAAGTACCCTACCACCTTTATTTGTGTGTAGACTCGGTAGTAAAAGCAGTGGAGGGTTTGGAGGCTGAAATTTTGGTGGCAGACAATGCTTCGGCAGACAAAAGTCAGGAGTTAATCACCACTCACTTTTCCACCGTAAAATGGATTCAGTTACCCCATAACATAGGTTTTTCGGCAGGAAATAACAAAGCCATCCAACAAGCCCGAGGGACTTATATACTCCTGCTTAATCCAGATACTATTGTTGGAGAAAACAGCATAAAAGAGGCGCTTCAACAAGCTAAACAAATTAGCAATTTAGGAGCGTTAGGGGTTCAGTTAATTGATGGGCGAGGGTCTTTCCTTCCAGAATCCAAACGAAATTTTCCTTCATTTAAAGCAGTTAAAAGCAAGTTTTTTGGTCAAGGTGATGCCTATTACGCAACTAGTTTAGCCCCAAATCAAACCGGAAAGGTAGAGGTGCTCGTAGGTGCATTTATGCTTATGAGAAAAGATAATTACCAAAAGGTTGGAGGACTAGATGAACGCTATTTTATGTACGGAGAGGACATAGATTTAAGCTATCAATTCATTAAAAATAAATTCGAAAATTGGTACGCTGGCGGTATTAGCGTGGTTCATTTTAAAGGAGAAAGTACCCAAAAAGACAACTTATATTGGCAACGATTTTACGAAGCTATGTTTTTGTTTTACGAAAAAAATTACCCCAAAGATGCGTTAAAAAAAGGCTTAATAAAGGTAGCAACAAAATTAATAAGCTGGCTAAAAAGTAGTACGCACCAAACCAAAAACAAATTTGAAGCGCCTCAGAATTGGTGTTTCATTTCAACGAATAAAAGACGAAATGAACGACTTTCTACTTTGCTGAAATCAGACGTGCGTATGTTTAACGAAGCAGAATTGGCAACCAACGATTTAAGTGAAACTTGTGTTGTTTTTGATGCAAATGAACTAAGTTATGACAACATCATTCACTTAATGAAGCGTTACAAAAGTGAAAATACGTATTTTCGAATCATTCCAAGACAAGCTCATTTTATGTTAGGAAGCGACGCTTCGGACACAAAAGGGGAAGTTTTATTTTTATAATTTAAAATTATTAACAAAAAACAAGGTGATTTTTAGTAATTTCGCAATCTGAAATATAAAAACACCGCTTAGGTTAAAGATATGGCAAAATTTGAACTTAGATTACCCAAAATGGGTGAAAGCGTTGCCGAAGCTACGCTGACCAATTGGTTAAAAAATATTGGCGATACCATTGAAGCTGACGAAGCTGTTTTGGAAATTGCTACTGATAAGGTAGATTCAGAAGTTCCTAGTGAAGTTGACGGCGTATTAGTCGAGAAGTTTTTTGAAGTTGATGATGTTATCAAGGTAGGGGAAGTAGTGGCCATTATTGAAACCGATGGCGATGCTTCAACAGGCGCTGAACTAGATGAAACCAGTGACGCTTCAACAGAAACAGAAGCGGTAAAAGAGGCTACTAGCTTAATTACCAAAGCAACAGCAGCGGTTCATTCAACTCCTGATTTTTCTTCAACAGACCGATTCTATTCACCTTTAGTAAAAAATATTGCCAAAGAAGAAGGTATTACTATCGAAGAGCTCAACCAACTTCAAGGCAGTGGATTAGAAGGGCGTGTTACTAAGGACGATGTATTGGCTTACCTTAAAACAAGATCGGAAACTCCAAAAGCACCAACGCCATTGCCAGCTTCTCAACCGTCTGCGGCTCCTATAAAAGTAGCTACCACACCAGTAAGCGTAAATGGCGAAGATGAAATTATTGAAATGAGTAGAATGGGGAAACTTATTTCTCATCACATGGTGGCTAGTGTACAAACATCTGCGCATGTTCAATCCTTTATAGAAGTAGACGTAACCAATATTTGGAATTGGAGAAATAAGCATAAAAACAGTTTTGAAAAACGAGAAGGCGAAAAGCTTACGTTTACCCCTATTTTTATGGAAGCGGTTGCAAAAGCCATTAAGGATTTCCCGCTGATTAATATTTCTGTAGATGGTGATCGCATTATCAAACGCAAACAAATAAATTTAGGAATGGCAGCGGCATTACCAGACGGAAATTTAATTGTTCCAGTAATTAAAAATGCCGACCAGTTGAACCTTCTTGGAATGGCAAAACAAGTAAACGACCTTGCCAACCGTTCAAGAATGGGAAAACTTAAACCTGATGAAACACAAGGAGGTACCTATACTGTAACCAATGTAGGAACCTTCGGAAGCATTATGGGAACCCCCATTATTAATCAACCACAAGTTGCCATTTTAGCACTTGGCGCAATACGAAAAGTTCCTGCAGTTATAGAAACACCCGAAGGCGATTTTATAGGCATACGTTACAAAATGTTCCTTTCTCATTCCTACGACCACCGTGTTGTTAACGGAGCATTAGGGGGGCAGTTTGTTCAGCGGGTTGCACAATACCTAGAAGCTTTTGAAGTAAATCGTACAATTTAGTAAGGAGCCACTTAGCCTAATATAGACTGATGATTAATAAGTTGTAGTAAATTGTCTACAACTTATTGATTTTCAGTCTTTTTTTTTGATTAAACACAAAATCGAATTAAAATAATCACTAAGTTTGTATTTTCTAATACAGACGTTATGTACCATAGGTTTACTATACTTTTTATGATTGGCTTTGCTTGGGTGATTATGCTTCCCCTAAGTGTTGTGGCTCAGCAATCTAATACAGAAAACCCTCCCTCTAGCAAACAGTTAAGGGTGATGTTGTTTAGAAATAATTCATTAGCAGAAGGTTCTACTTCCTCCGACGCTTTTGTAGTTAATTTTACTCACGATGGATTTAATGGTATCGATTGGCGAGACGCTCCAAAAATGAATAATCCAGACGAAAACCTTGCGAGAGTTATTGGGCAAAATCTTTTTTCTATTGAAAACAGAGCGTTTCCTGTAGAAAATGAAGTGCTTAGCATGTTTATCAATCAATTTACCACGCTTACATATCAATTTAAAATAGATGTAGATGCGTTTGATGAAGTAGAAGCTGTTTTGTTTGATAGTCATACCAATTCTCAAACACTATTGGAAGTTGGAGAGACCATTTATGACTTTAGCATAAACCATAGTGTCCCAAGTACCCTTGCCTCAAACCGCTTTTCTATACGGTTCAGACCAATTACTTTTTCAGTTAATGTTTTTGAAGCAAACCCTATCGATATTTACCCAAATCCTGTGGCGAGAGGTAATAACATACGATTTAATATTCCTAGTAATCAGTTTTCAAGTCCTATTTTTGTGTCGGTTTATAATTTAGGCGGTAAGCAAGTTTTTACTAAACAGCTTAATGAAAATAGAAGTCAACACCAAATTTCGACAGAAAAATTACTTCCTGGAGTTTATTTAATTGAATTTTCCACCGCCGATAAAAAATCCAGGTACACAAAAAAACTACTGGTAAAATAGTATTTAAGCATTTAATCTTTTACTTTTGAATCACTTTTAGAGCGCGTATGAAAGTGATTCTTTTTTTATTATGTACCCATGTAGCATTTGCACAATCCTATCATTTGCAAAAGCAATCCTCTTTTCCGTTAACAGCACAAAAGTTTATAGGGGTAGACAAGTATGATTTTATTTACTTCACCCACCGAAATACCTTATATAAACAAAAAAATAATGAGCATTACGAATATAGAGATATTCAATTTGGAGTTATCGAGTCGGTAGATATTACCAACCCTTTGCAGCCCTTACTTTTTTTCAGAGATGCTAATTCGTTAGTTATTTTAGACAATCGTTTAAATGAACGAAAGCGAATTAAATTTGACAACTTGCGAGATCAGCGGAACATAGATTTTGCTTCTGTTGCCAACGAACAGTCCGTTTGGTTGTTTAATATCGATGCTCAAGAGTTAGAGATTTACGATTTCAACCGTGACAAAAATATTATTAAATCGCTTCCAATTACAAAGGAAGTCGTACAAATGAAAAGTAACTTTAATTTTTGTTTTATTTTGGTAGATAATGAGCTTCGTACCTACAATAGTTATGGCTCGATGCTGGAAAAAAAGAATATTCAATTATCCGATTTTAGTGTTTTCAAAAATAATATTATAGGGTATAAAGATTTAGTTTTTTGGTATTTTGATTCGCAATCTTGGCATGAACTTCAACTTTTGGAGGATATAAGCCCTGTCAATTTTTATTTAAACAACCAAAAACTTTATATTTACGACGGAAAAAAAGTACATATTTACACAATCATTTCAAAATAAATCACATGCACGTAGCAATTGCTGGGAATATCGGCGCAGGAAAGACAACACTTACTAAATTATTGGCCAAACACTTCAATTGGGAACCTCAATACGAAGATGTGCTAGAAAATCCTTATTTAGAAGATTTTTACAACGACATGTCCCGTTGGTCCTTTAACCTGCAGATTTATTTTTTGAACAGTAGATTTCGCCAAATACTCGATATACGTCAAAGCGGTAGAGATATTATTCAAGACCGAACCATCTACGAAGATGCATTTATTTTCGCGCCCAACTTGCATAGTATGGGATTAATGAGCAACAGAGATTACGACAATTACCGTTCACTTTTCGATTTAATGGAGTCGGTTACAGAAGCTCCGGACTTACTTATTTACCTAAAAAGTAGCATTCCAAATTTAGTGAAGCAAATTCAAAAACGAGGTAGAGATTATGAAAACTCTATTTCTATTGATTACTTAAATCGCTTAAACGAACGTTACGACGAATGGATCAGTAATTATAACAAAGGACGATTGCTGGTGGTGAATGTGGATGATTTAGACTTTGTTGATAATCCTGAAGATTTAGGTAACATTATTAACCGTATCGATGGAGAAATTAATGGGCTTTTTTAGTATTAAAACCATTTATTAATTGAAATTATGACTAGTCCTAAATAATCGATACAGATTATTACTATTCAAAGTTACAATTAATTCCTTGCATCGGTGCCGATGCAA
>JBHYFG010000007.1:132694-154920 GCA_051859645.1 Psychroflexus sp. | reverse complement strand
TACATTTACACCTACGACACCAAGGAAGAAAGTACGCAAAAAGAGGAAGCAAGAAGGATAACAGAGGTATTATTAGAGGAAGAGTAGATATAGAAAAGCGTCCAAATATTGTAGAAAAGAGAGAGCGTTTTGGAGATTTAGAAGTGGATTTGATTATTGGTAAAAATCATAATCAAGCGATGCTTACTATTAATGACAGAGCTTCGGGAATGTTGAAAATAAGGAAAATACCCTGTAAAGAATCTAAGATTGTAAGCAAGGCTATAGTTGAAGAATTACAAGATTGGTTGCCCTATATCAAAACAATTACAGCGGATAACGGAAAAGAGTTTGCGGATCACAAATATGTAAGCGAACAACTCGGAATTGACTATTACTTTGCTAAGCCTTACCATTCTTGGCAAAGAGGTAGCAATGAAAATCTAAACGGATTGGTGAGACAGTACTTCAAGAAGTCCTCAGACTTCACAAAAGTAACTGATAATCAAGTAAAAGAAGTTGAGGAGAAATTAAATCAAAGACCAAGAAAAAGATTTGACTTTGAAAATCCTATATTTGTAATGAATAAATTATTGTTTAATAATCAAGTTGCATTTATGACTTGAATCCAGCGGTTATTTAATTTTATTTTTCTAAAAATCAAGCCTAATAAAATCACAAAAATGTACAAATTAATAAAAATACCTCAGTAAAAATGAACACACTAACATCAAAAAAGACCCTACTCAATCGATTTAGGGACTAAAACAACAGAAAAACAACTTAACAACTCCAAAAAAAAATAATTCATGTGTTGTTTTTTTGAAAAAATTGTAACAATTTTAAAACCTGAGTTACTAATAACAAAAGTTGAATTAATTACGAAAAAATATGTTTTGGATAGTACGTTAATTAGATCATTTTTAATCGTGTTCAGATTTAACTCACGACTTTATTTACTTGTACTAATAACAACCTTACATTTTAGCAACAGAACGGACAGAACTAAATAATTTCGAAAAAACAGGAACAACAAACCTAACATCTTTAACACAAAACTACTATGGTTAAAAAATTTATCGCTTTAGAATGGAAACAATTTTCGCGTTCCGCAGCCTTTACCAAAAGCCTTGCCATTAAGCTTTTAATGATTTTCGGGGCCATTTATTTTGCAGTTTGTTTTTTATTTATTGGTTTTGGAGCATTTTTCCTTATCCAAGAATCCATGCCAGGAAGCGATCCGCTTCAGGTGGTAAATACATACCTTATTTACTGGGTACTTATCGAATTAGCAGCTCGTTTCTTTTTGCAACAACTCCCCGTTATGCAAATAAAATCTTACCTCCTCCTACCTATTCAAAGAAATGTTATTGTTAAGTACCTACTTACCAAAACAAGCCTTCATTTTTTCAATTTCTTGCCCCTGTTCTTTTTTCTTCCCTTTTCAGGTGTTTTACTTTATAAATCTTACGATATTTTAGGCGTTATTACGTGGTTTACAGCAAGCATTTTCATTACACAAGCCATAAATTACGCCAACTTTTTAATCAATAAAACCAACCTATACTTTTACGGTATTTTAAGCTTAGTTGTTTCCATTTATACACTGCGTTACTTCGGAGTATTCGATGCCCTGAGTTATTCTGCAAGCATATTCAATTCATTTTACTCAGCTCCCTATTGGGTTTTTGCCCCTATTTTGCTTACCTACCTATTATATAAACAAAACGAAAAATTGCTTAAAGACCAATTTTACTTAGACGGTATTATTTCCAAAAAAACCGAAAAAGTAGAAACCAAAGACCTAACCTGGCTCAACCGTTTTGGAAAAATTGCCCCTTTTTTAAAAAACGACATTCGCATGATTTGGCGAAATGTTCGTCCAAAACAAGTTGTAATGACCTCCGTCTTTTTCCTTTTTTACGGACTCTTCTTTTTTACCATGGACATCTATAAAGACAACTTCTTTATCACTTCATTTGCTGCCATTTTTATTACAGGAGGTTTTTTACTCACGTTTGGAGCTTACGTTCCTTCTTGGGACAGCGAATATTACAAATTAATGATGAGTCAAAACATCCCTTACCGTCAATACTTAGATTCCAAGTGGATGCTTATAGCCGTTGGCGTGGGAATATCTACCATTTTAAGCATTCCGTATATTTATTTCGGAACAAAAATCTACCTTGTTATTATTGCAGGTGGAATTTTTAATATTGGCTTAAACTCCTTCATCACTCTTTTTGGAGGCGCACTTAACCGCATTCCCATCGAGTTAAACGTAAAAGCAAAAGCCTTTTCCAACACCCAAGGATTTAATGCTACACAATTACTAATTTCACTCCCAAAAATGCTAGGTCCCGTACTTTTATTTTTTGTTCCCTATTTATTCTTTGGATTTAAAATTGGGATAATTACACTAGCGGGAAGTGGCTTATTAGGAATTATTTTTCGGAATCAACTCATGAAATTTATCGAACATACCTACCAAAAAGGAAAATACAAAACCATAGCCGCATTTTCAGAAAAAAGTTAGCCAAGGACGTGGGGCTTCCCCTGCTTTTATTAAAAAAATAAAAGCAGGGTCGGGCTCTCGGCAGTCGCTTTCCCTTGCCCATAAGCGCGGGCAAGGCAAGAGCTCCAACAAAGCCTCCATCCCTAAGCCAACATATCGAACAAAACAACACATTACACCTTACACAAACCTCAGCTTATGATACAAATTCAAAACATCAGCAAAAGTTACAATGGTACCGAAGTACTGAACATCGAAGAATTACACATTCCTAAAGGACAAAGTTTTGGACTTGTGGGAAACAACGGAGCGGGAAAAACTACGCTTTTTAGTTTGCTCCTGGATTTAATTCAACCTACAACAGGAAGCATTAGCAATAATGAAATTGTAGTAAATGCAAGCGAAGACTGGAAACCTTTTACATCGGCATTTATAGACGAAAGTTTCCTGATAGGTTACCTTACTGCCGAAGAATATTTTTACTTTATTGGCGAGCTACGTAACCAAACTAAAGAACAAGTAGATGAGCTTTTGGCCGAATTTGAGGATTTCTTTCATGGGGAGATACTGCAACAAAAAAAATACCTCCGCGACCTTTCTAAAGGAAACCAAAAAAAAGCTGGTATAGTAGCTGCGCTTATTGGCAATCCTAAGGTTATAATACTGGATGAACCTTTTGCCAATTTAGACCCTACAACACAAATTAGACTAAAGAAAATCATTAAAGACCTTACGCAACAAAAAGAAACTACCGTATTGGTATCGAGTCATGATTTACTTCATGTTACCGACGTTTGTGAGCGTATTGTTGTAATTGATAAAGGAACAAAAGTAAAAGACATACAGACCAATGAAACAACGCTTAAAGAACTTGAGGCGTATTTTGAGCGGTAACACTTCGATACAATTTTCATCTCCTGCTCGTCGATGAAAATCACTCAGTGAACTCAAATTAAATGCCATTTTTCAGCTGCTGCTAGCGTATTTAGTTGACATAGATGTTTTGTAGCAAAGATAATAATTATAAGGCTTTTATCTTTTGAGTGGGCACGGATTGCAAATCCGCGCTATCGGGTAAAAATCACTCAGTGACCGCAAATTAAATGCCATTTTTCAGCTGCGACTCGTCGATGAAAATCACTCAGTGAACTCAAATTAAATATCATTTTTCAGCTGCTGCTCGTCGATGAAAATCACTCAGTGACCGCAAATTAAATATCATTTTTCAGCTGCGGCTAGCGGATTAACTAATAACAAAGGACCAAAGGCTCTGCTTTAACAAATGAAGTACTACTAGTTAGCCTGATTACGTGGTCATTGTTTACAAGATATTCCCAGTATTTATCATGTTTAGTCAAAAGATACATTAGATGATTGAACTCACAAGGTTCTATCATATTATTATCATTGCGAGTAATAATGCTTTCAATAATTAATTTTCTTTTATCTTCAGTAATATCTAAATGACTGAAAAACCGTCCATCATAAACTGCTCGAACAAAGTAGTAAAATAAAGTATTTATGACATCATTTGCTTCGTTTTTAAAAACACTGTTTGAATATTTTCTACTATAAAATCCATCGCTTTCTATTTTATCAACGATATAGTCGAAAATTAATTGACTATCATAAATTATTTTTTTGGCAATGAAATTATTCTTCTCAATCGAATCAGTTAGATGTAAATATTCATATTCAGAATTGAAATATTGCAGTGAATAAAAGTAATCAAACTCAAGTTTAGTTTTTTCTAAATACTCACTTTCCATTGTTTGGCTGTGCATGCTTATAGTACAACAAAGCAAAAATACTGATAATAAAATATGGATTGATTTCATCTGTTTATTTTATTGTTTTTTAAGTCGTGCCGTTTACGAGCATCCTCGTAAAATTAATCAAATTATAAATTTGCTATTTTACGGGATCAGATGCGACACTTATAATCATCCTCCTGTGTGTAGAAGCATTATACACGAGTGTTTCATATTATTTTTTATTTAAATATACACTATTAAAACGACCCAGATTGCCTTTAAATTCATTTTTATAAAAAAGTAGCATTATAACATTATAATTACCATTTGGTCTTTTATATCTTAGGTAATGTTTATGTTGAACATCATCAAATTTAACTAATTCTGGTGTTAGTACATTTGCTCTATCATCAGAATCTTCGTATGCTTGGCAAAAACCGACTGATGCAAAACCTTCAATTTATGGGCTTTAGTCGAGCATGAGTTCGACAAGAAGAGGGCGTGTATTCATCCAACAGTTACTACGAAGTTGCAAACTTCGCAGAGCTTGGCTTTGTATTTAGTTGACATAGATGTTTTGTAGCAAAGATAATAATTATAAGGCTTTTATCTTTTGAGTGGGCACGGATTGCAAATCCGCGCTATCGGGTTGAAAATAAAATTCTGGTAGTGCAGATTTTAAAATTCGTTCTACCAGAGGTAGCTGATTTAGTACAAGCATACTAATTTTTTAAAAATTCAATTTACAGTTAAATCTTTTATCATTTTTAAATATATACAACGTATCAGAATTTTTATTTTTTATTAACCTAAATGGAATTTGTATTCTGTCTAATTGTATTTCCTCCATATTATCTTGAATAAAAATAGTGTTTTGATGTAACCCTTGAATACAAACCTCATTATTAATATGGAGAAACCCTCTGTTAAAAAACACATTGCTTACACTGTCAACCATAACGCTATCATTTTTTGCTATTGTAACACAATTATTCACTATTTTGTGTTTATTCCATGTAAAATACAAAAAAGTTGTGATTAAAATCAAATAAAAGATAATTATATGTATTTTTTTTAACTTCATATCTGAAATATTTCAATTGACAAAAGTGAGGCCAAACCCGAAATTTACTTTAAGTCATTCTTCTGCTTTCTTTGTTTAAATTTCTTATTTCCCTTCAAAGTATTTATTATCAAAGTGTACTAAACTTTAGTAAATCGTAAATTTAAGCTAAGGTTTGTTCTTTATAATTAATAGCTATAGCTACGAAGTTGCAAACTTTGCAGAGCTGGAGCTGGTTGTAGCATTACTCCGAAGTTGCAAACTTCGCAGAGCTGGATTAAAAACTAAATAAAATACCAAGACCAAATCCTCCTAAACTCACGGAACTTACATTGTTAGCAAAGTTAAATTTGCTGTAACTGTATTCAAGTCCAATTCCAAAAAAAGAATTAATTTCATAAACAACCCCCAAATTACCAGCATAAAAACTACCGCTTTCATTCTCTTCATTGTCTCCTATTAGTATGTGAGCATAACCTCCAGAAGCACTGGCATAGGGTGTTAATGGAGAGTTATTAGGAATTAAAAAACTTAAGGCCGGTCCCATTGCTATGATCCATAAACTTGGCTCAATTTGGGTTGCGGGTTTATAGCCTGATACTTGAAACTCCCCACCAAAAGCAAAATAATCTGCAAATGCGTAAAGTGCTTTACCACCGCCGTCTACATTAAGTTCTGATTCGCCATTTGGTAATTTAGTTTGAGCAATGTTTAAACCTACAGAAGCGCCTAAATAGGTGGCTCCTTCTCTAATTAACCTGGGGTTATTTGTCGGAGCTTCTTTTGCTTCCTCTTCTACTTGAGCAAAAGTGTTTTGAGAAGCTAATAAAAACAAAGCACTTATTAATAGTAGGTTGATATAAGTTGATATTGTATAATTTTTCATGGGTGTGTAAAATTAAAATTCTGTTATTTTAAAGAATTAAGATTTTTATAGGAACAAGCTAAAACCTAAGTTAAACTGGTAAATTTTTAAGTCGTCTGGATCAGAAGCGAAATCAATAAAAATAAAACCGTCGGTCAAAAGATAATCTCTTTTTGTGTAATTAAAGTTAAGGTCTAAAGTGAGTGTTTTTGGGATCAAAAATATACTTAAACCTGCATCTATAGAGAGTTTGTTTACACTTCTACTATCGCTTATTGTTCTAATATCTCCATCTGCTGTAAAAGTAGGAATGTCACTTATTTGATCTTCTCCAAATGAATAACCAATCCCAACATAAGGTAAGACCTTAGGGTCTTCTTTAAAATTGAAATAATACCTAGCAAAAGCTCCGTAAAACAGGTGGCTCAACCTAAAACCATCAATTGTTCGATTAGAAGAAATATTAAGGTCTTCTGTACGTCTAGAAGAATATTCAATACTTGGTCCTAAAAATAAATTATCTAAAACCGCATAACCTCCTTGTAGGTTGAAGTTGAATTCGTTTTCGATGCGTGGATTCGGAAAATTGTTAATAAAACCAAAGTTTGACTTAGCATCAATTACAAATTTTCCTTGTTCTGTTTGGGCTTGACTAAAGTAAGCTGTTGTTAGTAAGATAAAAAGAAATAGTGTTTTTTTCATGTGATTTTATAGAATAGTGTTGTTACGAAATTCTAAAATAGAAACTTTTGATTAACAAACTTATTGTTTTTTAAAGTTTCTACCAATAAAAATTTTGAATTTTATAAAAGGATTTCTGAGATTACAGAATAGTTTTTAAGATGAACTACTAAGATTAAGTAAATCTAAAAAATAATGAATGGCATGTGATGGATTGAAAATAAAATTCTGGTAGCGCAGAATTTAAAATTCGTTCTACCAGAGGTAGCTATAGCTCATTAGATTAAAAAATCAATACAGGATTAAACTTAGTGAATTCTTTGTGCATTTATTTGTTTATCGCTTAATCAATTTATGACGGGTGGTTTTACGGCTATTACTTAGGACTAGGAAATACATTCCACTTGTTAGTTGTTCGGTTATAATTTTGTTATTAAGCAAGTTGCCTTTTTTCACTAAATTGCCTTGCATATTGTATAGCTGATACTGCGTTGGACCGCTTACACCTCTTACAAAAACTTCGCTTTCAAACGGATTTGGGTAAATTACAATAGGGGTTTCTTCTGGAACATCTACAGAAAGTAAAGTTGTCCCAAAAACAGCAATGTTGTTAAAAGTTACACGATTGCCGTTGGCTGCTTCCATGTCTTCACCATCAAAGCGAATACGGAATTGAAAGGCTTCATTATTATTAGCTACTTCAACCGCAGAAAAATCTACTTCAATAAGCTGATAATTGCTCCCAATGCTAAAACTAGCTATTGGTAAATGATCTGTTGACCATGTATTGTCTTCATCCAAGTAACTTATTAATAATTCGTCTGCTGCACCTTCATCCTTTACCGCAAAAGAAACTTTTATTTCTTGTCGATTGGTAGTATTGAGTGTAAATAACATTGTATTTTCAGCGGTAGCGCTTCGAAAGGATTGTCGCACTTGTAAGGCGCGCATGTTCACCTCTTCAAAGGGAACTCCATTGTTTGCTTCAGGAATATAATTAATAGAAGTAGGTTCGTTTCTTCGTTCCATAGACGCCACTCGCCAATTAGGGTGAGTTGAGTCGAACGGGTATCCTGCAAGTGAAGACTGGTAAATTAATTCCGCAAATGCTTCCTCCGCTTCATACACATAAGTAGGTGCTAAACTTTCTAAAGGAGTATTGTTGGGTATATTGTTGTCCATTAGCCAGAAATAAAGTAAATCTGGCAGAATTTCTCCCTCTTCAAAATTAGCTATTACATTTGTATCTTGGGTAATGTTTATGGTTACTTCTTCTTCCGTGCTATCAATATCGCCAGACCAATGGCTAAACGTGTAGCCTTCCTTAGCAATGGCCTTAAGTTTTACAGGAATACCTTCAAAATAATCGCCCGTCCAAGGGTAAGGAAATGGAGTAACGCCTGCTGTTTCTCCGTGAATTTTAATTGTGTTTATTTGAATAAAGCCCTGATCTATATCATTTACATTGAGCTGGATTTTGTGCATTCCCGCCAAATTGAAAAAATCTTGGATGTGTTGTTTAGCGTGACTTGGGCGGTTGACCCCAAATTCATTCATTGTATTGATACTTCCGATCCAAGATGCTGGAATAGACCAGCGATTGAGATGCCTTTCAATTTCAGGTTCAATTTGGTTTTTTGCATCGTTTAATATGGCGGAAAACCTCGAAGGCAAAAAAGTAGTATTCAATAAATCTGCGTATCTTGTAATAAAATACTCTCTAAACTCATTGTTTTCCAGAAGTTTTCTCAAAAATAGTGTAGAATGTTCAGGGTTTGGCCAATCTGGACCATCAAGTGCCGTTGCAAATTCTAAGGTATTGTGTGTGTAACTATTGGGGTTTCCATCAAACCCTGTTCCAAAATCGGTATCGTACATTACCCAACGCCACCTCCCATCGTGTCCGTGAGGAGCATCGGGATCGAAACTTGTTCTTTTCCTGAAATATGCATTGTTGTTTGCCGGCCAGTCTGTATTTCTAAAGTAAATATTAGAGACATAATAGTCCGTAAAATTTTCGGTATCCATCTGGGTTTTTACATGTTCGTAATTGGCTTCAACCTGCAAATCATTTTCTTCTATAAAACTAAACAGCTCATTCCAATGCACATTATCTCCTTCGCTTATTCCCATTTCAATTCTTCCATCTCCGCTTAAGTAGTCCAAATCTTCTTCTTCGATTCCATAATTTCTTAAAAAATAATGCTTGTCGTATCGTTCACGAAGATTAATAATACCCCAAAATTCTCCGTTTAAGAAATGAATAACAGGCCGATAGGATTGTGTATCAAATTTCAAATGCCTTACAATTTCTTGACTTACAGCATCTCTTAGAAGGGTTAATGTAAAATCTTGACCAGAATTTCTTAAAATTAGTCGTTTGAAAGATGCATCATTCTGCTCGCCAAAAAAAGGATAATCTAAACTAGAAGAGTCATCGTAAGCAGAGCGTGGATACAAACGTAAGGATTTCATTCGTATTGCACGAGAAAATCCTCCATGTAAACGAACTCCTAGGTTTTGCTGATAGGATAGGGAATTATTTTCAAAGAACTGGAAAACAGCATTTTTTTCTGTCTCTATCCCTCTTCTCATGTAGTTTGCTGGATGTCCAAAAGTAATTGGTGAACTTGGGGCGAATGCCCGCCAATTGTCAAAAAATACTCCAGGTACATAGATTCCTTCTTCGTAATCGAAAAAGTCGTTTTCGTTTACACTGATGCTCACAATAGGAAGGCTGGAATGAAACGTTTCCTCTTCTGAAACAAAATAAGTAGCTGTTGTAATGGGTCCTAACACATTATCCGAATACTCCCTTGCTCTTACTACGGTAGCTTTTTCAAAAGGTTCTGAGGGGTAATAGTTTCTATGCTGGTCAAATGTGGTTGAAATTGGTGCAAGTTCATTGGGCAAATTGGATCGGTCTTCAATTTGTATTTTATCTGAATAGGTAAATGTATGTATTGCTCTTTCTAACATTTCTCCGTCCTCATCGCCAGGAAAATGTGCGTACTTATTTTTGTAATAGTACGTCGTTCCGCCTAAATTATCAGGAATAGGTTCTGAGCCGTCTAGCGTGTAAAGAATTGTTGCACCTCCGGAGGATGAAATACTCAACTCAAAGCCTTCGGTGTAAAACCCAGATTCATGCGAGAAACTAGGTTGTGCAAGTAAACTTTCGAATGCAGCAGAAGTATTTTCAGCAGCTGGTGTTGGCGTATAAAAATAAAAAAACACTTCACTATCTTCCCCTATTCCTCTGCCATACGAAACATCAGATGGAAGGGGTAACTCTTGTATGTAATCTAGTAAATCGCCGTCTGCGCTAGTTAAACTTAAGGGTTCACCTCCTGCGTTTATGGAAAAATTAGTGTGTAATTCGGATGCTGGATCGGTTCTATTTTTTCCGGAGGCCCAAATCAGAAGATAAGCGCCAGCTTGAATTTCGACAGAAGGAAACACCCATTTATAGGGCTGACTATCGTTATCGGACAACCCAAAACCTTCCAAGTTTACAGCTTCGTTTGCTGGGTTGTAAAGTTCTATCCAATCTTCAAAATCGCCGTCTTCATCTGCATTAGTAACTTGGTTAGAGGCTAAAAATTCATTGATTTGTA
The DNA here is from genome assembly GCA_051859645.1 of Psychroflexus sp. Lineage (GTDB taxonomy): Bacteria > Bacteroidota > Bacteroidia > Flavobacteriales > Flavobacteriaceae > Psychroflexus. Next base: position 144,446 of record JBHYFG010000007.1, on the reverse strand, counting down.
CTTGTTGTGCGTTTAGCTGAACTACAAAAAACAAAATAAATATGGCATGAAGGTTTTTGGTAAACATGTTGCTTTATTATTTGAATTTTAGTTTGCAAAGGTAACTATTTATTAACATAAGCCTCAGAATTTCAACTTAAAAAAGCCTTGGAATGAAAAGCCTTTGTACTAGGGTGTACACATTTAGGCGTGAAGTACCAAGATTGGAGATGCATTCTGAAAATCTTCATAATTTGCCTCTACGTAGGAAAAAACCTGATCGCAAACCCCAATATTTCTTGCCGCTAACAAAAGTAAATCTACCGCTTTGAAGGCTTGAAGTACATCTAATTTCGTTTCCTGCTGATAAGAAGTAGCAACCCCCGAAAAACTTGTGGCAACTATTTGTTTTGCTTCCTCTTGATGCTTAAAGGTATTTTTGTTTAGCAACTCTACAACGTTAACAGTCAAGTTTTCCCAAGCGGGTAAACTCTTAAATTTCAAAATACATTTGTGTTGTAATTTATCCGTATAATCTACTGGAAAATTTATTTTGGCAGGTATAATTTGAGGCGAATTTTCAAATACAATCAGCACTGGGCATTTTACTTTTATAGCTAAGTTTTTAGTATTGGTCCCTAATTTCAGGTTGAATTTGCCCATTTTTCCATGGGCTCCCATCACCAACATATCTATGTCGTATAAATCGACTACTTTACGAACGTTTTCCAATAAATTACCTTCTAACAACAAACTTTCGAATTGATGCAACAAGGCATCAGAAAAACGCTCTAATGTATTCTTTTGTTGATTGAGTTGTTGCTGTAGCCCGATTTTGCAAGAACCTCCACAGGTTTGTTTAGCACACTCTTTTTTAATGTGAGTTATATAAAAATTTACTTGCTGATTTTCAAGCAAATGTATAGCATATTCATGCGCATTTTGCGAGGGCTTAGAAAAATCAGAAAGCAGTAATACATTCATGGGTAATTCACATTCATTATCAGGCAAAAGTAAATGTAGTTGTGGCCTTAAAAAATGACATTAGTCACCTATGAAAAGAATACCCGTTAAACGGTAAAGTATAACTAACACCATTTATCAATTGAAATTACCGTAATAAAACGCTTCTTTTTCCTTTCTGGTTCATCATAAAAAGAAAAAAATCATTCCCAAAACGGTCGGGACAGGCTGTTTTCTTTTCCAGTAATTTCAACTCAAAACTGGTATACTAATTCGTTTCTTTTTGAATGCTGTTTATTGAATCCTTTCTAAGGCATCGAAATCCATTACTTTTATGTTTCGTCCTTCAATCTCTATAATGCCTTCTTTTTTGAATTTATACAATGTACGAATTAAACTTTCCGAAGCAATTCCAGCAACAGCAGCTAAGTCTGCTCGCGAAATTCGGATTTGACGAAGCTTGTTCTTTTTCAATCGCTCCGTAAATAACAAAATGGTTTGGGCTGTTTTTCGTTGCACCGAACTATAAGCCATATCCAATAATTGTTCTTTGGTTTCGTCTAAACTTTCACCTAAAATATCAATAATATCAAATAAAACTTGGTAGCTGTTTTGCAGTATTTGCTTTAATTCATTTTTTGGAATAACGTGAAGCACAGTATCTTCTAACGCAGTTGCATATTCTTTGTAATTTACGGGTCTGTTAAATACTAGGCTCCCGAAAAAGTCGTCGGCTTTATGTAAAGCAGTAATTAGCTCTTTACCGTTATCGTCTACTTGATGAAGCTTAATTACACCTCTATCTACCAAGAAAAACCGATTGGCTGTGTCGCCTGGTTCGTATACTGAATTATTAGCTTTGATCTGAATGGTATCAAATTTACGCAGCATATCTCTAAAGCCATCTAAGTTTAGGTTTTGTTGGGTTTCATCTTGTTGAGCTGCTTTTTTGCGTTGGTTAATGATGGCTGTTTTAGCTAACCGACTTTCAATTGCGCTAACTAGGTCTTCTTCTTCGAAGGGTTTGGTTAGGTAATCGTCGGCGCCCAAATCCATTCCCTTGCGAATATCTTTGTGATCTGTTTTTGCTGAGAGAAAAATAAACGGGATGTGTTGAGTGCTTTGGTTTTTGGATAAGTTGGTTAGTACATCATAACCATCCATTTCGGGCATCATTACATCGCAAACAATAATGTCGGGAAGTAATTGTATGGCTTTTTCGACCCCAATTTTCCCATTGGCGGCAGTACTAATTTGGTAACCCGATAATTCCAGCAACTCTGCTGTATTTTCACGAACTGTTGCGTCGTCTTCTACTAATAAAACATGCTTACTCATAATGTATGGGTATTTCTACAAAAAAGGTAGTTCCTTTGTTTTCTTCACTTTCAAAATAAACTCTTCCGCCTAAATTTTCTAAATGTACTTTAGAGATATTTAGACCTATTCCTGTTCCCTGATTCAGCAGGGCATTTTCCGCCCTAAAATAGCGCTCAAAAATATGCTTTTGATCTTTCTTAGGAATACCAATCCCTTCATCTTTAATGCTAAAAAAAAGCATTCCATCTTTCGCGTAAACTGTAAAATGTATTTGTGCTTCTTCGGGTGAGTATTTAATTGCGTTGCCCAACAAGTTAGAAAGGACCAATTCCACAACGCTTTTATCTTGATGCAGAATACACTCGTCAACCTGTTTAGGGTAATGAATAATTTGTCCGCTTTTTAAAGTTACATTAGCATTATAAATAACCTCATTAATCAGCGCTTGGAGGCTAAAATCTTCAAATTTATAAGTTACTTTTCCTGATTCTAAACGTTCTATGGAAAGGAAGTCATTTAAAATTGCTGTAAGGTACTTCACTTTGTTACGAATGGTGGAAAGGTGCTTTTCTCGTTTATCTTGTTGTTCTTCTGTAGTGTACTTTCCAGCCAAAGTAGCCGAAGTTAAAATACCACTTAAAGGAGTTTTAAACTCATGCGATACCAGGGATAGAAATTTTGTTTTTAACTCGTTTAGCTCGCGTTCTTTTTCTAGTGAAATTTTCATTTTTTCTTCAGCACGCTTTCGCTTAACGATTTCTTTTTCTAAGTCTTTGTTTAAATCATAGAGTTTCTCGACCGTTTGCTGTAGTTCTTCTGTTCGAAGAATGACTTTTTTCTCTAGTGCTGAGTTAAGCTGTTCGATTTCATGTTCGTTCTGTTTTCGCAAACTAATGTCCGAAACCAAGGACATTACGTAACTCTTGCTATTGTAGGTGAATGGATTTAGGCCTGCTTCCACTGGAAATTTTGAACCATCTTTACGCACTCCAAACAAGTCCCGACCAGCACCCATCCTTCTACTTTCTCCACGTTCAATAAATTGTCGAAAATAGGTTTTGTGTTTGCTATGAACGGAAGATGGAATTAAAACATTGAGGTCTTTTCCTATTAGCTCTCCAGGCTGATAACCAAACATTTGCTCTGTTGAACAGTTTACTTCTTGAATAATTTGGTCTTCATCTACGACGAGCACGCCTTCAGAAACCCCTTCAAAAATAAGTTTAAAAACGTTGTTTTCGTTTGCTTCCTTGAACACTCTGTTGTTGTTTGTTTGCTTCAAATTTACAATTCTTTTGTAAAATTTGAAGCAAAAAAAGCATTCAATTTAAACGACTAATTACTTTTTTCTATTCATTAGCCAATTTCCGAAGGCTAAAAGTAAGTCTTTATTTTGCTGGGAAATTGAAATTTCTTCTAGTTTTTTAAAGGCTTCTAGGGTATAATTTTCCACCGCTTTTTGGGTTGCATCTTTGGCACCAGAAACGACAAAAAGTTGCTTTACGTTAGAAATTTTATCTTCTTCGTTGGTATTATCTAGGCTAAAAAGATGCTCTAATTGAGCTTTGTTATCCGCATTTGATAGCTCAATAGCTTTTAAATAAAGGTAGGTTTTTTTGTTCTCGATAATATCGCCCCCTACTTTTTTGCCGAAGGTTTCAGGGTTTCCAAATGCATCTAGAAAATCATCCTGAATTTGAAAAGCAATTCCAAGTAAGCGACCAAACTCGTAGATATTGGTTTGATCTTCCTTGGAAGCTCCCGCAATAATTCCACCCATTTGTAAAGCAGCGGCGACCAAAACTGCGGTTTTATATTCAATCATTTGGAGGTATTCGTGCATTTGCACATCGTTGCGGTCTTCAAACTCTACATCCCATTGCTGACCTTCACAAACTTCAATAGCGGTTTTAGAAAATAACTTGGTGAGTTGTGCGTAAGTCGCATCATCGTAGGCTTCAAAGTATTGATAACATAAAATTAGCATGGCATCCCCCGACAGAATTCCCGTATTTACATCCCATTTTTCGTGGACCGTTGCTTTTCCTCGGCGCAAACTTGCATTATCCATAATATCGTCGTGCACTAAGCTAAAGTTATGAAAACACTCAATCGCCAATGCCGCCGGCAAGGCATCTTCTGTATTTTTTCCAAATGCTTCGGCAGCCATCATCACTAAAATGGGGCGCAAACGCTTTCCATCCAAGTGCATGATATAGTCGATAGGCTCATATAAACCAAGTGGATTTTTCTGATAGTTTTGCTTTGATAAGTAATCAAGAAATGTTTGTTGGTATGCCGCAAGTTGCTTCATCTAATTTGCTTTTGGGCAAAACAACACTTTTTTTTTAAGATTTTTCTGAAATAAAATAAAAAATTGACAGGAGTTAATCTGTCATTTATTTTACATTACAGAATCTCAAGCTTTTCACCTACAAATTTTCCTCCAAAAACTTAGCCAATTCCTTCATTGAGATATTTTTTTTGAGAATAACTCCGTTGGAATCGAGGAGGAAATTCTGAGGAAAAAAATTGATGTTGTGTGCTCTAGCAAAGACCGAATTTTTATCCAAATAGTTCTGCCAAACATACCCATTGTCAATAATGTGTTTTTTCCATTTTTCATAAAAAGCTTCTTGATCTACAAATACGGCAATTACCTCAAAATTAGTTGAATTATACGTATGATATACTCCTTTAAGTACTTCATATTCTGCGACACATGGACCACAACTTGTAAACCAAAAATCTACTAACGTATAGGTATTTGAAGATGCTAACTTAGCGAAGTCAAGTTTTATTTTTTTACTTTCAGTTGTGTAGGCATTAAATGAGGGAAAGTGATTATTCACAGTCATCGACTTGAGCTTACTCAATTCTTTTTTTAACCTTGTCCCAATAGAGCTCTCCTTGATTTGATTATCGAATAAGTTGAAGGAGGTTTCATATACTACCGCATAACCTTGCCCTTGAAATATACTTATTAAAGCCCATAACGCATAATTGGAAGTAGGATGTTCTTTAATAAATTCAAGTAAATTTTGGTTGTAATTATGAATATCTTCATCAGTCAATTTTCGTTTCTGCTCACTCCACTTTTCTTTGTCCTGATCTTTTTTGTATTGTGCTTCAATAGAGTCCCGCTTCTTACGAATGTCTTCTCTATCTTTTTTCAAAAATGACTGAAAAGCTAAACGCTCTTTGTTGATTGGGTCATTCGCTTTATCAAATTTCGGCACAAATCGAAAATCTAAATCATCGATTTCCACTTGAATTGGCATTAGCTCCTTGTTCAAGTAAAATTCAGCTGAACTAATTGTATCATTGATGTAAAAAACGAATGGATAATTAAAATTGTCTTTAAAACTCAGTTGAATTTCAAACTTTCCATTAGTGATTTTATGCTTTGAGTCAAAAGAAACATTGTTATAATATATGCTGTTTTTAGGGACTATCTCAATACTTCCCTCCGTAATTGAAGTAATTGTGCCTTTGATGGTTACTACTTCTTGAGAAACAACATTCAGGCAAAAAAATAGCATTGGGATAACTATATTTTTCATAAGTAAACTTTTAATTTTGTTAGAGTAGTCATTTGTAACCGAAAACTTTATAAAATTCTGCTAAAGATGTAAACTCATTTTAGTGGGTTAAATTGTTTATATTTGTAACTAATTACTTTTAGTAATGACCATATTAACACTAAAATAAACGAAAATTCTGAAAAAGGAAAAGCATTACTTCCTTTTTTGAAGGCATTCTCTAAAGATAATCCACAAAAAGATGTTGAGTTAGTAGAGGAGCCACAAACTCCTTATAACCCTGAATTTGTTGCTAAAATTAAACAAGCTGAAAAAGAAGATGGAGTAGAGCTTCCATCAGACAAAGATATATGGGAGATTATCGAATAGTTATTAAGAAATCTGCTCAAAAAGATTTAAAAAAGCCTATAAAAAAACACCTAAGCCCTCAATAACACCAGTTATTATTTGAAATTACTGTAAAAGAAAACAACTTGTACCGACCGCTTCGAGAATGATTTCTTTTTGCAATGAAAAGAAAGAAAAAAAGGACATTTAATTACGATAATTTCACTTGATAAATCGTAAGAAGTAGCATTACTTTTCCATGAGCAACCATTCATCATAATCCCTATTCCCGCTAATTATTCTTGGAATTTCTTCAAATTCAGTTGAAAATATGCTTTTTGAAGCTTGCCATTCAGTAAACTTTATTCCAGACAGCTCGGCAATACTATGTATGATATGTTTGGTAGAATAAGGTCGGTTTTGGTAATTTTTCCAATCTTCGTTAGGTGAAGAATGCCAGAGGACAAGAGGAATTTCGAACATTGCAGGCGTTGGATTATCGTCGTTATGACCAGCAAAATCTGTAGTTGTATACACCTCATCGCCATGATCTGAAAAGTATAAAACATAGGATTCGCCCTTGCTCTTTGCAACTTCACTGATGATCTGTTCTAACAAAAAATCGTTATAAAGTACGGCGTTATCATAAGCGTTTCGTTTGGCAACCGCTTCCTCGTGTTGAAATGGCATATTAGGCGGCATTCCTGAAAAATAAGCAAATTTTTCAGGAAACCTATCCGTATATGTAAGATGTGTTCCCAACAAATGAACCACTATAAATTTCTTCTTTGTATCTCGTTCTAAAGCAGCTCTAAAATGAGGAAGTAAAACCTCATCGTATGGTGTTTTGTTCCCCGCAGTTGCGGTATTTGTAAACGTATAATAATCGGATGCCCGTGCCATTTTTGTCACAATACTTTCGTAAGGACCAATGGGGCGTTGATTGGAAATCCAGTGTGTTTCGAAACCTGCTTGATTAAAAAGCTGAACGATAGTGGACTCGCTTTCTGCCTCAAAATTGTTGAGTGATAATGCTGTTTTTAAGGCCCCAATTGTAAATGCGTTGCTGCTTACTACATCTGAAAAAACCAGCAATTCATCCTTTCTTTGAAATAAATTTGGCATGTTTTCTCGTGGGTAGCCATACAATTGAAGGTGATTTTTTGTAGTCGACTCACCAATTACCAATACATAGGTTTTAGGACTTGCTTTAACAGAGGTTACTTGTGTAAAATGCCCCGTTTGTTGGTCAATCGATAAATCTGCTAATTGCTTCTGCTCAATTCGGTATTCGATTACGCCTCTTGCTACCAAATAAGGAAAATTTTGGTCGATTAACTTGGTATAACGAAGAAAAAACAACACTCCTAGAAGAATGAAAAAGTAACTGCATTTTTGTACAAACGAAAAATGAAAGGTGAATTTTGAGCAATTTAACTTCCAATACAATCCGACATATACAAACGAAAAAGAAGCATATAAAATGCTAAATGGATTAATATAAAATGAAATAAACTCACTAGCTTCTGCCGAATTGGTTTCGAATAAAACAAAAATAGATGATGCTGAAAAATTTGCTCCAAACCAAGTGTAATAAAGTGTTTCGAAAAAAACAAAAAAAACAAAGAAGGAGAAAAAAAGACTACTTGTTAGGCGTTGAAGTTTTTTGTTAGAAATCAAAAAAGGAAAACTAAGAAGTATTGAAGCAAAAATTAGGTTTTCAGTAAAATTCAACCATCGATCTGACCGAAAATTACCTGAAAAAACTTCGATTAAAAAAGCCACAAACACGGGGAAACACCACCATAAAAAGAAAAAGAACTTCTTTTCGTATAAAGGAGTAGAATCCGACAAAGGTTTAAACTTATTCAAAATTAAAAATGTTTATTGCGTGTAAAAAAGTACTTTTACCATTGGAATCAAAAATACGGTAAATAAATGAATCCTTCGCTTCCAAAAGTTTGTATCGTTGGCATTTGCCTTGGAAAAGGGGGCGCCGAACGTTCGGTAGCTATCTTATCGCAAATGTTGGAAGACAAAGCCTATGATGTGCATGTGGCAATTCTAACTAATAAAGTAGACTACCCTTACGGAGGTAAACTATATAATTTAGGGGTACATAAAGAAAAAGCGAACACCTTTATAGACCGCTTGCTCCGTTTCAGGAAATTCAGAAAATACCTGAAAGAGCAACAAATTGATATTGTAATAGACCAACGCCCAAAAAATAACTACTTTCGGGAGCTTTTTTATGCACACTACTTATACCGTGGCATTAAGCGCATATACGTTGTTCAGAATAGTAAGCTTAGCACCTACTTTGCAAATCCGGTTTCTAAAACCTTAAAAATTTATAGAAATAATTTACATACGGTTGGGGTTTCCAAGTACATTTATAAAAATTTACTCCTTCAGCAAGGTATCAAAAATTCATCTTGTATTCATAATACTTTCGAAAAAGACCTTACAAAAAACTACGCTTCACTTCCTGATGAAATAAGAGGATTAAATAACTTTATTTTGTATTTCGGGAGGATCGACAATCGGCACAAAGACCTACTTTTTCTTTTAAATTCCTATGAAAAATCGAATTTATGGCAAAAAAACATCCCTCTTGTTATTGTGGGTGATGGTCCAGATAAGGAAATGATTATGAAACATGCGCAAAGGCTTTTATGCGCTAAATACCTTATTTTTTTAGGATTCACCAAACATCCGTTTGCCATTGTGCAAAAAGCAAGAGCAGTAGCACTAACCAGTAATCATGAAGGTTTTCCGTTGGTTTTAGTTGAAAGTCTTGCGGTAGGAACTCCCGTTGTTTCTTTGGATTTTGTTTCAGGACCATCGGAAGTTATTAAAAACAGAGAAAACGGGTTATTGGTAAGCAACCGAGATGAAAATGAATTTGCCAAAGCTTTGGAGGAAATTTGCTTAGATGAATTGCTCTACAATACTTGCAAGGAAAATGCGAAAGCCTCTGTACAAGCTTTTTCAACGGAAGAAGCAAGTAAAAAATGGGATACGTTACTTCGAAAGTTGACGGAGCACGGGGTATAAAAACAGCTTCCTAAAATAAAACAAAACCACCAAAAAATAAGCAATGTAACTGATTGAGTGTGCCCAAACTACTCCTTCTAAACCTAGCAGATTAATCAGATAAATACTAGAGAAGTAAATACTTAATCCTAAGAATAAATCGGTTAAAATAAACGGAATAGTCATTTTTTTTGCGTGAAATTGATAGGCTAAAACAAGGGCTAATATCCTGAAAAAATCTCCAATAACCTGACCTAAAAACAAACTTGTAGAAGGTAAAAACTCCTTCGAAAGGGTAAGCCATACAACATACTTTTTGCCTAAAAAAACAAGCAAAAGAACGCCAACAAGTGCAGGGATTAACTGTTTGTAAAAGTCCATCAAAACCTTTGTTGTTTCTTTATTAGAATCTGATTTAGCTAACTTAGGAAGTAAAATTAAATTGATTAATCCTACAAAAAATAGGATGTAATAGTTGGATATTCGGTTAACGCCAGACCACCAACCTGCTTCATCTTCGCCAATGCTTAATATGATGTGGTTACGTACTTCAATGTAAACAAATGCAAAAAGAGCACTCGCAAACATAGCCATTAAAGAATATTGTCCTAAATTGTTTAGTTTATTTTTTATTTCGTCTGGAAGCCTCCAAAAAGGGACAAAAAAACGTTCTTCTCTAGCTAACCAAAGGCTAACAAACAGCATACAACTTGGCAAAAGTATAAGCGCTAAAAACGCACCTTCTAAACCTTTGAAATACATGAAAGAAAGGAATAATACTAAATTTAGAAAATGACCCACAATTTGAATGTGAATCACTTGAATATATTTTTCTTTTCCTTTTAAAATACTGGTAAGAAAAATATTTAAAATATGCAGGGGCAAAATAATGGCTAAAATCTTGAATATATAATCATAATCTGTTGTCCCAAGAATATAATTACTCAAAAAGTTAGCCAAATACCATACGCAGAACCCGAAGACAAGACTAGAAAAAACAGCCAACCACCACAAAACAATAAGCAAGGAATTTAATTTTTGCTTGTCATCTTTTAAAGCCGCCGTATTAGCAGTAATTCCTTTATCTAAACCTAATGAAGATAGTTGAAAAGTAGTATTGGTTAAATTTCTTAAGTTCTCGAGTAAAGCTACGCCCGATGGTCCTAATAAAATTGCAGAAAATTTGGAAACTACTAAACCTGTGAGCATTTTAATCCCCATGGCTAGTCCGTTGTAGCTTCCTACTTTTTGAAACTGTGAAATCGGAAAAATAGCTTTAAAATTTTTAAGCATTTGATATTTATTGTGCTTCTCTTTACTGGGTAAATATAGATACAAAAAAGCCTCTTTGCTATAAAGAGGCTTTAAATTTTGGTTGCAACAACTTACAAAATAAGCATTGCGTCACCGTAAGAATAAAATTTGTACTTTTCTTTTACGGCTTCTTTGTATGCTTTTTCCATTAAATCGTGACCTGTAAATGCAGAAATCATCATTAATAAAGTTGATTTAGGCATATGAAAATTAGTAACCATACAATTGGCTATACTAAAATCGTATGGGGGGAAAATAAATTTATTGGTCCATCCTTCGAATTCATGCAAGGTACCGTTTGCATTAACGGCAGATTCGATGGTTCGCATGACAGTTGTTCCTACGGCGCAGATTCTTCTTTTCTGAGCTACTCCTTTATTTACAACACTGGTTGCATCTTTTGTAATAGAAATTTGCTCGCTATCCATTTTGTGTTTGGATAAATCTTCCACCTCAACTGGACTAAAAGTTCCCAGTCCTATGTGTAGGGTTACTTCTGCAAAATTTACTCCTTTAATTTCTAAACGCTTCAACAAATGTTTAGAAAAGTGAAGTCCTGCGGTTGGTGCAGCAACTGCTCCCTCATTTTTTGCATAAATGGTTTGGTAACGCTCTTCGTCTTCTGGTGTTACCGGACGATTAATGTATTTAGGAAGTGGTGTTTCTCCTAATTCCTTCAATTTTTTTCTGAACTCAGTATACGAACCATCGTATAGAAAACGAAGCGTTCTTCCTCTGGATGTGGTATTGTCAATTACTTCCGCTACTAAACTTTCGTCATCGCCAAAATATAATTTGTTTCCAATTCTAATTTTTCTTGCTGGATCTACTAAAACATCCCAAAGGCGAGTATCAGCATTCAGTTCTCTTAATAAAAACACTTCGATTTTAGCGCCTGTTTTCTCTTTATTACCGTACAAGCGAGCTGGAAAAACTTTTGTATTATTAAAAATCATCACATCGTCTTCCTCGAAGTAATTGATTAAATCTTTAAAAAGTTTGTGCTCGATGCTTCCGTCTTTTCTATTAACGACCATCAATCTTGATTCGTCTCTGTTTTCAGCCGGAAATTCAGCTAACAATTCGTTTGGTAAATTAAAATCAAACTGCGATAATTTCATATGTAGGATTTTTTAAAAGTTTGCAAATATACGATAGTTGAATAGGCGTTGTCAAGTAAAACGCACATTATCTTATCTATGCTTGAAAATTAAACTTTGGTTGTCGGTGAAGCCCCCTAACCCCTGAAGGGGGAACTAAGTATTGAAGAA
>JBHYFG010000007.1:102240-132594 GCA_051859645.1 Psychroflexus sp. | reverse complement strand
GTGATGAGTGAAGCCCCCTAACCCCCGAAGGGGGAACTAAGTATTGAAGAAGTGATGAGTGAAGCCCCCTAACCCCCGAAGGGGGAACTAAGTATTGAAGAAGTGATGAGTGAAGCCCCCTAACCCCCAAAGGGGGAACTAAGTATTGAAGAAGTGATTTCTCAATTCTCAATTCTCAATTCTCAATTCTTAATTCTTAATTCTTAATTCTTAATTCCCAATTCTTAATTCCCAATTCTTAATTCCCAATTCTTAATTCCCAATTCTTAATTCCCAATTCTCAATTCTCAATTCTCAATTCTCAATTCTCAATTCCCAATTCTTAATTCTCAATTCTTAATTCCCAATTCTTAATTCTTTTCCTGCTTTAAGCTTTCTAAAGAAGAAACAATAGACTGATGGAAATATTATTAAGGAACTTGCTGACCTCTTGCAGTTTCCCACAAAAGAAACCAATCTTGGGGTTGGAGCTTGCAATTAATAGCGTCTGTAGCGTCAATCATTCGTTGTAGTTTGGTAGTTCCTATAACTGGAAAAATAGGGTGGGGAATTTGCATTAACCAACTTAGTAAAATCCCGTTTATATCGGTTTGGTACTTACTTGCTAGGTTTGTAATTACTTCATTTAAAGCTGTGTTGTTATGTTGGTAGTAATTACCTAAAGGATTCCAACACATAACTTGAATTTTATGAAGTTTCATGTAATCTATTAATCCGTTAGTCAGTGGTTCACTCGTAAGTATAGATAATTGTATTTGATTGTATTCAACTGAAACAAAGCTTTGCAAATAAGCCAGCTCGTGTACCGAAAAGTTTGAAACGCCAAAATGCTTGATAAGGCCTTCGTTTTTTAAGAAAATCAATCGCTTTTGCTACTTCTTCACCCTGCAACAGCGGACTAGGTCGGTGAAGTAAAAATAAGTCTAGGTAAGAACAGTTTAAATCGGCTATACTTTTTAGAGCTGATTCGATGATGTATGCTGCATCGTATTGGTAATGCTTTACGAAATTTTTAGGTCGAAGGTGTTCTATTTGTATGCCACACTTAGAAATTAGTTGAACCTTTTCCCTGGAAACATCCATCGCTCTCCAAGCCTTTCCAAACGAAGCTTCTGTTGTATATCCACCGTAAATATCGGCATGATCGAAACTTGTTATTCCAGCACTTAAACAGGTTTCAATGGCTTGTTGAAATTCGTTTAAAGAAAAGTTAGCTCCCCAAACTCCCCATTTCATGCATCCCTGAACAATAGGTGATAAATTCATTTTCATATTCATTAATAGGTATAAAAAAACCCGCTCTTTAGCGGGTTAAATGTAATTAAATTTACTCCGAAACTGTTTTAATGGTACATCCAATGGCTTTTGTTTCGGTAAGTTGAATTTCTTCCCCATTCATTAGCGCATGAATTGCATTTTCAAGAAACTTCTCTTCTACTTGACTGGCATCTTTGTAATTATCATCAATTGCGCCGATGTATTTAAGGACAAGGCTTTCGTTTTCTTTGTTCAATAAAAATACGTGAGGTGTTTTTGTAGCGCCAAATTTTGGATATACTTTTTGTCCTTCATCTTGAAGGTAAAGGAAGTCGAAACCTTTTTCTGATGCACGTATACGCATATCTTCCATAGAATCCTTTGGCTGGGCTTTAGGGTCGTTTGGGTTGATAGCCACAACGGGATAACCTTTTGGCGCAAAGTTTTTATGTAATTCGATAATTCTATCTTCGTAAGCTACCGCATAAGGACAAGTATTACATGTAAATATAACAATGAATCCTTTTGTCGTTGGCAAATCGGCTAAGGCATACGACTTACCGTCGATATTTGGAAGCCTAAAATCTTGTACTACGTCACCTATTTTATAAGCTTCTTGACAAGTAGAAGAAAAACTACCTATCACAAAAGCTAGTAAAGTAAAAATAACAATCAGCGGGGTTTTCATTTTCTTTCTCATTACATAAAATTTTTAAGTTCTGTTTCTAATTCATCATAACTAAAAGGTTTTTCATAAAAACGACTAGTCTTAGCATTATAAATAAGGGTTGCTGGAATGGCTCCACTCCACGTACTATCAACCTTCGGAATCCAATAATGACTTCTTATATCGTCTAATAAAAGTACATCGGAAGAAAGTTTCATTTTGTTAGCAAAAGGAATAACCTTAGAAAGCTTATGTTCGGGCATATCTAAACTAGCCAACACTACTTTCACTTTTTTTGAGGCATATTTTTCTCCTAGATCCTCAAAGTAAGGTAGCTCTTCCACACAGGGTGCACACCAAGTAGCCCAAAAATTCACCACATAAATCGAATCGTTTTTCTTGTTTAGTAAAGGTTCAAATTGATCGTAATTTAAGGTAGGTAAGTTGGTTTCACTCCAAGTGATTTCTTTTTTCTGTTGCGTAGTTTCGCAGGCAACTATTCCTGCGAGCAACATAAAAACTAAGGTACGCTGAATCAACAATTTCATTTTTCTAAGGTATTGTATTAAACATAAAGTACGTGCATTGCTAACATTTTTTTATAAAAAACGCATCCATACACAATCTATTGCATCGGTAATCATGTGAAAAATTAAGCCAAAAAAAACAAGTTTCAACCATTTATTTTTGCTTAAAGCGAAACCTATTACGTATAAAAAAATAGCGGGATAGGTATGAAAGGTATGAAATCCAATGCTACATCTTTCAGGGTCAAAAATAGGCTTAGCCCAAAAATGATCGATATCTACGAGCATAGTTGCTAATAAAACGAGGTAGGCCTTTTTCCATTGCTCCCTTTCCCAAAACCAAGCAATAAAAATAGGAAACAAAAAGTGTAATGAATAATGAACTATGGTTTGAAAGCTCATTTTTATTGAAAAACTTCAACCTTTATAGGAATGTTCTGAATTGGCCATTCGCTTCCATCTACCTCAACTTCCGCAATTTTTTCGACCACATCCATTCCTTTAGTAACTTTTCCAAAAACAGTATGCTCTTCATCCAAATGGTGAGCTCCATTTTTGTCTGCTACAATATAAAATTCAAATGGCGAAGAAGCCTTGCTGATATTTTGTTCGCTGTATTTAGCGGCAGCAATTGCTCCGTACCCATGCCGATGAATGGGATTAAATTCATTTGGAATCAAAAAATCGCCAATCTGGGTTCGGTACATTCGGGTTGCTCTATTTTCGGCATTGCCTCCTTGAATAACAAAACCTTTTGCTACGCGATGAAAAACAGTATAATCGAAATAACCAAGTTTAGCAAGTCGAACAAAATTTACTCGATGGTATTTTGGCGCTGCAAAAAGCATAAATTCTATCTCGCCATAAGGTGTGGTTATTTTCCCCCTAGTTTCGTTATTTTTGAATTGATATCCATCTAAAAAAGGCTTCAACTCTGCTTGGGTTAAAGTTTGAACGTGAGAAACATCTACATCCTCGGTTCCATCAGAAGGAATCCTAACTTCTGGAATGGCTTGACTCTTTTTGTTTATTTTTCGGTCAAGACTTTCGGTTTTGTTCGTATCTTTGTTAGAAGACGAAGAAGCATTGGTTTCTTTCTCGCAACCTAAAAGAATCAAAAATAATCCAAGAAGTAAAAGGCTTAATGACTTATTCATACTTTCAAAATTTTCGTGCTAAAATAACAAAAAATGAATTACCGGGAAGAGCTGCGCAACTTTTAATGACGCCTGAAATACGCAAAAAAGAGTTGTTGGATTTAGATTTCAAAACCCTTACTCCAAAACTTGCTTCTGTTATGTGTTTGCTTTATCCTGACCAAAAAGGAGAATTACACTTTCCACTTATATTACGCAACAAATATCCTGGCGTACATTCCAATCAAGTTGGCTTTCCTGGAGGTGGTTTTGAAAAGAACGATAAAGATTTTCTTGCCTGTGCTTGCAGGGAAACTGAAGAAGAAATAGGCGTTTCTAAAAATGATGTTCAGTATGTAAAACAACTTACCGATGTGTATATTCCACCTTCTAATTTTTTAGTGAAGGCGTTTGTTGGAATTTTAGACTATACCCCTATTTTTAAGCCAGACGAATCAGAAGTACAGAAAATTATTGAAGTACCCCTGAAGGATTTACTTGATAATACTAAGTTAACTCAGAAAAAAATAAGCGCGTCCTATGCAACGTCCTTAATGGTTCAAGCCTTTGAATTTAACCAATATGTTGTTTGGGGAGCAACTGCTATGATTTTGAGCGAACTAAAAGAACTACTTAAAACAACTACAACAAGTTAAGGGCTTCAAATAAAAAAACAAATGAACTCGTTTAAGTACTTGAAATAGTAGCTTATCTACCGAAGCATTAATCACATAATTTCACTTACTTTTGTAGTGCAAAAAAAAGTTTATGAAGATTGATTTACGAAGCGATACCGTTACGCGCCCAACTGAAGGGATGCAGAAAGCCATGTGGAATGCTAAAGTGGGTGACGATGTATATAAAGAAGACCCCTCTGCCAATGAGTTAGAGCAATACCTTGCGGAATTATTCGGAAAACCAAAAGCGCTTTTTTTTCCCACAGGAAGCATGACCAACCAAGCTGCTATAAAGTTGCATACGCAGCCCGCTGAACAATTGATTTGCGATAAATGGGCGCATGTCTACAATTATGAGGGCGGTGGCGTATCTTTTAATTCTGGAGTTTCTTGCAAATTAATCGATGGAGACCGCGGAATGATTACAGCAAAACAAGTTGAAGCAGCCATAAATCCACCTGATTTTTACCACAGTCCAAAAACAAGTCTTGTTTGTTTAGAAAACACCACTAATAAAGGAGGTGGCGCCTGTTACGATCTTAATGAAATAAAAAAAATCCGTGAGGTGTGCACCAAACACGGACTTGGTCTGCACTTAGATGGTGCAAGACTTGCTAATGCAATAGTAGCTAACAACGAAAACCCTAAAGTGTATGGGCAATTATTTGATACCATAAGCATATGCTTATCTAAGGGACTAGGTGCGCCAATGGGATCGGTATTAATTGGTAATGAAGATGTAATGGAAAATGCCATGCGCGTACGAAAAGTACTTGGCGGAGGAATGCGACAAATTGGATTTATGGCAGCTGCAGGCTTGTACGCCTTAAAAAACCAATGGAACAGATTGGAAGAAGACCACCGACGAGCAAAGGAAATTGCCCAACAATTGTCTAGTCTTGCACACATCGAAAAAGTCGAAAAAACAGAAACCAATATTGTTATATTTTACCTAAAAGAAGGAGTAGATGCTCAGGATTACCTTCAGCAATTAGATACAAAAGGAATAAGAATTAGCACCATGGGAGAAGGCAAAATGCGAATAGTAACGCACCACGATTATACTCAAGAAATGCATGAATTCACCTTGAAAAATTTGTAGTAATGCAAGCATTTTTTTCTTGGGCTCTTAACTTTTTTCCCCGCCCGTGGCTTATTCGAATAAGTTATTGGGTAAGGCCCTTTGTAGCATTTTTATTAAAAGGAAATACTTTTGAAGATCCTATTGACGGTAAAAAATTCAGGAAAATGTTGCCTTATGGTTACGCTACAACAAGGAAAAATGTTCTTTCTCCTTCTACCCTTTCCTTAGAAAGGCATCGATTGCTTTGGTTATGGCTTCAACGAGAAACCAATTTTTTTACTCGATCGCAAACGTTGCTTCATTTTGCACCAGAACAAGCTTTTTATAAACGCTTCAGAAAAATGAAAAACTTAAACTACACAACAACAGACATCGAATCGCCTTTGGCGATGGTAAAAGCAGATATTTGTCAACTCCCTTTCGAGGATAATAGTTTCGATACTGTGTTTTGTAATCATGTTCTTGAACATATCCCAGACGACAAAAAAGCGATGCAAGAAATTTTTCGAGTTTTAAAACCTCAAGGAATGGCCATTTTACAAATTCCACAAGATAAGAGTAGAGCCGTTACTTTTGAAGATAATAGCATAACCGACCCCGAAGAGCGCACCAAAATTTTTGGACAATACGACCATGTTCGTGTGTACGGAATGGATTATTTTGAGAAACTCAAAAACATAGGCTTTGAAGTTCATGCGATTGACTATACAAAAGATCTCTCGGCAGAAGAAATAAAACGATTTTGCTTAGCAAAAGGAGAATTACTTCCGGTTTGTTACAAACCAGCATAGCCATCAATAAGCGCTTAATAAAACCAATTAGTAGCTGAAATTACTGGAAAAACTTTAACTCAAACACATGGTATTATTTTAGCCTTACTAGGTATTTATTTTTTGCTGAGCTAGTTGTAGAATAAGTTGAAATTGCTCTTCTTGTCCGATATCTGAATTATCAATTAAAATGGCATCTTCAGCTTGCTTTAATGGCGAATGTTCCCTTTCTGAATCCAGTTTATCCCGCTGAACCACATTTTCGAAAACTTCTTCGAAAGTAACGGTAGGATTTGAGTTTTTTAGCTCGTCGAACCTTCGTTGTGCACGAATTTTTGCGGAAGCTGTCATAAAAAGCTTTAGTTCTGCCCCTGGAAAAACTACCGTACCAATGTCGCGCCCATCCATTACTATTCCTTTTTGTTTACCCATTTCTTGCTGAATACGAACCAATTTTTCTCTAACTTCTGGAACTTGAGCCACAAGACTAACTTTGGAAGAAATTGCCATATCTCGGATTTGATCCTCAACATTTTCACCGTTTAAATAAACTTCGCTCTTTTGCGTGGAGGGATTGAGTTGAAAAGAAATGCTAATTGAATGTAATGCGTTTATTAGTTCAGCTGATTGTAAAGCCTCATTAGCAATCCATTCGTTTTGTACAGCAAATAAAGTAATTGCGCGATACATCGCACCCGTATCTACATAAATGTAATTTAATTTATTTGCCAATTGTTTGGCCACCGTACTTTTTCCTGTTGAAGAGTGCCCGTCTATGGCAATTACAATTTTTTTCATTTTGGTATTTATTTTTTTTTAGTGAAGCTGATTCGCAATCGGCCGTTTTTCCTTTAATCGAATAACTTAACTTTTAGGATTCTAAAAGACTAAATATTAACGCCTTGACGCTGCTTATGCAGGATATTCAATTCTTAAGTTATACATGTTTTTCAGCTTCGACTTTAGTACTTTTTTTATGGTTTCTATTTCTTTAAACGTAATATTAGCATTTACAAACTGTTGTTCGTCTATTTGCTTCTGAATAATTTTATCGACAAAATTTTCAATGGCTTTTAGAGTTGGTTCGCGCAAACTTTTACTTGCCGCTTCAACCGAATCGCACATCATTAAAATAGCGGTTTCCTTACTAAAAGGTAGTGGTCCAGGGTACGTAAAATTCGCAGGGTTTAAATCGTTTGGATTAAGTTCCTTTTCTTTAATATAAAAATAATGCACTTTAGTCGTTCCGTGGTGTGTTCTAATAAAATCAATTACCCGATCAGGAAGTCGGTATTTTTTTGCTAATTCTATTCCTTTGGCGCGATGTTCAATTATAATTCTGGCACTTTCTAAAGGAGTAATTTCATCGTGCGGATTTACAGAAGTCATCTGATTTTCTGTAAAATAAAAGGGATTCTCTAATTTTCCGATGTCATGATATAAAGCCCCTACCCTAACTAAAAGCGTATTGGCATTCACCTCATTGGCAGAAGCTTCAGCTAAATTAGCTACATTAAGCGAGTGGTGAAAAGTCCCTGGGGCTTGCTCTGCTAACTTTTTAAGCAAAGGAGAATTAGTGTCTGAAAGTTCTAATAATGAAAGGTCAGAGACCAATCCAAAAACCCTTTCAAACAAATAAATTAAGGGTTGAACAAACAAAAGCCCTATGCCACTTAACACAAAATACACTAAGTTTTGGTAGTTGATGTGCTGAAGATCAGCTTCCTGTATCAGGTGAAACGCCATATAGCTAACCACATAAACCAATGTAATTTTTCCTACGGAAACAAACAAATTAGCGCGCTTATAAAGTTCCGAAACCGTTAAAATAGTAACAATACCCGCAATAAATTGAAGGAACATATACTCGTAAGAATTACTCACTGTTAATCCTAAAATAAGGATGGTAATTACGTGTGTAAACAAGCCTAAACGTGCGTCAAAAAAAGCTTTTAAGGTAATTGGTAAAATACAAACAGGAATGATAAACAAATAAGACGAGTTGATTTTCAATACGAGTATGGTAAAGAAATACACCAACAAAATATTAAAAAATATAAAGCCCATTTGGCTATTATTTTCGTAAATCTGTGGCCTATATTGCTTTATAAAAAGCAACAACATAAGTATAGCAAGCGCAATTAAAAGAGTGTATCCCAGCCAAACAAGGTAACTATCCTTCGTATCATTTTCATGAAAGGTATAATTTTTTTGCAAGGACTTTAGCTGTTCGTACTGAATATGCCCTACAGCTTGCCCTTTCGCAATAATTTCACTTCCTTTTTGAATCATTCCTTTAGTGGGTGAAATACTTTTTAATAATTCGTTACGCTTTAATTGAAGAAACTTCTCACTAATTTGAAGGTTGGGTTTCAACTCATTGAATAAAATAGGATCTGAAACAACATTCAACTCAGATAGCTTTTCTTGAACAAGCGATTGCATGTATTGTTGCACCTTACGAATGCTGTTTAGTTCTGAAACAGAGATGCTTTGAAAGGTATTTCCATCCACCAACAAAATGAAACCATTATCGTTGGGAAGCTGAAAATCTTCGCTTATAATTCCGTCCTGGTGAAAATTAGCTAATTCATTTATTAATTGTTGTTTGAATTGAAACAATTGAAATTCACTAAATCCAGCACCATAAAACGGCAAATCTTTAATGTATTGAAGGTTTTGAGCTTGAATAAGGGTATCTACCGAGACATAATTAGGTAAATTAGCTAAGCGATTTTGTGTTTCTGCTTCAATCTCTTCGGCCGATTTAAATACTGGAAAATCGAAAGGTGCGTATAAGGTTTCGTAAGTCCAAACCTTATTTTTTACCACCTCAAAATTAAACTTAGTTAGATTAGGAAAAAAATAAACCATCAAAAAAACTGTTCCTAACCAAAGCCCAAGCCTGTATAATTTACTTTGGTAATCGAACAAAAAATTAATGATTCGTTGCATAAAAGCATTTTTTCAGGTACCAAAACTACAAAAATAGCTTCTATTTATAAGCCTATAAAGCACGATAAAAAAACGAAAGTCGAAAAAACGCTTGGTTATACATAAGCGTTAAGAAAATTGAAGCTTAGTTGCTGAGTAGTAAGTAAAATACCCGACATACTTAGTCAGTTGCTACTTTATAAGTAGGGTCTTCTAGGATATTGATTTCAATAATTTCATCTGCATTTGCCAAAAGCCTTCTGCAATCGGCACTCAGATGAGTTAACTGTACTTTTTTACCAGCTTTTCGGTAGCGCTCGGTAAGTTTATTTAAAGTTTCAATAGCCGACATATCTACCACACGACTTTCTTCAAAATTTATAACTACCTCATCAGGATCGTTTAAAACATCAAATTTTTCTGCAAAAACAGTGGTTGAACCAAAAAATAACGGACCATAAATTTCGTAAGTTTTTACTCCTCTGGCATCTATGCTTTTTCTAGCGCGTATCCGTTTTGCATTATCCCAAGCAAATACAAGCGCTGCAATAATAACTCCTATTAAAACTGCCAATGCTAAGTTGTGCATAAAAACAGTTACTAAGGTTACAAGTACCATGACTAATACGTCAGATTTTGGCATACGTTTAAGGGTTTTTAAGCTAGCCCACTCAAATGTTCCGATTGAAATCATAATCATTAGCCCAGTAAGTGCGGCCATCGGTAATAACTCTATAACGGAAGAGCCATACATAACAAATACAAGTAAGGTTGTTGCCGTCACAATCCCAGAAAGTCTTGCACGCGCACCATTGGAAATATTAATTAAACTTTGACCAATCATAGCGCAACCTCCCATTCCAGAGAAAAATCCAGATAAAACATTAGCTGCTCCTTGCGCTACGGCTTCTTTGTTGCCATTACCTCTAGTTTCGGTAATTTCATCAACAATATTTAAGGTTAGTAAACTTTCGACAAGACCAACAGCAGCCATTATTCCAGCATAAGGAAGAATAATTTTAAGTGTCTCGAAAGTAAACGGAACTGCCGGGATATGAAACGGAGGAAAACCACCTTTAATAGAAGCTATATCTCCTAGGGTTTTTGTTTCTACACCTCCAAAATAGGTAATTCCAAAAACAAGTAAAATAGCCACTAATGAAGCAGGAACTGCGCGTGTAAATCTGGGAAGTAACCAGATTACCACAATAGTTAGCGCAACTAGTGCAAGTAAAACTCCTAAAGTTGAACCTGTAACCCAATTTCCATCCCCGTCCTTAAACTGATCGAGTTGCGACATAAAAATTATTATAGCAAGCCCATTTACAAAACCAAAAATTGCTGGGTGAGGTACTAGACGCATTAGTTTACCAAGTTTTAAAACCCCTACAAGCATTTGTATACAACCTGAGAGTACAACCGCAGCAAATACATACTCAACTCCAAAGTCTTTTACTAAACTTACTATAACAATAGCAATGGCTCCAGCTGCACCAGATATCATCCCTGGTCGACCACCAAAAATAGAGGTTACCAACGCCATAACAAAAGATGCATAAAGTCCTGTAAGCGGATTTAATCCAGCTAACAATGCAAAAGCCATTGCCTCTGGGACTAGGGCTAAAGACACTGTAAGACCAGACAAAACCTCGGTCTTGTAATTTACGTTTTGTGAAAAATCGAAGAGTTTAATGTACTTCCCCATAAATTATTGTTTGTTTAAAAATAGTCAAGAAGAGTTCTATTTTTGGTAAGGATTCAAGAAAATTGAAGGGTATATTTTGTTTAATTACTCACTAACTACAAGCGTAATTATTTCAATTTAACCCTAATAAATCAGCTATGGAAGTAAATTTATGGCATGATATTTTGAAACATTCGCATTATTTGAAGGCGCAAAACTAAGTCAAATAAACTGAGTACGCAACTTAAAAAAAAGTATCTAAAACAGTAACTAAAGCCTCGAGACAGATAAGCTCTTTTCATTAGATCGAATTACTTAAGTTGAGACTTCGTAAATTTTATATTATCTAACATCATAAAAACAGTAGCATTTTTAGTTTAAGGAAAAGCATTCACCGTAAATTTTTTAACTCTTATTGAAAGTATTGAATCGTTTAAGTTAAAATCACCGCTAAACTTTTTACTTAGGGTCTTATTTCCTTCTTTTTACTTGTACTATAAGTAACTTTACCATTATTTTCAATTGATAAGGTTTTGATAATACCTTCTTCATTATTTTTCCAAACACCTACAAAATCGCTGTAATCATTAATGTTAGAAAATGAACAACTCGTCAAAAACGTACTAATTAGTACTAGAGTCAAAAAGATTTTTTCATGGTTTTATGTTTAATTATTCTGCGATTAGCTTGTCAACTTCTTTAAAAAAAGACTCGCTAGCCCAGTCGGCAGCGCCTGTTTTTTTGATCATAATTTCGCCGTTGGGATGTATTAAAAACGAAGTAGGAAGCGCATTAGCATCTAGTAATTCTGGAGTTTGTGAAGCTTCAAAATAAACAGGAAAGGTGTAGTTATTTTTCAATAAAAAAGCTTCGACACTAGAAGAAGCGTCTTTTGCAACAAGATAAAAATCAACTTCTGCTCCATAGGCTTCGTAAAATTTTTGAATAGAAGGCATTTCTGCAATGCACGGCGGACACCATGTTGCCCAAAAACTTACGAAAACCGGTTTGCCTTTAGATGAAGAGAAAGAGGTTACTTCGTTGCTAAAATCGCTCAAAAACCACTCGTAATTTGTAAGCTGATCCCTTTTAGAAACATCTGTAACACTAGGAGAAAAAGCAAAAGTTCGGTTCAAAAAAACCTGAATAGGCATTCTTGTTTGTGGAATAAGTAACAAAAGTACGAACACAAAAAAAAGCAAATTACTCCATTGTTTTTTAATGAATTTTTTCCATTTAGAATCTTGCATAAATTAAAGTGCTTTTATTTTTTTCTTGGAAGGTACACCACTTTTTTTGTCTCGAAGAAATCTTCTTTAAAAAAATCGGATATAGGAGTTATTTGCGCAGTTGTGTAAGGGGCTAACTCTTCAGCTAAATCACCTCCTTTTAAATACAGAATTCCGTTTTTAATTGAATGCTTATGCTCGGCAGAAATTTTCCCTTTTACCCAATGCGTAAACGTAGGCATTGCAGCAACAGCACGACTTACTATAAAATCGAACTGAGCGTTAATATTTTCGACTCTATCATTGATTGGAGTAACATTAGTTAGCCCTAAACCTTGAACCACTTCCTCTACTACTTTTATTTTTTTTCCGATACTATCTACTAGTGTAAAATGAACTTCTGGAAACATAATTGCTAAAGGAACACCTGGAAAACCACCTCCTGTACCTACATCCATGACTTTCGACCCGGGTAAAAATTGATGAACTTTTGCTATTGCTAAAGAATGAAGTACGTGACGTAAATAAATTTCATCGATATCCTTTCGGGAAACGACATTTATTTTCAGGTTCCAATCTTTGTATAAATCGGCCAAGGCTTCAAACTTTGCAATTTGATCTTCGGTTAAATCTGGAAAGTAAGCTAGAATTTGTTTCACTATTTGTTTTTATTTTTGGCCTCATTTAAACTTGTGAAAAACTAGTTGTGTAAGGCGTTGCAATATTATAAAAGAGTAAACAAAAATAAACATTTTTTCAGGGTAAAGTTTTTTTTCTTAGGTTTGCTTTATACATCAAAGTTACTTACCACAAAATGAAGAAAATTATAGGAAGAAGAGATAAAGCCGACTTTCCAGACTTGGAATTAAAAGAGGTGCCTATTAAAATAGATACTGGCGCGTACACTTCTTCAATTCATTGTTCTAAATTTGAAGTGAAAGATGGTATCCTGTATGCCAATTTTTCCGATGGAATTAAAAATTCCATCAACAAAAAAAGGATTAAATTTACTGATTTCGAAGAAGTTAAGGTAAAAAGCAGCAACGGTCAGGTACAAAAAAGATACTTAATTAAATCCCGGATTAATTTATTTGGAAAGTTGTACAAAATATCGCTTACCTTAGCCGACAGAAAAAAGATGAAAAACCCTGTATTAATTGGGAGAAAGTTTTTGAACAAAAAATTTATAGTAGACACAGATTTAGAATACGTTTCTTTTAAGATGAACTCGCATGAACATTAAGATATTATCAAGAAATCCAAACCTTTACTCGACAAAACGTTTAGTTGAAGCAGCTCAAAAACGCAAACACAATGTTGAAGTAATCGATCATTTAAAATGCGATTTAGTGATTGAAAAAAGGAAACCGAGCATTATCTACAAAGGTCAGTCGTTAGCCGATACCGATGCTATTATTCCGCGTATTGGCGCTTCTGTTACTTTTTATGGCACGGCTGTGGTACGCCAGTTTGAAATGATGGGGGCTTTTACTACAGTAGATTCCGAAGCATTGGTAAGAAGTAGAGACAAACTAAGAAGCTTGCAAGTACTTTCTCGTGCAAAAATTGGATTACCAAAAACAGTGTTTACTAACTATTCAAGGGATGTAGAAAACGTGATTACACAAGTAGGTGGCACCCCTTTAGTCATAAAACTTTTAGAGGGAACACAAGGCCTTGGCGTAGTTTTGGCGGAAACTAAAAACGCAGCCAAATCTGTTATCGAAGCCTTTAATGGTTTAAAAGCTAGGGTAATTGTTCAAGAATTTATAAAAGAAGCTAAAGGAGCTGATATTCGTGCTTTTATTGTTGATGGCCATGTGGTAGGTGCAATGAAACGACAAGGAAAAGAAGGCGAATTTAGGTCTAATTTACACCAAGGAGGAAGTGCAGAAGTAATTGAACTTACCGATGAAGAAGAAATTGCTGCTATTCGTGCTGCAAAAGCAATGAAATTGGGAGTTGCGGGAGTAGATATGATTCAGAGTGCTAGAGGTCCATTGATCTTGGAAGTAAATTCTTCCCCAGGCCTAGAAGGCATTGAAAAAGCTACAGGAAAAGATATAGCTAAAACCATTATCCGTTATTTAGAGAAACATGTTTAGCTTTAGTTAGTTAGTTAGTTAGTTAGGTAGTTAGTTAGTTAGTTAGTTAGGTTGCTAAGAGGTCTGAATCCATGATATACTAAATTGGTTTTTTAAAACATTAACCATTTTTTGAAATTGTAAAGCATTCATTTTGAGCGAATATTGGGTTAAAGCTGAATTAAAGTCACAAATGCAACATTATGATAAACCTTTCTAATTTAATTTTCAAAGTACACGACAAAAAATGAACTTCACCAAAGAAATATGCAATTTAAAAATTAATAGAAACGGGATTTATCCCGTTTACAACGTACACCAAATAAAATGGCTTTAGCCAAAAACGCATTATAATTCTTAGAAATTTGGCTAAAGCCAATTTTTCGCTCCTAATTATTTATCCCGATTTGATAATCGGGACTATTGAATTTAAATTTCCTCGAATAATTCGATCCCGAAGGGATGATGTAATTATAAAAATTGATAATGATAAATTAAAACTCTGAAAAGGTTACATCATTATGCGTCATGAAATAAAACCAATGTATTTTAGTATACAACAATACAATAAACACACTATAACTAATTGATTTATAATGAATATGAATTTTTATTATGTGCTTTGTTTAATTTTACTAAAACTTAAAACAGAAACGATTTTAAAAATCACCTACTTTCATGTTCTAGTTTTTCGATTTTAAGCTTTAAGTATTTTATAGATAATCTTAAAAACTTCATCAGGTAAAAAACTAGCATTATCAAAATAAAAAAACCAACAAAGGGCGTCAACCCAACAAGAGTATCAATTATAAGTCTCATTTTTTGTATATTTATGTTTTCAAACGAGTTTACTCAACAAACTGCATAAATCCTGTCAATCTGTTAATTTTAAAATTGAATAGTAAAGTTTCACTAAAAAATACACCGTATCCATTTATAATAGCGGTTAATTTATTGCTCCGCAAAATAAATTTTAAATTTAAACAAAAAAATACCCCCTAAGGGGGATATTTATGACTTTTATATTGGTAATCTGCACTAAAAAAGCTTATCAAACTTTAGATTCAAGCAAAAACTACCTTTAAAACCTTTAGCTTAAGGAAGTTTCCTGTAATGCATTTGGTTAAGCATTGCTTTTGTGTTGGTTTTTAAAGCTCTCTCTACATCCGTTCCGGAACCTGAATTCCTAGCAAGCCCATAGCGTTTTTAATAACTTCAGCAACCTGAGCTGCGATGCATACCCTAACGCCTATTTGTGTTTCTGATTCAGCTCCTAAAATAGAAACGTTTTGATAGAAAGAATTAAATTCCTTCACCAAATCATATACATAATTACATACCAAAGCGGGACTGTAATTTTTAGCTGCATGCTCGATTACACTTGGAAAAAGTTGCAATTGTTTAATGACCGATTTTTCTTTCGACTCAAAGTTATACGTAGTTACAGAAACCAATTCAAAACTAGGTGCTTTGCGTAAAATTGATTGAATTCTAGCGTAGGTATATTGAATAAAAGGCCCTGTGTTTCCTTGAAAATCTACAGATTCCTCTGGATTAAATAGGATTCGTTTTTTCGGATCTACTTTTAGAATGTAATACTTTAATGCACCGAGTCCGATGGTTTCGTAAAGGTTTTCCTTCTCATCTTCAGAAAGTCCGTCTAGTTTGCCTAATTCTTGAGAAATGTTCTTGGCCGTAGATTTCATTTCTTCCATCAAATCGTCGGCATCTACCACGGTACCCTCACGGCTTTTCATTTTACCGGAAGGTAAATCCACCATACCATAGCTTAAGTGATAAAGTTGTTCTGCCCAGTTATAACCCAGTTTTTTAAGGATTAAAAACAACACCTTGAAGTGATAGTCTTGTTCGTTTCCAACGGTATACACCATTCCATTTACATCAAAATCCATGGCGCGTTGAATGGCTGTACCAATATCCTGTGTCATGTACACCGCTGTACCATCCGAACGAAGTACCAGCTTTTCGTCAAGGCCATCTTCTGTTAAGTCAATCCAAACACTGCCGTCTTCTTTTTTAAAGAAAACTCCTTTTTCAAGTCCTTCGTTTATGATGTCTTTACCTAATAAGTACGTATCACTTTCGTAGTAATTTTTGTCAAAATCTACTCCCATACGTTGGTAGGTTGCCTCAAATCCGTCGTACACCCATTGGTTCATTTGTTTCCACAATGCGACAACGGCCTCGTCTCCTTGCTCCCATTTTCTGAGCATTTCTTGTGCTTCAATTAAAGACGGAGCCTTTATTTTGGCTTCATTTTCGGTGAGTCCTTGACTAACTAAGTGCGTAATTTCTTCCTTATAAATTTGGTCAAACTTCACGTAGTAGTTGCCTACAAGCTTATCGCCTTTTATTCCGGCTGAAGTTGGAGTTTCACCATTCCCGTACTTTTGCCAAGCCAACATGGACTTACAAATGTGTATTCCTCGATCGTTTACAATTTGTGTTTTGTAAACTTTTTTTCCGCTAGCTTTAAGAATTTCAGCAACTGAAAATCCTAACAAATTATTTCTAACATGTCCTAAATGTAACGGTTTATTCGTGTTGGGTGAAGAGTACTCTACCATGACGCCTTCTTCAACAGAGGCGCCAAATCCGAAGGTTTTTGTGGCTTGAATTGCTTTGAAGGTTTCTAAAAAATAAGCTTCGGAAAGCGACAAATTCAGAAAACCCTTCACTACATTGAAGCTTTCTACAAAAGGGATGGCTTCTACTAAATAAGCACCAACTTCTTCTCCTAAGGCAACGGGATTTGCCTTTATAAATTTCAGCAGAGGAAAAACAACTAGGGTTAAATCGCCTTCAAACTCCTTACGGGTAGCTTGAAATTCCAAAGAAATGGTGGGAACAGAATACTTTTCTGAAAGGTATGCATTTAACTTTTCACTAATTTGTTTTTCTAATGCCATGTGCTTTTTTTTTTGCAAATGCAAAGATAATCTAAAAAATAAAAGCACTTTACGAAATTAAGCGAAGAAATACCTAACTTTATACGAAAAATGCTATTAAACGTATCTTACAATCGCCCAAAAATTAAAGCGCAAATAGACGCTGAAGTTGGCCCTCCATTTACCTTAATGGATCGGATTAAAATGAAAGGAATTGGTTCTGGAAAACTAATTATTGACAGCACGAGCATGCAAATCCATAATTTATTGGTGCTTGATAACAACCGAAATGTTTGTGGAATAGAAATGCGTCCTAAAGGAATTATACTTTCCTTTCGATCGCTTCTGGAAACCTACGCCTTGGTGATTCCTTTTTGGAAATTAAAAATTTACAAAGGCCAATCTGATGTTTATTCTGTTTTCCGAGACGATTACTTTGTAAAAATTAAAGCCTTGGAAAAATCTCACCATAAATTTATGCAGAAGTTACTAAATTACAAACTAGAGGTCTACGATTCTAAGCTAGATGCTGGCGGAATGGTGTAAGTGAGTGGTTTGTTAAGCCTAAACGGAAAAAGAAGTTTGTTTGTAGGCGAGTATTTCATTAAAACAAATTCGGTTTATAAATAAAAACAAATAAAACACGCATGCATAACGCTTCTTTACAAAACGGGATGATCCGATAGCTATTGGATTGTTTCGCATCTGCTCGTAAAACGGTAGCACTAAAACAATAAATAAAAACTAATGAAAATACTAATTACTGGAGCTAATGGATACATTGGCATGCGCTTGGTACATTCGCTTTTAGCCGATGGACATGATTTGGTTTGCGCTGTAAGAAGTGAGGATAGGTTTTCATTAGATGAAGCCTTGAAAAAACAAGTTCAAATTATCGAAATAGATTTTTTGGACGAGAAGCCTTTTTCTAAATTACCTGAAGATATTGAAGTTGCTTACTATTTAATCCATTCCATGTCTGGATCAACTTCCAATTTTGATGAACTTGAGGAAAAAAGTGCACGAAATTTTATTCGGTTTACTGAGCATACAAATGTAAAACAAGTTATTTATTTAAGTGGTATAGTTAATGAAGAGCATCTCTCTAAACACCTTGCCTCACGCAAAAAAGTGGAAGATGTTTTGTACGAAGGGAAATTTGCTCTTACCGTATTGCGAGCAGGGATTATTGTAGGATCTGGTAGCGCTTCTTTCGAAATTTTGCGCGATTTATGCGAAAAACTTCCGTTAATGATTACGCCAAAGTGGGTAACTACAAAATGCCAACCCATTGCAATTAGAGATATTATAAAGTTTCTAATAGGTGTAATTGGCAAAAAAGAGTGCTACAACGCATCTTTTGATGTAGGTGGGCCAGATGTTTTATCCTACAAAGAAATGATGCTTGCTTATGCAAAAGTAAGGGGATTGAATCTCAAAATTATTACCGTTCCCGTAATGACTCCAAAGCTTTCGTCTTATTGGCTTTATTTTGTAACGGCTACAAGTTACAAATTGGCTGTAAATTTAGTAGACAGTATGCGTGTTGAAGTAATTGCCAAAGAAAATCGACTTTCAGAAATACTTCAAATCAAGGGTATCCCTTACGAAGAAGCGATTCGGCTTGCCTTTGCAAAAATAGAACAAAACCAAGTGCTTTCAAGCTGGAAAGATTCTAAAGTTAGCGGTCGTTTTTTTGAAAGCGATTTAAACAAATTTATAAAAGTCCCTCGATACGGTTGTTTGAAAGACCATCAACAACAAAAAACTACAAATCCTGAAAAAGCATTGGAAAAGATTTGGGCCATAGGTGGGAAAAATGGGTGGTATTACGCAAATTTTTTATGGAAAATTAGAGGTTATATTGATAAGTTAAGTGGTGGTGTAGGCTTAAGAAGAGGGCGTACCAACCAAGAAAGCATTTTCCCTGGTGACGCACTCGACTTTTGGCGTGTTCTTTTAGCCGACAAAAAAGAAAAACGTTTGTTGCTTTTTGCAGAAATGAAAGTTCCAGGTGAGGCTTGGTTAGAGTTTTATATAGATAAAAATAATGTGGTACATCAAAATGCAACGTTCAGGCCTAAAGGTGTACGAGGTAGATTGTATTGGTACGCCATGCTACCTTTTCATTATTTTATTTTTAGTGGAATGCTACGAGAAATTACGCGAAATAAATGATAGCCTATTTAAGTATAACTTTAGTACATGACAAAAAAATAAATTCTCTAAATTCCTTGATTTTTGCCCCATCCCTAAAGGGAGAAATCAAGGAAAATCAGGCACCCTTTAGGGGTGCGGCAGTACTGATTTGACGAATATCAATTTTTGTCGTGTACTTTAAAGTATAACATAAAACTCATATATCGTTTATTATACCCGTTATTAGTTAAAATTACTGGAAAAGAAAACAGTTTGTCTCGACTGCTTCGGAAACAATTTTTTCTTTATGCGAATTAAAAAGTTCATGTATAGCCTTAACTATGCTTATTTGTTAAATATAAATGTAGATGCTATTTTAGAAGAATAGTACTGCTTAATTTCTATTCATGTGTATCGCAACTATATCATGAAAATCGTCTTCGTAAAAGCTGTGGTAAATTAGCATGAATGATTGTTGCCTATCTGTTATTAAGTAAACCGTTGCATACCTATCGCCTAAAAGTGTGAAGTGTTTGTATTTCAGCTTGAAAGCTTGGTTATGATTTTTAGTCCTAATAAAGACTCTATCTATCAACTGAAAATTTATATTGCTCTTACCGTTCAATTCTTGATTCATCATATATGAAAAAGGCGACATGAAATCCTTTTCTAAGTAAATCCTTTCCTGAAAGGGTATGACTATCACATAGTCTTCATTAGTTTTATCTAAAAAATGAGCTTGTTTATTAATCGTAGCATATTTTAGGTAAGGGTCAGATACATTACCTTCAAGCTCTATAAGCTTTTCTACATCTACTTTAGAAAAGATTTCAAATCTTTCAGGAAGCAAGAAACTCGATTTTAAGCCTTTAATTGTATAGCTTTTAGTCTTGATATCAACTTTATTCTCATCACAGGACAAAAAGAAACAACTAACTAAAGAAAGTAAAATAAAAAATAGTTTGGGCTTGATTTTTATCATTTTCATGGAGTAGTTTTATAGAAAAAATAAATTATTATAATGCATTCTTCAATAGTAATACTAAATTAGTAAATTTACTAAAAGTTAATTCAGTTGCTATTGTTTTTTATTAGCATAATACATCGTAACTTAAGCTCTTACTTCTTTTTGCGAAACAAGAACCTGAGAAGTAAAAATACTCCAACAAAGAATAATATTGTACAAATTAACTGCCATATAAAAACTTTTAGTTCCATAATTTAATTGTTGTCAGGTTAAATATGCTCATGAACAGTTGTAGGTGCTTCTGAAGTTCGTTTTTCGATGCCTAAAAAAGTGATTCATATTAAAACTAATTGCACCTATTAAAATTACGTAAAAGACCAAGGATTCATCTAGCAAAATTTAGTCTTTTAGAGCTTAGTTTATAATACAAAATAAAGCAAAATAAATTTAAACAAAAATGAATACTTATTAGCAAACACTTTTTTATAATTACTTTTTTGCAAACTTAGTTAGATTGATAAATTGATTACTAAACTAAGAATTTTGCAAGTCATCTTTCTTTGTTGGAAAAATACATAGAATCAGATTAACCATAGGAACTAATGTTAACCAAGGAGAAAAACCCGCATCTCTAATTCTTCTGATTGTCCCCGATATTAGTGGTAAAATGAAAATTAAATTTACAAATGTTTGGAAATCTGTAAATAATAATCCCGTTGGATTTAAGTCGTTAGATTTTATGTACCAAGACTCAAAAATTCCAACTAATAATGAAATAATTAAAACATTAAAAACTAAGTGGATAACCAAAAAATATGTCCAATAATCAATCCTATTTGTTCTACCTCTAAAAACAAAAGTTTTTTTTATGAAATCAAAAATTCTATTTTTCATTTTTATATTTGAATGTTTAGTACATGACAAAAAATACCTTATTTTTCAATTTCTTGATTTTTCGCCTCAACCCTAAAGGGAGGAATCAAGGAAATTCAAGCCACCTTTAGGGATGAGAAGCAATTGATTCTCAGTAAGTCAATTTTTGTCGAATGCTTAACACATTTATTATGCAACAAAATAAAGCATAAAACTAAGCAAAAAAAATACCCCCTAAGGGGGATATTTTTGTTTTTTGTGTTAAATTGGCTAGAAGTGTTGAGTTATACCTAGGGAACAACTTCTCTGCATGAGATTGTAGTGAAATTAGTAATAATAAAAAACTATCCTTACAACCTAAACTCTACTGAAGGCCCAATCATTAGAGAATCAGGTTCTAAATATAAACCTACGTAGGATTTGATATTAAGACCTATATAAATGTTTTTGTGAACTTCATATAGAAAAGCTAAATTGATAAAAAGTCCAACTCCTATTTCTTCAACTTCATTAATATATTCAAAAAAAAGCTGAGAATCTTGAATAAATAACGAAGGTTCGTAGGCTTTTTCAAAATATAAAGCACCTCCTAAAGTAGTTTTAAAAAGAGCCTTGGAGCTAATAGTCCAATCTTTAGAAAAATTAGGTATAAACATTGTATTAGAATAATTCGTTACTATATCACCACGTAGAGGGTTAAATTCAGGATTCCCTGTAGCTGAGATTTTTATTATATCTAAGTTTAGCCAAAAATCTTGATTGATTTTATACCCAAAGCTTGTGTTTAAATAGTCTCCTCCATTTTCAGCTCGAAAAAAACTACTTGCAAAGTAACCATATTCAACTGATGTTCTAAAAACATTTTCCTTAGTGTCTTGAGCCTGTGCATAGTTGGCAAAAAAAAGAAGTAGTATAATTCTAAAGCTATTTATTTTCATGTTTTTATTTTTTAATTTATAAGATTAAATTCATATAATTTCCCATAGAATCATTATCATAGTAAAATTATTTTTCCATTCGATATGTCTCTATAGCTACTGTGTTGAGAAACTATCTTGATACCTGTTTCATTTGTTCACTTTTTAACTTGTTGAATCCAATTTAAAGTAACCAGACTCTCCTTTTATGATTTTATCTTAGTTACTATTTTTAAAGGAATTTTTACATTCAACTTTCGAAATTATTAGATACATAAAACCCATTTTCAAAATCTTCTAGAAACTACTACATTCAAAGACCTATAATTATCTAAACCAAAAAAAGAAGATTTATCTTTTACTGGTTGTAACATCCTTATGTCAAGACCGATAAAATATTGGTTAAAAACACGATAGTTATAAATAATCCCTAAAGTTCTGGATGGTGTAGTTCGTTGTTCAACATCTGCACTTAATGCTAGACCAATTTCGCTAAAAGACAAAGAAGTTATATCAACTGTATTTATATGCATAATCCCTAAACCAACAAAAAAAGAAAAATAATGTCTATCAGTTCTAATGAAAACTAATGAAGGTAAAATAGAAAAATCGATAATATTTGACTTTGAATACCAAAAAGATGTTTCTGGTAAATTTTGCAGATTAAAATCATTGGGGAAATCTGAAGCGAAGCCAAAACTTGCATCAAAAGCTAAATCAAAATAAGTATTTATATTTTTCGAATAATTTAGACCAATATTTCTGCCGTCAATATCATCAAAATGGGCCAGACCGTAACGAAAATTTAGCTTGTCGTTAGTTTGACTGTAACTAAAATAGAATATATTTAGTAATGTAATTGCTACTAAAGTTATTTTTATCATTGGTATTATTTTAAAAAATAAACCCAGCCGAAAAATGGTTGGGTTTATAGTTTGTTTTAATTACTTAAATCTGTATAATAGTGATCAAAAACAAATTCAAATCTGTGACTTATTCTTCTAACAGATAAATTCAGATTATCATAGTTAAAGACTGCATTATCAAACTCAGATCCATTAACTATGGTAGTTAGAACTTGATCCCTATCAAGCTCAATATTACCTCTAAAAATAGCTTTTACACCGCTATGAGCCTTAATATTTACTTGTTGGGATGCAGTCGGTGTAAAGTTCCCTTGAGCGTCAATTTTAACTTCATTTTTTACGGTAACGTCTTTACGGCTTGAATTTTTTCTTTTTGTCCATAAAACGATTTGTTGAGACCCTTTAGTTTTATGCCAATTAGGATCAAACATAATACCAAGGTTTTGCCATACTTTCCACAACAAAAACCAACCCATAAACACATGACCCCAACGGCTGTGTGTGTGTGTGTGTAGAAAACGTTTATTAAACTCATACCTTGTTTTATTATGCAACAAAGTAAAGCATAAAACTAAGCAAAAAAAATACCCCCTAAGGGGGATATTTTTGTTTTTGTGTTAAAATTTGTAAGTGAGTACGAATTACTTCACCAAAATTTGATAACCCCATGCAGGGTAGGTCATTTCTTCTTCGGCTACTAACTCATCTGCTTCACCGGTCATATAATCGGTGTATGCACCTGAGGCATTTAAGCTAAAGCTTTGCTCTTGGTCGGTAAAGTTGGCGATAAAGATAATTTCGCTGTCGCCTTTTTGTCTTTTAAAAGCCATGATGCTTTCGTTATCCGAAGTGTCCAAACGCTCGTAAGACGCAGGTTCTTTTGCTCCGTGAAGGGCTTCATTGGTATTTTTTAGTGCGCCTAACTTTTCTAGTAAAGGCCACATTTTTCCTTTGGTTTTTGGGATGCTGTCTTTTTCGAAAAACTTCAAACGGTGGTTCATGTCGTACTCTTGACCTGAGTAAATTAAAGGCATTCCTCTCAATACATAAGTAAATACCGTCATAACCTCAGCGGCATCACCCATACGTTCTTCAATGGTTCCGTTCCATGAGTTTTCGTCATGGTTGGTTACAAAGTTCATTAAGTAATCGTCTGCTTGGTAGGTAGAATCTACTTTTGCCATATACTCGTCCCAATCTTTTGCCGATTTTTTTCCTTGTGCAATTTCATTTTTGATGTGGTGACCTTCCCAATTGTACCCCATATCGAAAGCTTCAAAAAATAAATCTCTTTTTTCGCTTTCTGCCAACATAAAAATAGGCTTCACTTTTTTCAGCTCTTTCACAGTTGCATTCCAAAAATCGGTAGGAACTTCTCCTGCAACATCGCATCTAAATCCATCTACATTTTTTTCTTTTACCCAAAAAAGCATTTCATTTTTCATGGCTTCACGAAGTCCTTCGTTGTCGTAATCTAAATGCGCAGTGTCTGTCCACCCCCACGTTTCAAAAGTCTCTTTGTTGATGGGGTCGGTAATGTTTCCGTCGCGATCTTTTACATAAAATTCAGGATGCTCTTCCAACCAATGATGGTCCCAACCTGTGTGATTCGCTACCCAATCAAGGATAACATACATCCCTAAGTCGTGCGCTGTTTCTACCAACTTGTCGAAGTCGTCCATATCGCCAAATTCAGGATTAATAGCTGTGTAATCTGAAATTGCGTAGTAGCTTCCTAAGTATTTTTTCTTTTCTTCTTCGTCTTCGATATCTTCAATGGACAAATCTTCGGTTGCTTTTCGCTTGGTCATTGAAATTGGGTAAATTGGCATTAACCAAACTACTTTCACTCCCAATTCCTTCAACTTAGGTAAATCTTTGGTGAAGGCTTCAAAAGTTCCCTCAGGCGAATACTGTCGAATGTTCGCTTCATAAATAACCGCTGTTTCCAAAATGTCGTTCGAAATGGGTACAAAAGCTTCTTTTTCCTCTTTAACCTCTGCTGTTTTTGGGGCTTCTTCACAGGAAAATAATACCAAAAGTGCCATAAAAATGGCTACATAATTCTTCATAGTGTTAAAATTTAATTGTTATTGTTGATTTTTTACTCGCTAACTTAATGTCTTTTAAATGAATGGAATTTCCTTCTTGTTGAAATTTCACTCGTTTATTATTGACCAGTACTTCCTTTACAGGCTTTTCAAAATTGATAACTTCTAAATGAAATTGCTTAAAAGAAGTCTTGTAATTTTTTTCTTCGATGGCTACTTGAAATTGAAGTACATTTTCAACTTGATGAAATTGAAGGTGAAGCATTTCGTAATTTTTGTTGGCTATGGAAGTGGCATCTTCGCCATTATCATTGAAAAATGAACGCTTGGAGGTGCTTACTTCTTCATCGTAAAAATACTTGATATGCAGATTATTGAACGTATAATCTCGTGTGGTTTGCACCAAAGGAGCAAGCGGAATAAAGGCTCCTCCTCTAACATAAGTAGGAATATATTTCTCGTGCAATTCGATGCTTGCTTGGGTACCTCCTTCAAAAACTTCATGGGTATAAAAGTCAACCCAATTACTATTGATGGGGAAGTCAATTCGTTGAGTTTTCCTGCCTTTTTGAATGACAGGAGAAATAAAGAAATCCTCTCCCCAAAAGTAAGATTGACTTGTGTGATAGGCTTTTAAATCTGTATCTGCTTCCCAAAACAGCGGACGCATCAGCGGTTTTCCTGAAGTTGAATTTTCATAAGCCAAATGATAATTGTAAGGCAATAATTGGTAGCGCAATTCGATGGCTTTTTTGCTTAGTTCCATGGCTTCTCTGCTTCTAAAAACAGGTTCTGAAGCTACGTCTTCTTGTGCGTGTGGCCTAAAAATCGGCTGAAAAACACCGTATTGCAACCAACGGACATACAATTCGTCGTCCAATAAATCGCCTGCAAAACCGCCTAAATCTGAGTGCATATATGCCAAGCCTTGCATTCCCATTTGAAGAGAAATTTCCATTTGCGGTTGCAGTCCGCCCCAAGTTCGATTGACATCGCCCGACCAAGGAATCATTCCGTATTTTTGAGCTCCTGAATATCCGGCGCGCATCAGAATAAATGGGCGTTCTGTTGGGTATTCTTTGCGGTAATTATCAAAAATGATACTCGCCCACTCGTTTCCAAAAATATTGTGCACTTCGTTCGCACGTTGATTTCCGTAATGCATCAAATGCTCGGGATGTACCTCAGGCTCGCCCAAATCTCCCCACCAACCGGTGGCACCTTGTTTTTTTAAGTCATTATAAATGTTCCAAAACCAATCTTTAGTCTTGGGGTTGAAAACATCAATCAATGCGGTATGTCCAAAGAAAAAATCATAAGTCGCAACTTCGCCAAGGCTATCTTTAGCCAAAATATCCTCCTGAAGCGCTTCCTCCCAACGATTGGCGGTTTTCAGCATAAAAGGCTCGGTGATTAAAATGGTTTTCACGCCGTCCTTTTTCAAGTTTTTCATCATTTTCTTGGGATTAGGAAACGAATCTTTTACAAAAGCTAAATTGCCCATCGTTCCTGTAACCTCGTGCCCAAACCAATACAAATCGAGAATAATGGCATCCAAAGGAATTTCTTCTTGACGAAATTTATTTACCGTCATTTCAGTTTCAGCTTGCGAATGATAGCCGAATCGACTTGCAAAATTTCCTAAAGTCCACCGTGCCGGCATGGGTTGCTTACCTGTTAACTCGGTGTATTCATGTAGAATTTGCTCCCAACTCTCACCTGCAATCAACTGAAAACGTTTTGCACCATCGTAAGCTTCAAAAGCTAAGGTATTGTTGAATTGCGAATCTAAATCCAAATGTCCTGTTGTCGGATTATCAAAGTGAAGCAGGTACTTTTTTGATGAAAAAACAATGGGTAAGGCAAAATTCATTTGCTCCGAACGAGTTTCGTAGCCGTAATGTGCTCGGTTGTAAAGCGGAAGTCGATGTCCGCGGCGATTCATGCCCAAAGCACGCGAACCTCCGCCCATCAAAACCTCGGTTTCTTCAACTTCAAAATCGATATACACACGCTCTTTAGCGAATCCGTTTTTGTGGTCAATTAAATGATTGCCTTCAAAAAAGTAACTTATTTGAAAGGGACTTTTGGTGATGTGTACTTGAATGCCTTTCGATTGAAGGTGAATTTGATTTTCTGTTTCTTCCACTTGAACATCCATTTGAACATCAGGATGAACCACCGCATGCGAATTTGGCAAGGCTTCTGTTGAAGTATGAAAACTCACTTCAACAACCTTGGGCGTTAAAAAATGAAATAAGTGCGCGCCTTCTGAAGAATGCACTTCAAAACGCTGTTCGTCCACCTGATTGAAGCCCTTAAAAAGCTGTTCTTGTGCAAAACTCGAAAAGCTGAAACATAGGCAAACAAAAAAGGCTAGTATTATTTTTCTGTAGGCAAACTGCATAGTACTTCGGGGTGTAAGGCAAACTCAAGAGGAATGTGTAAACGCTGATTCCACGCATTTTCGCTGTGGTCAGTTCCTTCGAATTTTCGGTTAATAAATGAGGATTCTTTATAATTTCTTGAAGCAAAAACTTCGTTGACTTGTTCTTCAAAAGGTGGGTAAAGCGCATCCAAAGTCTCCGTTCCAAAATCAAAATAAAATTGATGATTGCTCGGTGCTTGTGGTAAGTTTTCGCTTAAATAATCAAAAAACGCATTCGGCAGAGGATTATTTTCGATAGACATGGCGCCCGGCCAATGCGTGGACATGCAAATTGCGGTACTAAAAACAAAAGGCTTTTCGACTACGGTGTACCAAGAAATTAAGCCTCCCATGCTTGAACCTGTAACAACTCTATCTTTCATGCTCTTACTCACTGAAAAGTTAGCTTCAACTAAAGGAAGTACTTCTTCGGTAATAAATCGAATGTAATTATCTGCATTCAATGGTTTTCTGAAAAGCATTTCACTTTGGGCGTGATTTTCGTCCAAAACTCTTTGTTGTGTCGCTTCATCTAAACTTTCAAATGGTTTCTGAGGGAAATAATCGGTGTGGCGATGTTCGTTGACATTCCACATTCCAATGGCGATGGTGGGTTTTATTTTTCCTTCTTCCATAAGTCGAGAAAGCGTTTCATCTACCTTCCATTCTTGTTTGTTCCATGTAGTGGTTGAGTCGAAAAGCATTTGTCCGTCGTGCATATACAAGGATGCGTAAATACTATCTTTGTGGTAATTGCTCGGTACCCAAACATCAATGTTTCTTGGTGCAACAAATTCCGATGGAAAGTTTTCGATACGGTATAAAGTCCCACTAGAAAGAACCGCATCTTCTACCACCGAAAAACTAAGTTTAGAAGTAGTCGCCTCTTCGGATTCTACTGCGTCCTGATGTTCATTTTCTTGCTTGGTAACTCCATCGCAAGCTACTAAAGCAAAAGCTAACATAAGTAGTATGAAGAAATTTTTAACCATGATTTTACTTTGTTACTTGCTTAGTCGTAAAAATGCTAATTCCACTTTTCACCGTAAGTTTTTTATCCCATACTTGTGAATTTTCGTCAAGTACAGAATAGAAAGTTTTCCCTTCTAAACCAACTTCTTCAAAACGAGTTAGCGGCAATTGACTCTCCTTTTCATTTTTGTTCCAAATAGCGACAACCACTTCGTCTTCATGCATTCTAAATAGCACATAAAAATTATCGAATGGCGCAAAATGAAGTGTTTTTCCTTCGGCTATTGCCTTGGAATTTTTGCGGTAATTCAAAATTTTGGTGAAGAATTCCTGCATATCTTTTTGTGCCGCAGTAAGTCCTTCGCCTGTAAACGCATTGACTTTGTCGCCTTCCCAACCTCCAGGAAAATCGGTTCTTATCAATCCATGATCGCCGGGTTTAGCCGTGTCGTGCATCAAAATTTCTGTTCCGTAGTAAACTTGTGGAATTCGAGGCAAAACTAACATCATTCCCATGACCATTTTTGTCTGTTGAATATTTTGATCTAATTGAGTAAAAATTCGACTTTTATCGTGGTTATCTGCAAAAACTAAAATGTCCTCAGGTTTCGTGTAGGCGAAGTCATTGGCCAAACCATCATACATTTTTACAAAGCCCGTATCCCAAGATTCTGATTCTTTAACCGCATCTACCATTGCTTGTTGCATAGGAAAATCCATGGTAGAGGTCAAATTGGAAACATAGCCATCCTTATTGGGATGCCCATCTTGCCAATACCCCACCAAAAGTGGATTGTAGCTCCACTCCTCACCTACAATGCTAAAGTTTGGGTATTCTTTCATAATCGCTCTAGCCCAATCCGACATAAAATCTTTGTTGGGGTAAGGATAAGTATCTTGTCTAATCCCGCCTAATTGAAGGCTCTCTACCCACCAAATCGAATTTTGAATAATGTAAGTAGCCATAAATTTGTTGCGTTGATTCAAATCCGGCATGGTAGAAACAAACCAACCTTTTTCCATCAGTTGCTTGTCATACGTTGAAGCATACTTGTCTTGGTTAGTAGTTCTACGGTGATTGGTTACTACAAAATCTCCCGCCAAATATTCGTCTTGGTAATTTACCCAATCCTTAAATGGTAAATCTTTCATCCACCAATGCTCTAATCCGCAGTGATTTGCAACCATATCCATGATGAGTTTCATGTCTTTTTGTTGCAATTCTTTCGCCAACTTTTTGTATTCTTCCATCGTTCCAAAACGTGGATCTACTTTATAAAAATCGGTAATGGCATACCCATGATAGGAGGAAGAATGCATGTCATTTTCCAATAAAGGAGAAGGCCAAACGCTAGTGAATCCCATTTGTTCGATATAATCCAAATGCTTGATTATCCCAGCAATATCGCCTCCATGACGAGCGTAGTCGTTACCTCTGTCGATGCCTTTTTCATTCATAAAGTCGAAGCTATCATTACTTGGGTCGGCATTGGCAAATCTATCGGGAGTAATTAGGTAAATCACATCTTTTGCTGAAAATCCTTCCACTGAAGCCGCATTTTTCTCTCGTTGAAATAATTGGTATGGATAGGTTAATTTTTCGCCATTAGGTAAAGTGATTTTTATGTCGAACTTCACTGATTTTTTGTCCTCCAAAAGCTGAAGGTCTAAAAAAACATAGTTTGGACTATCTGCTTTATGTGTTTTTCGGTAGTTAACTTTCTTGTGTTTTATTTCGATGAAAGCTTCGCTAATATTTGGGTAATGAAGCATCAGTTGAAGCTTATCATTCTCAAAGCCCGTCCACCAATGGGGTGGCTCCACACGAAGTTCTTGTGCATTTCCAAATTGAAGGGAAAGGATAAAAAGTAGTAAGGTGAAAATTCGTTGTTGCATGAGTGTGTGTTGTTTTGGGTACTATTGCTACTATGGTTTCTATAGTTTCTATTGCTACTATGGTTGCTATTGCTACTATGGTTTCTATTGCTTCCCGTTCACTGCGTTTCTCGGGATTAATTCAATTACGCAATTATAAATTGCTATTTCATTGAAACTATTGCTACTATGGTTTCTTTGGTTACTATGGTTTCTGTGGCTACTATTGTTACAATAATTACTTTAATTAAAATTCATATTTTCAAACCTACCGTCCAAGTGTCAATCAGGTGGGCTAACAAATTAGC
>JBHYFG010000007.1:64870-102141 GCA_051859645.1 Psychroflexus sp. | reverse complement strand
CACATTTTCAAATTAGCACATTTTCAAATTAGCACATTTTCAAATTAGCACATTTTCAAATTAGCACATTTTCAAATTAGCACATTTTCAAATTTTCAAATCTCTTTTTGTCTATTATATGAATCAAAGTTTCACAAATAATTAATTTAAAAAAAAAGCCGAAACGTTTAGGTCTCGGCTTTTATTTATTTATGCTACAACCGCCGAACCTTCAATTCTTCTTGGTTCGCCGTTGACTACTATTTCTAAGCTCGTATCGCCATCTACTTTAAAATCGACACCCGAAGCACTTACTTGTACGTTGATAATGTGGTTTCTAAAGTTGATTTTGAATGAATATGCCTTCCATTGCGAAGGGATTTTTGGTGCAAAATGCAACTGATTGTCTTTGACACGCATTCCACCAAAACCTTCCACTATACTTAGCCAAGTTCCTGCCATACTTGTAATGTGGCAACCTTCTTCTACTTCTTTGTTGTAATCGTCTAAATCCAAGCGAGAAGTTCTTAAATAGAATTCATACGCCTGTTCCATGCGACCTAGTTTAGCTGCTTGAATGCTATGTACACAAGGCGACAAAGAAGATTCATGAACGGTAAATGGCTCGTAGAAATCAAAATGCTTCTCAAGTTCCTCTTCAGAAAAATGATCTTCGAAGAAATAGAATCCTTGTAAGGTATCCGCTTGCTTGATGTAAGGCGAACGCAGAATTCTATCCCACGACCAATGCTGATTGATAGGACGCTGACTCTTATCTAAGTCAGCTACTTTAACCATTTCCTTATCTAAGAAACCGTCTTGTTGCAGATACACCCCTTCTTTTTCATCGTAAGGGAAATACATATTTGCTGAAATATCTTTCATCTTGCTTACTTCTTCATCAGAAAGCTTTGTTTTCTCAAGTATTCTTGAAAAATCACTTGGGTAATCAGCTTTCAAAACAGCAAGGTTTTCTAACATATACTCCATACACCATTTAGCTATATAATTGGTATACCAGTTGTTGTTCACGTTATTTTCGTACTCGTTAGGACCTGTTACGCCTAACATAACGTACTTATTTTTTGCTGTCGAAAAGTTGACACGCTGTTGCCAAAAACGAGCAATTCCGATCAAGACTTCCATTCCCATTTCAGGGATGTACGAATAATCGCCTGTATATCGGTGGTAGTTATAAATCGCAAAGGCAATCGCTCCATTTCGGTGAATTTCCTCGAAGGTAATTTCCCATTCGTTGTGGGACTCTTCACCATTCATAGTAACCATTGGGTATAATGCAGCGCCGTTGGTGAAACCAAGTTTCTCCGCATTTTCGATGGCTTTGCCCAAATGCTTGTAACGGTAAACCAGCAGGTTTTTAGCCACTTCTTGGTCTTTAGTCGCCATATAAAACGGGAAGCAATAAGCTTCTGTATCCCAATAAGTACTTCCGCCATATTTTTCGCCTGTAAATCCTTTTGGACCAATGTTCAAACGAGCGTCTTTACCTAAGTAAGTTTGGTTCAATTGGAAAATATTGAAACGAATTCCTTGTTGTGCTTTTACATCCCCTTCAATTTGGATGTCGCTCATCTCCCAAATACTCGCCCAAGCTTGCTTTTGTTCTTCTAAAAGTGCATCGAAGCCTTTTTGAACTCCAGCATCCAAAACATGATTAGCAGCATTGATAAGCTCACTTTCTTTATGATTTAGTGAAGTTACATAACCAGCATACTTTTGAATAGTGAAGCTTTCGTTTTGAGCAACTTTCTGTGTATATGAAAAAGACACTACTTTATCCGTAATCTCTTCTGTTGAAGGCAATTCAACTTCATTGTTACCCATAAAAAACTTCGACTGCATGAAGGTACAAACTTGGTAGTTTGTTTTGTTGGTATGTGATTTAATAAAACCTCTATCTCCTTGTGTTTGAAGGTCAGTTATTTCCCAAAATTTATCATCCCAGTTGGAATCTTGGTTGGTAATTCCCGCATCAATATAAGGAATGTACGTAATTTCAGCCGACTGATTCAATGGGGTTATTTGGTAATTCATAAGCCCAAGCTCATCGTGAGTTAAGCTTAAAAATCGAGTAGCTTTTACATTAATTTGTACTCCATTGGGTAAGGTAGCTTCAAAAGAACGTTGGTACCAACCTTCTTTCATATTTAGCTCACGCTTGTAATTTTTGATGGAAGTACAGGTATGTAAATCAAATTCTTCGCCATTCACTAACACCCGAATTCCAATAAAATTGGGTGCATTTAGTACTTTAGCAAAATACTCAGGATAGCCGTTTTTCCACCATCCTACTCTAGTTTTGTCAGGGTAATAAACTCCTGCGATATAACTTCCTTGAAAAGTATCTCCAGAATAATTTTCTTCGAAATTAGCTCGTTGTCCCATGGCGCCGTTTCCGATGCTAAACAAGCTTTCGGAAGACATGACGCGTTCTGCATCAAATCCCTCTTCAATGATCGACCAGTCGTTTGGTGTGATATAATCTTGGTTCATTGTAATTCGATTAAATTTATTGTCAATTATTTGGTTGTGGAAAGCAATGCTTCCCAAAGTTGATTGTCGATATCTTCAAATGTCTGAATATTGAAGTCGGCTTCATTTAAAATGTTTGCGTCTCCTACTCCAACACTTATCATTTTTGCTGTATTAGCTGCTTGAAC
Organism: Psychroflexus sp.; assembly: GCA_051859645.1. Classification (GTDB taxonomy): domain Bacteria; phylum Bacteroidota; class Bacteroidia; order Flavobacteriales; family Flavobacteriaceae; genus Psychroflexus. The sequence goes on along the minus strand of JBHYFG010000007.1, from coordinate 99,481 downwards.
TCCCGCTAAGGAATCTTCAAACACAATACAATCCTTCGGTTCGCTTCCTAATAATGAAGCCGCCTTTAAGAAAACTTCAGGATCAGGTTTTGCTTTGGTTACCTCATTACCATCTACAATTTCATCAAAATAAGGCATCAAACCTACTTTTTCTAAAATGAGACGTGCATTTTTACTTGCAGAGCCCAAAGCCACTTTGTATTTTTCATTTTTAAGTTGTTGAAGTCGTTCTAAAACTCCTGGAAGAATTTCTGATTCATCCATTTGGTGAACATACTTCAAGTATTCTTCGTTTTTTGAAACCAAAAGAGCTTCAAAATCGGCTGAGGAAATTTCTTTATTTCCCCAAGCTAAAATCTTTTCTAAAGAAACAATTCTACTTACTCCTTTTAATTGTTCATTTTGTTCTTCCGAAAATGGAATGCCTAGTCCTTCGGCTAAATTTTTCCACGCTATAAAGTGAAATTTAGCTGTATCGACTATAACGCCGTCCAAATCGAAAATAAAAGTTTTCTTACTCATTAATTTTTTTGTTTGTCGTTTCAGTTACAAAAAATACACTAACCGCAGCCAAAAGCATGGAAATACCTGCTAGCAAAATCATGTTAATGGGTTCGCCGCCAAATAAACCGAGTAAGCTTTTTCCTGCAAGACCCGCAACAATTTGTGGACCAGCAATGGTAAAATTGAAAATCCCCATATACACTCCCATTTTCTGTGGAGGAAGTGCATTAGAGAGAATAGCATACGGCATTGCTAGAATAGCAGCCCAAGCAATACCTATTCCAATCATTGGAAAAATGAGGTACAAAGCTCCTTTAGGAATATCGAAGGTGGCAATTAGTAAGTTGACACTTGTTAGCTCATCATTTTGGAAAATCAAAAAGGAAACAAAGCTAATTCCTCCAAGAAGTAAAGCCCCTGAATAAGTTGCTTTTCGACCTAATTTGTTGGCAATTTTAATCATCAACACGGAAAAAATCGCAGCGAATAACGAATATGCCGCAAACAAAATTCCAACCCAATCCCCTGCTGAACCTTTGGCTTGTTTGAAGCCGGCAATGATATCTACAGGAACGTTGGCGGGAATTTTAGCTTCGTCGCCGTAATACATTTCAGGAATTCCCCAAATGTACTGACCTATTGCGGGAGTAGTATATACCCACATCAGAAACAAAGCAAACCAAGAGAAAAATTGCACCACCGCCAACTGACGCATGGTTTTTGGCATATTTACCACCAAACTACCAAAATCGGCAAGCTTTGAGCCAAGCGAGCGTTTGGCTTCTTTGGCGCGTCTAGCTTTTTCTTCTACAGGATCGATTCCTTCGTTAGCGTAATAAACTTCAGGTGGATATTCTTTGGTTTTAAAAACCGTCCACAAAACTGAACCTAGTAATATGGTTGCTCCCAAATAAAAAGCCCAAGTTACCGAATCAGATACTTGGCCTCGTTCAGCAATATTACTCAAACCTATAACATTAGTAAGAATAAAAGGTAAAGCAGAACCAATTACCGCACCAATGTTAATTAGTAAAGATTGAATAGAATAGCCTTGATTACGTTGAGATTCAGGAACCATATCGGCAACTAAAGCGCGAAATGGTTGCATGGTTACGTTAAAACTCGCATCCATTAGCGCTAACATCAATCCACCAAAAAACATGGCAGGCATAAGTTGAACAAACAAAGATGCGTTTGGCATTAGGTACATTCCGAGAGCTGCAAAAAAAGCACCCCCTAAAATAAAAGGTCCTCTCCTACCAAATCGCTTGTTCCATGTTAAGTCAGAAGCACCACCTACAATGGGCTGTACAATTAATCCCATAACAGGGGCCGCTAACCAAAAAAAGGAAAGCGAATGCACATCTGCACCAAGGTTTTCTAAAACATTACTGATGTTAGCGTTTTGCAGAGCAAAACCAAATTGAACCCCCATGAAACCGAAACTAACGTTCCAAATTTCCCAGAAGCTGAGTTTACGTTTTTGCATATCGTTACTTATTAGTGTAAACGATAAGCTTTTCAATTTTTGAAAACTTATCTGTGGGAAGTAAAAGTATAAGATTCAAAAATATGGCTACAAATATAGGTTTATTTTTTTAGGTGAAGTAAATTGTTGAAGAAAAATAAGCACCCCCATTAACTCTTGAAATATAGCAGTTAGTAATAATGTCTCATTGAGTGATTCTAAATGCCTTTTAGAGCGTTTAGAATTGTATCGAAATGAATCTTTAAAATTCTAATTAACAAATACAAAAAAGTATGTTTTCTTTCATTACATATGACAATCCACCGCTATCTGTCACATCGAGCCACTTAAAATTAGAAAAATTTATTTAATGGTATGTGACGTTTTTTAATCTTGTTTCAAGTTCGAGCCCTTCGGCTATCGCTCAGGACAGGCTAAGTCGAGAACCGACCACTTCTCGACGGAGTTTATCCTGAAGAAGTGAAGGGCTCGAAGATAAACAAAACACTGATAATCATTAATTTAAATAAAAACATGATTAGTAACGATAGTGAGAGGTTGCATCTGAGTGAGTGGGCTTCAAAAACTAAATAGACGGAACACGTATGTACAAATTTTCTACACACAAGTTGGCAACAAACTAAGAAAACGAAAACAATGCAAATTTGAATGTAATAATTTGTATATTTGAATAAATTATTTCGTAATGAATTTAGAAGCTCGCAAAATTGAATTTGTGCAGGAATTTTTAAAACTTCAAAGTGAAGAAGCTATTTCTCGTCTTGAAAAAATATTGAGTAAAGAAAAAAACACTCCAAATGAGCGAACATTTGAACCAATGACGATAGACCAGCTTAATAAAAGGATTGATAAATCGGAATCTGATTTCATAAATAATCGATATAAAAGTAGTTCTGAATTATTAGCTAAATACGAATAATGACTTTTAAAATTATTTGGTCTGAATTTGCTGAATCTCAACTTGACGAAATTTACGATTATTACGAAAAGAAAGCAAACCCTAGAATTGCTAAAAAACAACTTAAAGGAATTATTAATGAACCTAAAAAGTTGGTAAACTCTCCATTAATAGGCCAAGAAGAGGATTTGCTAAAACAAAGAGAGATTCATTATAGATATTTAGTATTTAAAAATTACAAACTGATTTATTCTGTTGATTTAGAAAATGGATTTATCAAAATTGCCGACGTTTTTGATACTCGACAAAACCCCTCTAAAATAAGACGAACGAAATAAAGCCAGTTGCCTACAGCGGTTTTGCGATAACCTGTCTGATAGCCAAGCATTCAGACAGGCTGTTGGGCTTGTTTTAAATCGAAAGTTAAATCCACTTAATGAAGTTTTGTGCATAACTGAAAATCAATACCTTATAACCATGAACTACGCAAAGCCACGAGATGAACATGATTATACGTCACGCATATCTTAACTGTAACCGTATAATGTAAACAGATAAAAGCATGTATGAGAAGTCGTGATGACATACGTCCTATCTGCAATTCTTCGTCGCAGCGAAAGGACTAAAAGCCCCTCTCCGAAGGAAATGAGCTTTAAAATGCTATTTTAAAGCCCCCCTCAGGGGTTTGGGGGCCTCAGTTTGGGGGCTTTCATCACTTCGTTGTTTCCCTAGTTACAATATCGGTATTCACAACAACCGTTTGGTAACTCTCATCGTCTTCATCTTGTTTTTCAAGGCGTTCGATAAGAAGGCGTGCTGCTTCTTCGCCCATCTCGAAACCATGTTGACTTACCGTTGTTAACGGTGGGTAGGCATGTTGGGATAAAACTCCATCTGTAAACCCTATAACTTGCAAATCGTCAGGAATTTTAATATTTTTTCGTCGAGCAACTTTCATTGCGGTGATGGCATATAATTCGTTTACAGCGAAAATTCCATCGATATTTTTGTTTTTATCGAAAAATGCTTCAATTTGCTTCTCTAAGCCTTCCAAATTATCATTAGAATTAAACTGATCATCAATTTTCAAAATCAAGTCTTGATTCACTTCTAAGTCATTATGATTCAATGCTTCTAAGTAGCCTCGAGTTCTTAATTTACCTACACTAACATAATCCTTAGTGCTTATGATCCCTATATATTTGCAACCTGAGTCAATAAGTTTTTGAACTGCCTTTTTTGACGTAGCTACATCGTCTACAATTACCTTGTCACAAAGAATTTCTTCTACTACTCTATCAAACATAACAATAGGAATTCCTTGGTCTATGGTTTCAGTAATATGATGAAAATCTTCTTTTGCCTGGGTTTCTTTGGCAACCGAAATTATAAATCCATCGATGCTTCCATTGGCTAACATATCTAGGTTAATAACTTCCTTATCAAAGGATTCATTAGAAAGTCCAACAATTACGTTGTAGCCCTGTTCGTTCGCATATTTTTCGATTCCAGAAATAACTGTCGTAAAGAAATGGTGAACAATCTCAGGTATAATTACACCAAGGGTTTTTGTCTTTTTATTTTTTAAACTAAGCGCAATATTATTGGGACGATAATTGTAAAGTTTGGCGAAAGCTTTAACGCGCTCTTTAGTCTTTTCTCCAATTTCTTTACTGTCTCTAAGTGCTTTTGATACAGTAGAAACCGATACGTCTAGTTCTTTAGCAATTACTTTTAATGTGGCTTTTTGTTTCATAACTTGTAATTTTCTATCGACTTTAAGGTCTTCAAATGTAGTAAAACTTCGTTTGTAAACATTGATTAATAAAGGTAATCTTAAAATTTATGGACTATTGAAGATAATTCATTAGAAAAAAATTGCGCTCAGTTAAAACTTATTTTAGCTACAACCTTTCCTATATTGGCGTGAGTAAGTGGTACAATAATAAGCATTTTATTGAATATACTTAATAAAGTTACGCATTAGAAAAAGAAAATGACAATTAATTTAAAAAAGTAATCAAAATACTGATTTTCATCACTAACACATGTTAAAATACGAAACTTTTCAACACGAAAACGTTAGAGTGTATTGCGTAGTTTTGTTAGAAGCTTATAGTTTAACTAATTTTAACCTCGGAAGTAAAAGTATAACTAAAACGTAACACTAATTTAAATTACTTATGCAAACACTTAAACAATTGAGCTTGTGGTTATTGTTACTACCATTTGGTCTTTTTGCGCAACAAACCCTCCAGGGGACAGTTGTAGATGATACAGGTATTCCTATACCTGGCGCAGAAATTCTAGTGGAAGGAACGAACCGAGGAACAAGCACCGATTTTGATGGTAACTTTACCATTGAAGTAAACAACGGAGAGACGATCCGTATCAAATATTTAGGCTACAAAACTCAAACGATTAAGTTTTCGGGGCAAAGAAACCTAAGTATTCAGTTAGAAACCGATGATGATGTTTTGGAAGAAGTAGTACTTATTGGGTATGGTACTTCCCGTAAAAAAGACATCACCGGTTCAGTAACTACGGTAACCGAAGAGGATTTTACCAAAGGTAATATTGTTACCGCTGAAAACCTTATCCAAGGTCGTGTTGCAGGGGTTAATATTACTACAGGAGGAGAGCCTGGAGCTGGTTCTGCCATTCGAATTCGAGGTGGTGGTTCGCTATCTGCAAACAACGACCCTTTAATTGTATTAGATGGTCTGCCTCTTTCTAATCAAACTGCTGGTGGTTCAAGATCTATTTTAGCTTCGATTAACCCTAACGATATTGAATCGTTTACTGTATTAAAGGATGCTTCTGCTACTGCTATTTATGGTAATAGAGCTTCTGCGGGGGTAATTATTATTGAAACTAAAAAAGGTAGTAAAAAGTTTAACGTAGATTACAACTACACTGGAGGTGTATATACCTTATTTAATGAATTGGATGTATTTAATGGGGATGAATTTCGTGCTTTAATCGCAGATAAACGTCCAAACGATCTTCCTAAGTTAGGAAATGCAAACACCAATTGGCAACGTGAAATATACCGAACTGCTATTTCTGCCGATCACAACGTATCGATTAGAGGTCAACTTTTCAACAGAATACCTACTCGATTGTCAGCTGGTCATATCGATCAAGAAGGTTTAAGATTAACAGAAGAGTTTCAACGTTCAAGTGTTTCTGTTGCTATGAACCCAACTTTTTTTAAAGACCATTTACGTATTAATTTAAATGCGAATGCATCATTACAAAAAAACCGTTTTTCTCCAGGTGTTGAAGGAGCGGCGATTCGTTTTGACCCAACACAGCCTGTGTTCTTAAACAATTCTCCTTTTGGTGGGTTTTTTGAATACTTTAATCCAAATTCACCTCAAGGAAATGAGCCATTAAACGGAACTAGAAACCCAGTTGCAACCATCTTACAACAAGAAAATAGAACTGAAGCAAATAGAATTTTCGGTAACTTTAATGCAGATTATCGTTTTCACTTTTTACCAGAATTAAGAGCGGTTGTTAACTTAGGTATGGACATTGAGTCTGGTAGTGGCTTCTTTATTCAAGATGCACAAAGTATTAATGGATTCCGAGATCCGCAAACTTTACAATTTCTTGGTGCTGAGAGTAACTTCACTAGCGATATAAGAAACTACTTAGCTGATGGTTATTTAAACTACAAGCGTGATTTAGCAAAAGGGTTTAATGCAGACTTTACTGCAGGTTACTCTTACCAACGTTTTGAAACCAAAGGTTTCAATTCAGGAAACATTAGAAGTACGCTAGATTCTGAAGTGCCTATTAGCTTTGAAGCGCCGGACTTAGTTTTGGTTGCCTATTTTGCCAGAGGTATTTTCAATTTTGAAGATAAATATGTTTTAACTACCTCTTACAGACGTGACGGGTCTTCTCGTTTTGCTAAAGATGTGCGTTGGGGTAACTTCTTCTCTGGAGCATTCGCTTGGAATATTTTAGAAGAAGATTTTGCTAAAAACACAACCACGTTTAGCGACTTAAAGTTTAGAGTCGGTGTTGGGCAAACAGGGCAGCAAGAAATTGGACCACGAGACATTTATTTTGAGCAATATGGGCAATCATTCCCAAACAGCCAATACATGTTTGGAAACACACCTATAAATGTAGGTTTACCATTTGCTAGAAATACGTTAGCTACTTGGGAAACTGCAACTACCTACAATGCTGGATTTGATTTTGGAATTTTCGGAAACCGACTTACAGGTGCGGTAGATGCTTACTACAGAAGAACAGAAGACTTATTTATTTTCTCTAGAATTCCAGACGGTTCAAACTTTAGTAATGCCTTCGATCAAAACGCGGGTACTTTAGATACTAAAGGTTTAGAAATTGGTTTGAATGGAGTGATCTTTGACGCAAGAGGCGATAGAGATAAGTTTGATTGGAATGTGAATTACAACGTTACGTTTATGGATCAAGAAATTATTGATTTAGCAAACGGACAAGAAATTCGTGTAGGAGGAATTGAAGGAGGTACTGGAAATAACATCCAGATTAATGCCGCTGGACTTGCACCTAACTCGTTCTTTGTGTTCAACCAAATTTACGATGCTAACGGCATGCCGATTGAAGGAGCGTATGCAGATTTAAATGGAGACAACGTAATTAATGACGACGATCGTTACGCGTACAGAAATCCTATGCCAGACGTAACTATGGGGTTCCAATCCACTATGCGCTATAAGGATTTTGATTTCACCTTCAACTTACGTGCTAGTTTTGGTAATTACAACTACAACAACGTAAATTCTTCTAGAGCGCAGTTTAATTTCTTACAAGATAACCAAGTAGTTGGAAACATTCCACGATCGGTTTTAAATACAAATTTCAACAACCAAGCGGATGTTATTTTATCTGACATTTATTTAGAAGATGCTTCATTTTTACGAATGGATAACATTCAACTTGGGTATACGTTTAGAGATTTCTTCAACAAAGGAAACAACTTTAGGCTATGGGCTGGTATTCAAAATGCCTTCGTAATTACAAATTACTCAGGTTTGGATCCAGAAATATTTGGTGGAATAGACAACACCATCTTCCCAAGACCTAGAACTTTCTTATTTGGAGCAAATGTTAATTTTTAACATGTTTAGTAGGATGATGATGAATGAAAATGTTATTATTTAAAAAGAGAACTATGAATAAAATAATCACAAAGTCTAAATTAATGCTTTTGGTTGTACTAGCTTCTTTTGGAATTGTAGCTTGCGACAGCGACATGAACATAGATGCTAAGGATCCAAACATATTTTTAGCAGACGATTTTTTTGCAGAACCTGATGCTTACAAAAGAGCTTTAGCGGGTGTTTATGCAAACTTGACACTTACGGGTATTAGAGGACCTGGATCTTCTAATATTAGCGGGCTAGATGCTGGTACAAGCCAGTACGGCCGTGGATTAATGAACTTGCAAATGTTTAGTACAGACGAAGCTATTTGGTCGTATGAAAACGATCCGGGAATACGTGAAATACAACGTAAAACCTGGACTTCAATAAACCCTATTATTGGGGGTATGTTTAGTAGAGCCATGGCAAGTGTAGCTTTTGCTAACGAGTTTTTAAGGCAGTCTACGCCTGATTTAGTGGCTTCCAGAAACGTTTCGCCAGAAGAACAAGCTAACATTCCTGTGTACAGAGCAGAAGCACGTTTTTTAAGAGCACTTTCTTACTACCACTTAATGGATATGTTCGGGAAAGCTCCTTTTTACGACGAAACAATTCCTGTTGGAAGCTTTGAAGGCGAACAAATGAACAGAGAAGAGTTATTTGCGTATGTAGAAAGCGAATTACTTGACATTTTAGATGAATTAGCACCCGCTAGAACCGTAGAATTTGGAAGAGCAGACAGAGGCACCGCCCTAATGCTACTTGCAAAAGTTTACTTAAATGCCGAAGTGTACATTGGGCAGCCAAGGTATACGGACGCACTAGACTATACGGAACAAGTAATTGGTTCAGGATACGCATTAGCAGCAGATTACAGAAACAACTTTAGAGGTGATAACAGCACAAATGAAGCAACTAATGAAATCATTTTCGGAATTACCGCAAATGGAGAATTTTCTCAATCATTTGGTCCTACAACCGTAATGACGAATGGTGCTGTAGGAAGTTTAGAAGCTAATGGTGAAAATCTTGGCGTTTCTCCTAACGGCTGGGGAGGTGCTATTCGATTAACACCACAGTTTGTTGCAAAATTTGACGGTTCAGAATTTGCGAATGATGCAAGAAATACCATTATTTCTGAAAATAGACCACTTCAAATTACAAGAATAGACAACAACGACGAAGGATATATTTTAGAAAAATATACCAATGTTAGAAGCGATGGTAGCCAAGGCAGTGACCTTACTTTCTCGGATGTAGCATTTCCTATGTTTAGACTTGCAGATGCTTACTTAATGTATGCAGAAGCACACCTAAGAGGTGGCGGTGGGTCTTTAGGTCAGGCAACAGCCTACATAAATATGCTTAGAAACAGAGCCGGCGGAATGCAAATTAGCGAAGGAAATCTAACCTTAGATTTTATCATCGATGAAAGATTACGCGAATTGTATTGGGAATCGCACCGAAGACAAGACTTAATCCGTTTTGGCTTATTTTCAGGAAGCCAATACATTTGGGCATTAAAAGGAGGCTCTTTAAATGGAATCCCAACGGGTTCGTTCAGAAACCTTTACCCAATACCAGCAGAAAGCTTAGCTACCAATAGAAATTTAACACAAAATCCAGGTTATTAATTAAACATATAAATTACGATGAAAAATAAAATTTCACTTCTTATTTTAGCGTTTGTAGCTGCAATTGGCTTCAACGCGTGTACCGACGACGATAATTTTCGTTTCCAAACGGTAGAGAACCCCGATAGAATTACCTTACTAAATGAATTTTTACCTGAGTATGTTCTTGGAACTGAAACCGGAAGCAACATTGCTGAGCGTTTTATTTGGGCATCTCCAGACTTTGGAGCTCAAACTGCGATAACTTACTTATTAGAAAATTCAGCAGACGGAACATTTGAAGATGCACAACTGGTAACAGAATCTTCAACTACTCAAGCGTCAATTACTGTTGCTCAAATGTTAAGTATCGCAAATGCGAAAGGAATTAGCAACGTACCTCAAACAGACGAAGAAGACAACCCGATTTTAGATGAAGAAGGAAACCAAATCATCAATAATACAGGGGAATTGTTCTTCAGAGTTAGAGCGATTTTAGGCACACAAGATGCTACGAACTCTCCAGAAGCAATTTCTGAAACCATCGTTTTGAATGTACGTATTTTACTTGTAGGTGATGGAGAATCAGGTTGTACACCACCTGCCTTAAGACAATTATTTTTAGTAGGAAATGCTACAGCTGCAGATTGGAACAACAACAACAACAATATGCCGTTGGTAAGAGATCCTAACAACGAAAATAGCTACACATTTACGGGTAGATTCTTAGGAGGCGATACCAACCAATTTAAATTTTTAGAAAATAGAGGACAATGGCAACCACAATGGGGTCTAGAAGGAGGAGTACTTGCTAGCAGTGATGATTTAGGTGGTGACCCAGACATTTTTACAACAGCTGGAGATACTGGATTCTATACCTTGAATGTTGATTTAGACGCCCCAAGTTTCGAAATGGTTGCGTTTGACGCTTCTTCTGCTCCAACTTATGGAAGCATTTCTATAATTGGTTCTTCTACTCCGTTTGGATGGGATGACGACACTGAAATGACTCAATCTTCATTCGATGTACACAAATGGTTCATTAGTGGAATTGAATTGGTAGATGGTGCTGCAAAATTCAGAACCACTGGCGACTGGGATACCAACTGGGGATCGAATACAGCTCTTTCTGGATTTGGAACCTTTGGTGGTCCAGACATTCCTGTTGAGTGTGGTACATACGACATCTGGTTTAACGACCTAGATGGAAGCTACATGTTTATACCTGTAAACTAGGGTTTACTAAAATATAATAAAGCCCTTGCTTTAGAAATAATTCAAGGGCTTTATATTTAATAAAAATAAAATAACTATGAAAAATTTAAGCTTATTACTACTTTTACTAATTAGCTACTTTACAAGTGCGCAGGTAAGCATTACTCCTGCTACCTTTGATGTAGATGAAGAAATTACTATTACTGTTAACTTATCTCAAAGTCAATGTAATAGCATACCCATTTCAACACCTAAAGTTTACATGCATGCTGGAATCGGAGATGCACAAAATCCATTTGGGTTTTCTGTCATCGGAAACTGGGGTCAAGACGATGGTGTTGGTGAAATGACCAATGAAGGAAATGGTATTTTCAGTATTACCATAACACCAAATGAATACTTTGGACTTTCGGCTGCACAAGCTGCAAATGCTGTAAGAATGGGCTTGGTTTTTAGAAACGCGTCAGGAAATCAAGAAATGAAACTCCCTCCATCATGTAATGACTTTGTATTCAATGTAGGTTCGTTTCAACTAACCTTAACTCAGCCAGCTCAAACTTCAACAATTATTGAAAGCGGAAGTAATTTCAACATTTCTGCTACCACAAGTTTAGCTGCTGATTTTTCATTAGTAGCAAATGGAGCTGTTATTCATACACAAAACAACACTACTTCTTACAACCACAATTTGACGGTTAATGAGGACATCAACTTTACTCTAACTGCGACACAAACCGGTGATTCTGAAAGTCAATCTGTTAGCTTCTTTGCTGTATTAACTCCAAATCCAACCCAAGCAGCAATGCCCTCAGGATTAAAAGATGGAATTAATTTTGACCCAAACAATCCAAACGAAATCAGCTTGGTTGTATATGCACCTGGAAAAGAATTTATTCATGTTGCCAGTAATTTAGTAGACTCTGATTACCAAGTGAACAACACTTACTTGATGAATGTAGATTCATCGAACGACAGACACTGGATTACTATTGACTTAACTGATCACGATGATGACAATTTCTTGTACGAGTATGTAATTGAAAACTCATTTAGAGTTCCTGACCCATATTCGCAATTGTCTATCAATCAATTTAATGATCCTTTTATCATGTCAAGAGGAGTATTCCCTGGAATACCTTCATTTCCAACAGATAAAACTTCTAATATTCTTACTTGGGTTCGTTTAAATCAGCCCGAATACGAATGGCAAGTTCCTAACTTCCAAAGACCTGATCAAGAAGATTTAGTTGTATACGAATTATTAGTCCGTGACTTTGACGAATTACAAAGCTTTGACGCTGTGGTTGAACGACTTGACTATTTAGAAAGTTTGGGAATTAACGCCATTGAGTTAATGCCTGTAAGCGAATTTGATAATAACGATTCTTGGGGGTACAACCCTTCACTTCATATGTCCTTAGACAAATACTATGGAAGTCCTGAATCTTTCAAAGCTTTTGTAGATGAATGTCACGCAAGAGGTATTGCGGTTATACTAGATGTAGTTTACAACCACGGAACGGGACAAAGTCCTTATTTTAGAATGTACAACGATTGTAATGGGTGTTTTGGTGGTAATGCAACTGCTAACAATCCTATTTTTGCTGAGTTTGATCCTAATCCTGTTTTTTCTTTCTTTGAAAAAATTGACCATAACAAATTCTACACCCACGAATGGTTAGACAATATGAATCGTTATTGGTTAGAAGAATACAATGTAGATGGTTTCCGTTTTGATTTCACGAAAGGTTTCACAATGACACCTGGAGACGGTGGTGGATTTGACCAAACACGTATCAATAACTTAATTCGTATGTATAATGAAATTAGACAATACGATGAAACCGCCTATGTTATTTTAGAGCATTTTGCTCCAGATAGTGAAGAACAAGTGCTTGTAAACCATCGTTTTGATGGTTCTAACCCTAACGAAAACGGAATGCTTACTTGGGGAAATGTAAACTTTCAGTACAACCAAGCAACAATGGGTTATGATAACTCAAACTTCAACAGAGTTTCCTTTAGAGGTAGAGGAAATAACGGAAACGGATGGAGTTTTCATTCTGTTTTAGGCTACATGGAAAGCCATGATGAAGAGCGTTTGATGTACAAAAACCTTCAATTTGGGAATTCAAGCGGTGGTTATGATATTACTAATTTAAATACTGCACTTCAACGTTTAGAATTAGCGGGTGCATTTTACTTCACTGTGCCAGGTCCAAAAATGATATGGCAATTTGGTGAGGTTGGTTACGACTACTCTATTAATCATTGTCCTGATGGAAGTATTAATAACGATTGTAGAACAGCTGTTAAACCAATTCGTTGGGATTACGTAAATAACCCTAATAGAATGGCCATTTACGATACGTGGAAAAAGTTAATTCAGTTCAAAAAACAAGACCCCATATTTAAGTCAATTAACTTTACACTTGAAACGGCAAACGATTTTGAAAAGAAGATTTATGTAATTAATGATGAAGCTGGAGAAGATGAAATAGGATACGTTATTGTTGTTGGAAACTTTGGTGTTACCAATCTTACAACGCAACCGTTTTTCCAAGAAACAGGAACATGGTACAATGTGTTAGAAGATTCTCCTTTTGAAGTATCTAATACCAACATGAGTATTACTCTTGAGCCCGGTGAATTTATAGTTTTCGCCAACAATTCGCCAGGGACCTTATCTACTGAGGTTTTTGAACAAACTAGCATAAGCCTATACCCAAACCCTAGTGTTAACTTCTTCGCATTAAGCACAGATGCAGAAAAAGTAGAAGTTTATGACATTAACGGAAAAAAAGTAAAGGAATTTAAAGGAAACTTCCTTGCAAATGAAAGATTTTCAGTTGCTGAACTTAGCAATGGTATGTACTTTGTTAAAATTCAGAGTGGAAGAAGTACAGAAACTATAAAATTAATGAAGAGCAACTAGGCTAAGTAGTTGAATTAGTTTTAGATGAAAGAGGGTCTTTAAAAGGCCCTCTTTTTTTATGCCTTACGTTGAAGCTCGTAAAGTGCAATTGCGGTTGCTTGCGCTACATTTATACTTGAATTATTCCCGTACATTGAAATATGAAAACTCGCATCGCATAAATCCAAAAAATGAGCCGGAATACCATTTCTCTCCGAACCAATCAATAATCCTATTTGAAGCGGTTTATGAATCCTAGAAATTGACTTACTTTGAGTGGTAGACTCCAAGGCATAAAGGGAAATTGAGGTTGATTTTAGACGCTCAATAAGTGCTCCTAAATCATCTTCTACGCAAGTTTTTACATACTTTTCTGTACTTCTTGACATTCGCTTAAAGCGATTGCTTTCCATCATTAAAACTTGTTCGCTTGAAAGAAAAATAGTGTTCACACCAAAAGCATCTGCTAACCGAAAAAGTGCGCCCAAATTAGCAGGACTATCCACTAAATTAGCGATCAAATAAATAGCGGTGATTGGTTTGTCTTTTGGCGTAGTGGTATGCTCTAATTGTTTTTCCATCAAGTTTTAATTCATAAATACATAATACAAGATATTTGCGCCCATTCTTAGTGCTTTTAGCCTAATTTCTTGAGGGTCGTTATGCACCTCGGGGTCTTCCCATCCGTTACCTAAATCACTTTCATAAGTAAACAAAACCATTAAACGATCTTCGTCAAAAATACCAAAAGCTTGAGGTGGTAGTCCGTCGTGCTCGTGTATTTTTGGCAACCCATTCGGAAACTCGAAGGGATGTTTAAAAATTGGGTGAGATGCTGAAATTTCTTCTAATGGTTTATCTGGAAAAACTTTTTTAATGGCCTCTTTAAAATAAGGTGCCATTCCATAATTATCATCTGCATGAAGAAATCCTCCGCTGAGCAAATAAGTTCGTAAATTCTGGGCTTCTTGATCAGAAAAATATACGTTGCCGTGTCCAGTTAAATGAATAAATGCGTAATTAAAAATTTCAGGGCTACCCGTTTCTACCGTTATTGGTTTTGCCTCTAAAGCGGTATTAATTTCTTGGTTTGCAAAAGCAATTAAATTAGGTAACGAAGTAGGATTACTATACCAATCGCCACCACCTTGGTACTTGAGAAGTGCTATTTCTTGTGATTGTGACAAATGGGCTGCAAAAAATGCAAGTAATAGTATTTTGTAGGCTAAACGCATAATTTTCAATTAAAATGTAAAGGTATAGAAATGTAACTTTCTAAACCGATTGCTTATTGAAATTTTAGGTTTATAGTGTGAACGGCTACTAATGCTGCAGTTTCCGTACGCAATCGATTAGGGCTTAAACTAACAGGGGTAAAACCATGATGAATGGCCAACTCTACTTCTTCTTCAGAAAAATCGCCCTCAGGTCCGATTAAAATTATTACTTCCTTTACATTAGTTTCAATGGCATCCCATAAATTTTGTTTAGGTGTATCGTAACAATGTGCAATAAATCGCTGACCCAAATGTGCTTTTTTTACAAAAGATTCAAAATCTTGTAAAGGATTTACTTCAGGAAGATGCAACTGCAAAGATTGTTTCATTGCACTTAGCACAACTTTTTCAAAACGCTCTTCTTTAATTACTTTACGCTCGGAGTTTGTACATGCTAAAAAGGAAAATTCATCGACACCTAGCTCAGTAGCCTTTTCTAGGAACCACTCCGTTCGGTCATTACTTTTGGTAGGAGCAACCACCATCTGAAGATGATAACTTCTAGTATTCTCAAATTTTTCAACCTGAGTAACCTCAACCTCACACCCACTCTGTTTGGCATTTATAACTTGGGTAGTAAACAGTAAGCCTTTACCGTTAGTAACTTGTAGTAAGTCTCCTTCTTTTTTTCGTAAAACTTTTACAATATGCTTACTTTCTTCTTTATGGAAAGAAAAGTGAGTTGTTGATTCAGAAATTTCAGGAAAATAAAAAAGTTGCATGCTATTAATATTCTCTTTCAACCAAAACTAAAACCTCTCTAATATTAGTCGGTGTATAAGTTTTCTTCACGATATAAAACCAATTCATCTCAGGAAGGTTAACTTCAAAAATTTCATTGGCTAACAACTTAGGTCGATTGGTCGCTTTAAAGAATTCTGGGATGGTCTTTTTTTCCTTGAACCAACCAGAGTCTCCTCCCCTATTTGCATTATAATCCATAGAATACTGTCGCGCAACCGACTCAAACTTCACATCATCATCGAGTAATTTGCGTAAGGATTTTCGCATGTTTTCTACCTTAATAGCACTCATGGTATTGCCATCGATAAAAATATAATTCATGCGGTAATGCGGAATTTTTTTATCGGCGATAATCGTATATGTAGTTGTACCAACACCATCCCTATTTTTTATGGACTTGCCTACTTTTTTCTTGAACACTTCTTTTGCAATTTTTGTTTCGTGTTTTTCTTCGTTAAAAATAACCAATTCACCACGCGAACGATATTCATTTAATTTCTTTTGTGACAAACCAAAATCAGTTGTTTCATCGTAAGATTGATTGAATAAACTTGGCTGAGAAAAGCTTGTAAGCGTTGAAAAAAAGACAAAAAATAAGGTAACTAATTTTGAAAACATGCACTTGGTTTAGGGTGTTAAATTCAATTTTCAAATATAAAATTATTATTTATTGAAGCTTTATTATACTCATTATTATTTAAACGTAGTTTTCATTACAAAAATCGAGATTCGAAAAATCAATTTGACAAGAAAAGAAAAAAATCATTCCAGAAAAGGTCGCGACAGGCTGTTTTCTTTTCCAGTAATTTCAACTTATAACTGATATGCAAACGCTCGTTCAAGTTTTTTAACTACCCCCAAAATGTTAAACTATTTAAAAACTTTGGAAACTTTTATCGTTTATAAAGTTTCCAAAACTACTTTTGCGCCCACTTATGAAAGCGCAAATAATAGAAAAAGCAAGTGAGTTATTTTTGGAGTTCGGCTTCAAAAGCGTAACTATGGACGATTTGGCCAATGAGCTAAGTGTGTCCAAAAAAACCATTTACGAATACTTCAACAACAAAGCGCATTTGGTGGAAGAAGTAGCCTTGTTTGTGCGTAATCATATTCATGAGCAAATAGACCATATCATGCAGCAAAATTTCGATCCAATTCAAGAATTGTTCGAAATTAAACGAATGGTGCTTCGTCGACTAAAAGACGAGAAATCTTCTCCGCAGTACCAAATGCAAAAATATTACCCTGAAATATTTGCTAAATTGAAAGATTCGCAAGTTTGTAAAATGGACGAATGTTGCACACAAAATCTTGAACGTGGGATTCAACTTGGTTTATACCGAGAGGATTTGAACCGCATTTTCATTACTCGTTTATATATTTCAGGGATGATGAATCTAAAAAACGAAGAATTATTTCAAGTTACCGAACTTTCACCAAAACAACTTTACGAAGAATTTCTTTCCTATCATTTGCGAAGTATCGTAACAGAAAAAGGATTATCTCGTCTTATTGAATTAGAAACAAACTTACACCATGCATAAACTTTTTACGCTAATTTTAATCATTGCTTTGGCTCTTCCTTCAGTAGCTCAGGAAGAAGAAAAAAGCTATCAGTTTACCTTAGAGGAAGCCATACGTTTCGCAACAGAAAAAAATTACAGCGCCATCAACGCTCGACGCGATGTTTTGGCTGCAATGAAACAAAAATGGGAAACTACGGCCGATGGATTGCCGCAAGTTTCAGCAGTTGCAGATTATACCTATAACCCTATTATACAGGTGACTCCGTTTCCAGGAGGCGGCCCTTTCGGTGGAGAAGAAGGAGAATTTGTCCCTGTGGTATTTCAACCTAGGCAAAGTATGAATGCAACAGCTCAACTTAATCAGTTGATTTTTGATGGATCGTATATTGTTGCTTTACGCGCGGCCAAAACATTTCTAGAATATTCAGCTAATTTTGAAGAAAAAACAAAATTAGAAGTCAGAAAATCGGTGGTCGATGCCTATGGAAACGTGTTGCTTTTAGAAGAATCGGTAGAAATCATCCAAAAAAACCTAACCAATGCGAAAGATAACCTCAATGAGACGCAGAAAATTTTTGAAAATGGCTTAGCTGAAGAAGAGGATGTCGAACAATTAGAAATTACCGTTGTTCAATTAGAGAATGAACTACGTAACGCTAAGCGAAACCATAAAATTACCCAAGAAACCCTCAATTTTGTGCTCGGTTTGCCTATAGAAACAGAGGTTACACTTGTAGATGAATTAATGCAATTAGCTAATCAACAAATGATGGCTTCTGATTTGGTTTCAGAAGAACTCAATTTAGAGGCTAATGTGGACTATAAAATTGCGGATAATTTGGTGCGTCAACGTGAGTTAGAGTGGCAACTAGAAAGAAGTAAAAACCTACCGACTTTAAGCGGTTTTGCAACCTATGGTTATCTTTCGTTTAGTGAGGATTTCATTTTTTTTAGCAACAGTGCTAATTGGTTTGATTTTTCTGCGGTGGGATTAAGTTTAAATGTGCCTATTTTTAGCTCATTTCAACGCAATGCGAGGAGTCAGCGTGCAAAAATTGCACTCGATCAAGCCACTACGCAAAAGGATGAAAGCCTGTCCCAAATCCGAATGGAGTTAAATAGAGCAAGATCAGATTTTCAATTCGCCACCGAAACCTACTTAAATAGTCAACGAAATCTTGAACTCGCCGAACGTATCGAGCACAAAAACGAAGTTAAATACAAAGAAGGCGTTGCTTCAAGCTTTGAATTAAGACAAGCACAACAACAACTATACGCAGCACAAAACGAATACCTGAATGCCATGCTAAATGTAATTTCAGCAAAAGCAAATTTAGAAACGGTGTTGAATAAACCTGTGGAATAGTACTTAGTACTAAGTACTGAGAATTAAGTATAGAGAAGTGAGATGTAAGAATTGAGATGTAAGAATTAAGAAGTGAGAAGTGAAGCCCCCTAACCCCCGATACTTCGACTAAGCTCACTTCGATTATACTCAGCGCAAGCAGCACGAGAGGGAGAACTGAAAAATGAGAAATGAAAAATTGAAATTTGAAATAGGAAATTTGAAATAACAAATTTGAAATAAACAACCCATGAATACAAAACTATACACCCTAAGTCTAATCAGCTTATTCTTGCTTGTATCTTGCAACAAAGAACAGCCTTCTTTTGAAGAAGTACTCAATTCAGATAACAAAGAAGAAATACAAAAGCTGAAAGAGAAATTGTATCACGACCAAAGAGAGCTGTTAGCCAACATAGAAAAGTTAGATGAAAAACTAGCTTCTTTTGAAGACGAAAACAGATATCCTCTCGTTGAAGCAATTCAAGTGAAAAAAAGCACTTTTAAGCATTTCATAAAAGTTCAAGGAAATGTAACAACAGACGAAAACATTTTGATTTACCCTGAATTTACAGGAGTGTTGACAGACCTTTACGTGAAAGAAGGGGATATTGTTAAAAAAGGACAACGCTTAGCAAAAATTGACGACGGAGGACTTCAAAACCAACTAGCTGAAATGAAAGCCCAACAAGCCCTTGCTAAAACAAGATTCGAGCGTCAAGAACGTTTGTGGGAACAAAACATAGGCTCAGAAATTCAATTTTTAGAAGCTCAAACTGCCTTCGAACAAGTGAATAACAGCGTTCAGCAAATGCAGCGACAATTAGATAAATCGCTTATTGTAGCGCCATTCGACGGCATCATTGATGATTTGCTGACAGAAAAAGGAAATGTGGTAGCGCAAAATCAAAATCCAATATTTAGGTTAGTCAACAATCGCGAAATGTATGTACAAGCCAATGTACCTGAATCTTATGTTGGTCAAATTCAACAAGGTTCGGAAGCGCTGATTAGATTAAGAGCTTTGGGCTTGGATCTTGACAAACCAATCGACCGAGTTTCTTCATATATTGAAGACAGCAACCGAAACTTTAGAGTTCGCGTCAACCTTCCTGATTCCATCGACAACCTAAAACCAAATTTGATTGCTACACTTCGCATCAATGATTATACCAATCAAGAAGCCTTTTTGATAGATGAAAGCGTGCTTCAAGAAACAGCAAGTGGCGAATTTTTCGTGTATGTTTTAGAAGATAAAGACGGCAAAGTAGCCAAGTCAGTGTACAGAAAAGTAACTCCCGGTAGAAGCTACCAAGGGGAAGTCGAAATTTTAGAAGGACTAAAAGAAGGTGATATTATCGTTACTGAAGGAGCACGAGCACTAAAAAAAGGCGAAAAAGTTCGAATCGCTAACCAAGATAAGTTGAAGTAATGGGAAAGAAAACAATCAAAGAATTCGGTCTCTCGTCTTGGGCTATCGACAACAGAATGACGGTATTTGTTATTATCGCCATTGTGTTTTTGGGAGGAATCATGTCGTATTACAACATGCCCCGTGAAGCCTTTCCTGAGATCATTGAAACTAAAATTTTTGTTTCTTCTGTCAATCCGGGTAACTCGGTAGAAGAAATTGAAAAATTCATTACTGAACCACTCGAAGAAGAATTCAAAGACGTTAAAGGAGTTCGCGAGATAACTTCAACTACGCAGCAAGATTTTTCTATGGTGATTGTGGAATTTGAAGAAGACGTCGAAGTCGAATACGCCAAGCAGCTCATCAAAGACAAAGTAGATCAGGTAAAGTCGGCTACTACATGGCCTACTTTAGACAACGGCGCAAAGGTCGAACCAAATGTCTTCGATTTAAATATTTCGGAAGAAATTCCTATTTTAAATATCAATCTAACAGGAGATTTTCCGCTATTGAAGTTAAAACAATACGGCGAACACCTACAAGATAAAATCGAACTTTTACCGCAAATTAAAGAAGCCGCCATTCGAGGAGTGGAAGATATGGAGGTAGAAATTGCTGTCGATGTCTATAAAATGGCCGCTACCAAAGTTAGTTTCGATGATGTAATTAACAGCATCCGCAATGAAAACCGAACGATTTCGGGAGGTAACGTTATCTCAAAAGGCTTTCAAAAAAACATTAGAGTTCTTGGAGAAGCAAATCACCCTGACGAATTGTACGACATTATTATTAAAGACGATGGCGGAGTAGTTTATTTACGAGACATTGCAAAAATTAACTTCAGAAGTCAGGACGCCACTACGTATTCACGAGAATTCGGTAATCCTGTGGTGATGCTCGATGTAAAAAAACGGGCAGGAAAGAACATGATTGAAGCGGTAGAGCAAATCAAAGAAATCATCGCCAAAGAACAAGCGAATTATTTCCCTGAGGGTCTAGCCATCTCGTTAAGCAACGACCAATCAGTTCAAACCGAAAACCAAGTAAATGACCTAGTAAACAACATCATTTTTGGGGTACTTCTTGTAGTCATCGTACTCATGTTTTTCTTAGGTTTTAGAAACGCACTTTTTGTTGGAGTTGCCATTCCGCTTTCGATGCTTATGGCGCTCATCATCTTGTCAAGTTTAGGCTTCACCTTAAATACAATGGTATTATTCGGGCTAGTCATGGGCTTGGGAATGTTAGTAGATAACGGAATTGTTGTTGTCGAAAACGTTTATACGTTGATGAGTCAAGGAATGAGCAGAATACAAGCGGCTAAACAAGGAGTAGGCGAAATTGCATGGCCAATTATAGCTTCCACAGCAACTACTTTAGCGGCTTTCTTCCCACTTGGATTATGGCCGGGAACCATCGGTAAATTCATGATTTATTTCCCAATAACCCTTTCTGTGGTATTAGGTTCTTCCCTTTTTGTAGCATTGATTATCAACGCTATGTTGACCTCTCGTTACATGAAAATTGAAGAGAAAAAAATGACCAACAAACGCACGCTAAGAACAAGTTTGACTTTGTTGTTTGTAGGAGTAATTTTCCTTGCTTTGGGTCTTTGGAAAGACATAGGCGCATTCAGAGGAATAGGTAATTTGGCTATTTTAGCAACAATTTTACTGTGGATATACAAGTTAGTTTTAGTTCAAGCGGTTAATTATTTTCAATTTACTTTCCTTAAAAAAGTTGAAGATACCTACGAAAAATCATTGCGTTTTGCCATCAAAGGAAAAGTAGCTTATGTTACCTTTTTTGGAACGGTTTTTTTACTAATTGTTTCTTTCGTATTAATCGGAATAGTCAAGCCTAATGTGTTGTTTTTTCCTGAAAACGAACCCAATCAAATCATCACGTATATTGAATATCCCGAAGGAACAGATATCGATAAAACCGACGAACTAGTCAAAAAAGTAGAAAAAACCATTTACCAAACCATCACAAAATACGAAGATGAAGACGGCTACAACTTTATGGTTGAGTCTGCTATTGGTCAAGTTGGGCGTGGTTCAGGAAATCCAAATACCGACGGAGGTATGGTCAACGAAATGCCTCACCGAGGAAAAATAACCCTCTCGATGCGTGAGTTCAAATTACGTAGAGGTATAAGAAGCTCGCAAGTACTTTCAGAAGTGCGAGATGCGGTGAGAGATTTCCCCGGAGTTTCGATTATCGTTGAAAAAGATGAAGCAGGACCACCTTCAGGTTATCCTATTAATATTGAGTTAAGTGGCGAAAATTACGATTTGATGTTAGCCGAAGCAGAACGCATGCGGCAGTTCATCAACAACACAGGTATTGAAGGTATTGAAGAGCTTAAAATCGACATCAACAAATCAAAACCTGAGCTTAACATCAAAATTGATAGAGATGTAGCAGGAAAGTTAGGAATTTCTACTTCACAAATCGGACAAACCATTCGCCGTTCGGTATTTGGAGAAGAAGCTTCTACCTTCAAAGATACGAACGACGATTATCCTATCAATGTGCGTTTCAACGAAGAATTCAGGTACGACGAAAACGCCATTTTCGATCAGCCGGTTACTTTTAGAAACACGCAAGGGCAAATTGTTCAAGTACCTATTTCAACATTGATTATAACCGAACCTTCAGCGACTTTCAATGCCATTAAACGAAAAGACCTCAAGCGAGTAATTACTATGTATTCGAATGTCTTAGAAGGCTATAATGGCAATAAAATAGTCGAATTGATGAACGAAGAGCTCGCCTATTTCGATTTAGACGATCAAGTTAGCTTTAAATTCACAGGAGAGCAGGAAAAACAGGATGAAAACATGGCCTTTTTACTCAAAGCCTTATTGCTTGCCGTAGGAGGAATTTTACTGATTTTAGTAGCTCAATTCAATTCTATTTCGAAGCCTATTATCATTGTATCGGCAGTTGTTTTAAGCTTGATTGGGGTGTTTTTTGGAATGGTCATTTTCGGATTAGATTTCGTCATTATCATGACGATGATGGGGGTTATTTCACTCGCCGGAATCGTGGTAAACAACGCAATTGTATTGGTAGATTACACGCAACTACTCATCGACCGTAAAAAAGAAGAGCTTGGTGTCGATTATGAAGAATTACTTACTAAAAAGCAATATTTTGAAGCCATCGTCGCCGGAGGACGCTCTCGTTTGCGCCCCGTATTACTTACGGCAATTACAACAATTGGCGGTTTAATCCCTTTGGCGGTAGGATTTAATATTGACTTTTTTGGGCTGTTCATCAATTATGCGCCCGATATATATATCGGTGGTGACAACGTTATTTTTTGGGGACCTTTGGCGTGGACAGTTATTTACGGTTTGACCTTTGCTACCTTTTTAACCTTGGTTGTAGTTCCTGTAATGTTCTACTTGATTCAGCGTGCTAAAATTCGATTTTCGAAGAAATAAGCAGGCCCCAAACTAACAACGATTTGTCATGTCGAACGAAGTGAGTGCCCTACCCTTGCCCTCCCCAAAGGAGAGTGAATACGAAGGGGCGTGAGTTGTCATGTCGACCAAAGGGAGTGCCCCTCCCTAGCCCTCCCCAAAGGAGAGGGAATACGAAGGGGCGTGAGTTGTTATGTCGAACGAAGTGAGACATCCCATTACGCTTTTCACGCAATAATTGTCAAAGCCCCTTTCCTTTGGAGAGGCCTTCCCGTCATGCTTTTCAAAGCCCCTTTCCTTCGGAGAGGGGCTTTAAGTCCTCGCTTAAGCGGGATTTGGGGAGAGGTTTCAAATAAAAAACCTATCTTTGACTAAGCATAAAGTATGAAACCAACACTTAACTTTCTACTAGTCGACGACCACCCTGTGCAAACTGATGCTTATCAAGCTATTTTAGACTTGGTGAAAGAAGATTGGCACTTGACTTTCGAGCATGCACATTCATGCAAAGAAGTGTATGAGTTTGCAACAATCAACCCAACTCGTGATGAAATCGATTTTGTGTTGTTGGATTTGAGCTTGCCTCCCTATCCTGAAAAAGAATTACAATCAGGCTATGATTTAGCGGTGTTAATCAACCAAAAAATGCCCAAAGCCAAAATTGTTTTTCTGACGTCGCATTTTGAAGCTTTTTTGTTATACGACTTATACCAAGCCTTTCAACCCGCAGGAATTTTAGTGAAAAGTGATTTTACCGGCGAGCAGTTAGAAGCTCATTTTAGCGATTTACTAAAAGGCAACAAAATTTACAGCCCGACTTTTTTAGAAGCACGGAAAAAAATCAATGCCGCCGAAATTTTCCTCGACCCCTACAACCGAAAAATCATTGCCTACTTAGCCAAAGGCTACCCAAGTAAGGATTTACCGGAGTTGATTGGGTTGTCGATTTCAGCAATTAACAAACGGAAAGCGAAGCTGAAAGAATTCTTCAATCTTGAAAGTAAGCAGGATAATTATATCGTATTGGAAGCAAGAAGTCAGCAGTTGATTTAAAATTTTAACAAAATGTACATTTGAAGTGTAACTCCAATTTATTGTTATAATCTATTTTTGAAATAAATAACAAATCATTACTATGAAATCAGTAATAGCAACCTTAATTATATTACTATTTTTATCAGCATGTTCTGTATCTAAAAATCTGCATATCAAAAGCTTGTCCGAAAGAGAAATTGCGGATTTTTATCAAATAAACGATGTCGAAGAGTTTTTTATTCTGAAAGAATATAATTCCTTAGTTAAATTGTCTGAGCAAAGTTTAATTACAATACCGACAATATTAATCTTTAATGAAGAAAACAAGCAAATCAAATATTTTGATGAAAAAAACTGTGGAGATCAAGCTATCGAATTTTTAGAAAACTACAATCTAGTTAAAAACCAACATGATTTTGACTATGGCGACATCAACTTAGATGAGTATTTAGGAAACTTTACCAAAATAAATGACAGCATAAATAGAAGCCAAATAAAAAAATCGAATAACTTAAAAGTTTTTATGAATACTGCTTCCTACGCTGAAAACAAGAATTTTAACTCCAATAGAGAAGCTTTCGAAGTCTATAAAAGGTTTAAAAATCAATTCGACATATATATAATCAATTTAGACCTCAACCAAAAATGGGATGAATAGTGTTTTTGGAGGAAAACATAAATTTAGCAAGAAGTCAGAAACTGATCTAAATTTTAACAAAATGTACATTTTAAGTGTACCTCCAATTTATTGAATTAATCTATTTTTGAAATAAACAAAAATTATAACACATGAAAAAAATTACATTATTAGCCGCACTATTTTGTATCCTAATAGGATATGCACAAAATGAAGAAAAGGAAAAAAGTAAGTTTGATTTTGAGTTTACTTATAAAATTGGAAATGCCAATTTACGAAACAGTGAAGTAGGTGTTCTTAATGGTAACATTCAAGGTTTTAGTTTACAAAGCTCTTACTTACTATTTAACAATTCTTTCCTGGATGATGTAAGACTTCAATTCGGTCTTCAATTTATGGAATTTAATTCCGGGTTTGTATTAAATAATCTGAATGCAACTTTAAGTAATAATTATATACAAGCTCCTTTGGGATTGATTTTTAGCACCTCAAAAAACAGGCCTTATCGTTTTAATATTGGTGGGGGTGTAAATGCTAATTATTTTGTGCGTTCAGAGCTTTTTGAATTGAATGGTTCATCAAAAGACAATGTAAACAGAATTACCTTTGGCTACTTTGGTGTTGTTGGCTTTGATTACCATATAAATGAAAGGTATTTTGTAGGTTTTAGTGTGGGCTCTCAAGGCGATTACAGTTCTATACGAACAAATGGTGTAAGCAATCGACTAGTCAGAGCCAGGTACGCACAAATTAGCTTAGGTTTCGATTTTTAAAGAGAAATGTTCGTCCTTATTACCCAAACCCTCTATGGATTGTACCAAATCTATGGGGGGTTTTTTTTTCCTGTCAGTTCGAGCTACTGTCAGTTCGAGTGATTTTTTGAATGGAGCTTTGTGGAGTTCAAAAAATTGTATCGAGAACCCCCTGTCAGTTCGAGTGATTTTTTAGCGATGCAAAGCAATCGATAAAAAAGTGTATCGAGAACCCTAACGAAGCCAAAAACACACTTTTTACCTAAAATCATAAATACTACTGCAAAGTAATATGCTCTCGATACAATCCGCTTATTATTGTTTTTACTTCTAATTGATAATTTTCAAGCGGATCACTCGAGCTGACATACAACAAGAACCCACTGTCAGTTCGAGTGGTTTTTTGAATGGAGCTTTGCGGAGTTCAAAAAAGTGTATCGAGAACCCCCTGTCAGTTCGAGTGATTTTTTAGCGATGCAAAGCAATCGATAAAAAAGTGTATCGAGAACCCCCTGTCAGTTCGAGTGATTTTTTAGCGATGCAAAGCAATCGATAAAAAATTGTATCGAGAACCCTAACGAAGACGAAAATACACTTTTACCTAAAATCATAAATACTACTGCAAAGCAACAAGCTCTCGATAGTTCTGCTTAGTAAAATCGAAGTACTATTCCAATGTGTTTTTTTACCAAAAACAAATTAAAATCACTACCAATGAAGTTTTTGTTCAATATGATTTAAACTTAATTCTATCTAATTAGAACCGCCATTTTTGCCCCGTCCCTAAACCCTATTAAATACGCCTTGCGTAATGCGTTGCATTATTTATCAGGGTAAAGGGTGAATGGCTACATTTTTCCGTGAATGCTTTTTTGCTCCCTTTAGGGCAGGGGCAACAAAAAAGAAATTGAACTGAAATTTTGTTTTAAGGTCGCTTCTTATTAAAAAAAAATTGCAAGATTTTCGGGAAACTCGAGCCTTTCTGACTGAATAGCCAAGCTGACAAACGCAACAACTTTAACAAATTGTACATTTTTTCTGTAATTTCATAACACTTCTTTCACATATTTTAGCTCTTGTTAACAAACAAGGGATCCCATTAAAACAAATAATAACCAGCGCAATACGTTGCAATTGGTGATGGATTTTTATGGGAAGATGATTTAGAATAGAAACTGTAAAGCTTCATTACATCAGTTAATTCGTTTTGTGCATAACAACAAAAAAATGAAAAAGTTTGCAGCACAATTCAGTTTAGTTTTAGTATTATTGTTAGGAGTTACAAGTTGTACCAATGATGATTTTGACGAAATACCCGTTTTTGAAGTGGAAGATATGGAGCTTTTTGACACGCAAAGTCAACAAATGGATGATGGGGATGAAGATAATGACCCTAAAGAAGTTAAACAAGGTAAAGACGATTAAAATTTTATTTTTTTTCTTATCATTTAACTTTATAGATGCACAAAATAATTCTAAAACTATCCTAACTGATTTAGAAGTTGTTCTTGAACAAGCCTATAATGATTCTATTGAATACGATAAAAAACTAAAGTCACTCAAAAATCAGTATTATTTACTCAATAAGATAGAAAATGATTCCACCCGTTTACGGAATAAGTTTAAAGTGGTCAATAGAATTTCTTATTTAAAGGATAAAGATTATGAATATGAATTTTTAACTGATATTAAATTTGACGCATACGATGTAAACGATTCTTATAATATTGCAAGGGTTCATAATTATATAGGAGATTTTTATTTAACCGAGTTTGTATTAGATTCAGCCTTATTCCATATCAATAAATCTGAAAAGTTGTTCTTAGAAATTGGAGATAAAACGTATTTAAGTTACAATTATAGTTCTAAAGCCCAACTGTTTTTTTTTATTAACGATTACAACAAGGCGCTTGAATATGATTTTTTATCCCTGAAACTTGCTGAAGAGGAAAATAAGAAAAATGCCATGTTTTGGGCATACTCTAATATTTTCACAACACAAGGTAAACTCAAAAACGAAGGAAAAACTTTTGAGTATTATGAAAAAGCTATGCAAGTGCTTGAAGATAATAAAGAGGAATTGGCAAATATTTATTACACCTCAAAACCTGAAAAACAAAACTTATTAGGCGTTGCTCTAGAAGAAATGGGTAACTACGCACTTGCAGAAGAGTATTATAAAGAAGCAGCTAGTGCTGAAAATTTAAAGGAAATTTACCCTTCATTGCATGCGGCGTTAATTGATAATTTGGCTTATATACGCTATCTTCAAGGTGATAGTATTGGTGTAAAAAAGGAACTTGAACGCGCCTTGTTTTTAAAAGATTCGCTTAACAAACCAGGACTAACAGTCAAAACAAAATACCGCTTAGCCAAATTGCATTACGATAGTGGCGAACTTGAAAAAAGTAAGGAATATGCCTATAAAGCTTTAACTACCGCAAAAACGCATAGCCAGACAAGTTATGTCCTACTAGCTATTCAGCAACTTGCCTTGAGTGAACCTGAAAAACAAGCCGAGCACTTTCAAGAATACATACGCCTTAACGATAGTATCATTAATGCAGAACGAGTACAACGCGACAAATTTGCCAGAATTGAATATGAAACAGAACAACTTGAAAAAGACAACATACAGGCTAAATTAGATAATCAAAAATTAGCCAATCGGAATATTATTATCGCTAGTGCAAGTATGTTTATTCTATTACTTTTAGGTTTTGTGTATTATAATTACCGTAAAAAAGCACAGCGAAAATTATTTTTACTTGAACAGCAAGAGCAAGAAACTAAGGCAGAAATTTTAGATTTAATCATGCACCAAAAGCAAGCTGTTGCTAAAGCTAAAACAGAAGAACAAAACCGCATTGCTAAGGACTTACACGATGATATTTCGGGGACTTTGTCTAGCCTAAATCTACAACTGCATGTATTTGGAAAGAAGCACATACCAGAAGAAGGCAAAGCGCTTTTCGAGAAATACACTAATCAAATTAAAGATACTCAACAACGCGTAAGAGAAATCTCACACGAACTTAGCCAGGAAAAACGTTTTGAAAAAATGGATTTTGGTTTGGCTATTCAGGGACTTCTCCAACCACTCATAGACCAAGGAACTCAAGTAAACATAGATTATAACACTACTTTCGATTGGTCGCATGTTAGTCTTCCCGTCAAATTAGAAAGTTTTAGAATTCTTCAAGAAGCAATTACTAACATTAGTAAATATGCGAAAGCCTCAGAAGTAAACCTAAACTTTAGCATAGAAAATGCAGTCTATTGTTTTGCCCTTTCAGACAACGGAATTGGTTTTGATGCCTCTTCAAACAAGGCTAAAGGCATTGGATTAACAAACATGCAAAAGCGAAGTGCTCGCTTAAAGGGAAAGCTAACTATTTTCTCTAAGCCAAACGAAGGGACAAGTATTAAGTTTGAAGTCGAGCTTCCAAAAGTAGAAAAGTCGTTTTTTTAGCATTTCGATACAATTTTAAACGCCTTAAGAGGGCGTTTAAAATCACTCAATGTAAAACATTTCGATAGTTCTGCTTTTCAAAGAGTACTTTTTATCGTTACGTGCTTATTAGGATAGGATTCCTCCTTCCTCGGAATGACAAACCGAGCGTGAGTTGTCATGTCGACCGAAGGGAGACATCCCATTACGCTTTTCACGCAATGCTTTTAAAGAGTGATTCCCAAACATAAAATGATAATTGGAATGAGACCTCTCACTCTCGTTCGAGGTGACATATCGTACCCTACATGTCATACCGAACGAATGTGAGGTATCCCACTACGCTTTTCCCGCTTTGCTTTTAAAGAGTGCTGATAATCGTTACGTGATTATTAGGATGAGATTCCTCCTTCCTCGGAATGACAAACCGAGCGTGAGTTGTCATGTCGACCGAAGGGAGTGCCCCTCCCTAGCCCTCCCCAATGGAGAGGGAATACACAGGGGCGTGAGTTGTCAAGTCAACCAAAGGGGGAGAGGCCTTAAATCCTTTCGCCGCTGCGAAGAATTGGGAAGAGGCCCCTACCCCAAATATTTCTTAACCATTTTTAATTTTTCAGAAAATTTGATTTATCTTTAAGCAATCAAATTAACTAGTATGTCAAAATTTGGAGAACTCATAGATGAAAAAGTTCCGGTATTGCTCAATTTTTTTGCTTCATGGGACGAAGATGCTGAGTTAATACAGTCGGTTCTTAAAAAAGTATCAGCTGCATTAGGCGACCAAGCAAAAATTATTCAAATTGATTTTGACAAAAATCAAGAACTTACTGACGCGTTAAGAATTAAAACTTTACCTACCTACATTATTTACCAAAACAAAGAAATGAAGTGGCGTAAAACAGGCTTTATTGAAGCAAATGAATTGGTGACAAGACTAAAAGAAGTTAACTAACCACCTACTCAAGTTTTTTTTAAAGATTTTCAAGTCGATAGCCCTTTTCGAGAGTTGTCTCAATTGCTTTTGGCAAAACAAATCTAAGGTTTTTTTCTGCCTTTAAGCTATCGTGAAAAACAACTATACTTCCAGGCTCTATGTTTTGTGTAACATTAGACAAACATACGTGTTTACTAACAGAGGAGTCATAATCTTTACTTAATACATCCCACATTACAATTTTATACCCATTACCTAAAAGATTGTTTGCAACACGGCTAGTAAGTTTTCCGTAAGGTGGTCTAAAATATTTATAAGGAAGCTGACGCAAATCAATATAGGATTGAGCTTCTTCTACGTCTGAAAGGTAAATCGCTTTTTTTGTTTTCCAACCATTCAAATGGTGTTGTGTGTGGTTACCAAGCGTATGCCCTTCAGCTAAAATGCGCTTTACAATATCAGGGTACTTACGCAAGTTATCGCCTATGCAAAAGAAACTTGCTTTTGCATTGTATTTTTTCAAAACATCCAATACCCAAGGGGTTACCTCAGGTATTGGGCCATCGTCAAAAGTGAAATAAACACTTTTTGTTGCCGGCAATTCTCCAGGTTTTACTTTCCATATTCGTTTGGGATATAATTTACAAACGAAACTTGGAATTTTTGCTGGAAAAAAACTAGCCATTCTACAAGTGTGTAATTATTCTTCTAACCATTCTGGAGTTACATCTTCTTCAACATCTTGTTGCAGAAGTTCTCGCATCAATTCTTCGTCCATTTCATCTTCTTCGTCGTCGTAAAAATGACTAAACAAGTTAATATAATCATTAAATTCTTTGGCATTAGCTTTGGAATTTTCTTGATCGTAACGGATGCTCATGTCTACAAAGGCGCGATATCGTTCAATATCGGTAACAATTTCATCGATATATCTGTACTGCCGTTCTTCATCTAAGCTAGCAAAATAAGTAAGCCTTTCTTGGAATTTAGTGACTACTTGACGCCATAAATTTCTTGCTGTTTCAGCTTCCCTTATTTCGTAATACCCAACTACGTAAGGTTCCAGTAAGGTATAATAACCAAACGTATCTACAGGCATATTTTCCATGGCTAAATCTAAAAGTACTTTTGCTCTTTCATGATCTTCTTCGGCCAATAAACCTTCAATGACTCGTGCCATATTGCTACGGTACGTAATTGCATTTTTTCGGGTTTCAGGGTCGTGATACACCCTCGAGTCGCCTGAATTTCCCCAATACCAATTGGTCATTAAATTGTAGTTTTTATCTACATCTACTCGTCCCATATCGAAAGGAATTTTTGGGTTGATAGGGGTTTTTATAGGTACTAGTTGATAAACAACTCCATCCATTTGAAGGTAATCCTTCATCCATAAATAATCATCGTCTCCAAAACTACCTCCTGTAAAATAAATGGGGCGTTCCCAGTCGTTGTTAGCAATTAAATCCAACATCAATAACCTGTTTTTTTGTACAAAGTTGGTTTTAATTTCAACATCAATATAATCTACAATTAACGCTGCATCTTCTGGCTTTACAATTCCATTTTTCAAGACATTTTCTTTGTTCACCGGTATGCGAATGTGCTTTGTAGGGAATACATTTACTGTTTGGTTATTGGTTAACTCCGCTTTGGTTGAAGGGTTTTTACTTTTTATATACTTGATCCATTGCGAAACCTCCAAGGTATCTGGTAGTCGAGGATCTTTTCGGAAAAGAACAACATTGTTAGTGCCATAAACATAATCCTCATGCTCCATTATGGTTTTGATGGGTTCGCTTTCGTAAGCCTTTGATTTCATCTGATCGATGTACCAATCAGTTTGAAAAAGACTGGTATTTATCGTACGCACATCTGTTCTATAACCTTCAATTTCTTGGGCGTACCACAAGGCAAAAGTGTCGTTATCGCCAATGGTAAAAATAATTCCATTTTCATCTACAGAATCTAGGTATTTTTTTGCCATAGCTAGAGCTGTATACCTGTGCGAACGGTCATGATCGTCCCAATTTTGACTTCCCATAAGGGTTGGAACGGCAAGAAAACAAGCAAGCACCGTAATGGGTGCAGCAATTTTGGGGGTAATGTATTTTTTTATCGCATCGTATATAGCAAATACCCCTATTCCTATCCACATGGCAAATACGTAAAAAGAACCCACGAGGGCATAATCTCTTTCACGAGGTTCAAAAGGCCGTTCATTCAAGTATATTTTAAGAGCAATTCCTGTAAACAAGAAGAAAACCGTTAGCACCCAAAAGTATTTTGGATCCTTTTGAACATGAAATAACAATCCTATTATTCCTAAAATTAAGGGAAGAAAATAATACGTGTTTCTTGCTGGATTATTTCTTGCATCTGATGTAATTTGTTGCTGATTTCCTAATCGCGCTTCATCTATAAAATCTACGCCACTGATCCAGTTTCCATGTAAATCTGTTTTTCTTCCTTGAATATCGTCTTGCCTTCCTACGAAATTCCACATAAAATAGCGCCAATACATATAATTGAACTGAAAATTAAAAAGAAAAGACAAATTAGAGGCAAAACTAGGTTGTTGAATATCGATAAATTCTGAATACTCTTTCAGGTACTTGATGTATTGGTCGGCCTCTATATCGCCGCGTTCAAAGCCTATGCGAAGCGAATTGATGAGTTGAAAAAGTTCTTGCTCTTTTTGGTACTCTGGCTTCACCTTTATTTCTAATGGCCCGGTGTAGGCTAGGTAATTTTTGGCGTGCTCTGTAGACCACATTCTTGGTAATACGGTAACATGATCAGGATGTGGATTTTGAATGGCATTTTTGTAGGAATTCTCATTTACAATAATGTAGCGTTTATTCACCTCGTCCTTTTCGTACTTCGGCTTATCGTCAGAAAAAGGATCTGAAGGATGCTGACCAGCAAACATATCCGTAAACTGAGGACCGAAAAAGAGTTTGGTTTCCGGGTATTGCTCACGGTTATAATAAGCAAGTAATTCGCGTGCATTATTGGGGTCGTTTTCATTAATTACCGTTCCTGCATTTGCACGAATAGGAAGCATGATCCAACTAGAGAAACCTACAAGTATAAAAAGTACACTCAGAATTAAGGTGTTAAGTTGATAATAATTTTTCTTTTTTGTGTAAGACAGTCCAAAAACAAAAGCACCAACTAAAACTAGTCCCGCAAAAATAGTTCCTGAATTAAAAGGCATTCCCATACTATTTACAAAAAACAATTCCATGGATGCGAAGAAAGTCATCGTGTACGGGAGTAGTAATTTAAAAATAAACAACAGAACACCCACCACTACAAAATTGGCAATAACAAAATTTTTGATGGTTATTTTTTCTGTAGTTTTAAAGTAATACAAAAACCCAATCGCAGGAATGGTAAGTAATCCCATGAAGTGAACTCCAAAACTGAGTCCCACTAGAAAGGCTATAAGTACAAGCCATTTATCGCCTCTTGGCTGGTGCATATCGCGTTCCCAAAGAAGACCTAAATAAAATAGTGCAGCCATGATAAGTGCAGCCATGGCATACACCTCTGCTTCGACAGCCGAAAACCAAAAACTATCAGTGAAAGTAAAGGTAAGCGCTCCCACAAAACTACTTCCTAAAACCGCAATTTGTTTGCTAGAGGAAGCTTCTTCTAAATTGGGGTAAATCTTTCTAAATATAAGCGTAATTGACCAAAACATAAATAAAATGGCAAAAGCACTCGAAAAAACGGACATTAAATTAACCATTAATGCAATTTGAGATGCTTCAGACGCGAAAATAGAAAAGAAGGCCCCCATAATTTGGTATAAAGGAGCTCCCGGTGGGTGTCCAACTTGAAGTTTTGAAGAAGTTGAAATATACTCTCCTGCGTCCCAAAATGAAGCGGTAGGTTCAACCGTTAACCAATAAGTTGTAAGGGCAATAATAAAGACCAACCAACCTGAAAATGTATTCCATTGGCGAAAAGTAAATGACGGCATACGTAGTTATTTTTATTTAGAACGGCTAAAATAAGGATAAAATATGTTTCAGCTGAATTATTTTTACTTCACCCCTAATAACCAACTAAAAAACAAACAGTTGAATAAATTAATTGCTACTTGACTGATAAAAAAAATAATTTTGAAAAAATATTTTCATTTTTCTGCAAAAATATTTTGCAAAAACAAGCTTGTGTTGTAAATTTGCACCCGCAATGATCAATTGGCCTATGGTGTAACTGGCAACACGTCTGATTTTGGTTCAGAAGAGTCTAGGTTCGAGCCCTA
>JBHYFG010000007.1:0-64774 GCA_051859645.1 Psychroflexus sp. | reverse complement strand
CCTAGTAGGCCAACAGTTAAAATCCGAGTTTCGAAAGAAGTTCGGATTTTTTATTTTTATCAAATCATGTAGGCGAGAAGTTTATGCTGAGCGAACGACAGTGAGTCGAAGTAAGCCCTAGTAGGCCAACAGTTAAAATCCGAGTTTCGAAAGAAGTTCGGATTTTTTATTTTTATCAAATCATGTAGGCGAGAAGTGTATCCCGTGATAGATTTTAGGGAATGATAATGAACGAAGAAATCTTTAACACCTATTTTATTTCCCTTTCTAAATCAATCTACAATTTCCATTTTCCGCAACAAAAAAGAAGCATTCATATTTTGGCAAATTCCTTGCTTCATTTTATAATCAAAAAACAATTCATCATTAATAAAACTTGCGTCAAAATAGAAGTTTTTAATTTCGGTGAAGGTGGTTTCTAGCTCACATAAACTTAGGTCGTGTGTGGCAATTACTCCTGTACTTTTTAATCGAATTAGTTTTTCAATAAATTTTTTAGAACCAATAGCTTTATCGGTCGAATTTGTTCCTTTTAGTATTTCGTCAAGGATAATAAAATAGTTGTCTTTAGTGATGGTTTCTACAATCATTTTTAGTCGACTTAATTCGGAAAAGAAATAAGAAGAATCGTCTGCCAAAGAATCGTTGGTACGCATGCTACTAATTAATTTTATCGGAGCGTAATTAGCGGCTGAACTCCCAACAGGCAAACCTACATTAGCCATTACAATTTGAAGTCCTAAGGTGCGTAAAAAGGTACTTTTACCCGCCATGTTAGCTCCAGTTATAATAAAAAACTCCTTTTTTTGAATCGAAAAACTGTTGCTTATTACTTTATTTTTATCGATTAACGGATGTACTGCATCAACTGAGTTTAATTGTGTTTTGGTATTATTTACGATTGTAGGATAGGTAAAATGAGGATGATTAGCTGCAAAATTAGCTAAACTATTATAGGCATCTATCAAAAAAACGGAATCGAACCATTGTGCTACGCAAGTTTTGTTTTTTGAAATCCACTGCTGAATATCGATGGTGTGTCGTATATCCCATAGAAAGAAGGCGTTTAAAAACACCCCCAATAAAAAATTATTTCGCTGATCTAAGGCATCCAATTTCTTGGCAAAAGAGTAAAGGATTGTTGAAGCCTTTTCTTCTTTGTTATTGCGCAAAAGTGGTTCCTGAATGTGTTGTAAATAACTACTCTTAAAGTTTGTTTTTTCAATATGAGCAACCAAGTAATGATATTGCTGAAAAAGTGATTGCGCTTTGTTTAAATGTGCAGAAAGTTGGTTAGTACGCTTAAGGTATTTGCCCGAAACAAATAAACCTACAAAAAACCAAATCAAGACGAAGTAGCCGCTTAGCAACCCCAAAAAATACGCACCTATTAATAATAATGAGACAAAAGAAAAAATATGTACAATTGGTTTAACTAAACTAGGGACGTAAGGTTTAAATGAAGACATCCAACTTAGTAAGGTAGTAGAGGAAACTTCGGCATCTACCAGGGAGGCATCTACTGTATAATTCCACCTAAAATCATGTAACTTTGATAACTCGTTTATTGCTTTCTGACGCTCTTCGATGTTGTTTATAATGTTTGCGGTTAAAAGTTCTGCGAGTAGCTTTTCGCTTTCTGCTAATTGTGTGCGATTTATGTATTGAAAAAAAGAGTTATCGCCAAACAAATCTAAGTCGTTTGCAAAAAGATGGTTCGGGTCGAGGTAGTTTTTTCCCGTAGGTCGGAAGGAAAAATCGCCATTTACGCTTTTAATTTCTTCGGTAAAAAGCTGAATTTTCCTTGTTAATTGTTTTTTTAAAAACTGCGTATTAGCAAATAACTTTACCAGCAACACAAACACCACTCCTCCTCCTACTATGCATGCAACTACCCACTGCAAATCGCCCCAAGACAAGTATATTCCGTAAACAATAAGTCCAAAAACAAGTAGCCGCAACAAGCTAAATACCAACATTTTGTTGTTTACTTTAGCTAATTGAATACTTAGTATTTCTATTTTCTGTTGAAATTCTGCCTGCATGCTACTAGTTTAGAAGAAATGCGCAAAGTTAAGTCAATACTTATTTGATCGCTAATTGAAACGAATTTTTGTTGGTAGATGAACCATGTAACTTCTGAAGTCACCCCTATTGAAGGGTCTCTTTTTTATTTTTCATAATTTAAAAACAGAATTATTCTATGAAGCATTGGATGCGTGAGGGATGGAAGCGGAAATCCCGCAGTGCATATTGGCTTCAAAAAAAAGGACAAGAAAGCGACCAGCGGAAGCTCTTCTTGTCCGAATACCAATTAAACCATAAAATGAAACTAATGCATCATTTTTTGAGACAAGATGCCGAGGAATTGAAGCGAACAGCCCGACCCCGATTTTTTTTAATCGGGGGCACGCCCTGAAATTGTTATTTAAGATACAGGCACTTTTTAGTATAGTCGATAACGGCTTTTCCTTTATTTAAGACATCTGCGCCTAGGATTCCGTGTACTAAATCGGCTTCATGATCAGCCAATGCTCGGTTTACATGACTTAAATCGAAGGCTACGAGGTTAAATTTCGACTTTTCCCAGTTGCCAATATTTATTTTGTTGTTGGAAGATGTTCGGGTTAACATATTGGAGGAACCAGCTCCAGCGGCACGAATGGAACTGTCTTGGGTTTCCATATTAAAATAAGAAGCGTATTTAAAATCTACGCACGAACTAGAAGCGCCCGTATCTACAATAAAATCGCCTTGAACGCCATTAATAAAGGCCTGAACATAGAGGTGCTGTGTTTTGGTGAGTCCTAACTTTATGCGGTGGTATTTTTTTTGAAGTAAAAACTTTCGTAAGCTCGACATATCAACTTTTTGGGGCAAATATACTTGCTGCAAAGAAATAGAAAACAAAAATCTTTACTAATAATTAAACGTAAATTGATGTTTAGCATGAGGATTTGAATATTTTTGCGCTCATGATTTTTACAGATACACACACGCATTTGTACAGTGAAGCTTTTGATGAAGATCGCCAACAAATGATACAACGCGCAATTGAAAAGGGAGTTTCTCGTTTTTTTATTCCCGCAATCGACTCAAGTTATACTTCGGCGATGTACGATTTAGAAAAAAGATTTTCTGCCAACGTTTTTTTAATGATGGGACTTCACCCTACCTCTGTAAAGGAAAATTTCAGAGACGAGCTTGACCATGTTAGTGAAGAATTTTCGAAAAGAGACTTTGTAGCCGTTGGAGAAATTGGTATTGATTTGTACTGGGACAAGTCTTTTTTACCACAGCAAATAGAGGCATTTAGATTTCAAATAAAATTGGCAAAAGAAAAAGATTTGCCCATTGTAATTCATTGCAGGGATGCATTTGATGAAATTTTTGATGTACTAGAAAAGGAAAAACACGACAATTTACGCGGTATTTTTCACTGCTTTACAGGAACGAAAGAGCAGGCTAATCGTGCTATTGGCTTCGGGATGAGACTTGGTATTGGCGGAGTACTTACGTTTAAAAACGGAAAAATAGATCAGTTTATGGATCAAATTTCCCTTAAAGACATTGTTTTAGAAACGGACGCTCCTTACCTTGCTCCAAAACCCTATAGAGGCAAACGAAATGAAAGTGCATATCTTTTTGAAATTGCCCAGAAACTAAGCGAAGTAAAAAACGTATCTTTGGAAGAAATTGCCGCTGTTACAACAAAAAATGCAAATGAAATTTTTGGCATATATTAATAGGTATGAATAAATCTAAAATATTACTTATTTATACTGGAGGAACCATTGGAATGTTGAAGGACGAAAAAACAGGTAGTTTAAAAGCCTTTGATTTTGACCAATTATTGCAACGTATTCCAGAGTTGCAATTGCTAGACAATGAGATAGAAACGATTTCATTTGAAGAGCCTATAGATTCCTCTACTATTTCAATTTCGGATTACGTGCAACTTGCCGAAATAATTGAAAAAAACTACGATTATTTTGATGGGTTTGTCGTACTGCATGGAAGTGATACGATGTCTTACACAGCATCAGCCTTATCATTTATGTTCGAAAACCTGAGCAAACCAATTATACTTACGGGTTCGCAATTACCAATTGGCGATTTGCGCACTGACGCTAAAGAAAATTTAATTACCAGCATACAAATTGCGGGTTTACAAAAAAACGGAAAACCTGTAGTAAATGAAGTTGGTTTGTATTTTGAATATAAATTGTACCGCGGAAATAGAACAACTAAAATAAACGCTGAACATTTTGAAGCATTTGCATCCTTAAATTACCCAGAACTTATAACCTCTGGTGTACATTTAAAAATTAACCACAGCTATTTATTACCCCCAAACCGAAGAAAAAAACTAACAGTACATAAAGAGTTAGAAGAAAATATTTTAATTATAAAGTTAATTCCGTCCCTTTCGGAATCGGTTTTTAAACATTTACTTGCAACACCCACTATTAAAGGAATTATTTTAGAAAGTTTTGGAAGCGGAAATACAAAAATGGATAGTTGGTTTATAACCCACCTAAAAGAAGCACAAAAAAGAGGCATAGCAATTGTAAATGTAACTCAATGCAGTGGAGGAAGTGTTGCTATGGGAAAATATGAGTCTTCTACAGCCTTGAAAAAAGCAGGAATAATATCAGGAAAAGACATTACAACAGAAGCAGCGGTTGCAAAATTAATGTACTTACTGAAGAAAAATTTAAGTCCGAGTGTGCTCAAAACCATATTTGAAACCTCATTAAGGGGGGAGATTTCGTAAAATTTGAAGAAATTTGAAGATATAACACAATATAAACACGATTTTTTTTGTTATTTATTTTTATAAACATAAATTTACCCCAAATTATAAAGAGAGGTGGCCGAGTGGTCGAAGGCGCACGCCTGGAAAGTGTGTAAACACCAAAAGTGTTTCGAGGGTTCGAATCCCTTCCTCTCTGCTGATTTTAAAAATTATTTTATATTTAACCGAAATTAAAAACAAGTATTAATTTTAAGACAAACAACAATGAAAAAATTATTTTCAATTTTTGCCCTAGCAGGTTTAATGATGATTGGTTCCAGCGTAAATGCGACCAACTTTTTCGCAAATGCTGAAATCAATTCAGTAATTTACCAAGACGACCAAGAAGATGAAAACGCAGAAGCTTCCGATGAAAATGCTGAAGGCATGGAAGAAGAAGTTGAAGAAGCAGTAGAAGAAGTAGCTGCACCAGTTCAAGAAGTAGCAAGCAATGACGACGAAGCTGCAAGCGAATCTTTAGGTTTTCACCAAGAATTAAAAAAGCGTTTTATTGAAGGTGGACCTGGTTTTATGGGGATTGTATTGGTGTGTTTAATTTTAGGTTTAGCAATCGCTATCGAGCGTATTATTTACTTAAACTTAGCTACTACAAACACAAAAAAACTTGCTGAAAAAGTTGAAGATGCTTTAAATAGCGGTGGGATTGAAGCTGCAAAAGATGTTTGTAGAGAAACTCCTGGACCAGTAGCCTCTATTTACTACCAAGGTTTGGACCGTGTAGATGAAGGAGTTGATGCTGCTGAAAAGGCTGTAGTTGCATACGGTGGTGTACAAATGGGACAATTGGAGAAAAACGTTTCTTGGGTTTCTTTATTTATTGCACTTGCACCGATGCTTGGTTTCATGGGTACTGTAATTGGTATGATTCAAGCTTTCGATAAAATTGAGGCAGCTGGAGATATGCAACCTTCATTAGTTGCTGGAGGTATTAAAGTAGCACTTTTAACAACGGTATTTGGTCTTATCGTAGCTATTATACTTCAGATTTTTTACAACTACATCGTTGCTAAAATTGACAGCATTGTAAACGATATGGAAGATGCTTCTATTACGTTAATAGATATGCTAGTTGCACACAAAAACAAATAATCAATGGACAAGTTTATCAAAATATTTAAAATAATCATTGGCGTTTTAGGCGGGATTCTGTTTATAAGAATCGTTGCCGCAGGCGACCAAGCGATAGAAAATGATGTTGCTTTACAAGCATCACATGTAAGCCCTTTGATGTACTTATCTTATTTCATTTTTGCTTTATGCATTGTTGCAACACTGGGATTTGTAATTAAAGGCTTGTTTCAAGGAGATGTTAAAAAAACACTCCTATCGTTAGGGGCATTTGTTGCTGTCGTTGTTATTTCTTTCCTAGCATCTAGTGGAGAAGAAACAGCCTTAAGAGACGGAGATGTACTATCAGCTTATGGATCTAAATGGGTAAGTGCAGGATTAACTGTATTTTACATCCTAATTATCTTCGCTTTTGCAGCGATTATATTCTCAAGTATCAAAAAAGTAATTACCAATAATTAAATCATGGCAAAAAGAAGTGCACCAGAAGTAAATGCAGGTTCGATGGCAGATATTGCCTTCTTACTACTAATCTTCTTCCTTGTTACCACAACCATCGAAACCGATAGTGGTATTAGCCGACTTTTGCCTCCATTGGATGATACTCCTCCAGAAGATGTTATTTTAAAAGAAAAAAATATCTTTACGGTACTTGTTAATGACGCTGGTAATTTACTAGTTGAAGACGAACCTATGGATATCAAAGACCTTAGACCTGCTGCTATTGCGTTTTTAGACAATGGTGGAGGAACTGGAAATGAAGCTTGTGACTATTGCCAAGGGGCAAGAGACCCAAAATCTTCTGACAATCCAGTAAAGGCTGTTATATCGTTGCAAAATAACAGACAGACTAAGTATAAAGACTACATTACTGTTCAGAACGAATTAGTTGCTGCTTATAATTTCTTACGAAATAGAGAAGCTAACCGTATGTACGGTGTAGACTTTACCGATATGGAGGCCGCATTTAAAAATCCAGACTATACTGGAGATAAAGACGCGCTAAAAGAAAGGATTGAAGTAATCAAAAAAATGTTCCCTCAGAAACTTTCTGAAGCTGAACCTAAACGATAAGATAACCTAAATTACAAAGAAATGTCAAAATTCAAAAAGAAAAACGACGGAGGGACTCCAGCTATTTCAACAGCTTCGTTGCCTGATATTGTATTTATGTTACTTTTCTTCTTTATGGTAGTAACAGTAATGAGAGATACGTCTTTGAAAGTTCAAAACGTACTGCCTTATGCTGATCAAACAGAGAAGCTAGATAAAAAAAACCTTGTAATGTATATATATGCTGGAAAACCTTCCGAAAGATACCAACAACAATTTGGTACTCAAGCAAGGATTCAGCTGAACGACAAATTTGCAAGCGTTGATGACATTCAGCAGTTTATCTACGAAGAAAGACAAAGCAAAAGAGAGGAAGAAATACCATACTTGACTACAGCTTTAAAAGTAGATCAGGATACAAACATGGGATTGGTTTCGGATATCAAGCAGGAATTAAGAAAGGCTGAAGCCTTAAAAATAAACTACACAACTAAACAAGGTGATCCTACCAAGTTTTAATCGTGTTTAAGTTAACTTTTAAAGAGGTTGTCAAATAGGACAACCTCTTTTTTTTGCAAACATCTAAAATAAGTCAAGAGCGACA
This sequence comes from Psychroflexus sp., assembly GCA_051859645.1. GTDB lineage: Bacteria > Bacteroidota > Bacteroidia > Flavobacteriales > Flavobacteriaceae > Psychroflexus. The sequence goes on along the minus strand of JBHYFG010000007.1, from coordinate 57,230 downwards.
ATGACTATTGAATCAAAAAAATCAGCTATATTTGAAATTGGCGATTGAAACAGAAGGTAATTTCGATTGATAAATGGTAGTAGGTTATTTTATTGTGGTAATTTGAATTGATAAATGACAATTCGCATTACCTCATATTAAACTACTAAACGTAAACGCAATATTGAAGATTGAAATTTATACTGAAGCAATGCAATTAAAGACTATACTTAATTGACATGCAATAAAACAATTACATTTTAAACTTAATGAAGTTTATAAAATACATATGTTTATTTTGGTTATGCCTGACCTCATTTGAAGCTCAAGCACAAGAAAGAATTGACTTTACATCTGTAGATAGTTTATACAGGGAAGATCAATTCTATTTTGGATTAAACATTAATTTGCTTCGTAATTTACCTGAAGAGGTGTCTCAATCAGGTTTTGCTGGAGGTATTATTGGTGGGTTTATTAGGGATTTCCCTATCAATAAACAAAGGAATATAGCTTTTGGAGTAGGATTTGGGTTCTCTGGAAATACTTACGGCTACAATTTAAAACTGAGCAGAGATGGGAACGGGAATACTGTTTTTGAAGCTCTAGACCCAAATGAAACTGAATTTGAAAGCAATCGTTTTTCTACTTATATGATAGAAATGCCTCTTCAATTTAGGTGGCGAACCTCAACACCTGACTCCAAATCATTCTACCGTATATATGCTGGCCTTGTAGTTGGCTATATGTATCATTTTAGAACTAATTTTCAAACAGAAAACGATAAGATTCGCATTTCTAACGTACCTGAATTAAATAGGTTCAGGACGGGATTAAGCCTTTCTATGGGGAGTAATTTCGTGAATTTCCATATTCAGTACACCTTAAATCCTATGTTTGACGCAAAATTAGAAGGCACAAATGAGCCTATTGGAATAGACAAGTTTAAGTTTGGACTGATCTTCTATATTTTATAAAATAACTACCACCATAACGAATGAAAAAGGTAAACTTGTGGAAGTAAACCTATAAAAAAACCTACTAAAATTTCTAAAAAATTGTGAGCTTTAAGGTGCAATCGAGAAGAAGCTGTCCACCCTAAAGCTATAATAAGAAGCGCAAGGACGACTAAATTTACTTCACCCAAAGCATACATATATGCAAATACAAATGCTGAAAGTCCAGCTACACCAAGCACATGTAAACTAAGTTTGAATTTTAGTAAAGTTATTAATGAGGCTATAATTCCTGAAAAAAAGATTCCTGAAAAAAAATAATACAAATATTCTGTTTGATAAACATCTAAAACGCTTTGAATAATTATTGCAGCTATGCAAGTAAAAAATAAAATTGGAATTTTCCGTTCGTTTACATTAGGCAAATGTATGGAAGAAATCATACCAAAATAACGCATAGACAATAAGAAAATAAGCGGTATAAATATGGTTAAAACTGTTATGATAAACAACAATGCACGTTGGTGCTCTATCTCGAAATAAGATGGAGAGTATGTAAAATAAAAAAAAGCGCCAAGACTTGGCATCCATAAGGGGTGAAATAAGTAAGAACCAAAGTTAAGCAACCTGCTCATTTAAATCTCTTTTCGTAGTCTAGCAACAGGAATATCTAATAATTCCCTATATTTCGCTATTGTTCTTCGTGCAATTGGATAGCCTTTTTCAGTAAGAATTTTAGACAACTGAGCATCAGTTAATGGCTTTTTCTTACTTTCTTCTGCTATAACACTTTCCAAAATTTTCTTGATTTCACGAGTAGAGACATCTTCTCCTTGGTCGTTTTTCATGGACTCGGAAAAGAACTCTTTTATCAATTTGGTCCCATAAGGAGTATCTACGTACTTGCTACTTGCCACCCTTGAAACAGTAGAGATGTCCATCCCAATCTCATCTGCTATGTCTTTTAAAATCATAGGACGTAAATTACGCTCGTCGCCAGTTAAAAAATATTCTTTCTGGAAATTAACAATTGCACTCATGGTTACAAAAAGTGTTTCCTGGCGTTGTTTTACGGCATCAATAAACCATTTTGCTGCATCTAATTTTTGCTTGATAAAAAACAAGGCTTGTTTGTTTTCTCTAGATTGGTTTTTATTTTCTTTATACGACTGAAGCATACTTGCATAGTCTTTAGACAAATGCATTTCAGGAACATTTCTAGAGTTCAAACTAACTTCTAATTCACCATCCTTTATTTTAACTGTGAAGTCTGGTATTATTTGTTCTGTTATGCGCGAATCGCTTGAAAATGAGGAGCCAGGCTTAGGATTCAGATGCTCAACTTCCTCGATAACTTCACGCAACTTATCCTCATTTATATCAAATTTATTTAGTATTTTCTGAAAGTGTTTTTTGGAAAACATCTCGAATGCATCAGCAAGAATAGCTATTGCTAACTCTGTGGTACTGGTTGCTTCTTTTCGTTTCAGTTGAATAACTAAACACTCTTGTAAATTTCTTGCACCAACACCCGGAGGGTCTAAACTTTGGACAATTCTTAGCAAAGCTTCTACCTTGGCTTCGCTGGTAAATATGTTTTGTGTAAAAGCCAAATCATCAACAATATCAGATAAATCTTGCCGAATATACCCTGCATCGTCTATGCTTCCAACAAGAAACTCAGCGATTGTTTTATCTTCATCAGACAAACTAAAGGTATTTAACTGATTGGTTAAATAATGAGAAAAACTTTCTCCAGAGGCATAGGGTACTTGCTTATCTTCGTCGTCTGCTGAGTAATTATTAGCTTGTAAACGATAAGAAGGGATTTCATCGTCACTAAGATAGTCGTCAACATCAAAGTCAGTTTCAATGATATCACGATCTTCTTCGTATTCATTAGAAAATTCATCTTCATTACTGCTATCTGATTCTTTTCCAGATTCTAAAGCAGGGTTTTCTTCTAATTCTTGTTTTATTTTTTGTTCAAAAGCAATGGTTGGAAGCTGAATAAGCTTCATTAATTGTATCTGCTGAGGAGATAACTTTTGTGATAATTTTAGTTGAAGTTGTTGCTTTAACATAGGTAATGAATAATATCAAAAATACATATTTTTAAGCATATAATACCAGTTATTAGTTGAAATTACTGAAAAAGAAAGCGATGATTTTTTTCTTTATATGAATTAGAAAAATCAAGCATAGCCTTAGCTATAGTTTCTTCTTATAATGAAACAGAAAGGAAAAAAGGACGTTTTATTACGGTAATTTCAATTAGTAAATGGTATAAATTACCTCATATTTTGGTTGTTTTATAAAAAAAGAAGCACGCTTCGTAAAAATACTCAGCATGCTTCTCCAACCAACCTAACCAATAAACTTTTTACCATTATACGTGACAACAATAAATGATAAGAATTTCCTTAACTTTCACTATACTCAAAAAAGAACTATAAAACTAGTTAAACCTTCTTTGGGGATATGGAAATCTTATTTTACGTCTATCATTTTGTCGTTTATTTGATTTATAATTTATATTTTTTATAGTTATTCACTTCTACCTTTGCCTTTACATCGTGTAATAAGTTATATAATCCAAAGAAAGTCCTATTGATGTACAGAAAATGTTTACTCCCTCTATTTCCGTTCATTTTCCTTAGTTGCGTATCTTTACTATACTTTTCGCTTAAGGCTGAAATATTAGCCCAAAAGGTCTCGTCTCCAAAATCGAAATTTTCTTGATGAAAAGGACTGGTAAACAAACTCAACATCTCGTGAAATAATGCAGCAAAGTAATTAATATCGTCTTGCGAATCATCAGGTCTTAAGATTTCTAATTCGCGTAATTTTTGAAGAAAAAAATCACGATTGTTGATATTGCTCGGTACTGCTAATTCAAAATAAGGAACATAAAACTCTTTTGGAATTTGTTTGATACAACCAAAATCTATCGCTATTAGATTATACGCATCATCTACCAAAAAATTACCTGGATGAGGATCGGCATGCACCTCTCCTAAATGGTGAATTTGGTGCATATAAAAATCCCAAAGTGTCTGACCTACCTTATTGCCTTGCGCTTGCGTAAAGTCTGTTTTGGCAAACTCAGAAATATGTAAACCAGTCATCCAATCCATAGTAATTATACGCTCACTTGAAAGTTCCTCGTAGTAATTTGGGAATTTTAGGTGCGGAATATGGCCACAAGAGTTGGCAATTTGCTTGCTCTGCTTTACTTCTAAAATATAATCTGTTTCTTCAAGGAGTTTATCTTCTACTTCTTTAAAATACTTGTCGGAATCTTTCCCTTTAATATTAAACATTTTCAAGGCAACAGGCTTTACCAATTTTAAATCGGAAGAAATGCTATCTGCAACTCCAGGGTACTGAATTTTCACCGCAAGTTTTTTACCGTCTTTTTCAGCTTTGTGTACTTGCCCAATACTTGCAGCATTTACAGACTCAGCAGTAAATTTATCAAAAAGCTCTTCAGGGTACTTACCGTGGTATTTTTTAAATGTTTTTCTAACCAAAGGGCCAGATAACGGAGGAACACTAAATTGAGCTAATGAAAACTTTTCGACATAAGCATTTGGCAATAGGTTCTTTTCCATTGAAAGCATCTGTGCTACTTTTAATGCACTGCCTTTAAGGTTTTTTAATCCATCGTAAATATCTGATGCATTATCTTGATCCAGCTCTTCTCTTGAAAGATTTGGATTAAATGCTTTTTTTGAATAATATTTAAGGTAATTCCCACCAATCTTAGCCCCCGTTTTTACCAACTCCGAGGTACGGCTAAGTTTTCCTGTAGGTATTTTATCTATTGTTTTCATGCTAAAAGTTAAGCCTAATTTATTTTCTCATTTGTTCTTTGTACAAGAATTTACCAAAATCAAAAACCTTTTCTAAAGGGGTATTATCAAATACATCAAAAATTGTATTTACTGATTTTTCGATAGCTACGTCTGTTTTTTCAAATCCAGCAGACTGATCGTCTTTCCAAAACTTTAGCAAAAACAAAAATTGAATCCATGCACCTTCTGAAAACACTGACTCAGAATTTTTTAAAAACTTAAATTTCTTTTCATCGTTATCTTCTTCAATGAGCTCTTTTGCAAAGGATTTGATATTTTGACGCAAGCCTTTTAGCTGCTTTAAAGAACTCATCATGTCTTTTTCTTCACCTAAAGCAAAAAGAACGTAACTCCTGTTTGCTGTTAAAATCTCGAACATAGTAAAGAAAAATGTAAGCATTTTTTCTCGACTTGAAAAGGTTGCTACCTCTTCATTTTTGTGCATTAAGTCAACTGTATTTTGATAAAAACTATGCCAGATAGATTCCCTCAATGCATCGAAACTTCCAAAAAACTGATAAAAATCTGATTCCTCCATTTGGTGGTCTTTGGCGAATTTAAAAACTGATTTTGGCCATTTTTCATGCGTTAATACGTAATCCATGTAGGCTGTAACAATGGTATTTTTATCTATTTTTTTCTTTGACTTAGTAGGCATGGTAATTAATATTAATTGAACATTTACAAATATAGTGATTGTTTAACTTATTTGTATTTTCGTTAAACAAAATCTTTTGTTAATCTTTCCAGGTCAAGAAATTAAGGATTTTAGGGATTTGTGATGAAGTAATTTTTTAAAAAAAATAGAGCATTCATTTAGATAAAAAACATTAAAGTGCATAAAAAAACTATAAACCCCTTGTTTTTGCACTGCCTCATAAGCCCGTTAGCACGACTTTTTGTTAGAAGTTACCGTATTATAAAGGTTTGGGTAAAACAACTTAGACAAACATCAATTGTTGTCGTGTACTTTATTAGAACATGCAAAAAATTGTGCTCAATAAGCGCATGCTGGACTAGATGATTATTGTTTGGTAAACATTCGTACCACCTCTACCCTATCTTCGGGATCCATAAATTTAATTTCGAGGTCACCATTATCTAAAAAGGTAGCAATACCGTTAATCTCAGAAGTATTATACAAAAAGGTATTTCCGCTTACCTTTACTAAATCGCCAATTTTAACTTTCGCTTCTGTCGTGTACAACTCGAAGTTATCGTCATTTCTAAACACAAGTAAAGTTTCATTATCCCAAGCATAGGTCTCGCTTTGCTCTTTAATAACTTGGATACGCATTTCAATTTTTTCGTCTGCTGTCAATGGTCCAGAAGTTTCGATACCTTTGGTAGTTCCTCCTCCTCTAACATTCATTTCGAAACTAATTTCCTCGATATACCTAAACGCCTTTCTAATTCCCTCTTGGTAAGCCTTACGAAAGTCTTTTTCCCTAACATCTACTCGTGGCGTTTGGTATACTACTTTGCCAAAACAATCAATAAGCTTAATCGCCATGGAAGTTTTTATAATCATGAAATCCTTCTCGACGTCTACACGTAGCCCCTTACAGCCATCTTGTTGAAATTCAATTGGCAGTGTCTCTTCGGTCATAAACGTATTGAAGCCTTCTTGTTTGAACAACTGTCGGGTTAATGAATTTAACTGAAACTGATTCGGTTCCCCAGTAAAGCTATACGTCATTGGAACTAAAATAAAGTCATAGCGAGTTAAATCTTTGTTTTGGGCAGTTGAATAAATAAAATTCATGCAACTAAGTATAATGGTAAGTACTAGGTATTTTTTCATGTTTCTTCTATATTGAAATCAATTTGAATCTTCTAATGGGGTAAATTTACTGAATTTATTGGGTATTTTGACCCAAAAACTACTTCGATATTAGGTCTAACATTTTGAAACTAATTATCATTTATAAATAATTTTTTAGCTGAAGTAATTCATTAACTTTTAAACCGTGATACTCTTCTTCTCCAAAGTAAATACACGAAAGACCGAAATCCTCCGCTCCTTGAATATCAGCCTCTAGACTGTCGCCAATCATCAAACTTTCGTTTTTTGTTGCTGCTGCTTTTTGCAAAGCACACTCAAAAATTCTGGGATTTGGCTTTTTTGCATTTACGTCTTCTGATGTAGTAACGGTTGAAAAATACTTATCAATTCCAGAATTCACTAACTTATTATTTTGTACTTCTTCAAAACCATTAGTAATAATATGCAGTTGATACTTTTTAACAAGGTAGTCAAGTACCTCTTTACAACCGTAAAAAAGATGTTGTTGTGTTCCTAAAATATCTATGTATCTTTTAGCAATTAAATGAATTAAGTCGTCGCTTGCGTCATAACCTACTTCATTAAAAACTTCCTTTAATCGAAAATACCTTAGGTCCTCTTTAGAAATTTCATTATTTCTGTAACGTTTCCAGAACTTTAGGTTGGTAGGCACGTACACCTCTAAAAAAGAAGCTAATGGAAGTTCCAATTGCTCATCTTTAAATATTTGTTCAAAAGTTAATGCTGAATTTTTCTCAAAATCCCAAAGGGTATGGTCTAAATCAAAAAAAATATGTTTAATATTCTTCATTTGGTACTGTTTTGTGGGCGCTATGTTTGCCATATTAGTGACGAATATAAGTTGCTTATTCATCTTCTAAAGCTTCGACTAGCAAATCAAGCTTTGGCTTAAAATCCTTCGTAAATGTAGTGTTTTCTATAATGATGTTTAAACTACCCTGGAGATTTTTTAAGTAATTTTTCACTAAGCTTGCTTCTTTACGAGCAATTTCATTAGGTAGTTTTTTGATGGCATCTATGTGAATTGCGTAGGGGTGAATTTGCAAGGGTGTAGTTTGTTCTAAATTTAAGTCATAAAAATAAAAGGAAGAACAGGTACTTGCTCTCCATCCTATTTGATGTACGTAACCAAGGGAATAATCATGAGCCACGCCTAAAGAATGTGCAAAGAGATAAACATCTGGAAACCCTAAACTCGGATCGGCTAAAAAAGTAGCCGTTAGTTTGTGGTGCGAAATTTTCTCCATTCGCTTTAGTTCGAGTTCTATAGTTGTTGGCGAATAGATTGATTGTTTACTTAGCAACAAACCTGTTTCGGCGGTATCGGAAATATTCTTAATTAAGTAATGATAGGCTTTTGAGTGTGGAGATATGTTTCTATTCGATCTTGTATAATCGCCTAATTGAAAAAACCAACGGTGTTTAAAATGACGATCAGCTAACCATGTGAGTAGTTGTTCGTAAGTATCAAACGGATCTTTTTTTAGGTTTAAAATTACGTTTACACGTGCTACTACTTTTATCCACCGTAATAAAAATAAATCCCTAAGTAAACCTACCCATTGTCGGAAAAAGTTTTTATGCTTATAAGCGTAGGCCTGCTGAACAAGAATTATAAAATTAGTGGTATAAAGCTTCTTATTTGTCCTTAGTTTAGGAAACTTCTGCATTAATAGTGTTTGAAACTTCTCTATCCAAATATCCACTAAAGGCATATTAAGAAAGTTATTTTTAAATGCTAAGCTTTCCTCGACCGGGAAGGCTCCAGTCTTGTCTTTTACGTAGGGCTGGTACTCTTCGTAACGGGATAAAAGGTAAAAAGCTGCTGAAAAAATATCAAAGGGAATGCTACTCTCTGACGAAACTCTAAAAAAACAAGGTACTTCATCCCATTTAGTAACATTTACATCTATGTCATTAAAACCAACTTCATCTAACAAGCCATATTTCTGTATAAAAAACTCATTTCCAAGTGGCTGGTCTGCATAACTCATTTTAAACAGAGTTGAAGCAATAAAAGTTTCAATTGAATGCGTAAACTCGATGGAATTATCCATCATTTTTTCCATACAATGCTTAAAGATATACTCAATTCTTGGAGTTAACTTTGGGGTAAAAATTAGAATGTTTACAGGTTTGCTCATACTTGCGAAAATACAAAATAGAAGAAAGTAAAAGAACTCAACAAAAGCATTAAATGCGTTTTATGTTTATGTAAGTATTATGACAGCAAAAATTCAAGCATAATTCTAGCGATGTTTCATCATTTAAACGACATCTAATCTAGAAACAGACAATTAATTCATTTATATTTCGGCTTGATTGGCATTAGCTCATCTATTAAAGTAAACCTTCGTCTGCAAAACTAAAATAAGCTTGTTGCGTAATTATTAAATGATCCAGCACTTTTATGTCTAGAGTTTCACCAGCACTTTTTATTTTTTTTGTAATTTTTATATCAGGGTCGCTAGGTCGGAGCACGCCGGAGGGGTGGTTATGAGCAATGATAAGGCTAACGGCACTAGCTTCGAGAGCTTTTTTATAAATTAATCTAGTATCTACAATGGTTCCTGTCATTCCCCCGCTACTTGCTTTGTACTTTCCAATTACATAATTACTATTGTTCAGAAAAAGCACCCAAAATTCCTCGTGGTTTAAGTCGCCAATTAGTGGATTTAATATTTCGAAAGCGCTTACACTAGAGGTTATTTTTGGAGTAATTAATGCTTCTTCTACTCTTCTACGACGCCCTAATTCCAATGAAGCTTGTATAGCAATTGCCTTGGCTTCGCCAATTCCTTTGTAATTATTAATTAAATCTGCTATACTTAATTTTGCAAGTGAATTAAGTTTATGGTTATTGTCTTTTAAAATTCGTTTACACAAATCGACAGCGCTTTCGGTACGATTTCCAGAACCAATAAGCACTGCAAGAAGTTCGGCATCGCTTAAGGCCTCTTTGCCTTTGAGTAATAATTTTTCCCTTGGTCTATCCTCTTCAGACCATTCTTTTATTGTAAAATTTTGTTGGGATTCGGACATCACATAATAGCTTTAAAAATTTGTCGTAATTTAGCAAAAAAAACAAATTGAAATACCCTATACCTCATTTTTATTCTGAAGACCAACAGCTTTTGCTAGAATTAATCGAATTATTCCCGCTTGCTTGTATTATTTCTGTTGAAGAAGAAAACGTTTACACGAGTTACATTCCGCTAATTTACAAAGAGGGTAAAATGGTTGGACACGTTGATGCTAACAACCCACAAGCGAGATTATTAACAAATAATCGAAAGGTGAAGCTTATTTTTTCTGGGCCAGACGCCTACATTTCACCAGCTGAATTTACTACCAACGAACTACCAACCTATAATTCTGTCCGAGTTGAAATTGATGGCATTGTAAACAGTATTGAAGAGGAAGGTTTAAAAAAAGAAATTCAATTACTTACTCAACAAATGGAGGCAAAAAAACAAGCCTACGTACTAAGCCATAAAGAAGAAAGACTGCATAGTCTAATGCCTTATATTCATGGTTTTAGCATTGATATTGAGAAAATAATCGGTAAGATTAAAATGAGTCAAGACAAACGAACAGCCCATTTTGAAAAAGCAAAGCAATTGGTAAATGACTCTTATCAAAAGCGGATTGAAAAGTGTTTACAATTAATTCAAAAGCAAAAAACAACCTAAAATTGATTGTTTTTCTTTTGAATCTAACCATGCCTAAGCGGTTAATCTTGCAGAGCAAATACTCTTCGTAATAAGTCTGTAGATCTTGCATTTATAGACGAACGGATTTCTTTTTCCTCTACTTCAATCATTGTATAAACCCCCTTTAGTGCTTCCGCTGTGACGTATTCCGTAAGGTCAGGATTAACGCGAGTTACCAACGGAATTCGGTTGTAACGATCAATTATATTCGTCCATATTTCGTTTGCTCCTACCTTATTGAAATTACTTTCTATAATTGGTTCAAATTTTTTGTATAAAGCGTCTTGTGTAGTACGTTGCAAATATGCAGTTGCTGCATTTTGATCCCCCATCAATATTCCTCTAGCATCTTGAATAGTCATTTGTTTTATTGCATCAACAAAGACAGGGGTTGCTTCAGATACTGCTTCTTCTGCTGCTCTATTTAATAAACGTAAACCTTCATCTGCTAAATTTCCTAAACCTATGCTTCGCAAACCACTATCTACGCGTTGTAGTTCTTCAGGAAGCAAAATTCTAACCATTTCGTTTTGAAAAAATCCCCCTGGTTGTGTAAGTTTAGAAACTTGCTCGGTAACTCCTAATTCTAGTGCTTGTTTTAACCCAGTACTAATATCTAAGTTTGTGACTTGTGGATTTTTTAGCGAATCGTTTGCAAGCTGCTGTAATTCCGCACAAGAAGTCAGTAAAATAACAATAAAAATACTAATTATTTTTTTCATGGTAAAGGTTTATAATTTCTTGTACAATAGTACTACATTTTTTTTCATCTACATTTATCTTATGGTCTGCTTGTAGGTAGTAATATTGTCGTTCAAAAAGATGCTTTCTAATGAAGTCTTCTAAATCTATAAGGGACTGAACATTAGACACTATAGGTCTTGAATCTTTTTCGTTCCATAACCTAGCTGCTAAATTTTTATAGTTAGACAAAAGATAAAAACTAAGCATTCTTGGGTTTGTAGCTACTAAATCAATATTGTTGGCGTAACATGGCGTACCTCCACCTAATGCAATTACCCGGGGTGTATTGGGTTTAAATTGCAGTAGTTCCTTTAAGTAAACGTGCTCTATCTTACGGAAGTAAATTTCTCCTTTATCTCGAAACAATTCGGAAATTGACTGATTTTCCTTTGCCTCGATAAAATGATCGAGGTCTAAAAAGTCGTAAGCTAGTAGGTCTGCCAGCTCTTTTCCAACGGTAGTTTTTCCAGAGCCCATATACCCTAGTAATACAATATCCAATGTGTTATTTTTTACAAATGTTAGAACAAGGTTTAAAAAGCACCAAATTTAAAGGAAATTTAATTGTCAAATCAAAAATAGATACTATATTTGCACCCGCAAAGAGAAAAAGTTCTTTTTAACGATTTGGTAGCTCAGTTGGTAGAGCATCTCCCTTTTAAGGAGAGGGTCCTGGGTTCGAGCCCCAGCCAGATCACAAATTAAAGTTCAAGTCTTGTTGGGCGAGAAGTTTATCCCGTACTAGATTTCAAGGAAATGATAATGACCGTAGAAATCGTAAACGGGAAGCCCCAGCCAGATTACAAATTAAAGTTCTTGAATTAAAATACACCACTTATAGTTCAGTTGTTAACTGCGTAAGTCTAAATTTCTAATTGATTAGAAATTTCAAAAACCTAAAAGTTGATTGATTGAAAGATGAATCAACTTTTTTTGTTAGAATTCATTACTAAGCCCAGGTGCTGGAATTGGTAGACAGGCATGGTTGAGGGCCATGTGTCCGTTAGGGCGTGCGGGTTCAAGTCCCGCTCTGGGCACAAAAAAGCCTCCATTTTTTAAGATGGAGGCTTTTTTGTGTCGTATATTTCACCAAGAGAGGTTGCTAAATTTCGGTAGCTACTATCTCCGGAGCTAAGTCGTCTAAGGCTGCTATTGTTTTGTCTAAATCGTCATAACTCAACGCATCATTGAGGAAATAACTCTCAAACGCACTCGGAGGTAAGTAAACCCCTCTTTTTAGCATACCGTGAAAATATACTTTAAATCGCGCGTTGTTTGCTATCGCTGCTGTTTCAAAATCTACTACAGGAGTTTCTGTAAAATGTACTGAAACCATCGATCCCAAGCGATTAATTTGGTGTGGGATATCGTGCTTTGTCAGTACTTTAGCAATACCCTCGTGTAAATAGGCTGTTTTTTTGTCTAGGCTTTCAAAAACGTTTGGATTTTCATTGAGCGTTTTTAACATTGTAAGTCCGGCTGCCATTGCTAGCGGATTTCCACTTAATGTTCCTGCTTGATAAACAGGTCCTTCAGGGGCTAAAAATGACATGATTTCCTTGCGAGCTGCGAATGCTCCAACAGGAAGCCCTCCACCTACAACTTTCCCAAAGGTAATGATATCTGCTTTGATGTTTAAGCGCTCTTGCACTCCTCCTTTAGCTAAACGGAAGCCCGTCATTACCTCATCAAACACCAACAGAATATTATGCGCATCACATAAATTGCGTAAGCCTTCTAGAAAACCTTCTTTTGGAATAATGCACCCCATATTTCCTGGCACTGGTTCGATAATAATGCAGGCTATTTCACCTTTGTTGGCTTCTATGAGTTGTTTTACATTTTCTAAATCATTGTACTTAGCCAAAAGAGTGTCTTTTGCAGTTCCCTGAGTAACTCCAGGACTATTTGGAGACCCAAATGTTACGGCTCCACTACCCGCTTGTATTAAAAATGAATCAGAATGTCCGTGATAGCATCCGGCAAACTTGATGATTTTTTCTTTCCCTGTGTAGCCTCTTGCTAAGCGAACAGCACTCATACAAGCTTCTGTTCCTGAATTGACAAAACGAATTTTATCGATATTCGGAACCATTTCTACTGCTAGTTTTGCGATTTCTATTTCAATTTCTGTGGGTATCCCAAAGGAAGTACCTTGTTTTGCTTTTTGAATTACTGCATTTACCACAGGTTCAAACGCATGACCTAAAATCATTGGTCCCCATGAAGCGATATAGTCTATCAATTTATTTCCATCTTCATCATAAAGATAGGCTCCTTTAGCTTCTTTCACAAAAATTGGTTCTCCTCCAACAGCGTTAAATGCACGAACAGGTGAATTTACTCCCCCTGGTATATATTTTTTTGCTTTATTAAATAGTTCGCTACTTCTTTTATAAATCATTGTATTTATTTATTCGATGGTTTTAAATTTAATTGCTGACCTATACTTAAATCATTTGTTTTAAGCTGGTTATACCTTTTTAGTTCTTCAACGCTTAAATTAAATTTAGAGGCTATTCGATATAAGGTATCACCAGGCTGAACTACGTATATACTAGCTTCATAATCGACTTGATTTAACGGTTTCGGGAAATTTGGTGGCGGACTACCGCCTAACACTTCTCGATCGTATTCATAAAGTTTAAAGCGCTCAATTAAACTAATAAGTTTGTCTGGGTACTTAGGGTCTGTTGCATAACCCGCTTTTCGCAAGCCTTTTGCCCAAGCTTTGTAATCGTCTCTCTTGTAATCAAACAAAAATGCATATCGTGGTCTTTCGTATAAAAACAAGGAATGATCTCTAAAGGAATACATCGGGTCTTTGTACTTTCTGAAACACTCCTGCAACTCGTCGTCATCGTGATACACACGCTCGCCCTGCCAATCGCTACACTTTATGCCAAAATGGTTATTGGAACGCCGAGCTAAATCGCCGTTACCGGAACCTGATTCTAATATTCCTTGGGCAATTTTGATACTTGCCGGAATACCATACAGGCGCATTTCTTCTTGAGCTACTCCAGCATAATTATAGATATAGGCTTCTACGGGGTTAGCAAATGCCTTTTCTTCTTCTTGTGAAGGTGTTGAAACCTCAACTGGCTTACTTTCTTTTACTGGAGCTACCGAAGGCTCTTCAGCTCTAACCACTTTTTCTTGCTGTGCTGGTTTTCTTGGAGGTGAATACTTTTTACGTTTGCTAACGCCACAACTTGCCAGCATAATAACTACTGAAAAAACTAAAATTATTTGTTTGCTACTCATTTTATATCTTCACTTTTTCGATCAAAGAAACTCCTTTTTTAGCACGAATTGAATTGCAAGCTTCGATACCTTGAAGTCCTCCAGTATGGACGGCTAAAATACGAGTATTTTTTGGGAAAAAATCATTTTTTATAAGTTCGCTAATACCGTACATCATCTTTCCGGTATAAACGGGATCTAAAGCAATGGAGTATTTCTTGCCGAAATCATTTATAAAATCTACTAGTTCGTCAGTAACTTTTGCGTAACCTCCAAAATGAAAATCGTAACAAATATTCCAATTTTCTTTGCTCGTCATTTGACGTATTTCACTCGTTAAATAGTCGCTGTTTAATGCTGAAAACCCGATGACATGCTGATGGCTTTTTGAAGCTTCTACCAACCCGGCCATAGTTCCTCCTGTTCCTACGGAAACACAAATTACATCGAAATTCTCTGTGCCATCACTTAATATTTCTTGACATCCTTTTATGGCTAGATCGTTGGTGCCTCCTTCGGGAATAAGGTAAAAATCGCCAAACTTTTCTTCATACAACTTCAATTGTTCAGGTGAATTCTTTTTTCGGTAATTTTCTCGTGTTTCAAAATGCAACTGCATTCCGTTTTGTTGGGCATGCGCTAAAGTTGAATTCTCTTTCAAGATTTCAGGAAAACGCTCAGCTAATTCATCTCCACGAATAATGCCTACACATTCTAATCCACAAATACGGGCTGCTTCTGCTGTAGCTGCAATGTGGTTGGAAAAAGCACCCCCAAAAGTAAGTAGCTTGGTTTTTCCTTCTTTTTGGGCTTGAAGGAGATTGTACTTTAATTTCCTAAATTTATTTCCAGAAATAACAGGATGGATTTCATCTTCGCGTTTCAACCATAGTTCAATCCCAGTAACTTCATCTTTGCAAAGCAAGTAATTTGTACTCTTGTGTGTTTCTGTGAAAAAGGAAAAAGTGTTCAAAATTTATAATTTTACAGGATTTCCCATAATGAAGGTTTCTTCAATCACGCGGTCGTCTCCTAAAATTTGTAATGCGAATAATTTTTCTTCTAAGGTAGAACTATTTTCAACTCTAAGCTTTAAAAGATCAGTTGCCCTCCAATTTATGACCACAAAATCTGCTTCTTTACCTGCTTCAAAATTACCAATTACATGATCTAAATGAAGTGCTTTTGCTCCACCTAAAGTAGCTAAGTAAAACGACTTCATTGCAGAAAGTGGTTTAACATCTGTAGGATTTTCAGCAAAAACCTTCCTTAATTGAGTAACTTTATAGGCTTCATTTAAGGTTTGTAAAATACTAAAACTCGTGCCAGCGCCCACATCGGTTCCAACGCCAAGCCTTATATTTAAGGCTTCGGCTTTTTGCAAATTGAACAAACCGCTGCCTAAAAATAAATTGGATGTAGGACAAAAAGCAAGACTACAATCGTGTTGCTTCAATTGTTTCCATTCGTCTTCTTCTAAATGAATGGCATGCGCAAAAACAGCGCGTTTTTGTAGTAAGTTGGCTTGTTGATAGACCTCTAAATAGCTCTTGCTTTCAGGAAACAAAGAGTTTGTGAATGCTACTTCTGCTTTATTTTCAGATAGATGCGTATGCAAATACACATCAGGAAATTCTTTTAGTAATCTTCCTGCTTCTTGAAGTTGTTCGGGGCTTGAAGTAATTGCAAAACGTGGCGTTACAGCGTACAGCAATCGTTCTTTTTTATGCCATTTTTCGATGAGTTTTTTGGAATCTTCGTAACTTGATGATGGTGTATCTAATAAATCATCTGGAGCGTTTCGGTCCATCATTACTTTTCCGCAAATCATGCGTAAATTCAGCTGTTCTGCTTTTTCAAAGAAGGCATCAACCGACTGCGGATGTACCGTTCCAAAAACCAATGCGGTGGTGGTTCCGTTTTTTAAGAGTTGTTTCAAGAAGAAGTCAGCAATTTCACTGGCATGGGTTTTATCTTTAAATTTAATTTCCGTAGGAAAAGTGTAGGTATTTAACCATGCTAACAATTCTTCACCATGAGCGGCAATCATTTCGGTTTGTGGATAATGAATATGCGTATCTACAAAACCGGGCATAATTAATTTACCTGAATAATCTTGAAAAGTGGCGTGAGGATGTTTAGTTTGAAAAGCTTCAAAAGTAGTTAGTGATTTTATTTTTCCATTTTTAAGAGTTAATATTCCATCTTCCATAAACTGAAAGGAATCTGCTGTAATGGTTGGGTCTTCTGTAAAATGAAAAAAGGAAGCGCGTATGTGTTTTTCTTGTGCGAAGCTTGTTGACATAATTAATGCTAAAAAAAGTTGAACTATCCGATTCATTAGGCAAAAATACGCAAATGCTTAATGACACCCATTAAACCGTAAAATAAGATAGAAAATCGTTTCTTTTTTGAATAGATGTTGTTAGAAAAATAAACTTACGCAGATAGTTCGGCTCAATCTTCGTCTCCTACTGGGCAGTTGTGTTTAAGGTAAATTAAATTTTCGCATCGATGATGTTAGCGTTTGTGACTAAATTTATATTGCAAATAAGTGCTTCAAATTACTCGTAATTACTTCTTCACAAACTTCTTTGTTATCTCGCCATCGCTAGTACTTACTTTTAGAAAATACATCCCTTTAGTAAGTTGACTTACATCTAGCTTTGTTAGATTTGCAGCATTTACTTGAAGTACTTGCTTACCTTGCACATCGAAGACTTCAACTCTAGAAATATCTGTTTGACTTGCTTCTATATGTAGCAAATTGCTTGTGGGATTGGGGTAAATGCTTAGTTCTACACGTTCAAATGCAGTATTGCTTAACGTGGTTGTGAAAAAAGTGGCAACATCACCATTTGCGTTAGTGATATCTAAGTACAATAATCCGCTTTCAGGACGAAATGAGTAACTGAAAGGATTGTTCCATTCTTCAAAAACGTCTTCAACTGAAATAAATGGGACTTCAAACAGGGCTGATGATTCAGCATCATGATAATCACCAAAATTTGTAGCCATCCCAATAATTGTAAAAGAAGAATTTTCATCGTCATAGTTTAAGCCAGGAATCAAGCCTGCAAATAAAAAATAGGGGGGTTGAAAATCTATTTTAACCCATGCACCTACTGGTGAATTATAGTCTGGTTCTGCCAAGATTTCCTCATCATCAATAACCATTTTTTCTAGTTGCCATTCATAGTCCAATAAAGGTTCAATTTGAGCTTGTGCAATCAAACTGAACAATAAACAAAATGTTATAAGTATTTTTTTCATGATTTCTAGGATTTATTGTTTGATTAAATGTTTCGCATCGATGATGTTAGCGTTTGTGACTAAATTTATGATGTAAAGAAAATGCTTCAAATTACTCGTAATTACTTCTTCACAAACTTCTTTGTTAATTCGCCATCGCTAGTACTTACTTTTAGAAAATACATCCCATTAGTAAGTTGACTTACATCTAGCTTTGTTAGATTTGCAGCACTTACTTGCATTACTTGCTTACCTTGTACATCGAAGACTTCAACTCTAGAAATATCTGTTTGACTTGCTTCTATATGAAGCAAATTACTCGTTGGATTGGGGTAAATGCTAAGTTCTACTTTCTCGAAGCTAGCATTGCTTAATGTGGTGGTGTAAAATGTTACTTCATCGCCGTTTGCATTTGTTATATACAGATAAATTAGGTCTCCCTCCTCAAGGAATGAATAAGATAATGGCTGCTGTACTAAGTTATCACTTGGTAGACTTTCTGTTAAAAATGTAAAGTGAAAGAACTGCGAAATATCAGATCCGTAAAGTCCTATAGGATACTCTAAATGTAGGATTTCAAAATTTTGTACATCTTCATCAAACTCGATACTGGCTGTAAACTCTTCTAATATGTAAAAATAGTTATCATTAAATTCACTATAGTAAAATTGAATTTGATCGTATGTACCATCAGCGCCAGGGTCAGCGTTGATAATTTGGTCTTCGGTAACGATTTTTTCAATGGTCCAAGCATGATCTAATAATGGACTTTGTTGAGCTTGTGC
Organism: Psychroflexus sp.; assembly: GCA_051859645.1. Taxonomy (GTDB): domain Bacteria; phylum Bacteroidota; class Bacteroidia; order Flavobacteriales; family Flavobacteriaceae; genus Psychroflexus. The sequence continues at coordinate 38,894 of JBHYFG010000007.1, read as the reverse complement.
AATCAAACTGAAAAATATACAAAATAAAAGAACTGGTTTTTTCATGATTTTGTGAAAACGACTAGACATAAAGTAGGTTAAGGTTGTGGAGTTGTGGAGTTGTGGTTTCATATCATGTCTATTTAAATTTAGATTATAAGAATACTAAAATATTTGCTAAAAAAGAGAATCTAAATGTTAAATATTCTTATTATTCATTAAAAACCAATGGATATAGATTTTATGCAATAATATTGAATTATACTTTTACTTACTAAAATTCTCTGAAAACTCTTTCTAGTTTATAACTTTCGAAGCAACAGATTGCCTTTCCCTTTTTCAATTCTGTGAGGTTTTCGAAAGTGCTTTTTCTATTGTTATGAAGTTTTAAGTAAATTTCTTTAATAGTTTTCAACGAAACAAAGATTAAAACATATTAACCTGAGTTCGATTATAATCATAAAGTCAAAATCAATAAGGATATTCAGTTACAAGGCATTTTTTTGATCGATAGCCTTAGCTATCGAGATAAAAATTAACGAAGTAAATGGATGTTCTTATTGAATAAAATAGAGTAATCAGTTTTGACAAAGTGAGAATAATCGAACTCAGGTTATTAGCATAAAGTAATTGCACTTACGTCTTAGTCTTCTTTAAACAATCCCACATAAGTATCTCCCGAAGAAGTTTTGTATCCTCTAAACATGCCCTCGCTATTGAACTCCGTTACTACATTACCTGCTGCATCAATTCCAATAACACCGCCACTGCCTTGCATATCTTGAAGCTTTTCATGCACTACAATTTGAGCGGCTTGTTCTAAGGTGAAGTCGGCATAAGCCATCATCGCTGAAATATCATAAGCCACTACGTTGCGAATAAAAAACTCGCCATGACCCGTTGCCGAAATTCCGCAGGTAGCGTTATTGGCATAGTTTCCAGCACCGATAACGGGAACATCGCCTATTCTGCCAAATTTTTTATTGGTCATCCCTCCCGTTGAAGTACCAGCAACAATAGTTCCATTTTTATCTAATACCACGCATCCTACGGTTCCGTATTTCACATTTTTTAGCACAGGATCTATTAAGTAGGCTTCTTTATTATTTTCGTTTGCTTTTGCTCGCTCCAAAGATTGAAGCGCTTTTTCAGTTAAAAAATAATCGTTTTCAACGATTTCTAAGCCTTGCAATTCAGCAAAAACCTCCGCTCCTTTTCCTGATAAAAAAACATGAGGCGATTCATTTTTTATTTTTTGCGCTAAGGTAATGGGACTTTTGACTGTTTTTACTCCTGCAACAGCACCAGCACTTAAATCGGCACCATTCATAATAGACGCATCCAGCTCAAAACTACCTTCTGAAGTTGCCACTGCTCCTCTTCCTGCATTAAATAGTGGCGATTCTTCCAAGATATGGATGGTTTCTACCACTACTTGTTCGGCATCTATTCCTTGTTCTAAAAGCGCATAACCATGCTCTAGCGCTTCACTAAGCTTGGCTCTGTAAGCTTGTTCTAAGGAATCGCTGGTGAATTCTTTTTTTATAAATCCTGCACCTCCATGAATAACAAGTGCATAATTGTTTACTTGCGGGGTTGAAGATTTACGTAATTCTTCGACTTCTTGGGACTGATTTTTAAGCTTTGTGTTTTTTGTTACAAACTCACACGAAAATAGGATTAACATTCCAAAGCTTAGAAAAACATATTTTAAACTCTTCATTTTTTTAAATTATTTTTACCGTGAACATATTAATACCATTTATCAATTGAAATTACCGTAATTAAATGTATGCGTTTTTTACATACCCTAATTCATGCACTAAAGTAAGGTATTTAAACTCAATTCACAAACTCATTATTACAACTATAATCATCTCAGAAGGATTGTTCTTCAATTGTTAATTTGATCCCATTTATCAATTGAAACTACTCTTGTAAAACGTTTATTTATTGCGTTAATTAAATCACGAAAAAAAAATGTTGTATGCATGATGTTTTAGGCTGTGTTTAGTGGGTATATCTGCTGAATAAAAAAAGAAAATCCATGCAAAACTGCATAAACTATAGGAGTAGCTTCTACCCAAAACGAAGCGAAATACCTAGGTTGGTGAGTAGTGCTTTTTAGTATAAAAAACGTGAGCAGCAATAGTACGCAAAATTGCAAGCTAAAATGAGTCGGCTCTAAAATTGTATAAGTAATAAAAGCACAACTAATGAGTAAGGTAATACCGAGCAACTTAGTATTTTGAATACCTAAAACTTGCGGTAAGGTTTTAATAGAAGCCTCGTCGAACCTCATGTCTCGAATTTCAAATGGAATCATTAAACAAATGAGCATTAAAAAACGTTGCAACGCATACCAAAGATAAGTAGGATTGGATTGTATTTGTATTTGGTTTTCTTGTAATGAAATAAATACCGTAGCATATGTCCACACCAAGGCGATAATAAAAACTTTTACCAATGGTAAAGCACGAAGGTTTTTGCCTGATTTGAAAATGGGAATGGCATAAAAGGCATTTAATAGAGCCAATGCTGTAATGGAAATCCACAACTGTTTACCAAGCTTAATTACAAAATAGAAGGTAAGTAAAAAGGACAACAAAGAAAATAGTTGAATAATTCTCAAATTATTGGTCAACCTAAGGTGATAAAGCTGGGCTATTCCAGCATATTTTACGAAATTGTAACCTGTAATTGTTGCAAAAAACAAAAAAAATAGAAGATTCCAAGAAATACTTAATTGAAGTTCGATTACTGATACCAAGTAAAAAGCAACTACGGCAGTAGCCACATGAATACTGGAATTGATATACAAACTGAATACATTCATTTCCTGAGAAGCCTTGAAAAAAGTATTTGTCTTTTTGGGGTTTAAAAGTACTTTAATTTAATTGAATGAACTCCCTTCTTTTTCCTTTACTTGTTAAACAGGAATTTATGAAGCTGTTTACTTATAGAGATTAACTGAATTAAAAAAGCTTTGTTTTATTTTAGTAATCTCAAGAAATAGCTGCTGCTTACTAACTGAGTAAGGTGTTGCAATTGTGTGGAACTTGCATTAGGGATTGCAGTGAAAATCCTTTTTGCGAGGGACGAGCGAAAAGATTGTAACGTAAAGCCTGACCTCGAGTTTTTACTCGAGGGAATGCCCAACTTATCTAAACATATTTGTTTGTAATAAGTTAAAAATCAAAATATAGTGTACGCTTATTTGGAAAAAATATACGGTTTTAGAAAGTTGATAAAAAAATACGTTTCAAAATAAATATTTAACAATCGTTTGCTTTTAAAAAGTTATTTTTGCGTAAAATTTTCATATTCATGAACACACAATCTTTCGCAAATAGACACATTGGACCTAGTGAGCAGCATGTAAAAGAAATGCTTGAGGCTATTGAGGTTGAAAACATTGAACAACTTATTTTTGAAACTATACCTGATAATATTCGTTTAGAAAAGCCTTTATCTTTACCCGAGGCATTAAGTGAATATGAATTTTCGCAACACATTAATGCGCTTGCCGAAAAAAACAAGGTAAACAGAAGCTTGATTGGACTTGGGTACCACGAGGCAATTGTACCGGCTCCTATTCAGCGTAATATTTTAGAAAACCCAGGTTGGTATACAGCGTACACACCTTACCAAGCAGAGATTGCGCAGGGTAGATTGGAGGCTTTACTTAATTTCCAAACCATGGTCGTGGATTTAACTGGTATGGAGCTTGCAAATGCTTCTTTGTTAGACGAAGCCACAGCTGCTGCCGAGGCTATGACCTTACTTTTTGCTGTAAGGAGCAAGGACAAAAAGAAAACTGATGCAGCTAAATTTTTTGTTTCTGAAGAAGTACTTCCACAAACTATTTCCTTGCTTAAAACTCGTGCAATACCGCTGGATATTGAGTTGGTAATTGGGAATCATGAGGAGTTTCAGTTTGGTGACGACTTCTTTGGTGCGTTGCTACAATACCCCGGAAAATACGGCGAAGTTTATGACTATGAAGGTTTTACAAAGTCTTGCATTACCAACGAAATAAAAGTGGCTGTAGCTGCTGATATCATGAGCTTAGTAAAGCTTGAAGCTCCTGGAAAATGGGGTGTAGATGTGGTTGTTGGAACCACACAACGCTTTGGTATTCCGCTGGGTTATGGTGGACCTCATGCGGCATTTTTTGCTACCAAAGAAGCTTATAAACGCAATATTCCTGGAAGAATTATTGGCGTTACTAAAGATACGGACGGAAATCGTGCGCTTAGAATGGCATTACAAACCAGAGAGCAACATATAAAACGAGATAAAGCTACGTCCAATATTTGTACTGCTCAAGTTTTACTTGCGGTTATGGCGGGTATGTACGCTGTTTATCATGGCCCAAAAGGCTTAGAAGATATCGCTAATAGAATACACAAAAATGCCACTTACCTTGCTGATGGTATTGAAAAATTAGGCTACTACCAAAGCAATAAACTTTACTTTGATACGATTCAAATTAAAGGTAATGTGGCAAATGTTGAAAAAGTTGCTACAGAAAAAGGATATAACTTTCTATACATCGCTGAAGATACACTGTGTATTTCGTTGAACGAAACGATACAACAAATAGACTTAGATCAAATTCTTCAGATTTTTGCTGATGCGTCTGGAAATGCTTTACCCACTTCTGTTGAAGCTTCTGATGTAATTAGCCAAAGCACGGTTGCTAGAAATACCGAGTTTTTGACTCACGAAGTATTTAATTCTTACCATTCGGAAACTTCTTTAATGAGGTACATAAAAAAGTTAGAGCGTAAAGATTTGGCCTTGAATCATTCGATGATTTCACTTGGCTCTTGCACCATGAAACTAAATGCAGCCTCCGAAATGTTAGCCTTAAGTAACCCACGCTGGGCAAACATCCACCCTTTTGCTCCGGTTGAGCAAGCTGGTGGTTACCAAGAAATGCTTAAAAAATTAGAGGACTACCTTACTGAAATAACAGGCTTTTACGCTACTTCCCTACAACCCAATTCTGGTGCTCAAGGAGAATTTGCTGGACTAATGGTTATTAGAGCTTACCACGAAGCCAATGGAGACACGCACCGTAACATTTGCCTTGTACCATCTTCTGCACACGGAACAAATCCAGCAAGTGCTGTGATGGCGGGAATGAAAGTTGTGGTAGTAAAAGCTACAGATGAAGGAAACATTGATGTAGAGGATTTAAAAGCGAAAGCCGAGAAACACAGTAATGAACTTGCTGCATTGATGGTTACTTATCCTTCTACGCATGGTGTTTTTGAGTCTTCGATTAGAGAGATTACAAGCTTAATCCATCAACACGGTGGACAGGTGTACATGGATGGAGCAAACATGAATGCGCAAGTTGGCTTAACATCTCCTGGAAGAATTGGAGCCGATGTTTGTCACTTAAACCTACACAAAACCTTTGCTATTCCTCATGGAGGTGGCGGTCCTGGAGTAGGGCCTATTTGTGTAGCAAAACAACTTGCCCCGTTTTTACCTTCTAACCCAATTATAAAAACAGGTGGAGATCATGCAATTACGGCTATTTCTGCTGCTCCTTGGGGTTCTGCATTGGTTTGCTTAATTTCTTATGCTTACATTAGAATGTTGGGAGCTGAAGGATTAAAGAAAAGTACAGAGTTTGCAATCTTAAATGCTAATTACATTAAAACTAGATTAGATAACTACTACCCTACATTATACGTAGGCGAGCGAGGTAGAGCAGCTCACGAAATGATTATTGATTGCCGTGATTTTAAAAAGAACGGAATTGAAGTAAAAGACATTGCAAAGCGCTTGATAGATTATGGTTTCCATGCGCCAACTGTTTCTTTCCCCGTAGCTGGAACAATGATGATTGAGCCAACAGAAAGTGAAGATAAAGCTGAATTAGACCGTTTTTGTGATGCGATGATTGCCATCCGACATGAAATTGATGCTTGTTCCAAAGAAGAAGAAGCTAACTTGCTTACCAATGCACCGCATACCTTAGCCATGCTAACAAATGATACGTGGGATTTCCCTTACTCAAGAGAGCAAGCTGCATATCCTTTGGCATTCGTTGCAGAGAACAAATTTTGGCCAAGTTGTAGACGAGTGGATGAAGCTTATGGCGACAGAAATTTAGTTTGCTCTTGTGCTCCTATTGAAAATTACATGGAAGAAAGTGAAAGTTAATTCACTGAAAAACATAAGTATAAAAAAACCGTTTTCTAAGGAAAACGGTTTTTTTATATCCATTGTTATTTGAAATTACGATAAGGAAGAAGTTGCCAGCCCCGTTAATTTCGGTAATGATTTTTTTCTGTAAAATAGAAGAATCAAGTATAGCAGTATCTATTGTTTCTTTCTGTCATGAAACATGAAGAAAAAAAGAGCATTTTATTATGGCAATTTCAACTATTAAAGGGTATTATGGTTAAAATTCGGCATTAAGCGGGGTTCGTGGGTAAGGAATAACATCTCTAATGTTGGTCATTCCAGTTGCAAATAAGACCAATCGCTCAAAACCTAGTCCGAATCCGCTGTGCTTACAAGTACCAAATTTTCGTGTATCTAAATACCACCAAAGTTCTTCTTCATCTATTCCTAAGGCTTCCATTTTTGAACGAAGTACATCAAAACGTTCCTCTCTTTGAGAACCTCCTACAATTTCGCCAATACCTGGAAAAAGAATGTCCATTGCTCTTACGGTTTTTCCATCTTCGTTAAGTCGCATATAAAAAGCTTTGATGTTTGCCGGGTAATCAAATAAAATCACTGGGCATTTGAAGTGCTTTTCGACTAAATAACGTTCGTGTTCACTCTGTAAATCGGCACCCCATTCTTCGATAGGGAATTGGAATTTTTTCTTTTTATTGGGTTTTGAGTTTTTAAGAATATCAATAGCTTCGGTGTAGCTTACTCGTTTAAAATTGTTGTTTATTACGAAATCTAACTTTTCGCGTAATGGCATTGGGGAGCGTTCTGCTTCGGGCTTCGATTTTTCTTCCTGAAGTAATCTATTTTCTAAAAACTCTAAATCGTCAGGACATTCGTTGACTATATAAGTAAGCACATACTTAATAAAATCCTCTGCTAAATCCATATTCCCATCTAGTTCGCAAAACGCAACCTCTGGTTCAATCATCCAAAATTCTGCTAAATGCCTAGAAGTATTGGAGTTTTCGGCTCTAAAAGTAGGACCAAACGTATATACTTTGCTTAAGGCTAAAGCGAAAGTTTCTGCTTCTAGCTGACCGCTAACGGTAAGGTTGGTTTCTTTACCAAAGAAATCTTCTTTGAAATTTACGCTTCCGTCCTTATTTAGGGGAACTTTAGCTAAATCAAAGTTAGTCACTTTAAAGGCTTCGCCAGCACCTTCGGCATCGGAACCCGTGATGATCGGTGTGTGTACATAATTAAAATCATTTTCTTGAAAATACTTATGTACTGCGTAAGAAAGTTTAGAGCGTAGCCTCATTATTGCCCCAAAAGTATTGGTACGCACTCTAAGATGAGCCTCTTCCCTTAGCTTTTCTAGCGAATGTCTTTTAGGAGAAAGTATAGTCTTTCTTACTTCTTCTGGATTGGCATCGCCTAAAATCTGAACATTTGTTACTTCAATTTCTACGCGTTGTCCTTGGCCTTCGCTTTCTTTAAGAACTCCATTTATGCAAACAGCCGCACCCACAGTAATACGGTCTAAAATTTCTTCTGGTGTATTTTCAAAATCGAGTACACATTGTAAATTGTGAAGGGAAGAGCCATCGTTAAGTGCTATAAAGCGGTTGCTCCTAAAAGCTCTAACCCATCCGTTTACTTGATGCTCTTTGTGCAAGTCGTTGCTTACTAAAATATGTTTTATCGTAGATTTTATCATAGCTTTAATTTAATAAAGCAAAGATACCTTAAGCAACTTGATGAAGCAATAATTTAGAGGCGATATTTTATACCCGTTATTAGTTGAAATACTACTGAAAAAGAAATAGCCTGACCTAACGGCTTCAGGAATAATTTTTTTAATTTACTTAAAAAAGAAAAATCAAGGAATTTTAGAGTTTTTATATTTTGTCGTGTACTCATCAAAAGAAAAATTCTGTGAATTATGGCAATAAACTAAATTTACTAGTCGAACTAGTGTTAGTCTAAACTTTAACATTTAAAACTCAAATATCCCCCTTAGGGGGTATTTTTTTGAGTGTAAATGCCCCTTACATTTGTGTTATCTTCTTATCCAAAAAGAATAAGTTTTAGGGGTATTACTTATTCATTCTTAAAGGGCCTTACACAAGGCCTTTTTTTATTTGTCTTTTTTAAGTACTACATGAGAAATATGTCCTACAAAATAGCTCAGTGAAATCATTGGGTAGGTACCTGGAACTTGGGTTAAAACATTCACTCCACCACTAGCGCCATCAAAATTTTCTTTATCGGTGTAAAAAGAAACTAAGTCAGGAAAAATAATAGATAGTAAAATTTTATCGGACACCTTAAATGAAAAGCCAAAATCCAAGGCTGCTTTTAAGTATGAGTTTTGGGTATCTTGTACAGCAGAATTACCAGGGTCCTGATTAAAGAAATTATAGCTTGCATTTAAGGAAGTGAAAAAAATACCTTTATCGCCAACGGCTCCAAAGTACTGCCTTGCAAGTCCACCCAAAGCTAACGCACTTACCGTAGATGTTCCTAAAACAAAATCGCTTGTGTCTGTAGGCGCAGACTGTCTAAAATAGCCCAGTTGGCCTCCCAGCAAAAAAGAATTAGTTTTAAACTGATGATAGCCTACTTCAAAGGCTACATTCGAGCTGACCTCCCTTTCTACGGGGACACGAATGGTTGGTGTTGTGTTTACGTAATCTACTCTTGAGGGTGAAAAATTGACCCCTAATTTGAAATCCAAATAAGCATCTTCTCTGTCAAAAAAATTCTGTGCGTATACATCAGCACTTAAAAATACGAGGATAAGTAAAATTCCTTTAATTAAGCTAGTCTTGTTCATCTGTATCAATTATTTTAATTTGTGGTTCTTTTAATGTTTCTTTATTTGCTATACTTCTATCCAAAGATAGTAAAAGTGAAGGTAATAATAATAAGTTGGCTAACATAGCAAATAATAAGGTTGCTGAAACCAAGCCACCTAAAGCTACGGTACCTCCAAAACTGGAAATCATGAACACCGAAAAACCAAAAAATAACACAATGGAAGTATAAAACATACTTACAGCAGTTTCTCGTAGAGCAGGATAAACCGAACGTCTTATCTTCCAATGATTCTGTTTAAGTTCTTGCCTGTATTTTGCTAAAAAATGAATAGTGTCGTCTACACTTATTCCAAATGCAATGCTAAATACTAGTATCGTAGATGGTTTAATAGGAATCCCTAAAAAGCCCATCATACCGGCCGTCATTAAAAGAGGAAGTAAATTAGGTACCAAAGAAATAATAATCATTTTAAACGACCTAAACATCCAAGCCATAAAAACAGCAATTAATAAAACAGCCAATCCTAGAGACAAAATTAAATTATTGACTAAATAGCGGGTTCCTTTCTGAAAAATAAGTGCTTTGCCAGTAAGGGTTACCTCGAATCTATCTGGAGGGAAAAGCTTATTGATTTGGGGTAAAATGTTGGCTTCAATTTTGTCCATTTCGTCTGTCCCTACATCCTTCATAAAAACAGTCATTCTTGCATACCTTCCGGTGCTATCTACAACACTTAATAAGTTTCCTTGCACATCTTCCAAGCTTTTCAAGTAAGGTAGAAGAAAGTTTTGTTCTTGCGAAGTTGGTAGTTGAAAATACTTGGGGTTATGGTTGTAATAAGTTTGCTTGGTATACTTCGCTAAATCGACAATAGAAATTGGCTTAGAAAGATTTGGCTCTTCTTCGATAAATTGCTGAAGTGTTTCCATTTTTTTAATTAAGCTCAATTTTGTGACCGACTTTTCTTTTTTTGCATCAATCATTATTTCTAGCGGCATGATCCCATCAAACTCGTCTTCAAAAAACCGAATATCCTTAAAAAAAGCTGCTTCTTGAGGCATATCTTCCAACAAGCTGCCTGATATTCGTATCATATAAATTCCTATGATGCTTAACACTAACAGCGTTACGGAAGTAATATAAATTGTAATTCTCCTGAATTTTACGCCATTCACCATCCATTCCACAAAGTATTCAATCCATTTTTTACCCAAATGCCGTAGGTGCTTTTCTTTTGGAGGCGGCATGTAACTGTAAACTATGGGTATGATAAGAAGACTTAGTAAAAAAATAGCGATAATATTGATGGATGCAACAACACCAAACTCCTTTAGCAATTCACTTCTGGTAAAAATAAAGGTGGCAAATCCAGAGGCGGTAGTAACATTTGTCATTAAAGTTGCATTACCAACCTTTGTAATCACTCGCTGTAGCGACTTTGCTTGATTTCCGTGATTTTTAATTTCTTGCTGATATTTATTAATCAAGAAAATGCAATTAGGAATTCCTATTACAATAATTAAGGGAGGGATAATCGCGGTAAGTACTGTAATTTCATACCCAAAAAGACCTAAGAAACCGAAAGCCCACATTACGCCTATAACAACAGTAATCATTGAAATAAGCGTAGCTCTAAAACTTCTAAAGAAGAAGAAGAAAATCAACGAAGTAACAAGCAAAGCAGCGCCTACAAACCATTGAATCTCGTCAATTATGTTTTGAGAATTTAATGTACGAATGTATGGCATCCCCGAAACATGTATGCTTATACCACTTTCAACTTGAAAGTTTTTCAATAGAGGTAACAGTTCGTCTAAGACAAATTCTTTTCGTTCGCGTTCGTTTACAATTTCTTTTTTTAAGTAAACAGCGGTCTGAATGACATTCGATTTTTTGCTGTAAACTAGGCCTTCATAAAAAGGTAAATCATTAAACAAAAAGGATTGAAAAGCCTGAAGCTTAATTGAATCGCCTTCAACAAAAGTATCCAAAAGTGTAGTTAGCTCAAAACCTTTTGGGTCGTCTACTTTGGTTAAGCGTTGAAGGTTGTGAAGGCCAATGCTTAATTCAACTTCATCATATTTTTCTAGGTCTGTGGCTAACTTATTCCAAGCGGAGAATTTTTCGGGAGAAAACAGAGCTTGATCTTCGGTTGCAATGACGATTAAATTTCCCTCATCGCCAAAAACTTCTAAGAATTTTTTGTATTCTAAATTAATTTCATGTTCGTCTGGCAACAAGTTTGCTTCTGTGTAAGAAAACCTCATTTTTTGCCATTGGGTACTTAAAAAAACAGTGGCTATTAAGATAAGGACAAGCAACAAAATTCTATTCCGTAAAATAAAACTAGCAACTGTATTCCAAAACCCAAAACTAAATAGTTTATTCATAAAAATTTGTGCGTGCGCAAAAATAGAAAAACCTACTTAATAAAGTAGGTTTAAAGCAAAAAGCTTAAATTTTATTTACATAAGTATGTAGTCCTTAAACAGTCATTATTTCTTTTTCTTTTGTTGCAAACAATTCATCAATTTTCGCAATATAGCTGTTGGTTAATTCTTGAATTGTTTCCTCAGAAGCCTTCAACATGTCTTCTGAAATATCTAATTTTTTCAGTTCAGAGTTAGCGTTTCTCCTATCATTTCGAACGCCTATTTTAGCATCTTCAGCTTCTGATTTTGCTTGTTTTGCAAGTTCTCTTCTTCGTTCTTCTGTTAACGGCGGTACGTTTATAATAACGCTTTCGCCATTATTCATTGGGTTGAATCCTAAATTTGCATTCATGATTGCCTTTTCAATTTCAGTAATCATGGACTTTTCATACGGTTGAATGGTAAGTGTTCTTGCGTCTGGGGTATTTACGTTGGCAACTTGCGCCAGCGGAGTCATAGAACCGTAGTACTCAACATGCACTGAATTAAGCATAACTGGGCTAGCTTTTCCTGCACGTATGTTTACAAATTGTTTTTTCAAGTGGTTAATTGCTCCAAGCATATCTTGCTCTGTAGCTTCAATAATAAAATCAACTTCTTCGCTCATGTTATTTGCTATTTATAAATTGACGGTTGTACCTATATTTTCTCCTGAAACTACCTTCATTAAATTGCCGTTAGTGTTCATATCGAATACAATAATTGGTAATTCATTTTCTTGACTTAAGGTGAAGGCGGTTGTATCCATAACTTTTAGTCCTTTTTTCAGAACGTCTTCAAAGCTAATAAAATCGAATTTTGTAGCTTTTTCGTCTTTTTCTGGGTCGGCTGTATAAATGCCATCTACTCTTGTTCCTTTAAGTATAACATCAGCTTCAATTTCAATAGCTCGTAAGACAGCTGCAGAATCGGTGGTAAAGTAAGGATTACCAGTTCCGCCTCCAAATATTACCACTCTACCTTTTTCAAGATGCCTAATGGCTCTTCGTCTGATAAAAGGTTCGGCAACCTCATTGATGTGTACTGCAGACTGAAGCCTTGTTTGCATTCCAGCATCTTCACATGCACTTTGCAAAGCCAAGCCATTAATTACCGTTGCCAACATCCCCATGTGATCGCCTTGAACTCGATCCATCCCTTTGCTAGCGCCAGAAATGCCTCTAAAAATGTTACCTCCTCCAATAACAATTGCTACCTGAACACCGGCGTCAACCACCTTTTTAATTTCATTAGCATAATCGGATAGTCGGTCTGGATCTATACCATAATTTCTGTCTCCCATAAGGGCTTCACCAGAAAGTTTTAAAAGGATTCTTTTGTATCGCATGTTGAATATTTGCGCAAAATTACATTTTTTAATTTTTTCAGTAAAGCATCCAACCTAAAAAGAAAGAGAAAAATGTATAGAAAACAAAAAACCACCGATGAGGTGGTTTAATGAATATATAAAAAAGATTAATGCTTGATTATCCTAAAGCTACTCTTTCGAAAGCAACGATTTCTACGTCTTTTCCTAAAGTGTTTTTAACATGATCGGCAACACTAATTTTATTATCTTTTATAAATGCTTGATGTACAAGCGTGTTATCTTTAAAGAAACGTTGGATTTTACCTTTTACAATCTGGTCAAGCATGTTTTCTGGTTTCCCTTCCTGACGTAATTGATCTTTTGCAATTTCAGTCTCTTTTTCGATGGTATCAGTATCTACTTGGTCTTCATTTAAAGCAACAGGATTCATAGCAGCAGCTTGCATAGCTACTTCTTTTGCTACTTCTTCTGCTCCTTCAGCAGCTTGAGAAAGCCCTGTTAAAACACCGATTTTGTTACCTGCGTGAATGTATGATCCAACAAAGGGAGCTTCTAAGGTTTTAAACGCGCCAATTTCAATCTTTTCACCTATTACACCTGTTTGTTCGGTAAGTTTTTCACCAACTGTAATACCGTTGTAATCTAAAGCAAGTAACTCGTCTTTTGTAGCAACTGTGAGTGCTAAATCAGCAAAATCGTTTGCCATTTTGATAAAAGAATCATTTTTAGCAACGAAATCTGTCTCACAGTTTAATGACACCACTACTCCTTTAGTTGCGTTGTCATTTACTTTAGCAATAACAGCTCCTTCAGAAGAATCCCTATCGGCTCTTTTTGCTGCTACTTTTTGACCTTTTTTACGAAGGATTTCGATAGCTTTATCAAAATCTCCTTCTGCTTCAACTAATGCCTTTTTACAATCCATCATACCAGCTCCGGTAGTTTTACGTAGCTGATTTACTTCAGATGCAGTTATTTTTGTCATTTGTTATAAATTTAAAGCCTTGCATTTTTCATGCAAGGCGTTAGTATTTTAAGCTTTTGTTTCTTCTGTTGAAGTTTCAGTAGCTACAGCAGCAACTTCTTCTTCTTGCTTATCAGACTTTGTAGATTTAGACAATCCGTCTTGAATCCTGTCCGCCATATAAGCAATTACCTTATCGATAGATTTTGATGCATCATCGTTAGAAGGAACAGCGAAATCTACCTCACGTGGGTCTGAGTTAGTATCCACCATTGCAAAAATTGGAATGTTTAATTTTTGTGCTTCTTTAACTGCGATGTGCTCTCTTAATGTATCAACAACAAAAATTGCACCTGGCAAACGAGACATGTCAGCTATAGAACCTAAGTTCTTTTCTAGCTTAGCTCTCATACGTTCTACCTGCAATTTTTCTTTTTTAGATAAGGAATTAAAAGTACCGTCTTTCTTCATTCTATCTACAGCAGCCATTTTTTTAACTGACTTACGGATAGTAACGAAGTTTGTTAGCATACCACCTGGCCAACGCTCAGTAATGTAAGGCATGTTAACGCGCTCTGAATGCTTAGCAACGATTTCTTTTGCTTGTTTTTTAGTAGCTACGAATAAGATTCTTCGGCCACTAGCTGCTATTTTTTCTAAAGCATCACCTGCTTCTTCCATTTTAGCAACGGTCTTGTATAAGTTAATGATGTGAATACCATTACGCTCCATATAAATATAAGGAGCCATGTTTGGATTCCATCTTCTTGTCAAGTGTCCAAAATGTACACCTGCGTCAAGTAAATCTTTTACTTCTATATTGTTTGCCATTTTTTTAATAGTTTACGTTCTGTCAATATAGCAATAAATAAGTGACATAAAACGGCCTTATTCATTTAGATGCTAAACCAACTTCCGCTTAAAGCGGAATAACAACAAATATTGATTTCAATTTTAGAACAACCCACGATGAGTTGCCACCAAATCCGAATTTTAACGTTTCGAGAATTGGAATTTTTTACGCGCTTTCTTCTGTCCGAATTTCTTACGCTCTACCATTCTTGGGTCTCTTGTAAGTAATCCTTCAGGCTTCAACTTTAAACGGTTTTCAGCATCGATTTGACACAAAGCTCTTGAAATTGCAAGTCTAATCGCTTCTGCCTGACCTGTAATACCACCACCATTTACGTTTACCTTTACATTGTAAGCACCTTCTGTTTCTGTAATAGCGAAAGGCTGATTGATTTTGTACAACAATGGTTGCGTTGTAAAGTACTCCTTTACATCTTTCCCATTGATGTTTACTTGACCATCACCCTGCGACAAATAAATACGCGCTACAGAGGTTTTTCTACGACCTATTTTGTGAATTGTCTCCATTTACACAAGTTCGTTTACGTTAATAACTTCTGGCTTTTGAGCATCCATTCCGTGCTCAGCACCAACTACTACTTTAAGATTTCTGAAAAGTTTTGCTCCCAATCTGTTTTTAGGCAACATTCCTTTTACAGACTTCTCAACTAATCTTTCAGGTCCTTTTGCAAACATTTGTGTTGCATTTAATGATCTTTGACCTCCTGGATAACCAGTGTAACGCAAGTACTCTTTAGCATCCCATTTCTTACCCGTCAAGTTAACTTTTTCTGCATTGATAACAATTACGTTATCTCCGCAATCAACATGAGGAGTAAAGTCTGGCTTGTGCTTACCTCTTAGGTACTTGGCTACAACTGAAGCTAGTCTACCTAGAGACTGCCCTTCTGCATCTACAACAACCCACTTCTTATTTACAGTCTGTGCGTTGGCGGATACTGTTTTGTAACTTAATGTGTCCACACTTAAATTTTTAAATTAAACATTCCATTCCTGAATATTTCAGGGGTGCAAATGTACAATTATTAATTTTAATTTCAACAAACTTAGCGTTTTATTTTTGAAGCCAAACATAAGCAATTGACTAAGCATCAAATCTCAAAGATATTTAATGCTACACTAACAGGAGATAAATTACTATTCTAATGTATTTTTAATTTGTATTTTTTATGAATGATGTTTCTTTGCAAAAACTTTTTTGCTGTGAAAAAATTGCCTTTTTTACTTTATTTTATTTTTGTTGTTTGTTTTTCACAAAACGACAACAAGGCTATTTTAGATAGTATTTTTATCGACCAAGTAGAAAACCAAGAAAACAAAAAACCTAAAGTTCTTCATGCCGAACCGCTTTATATTGACTTAATTCGAGATCTGGGCGCAAGAAAAGGCGAACGTGAATGGAACGTTGGTTACGGGATTATAGACGAAACAAACTTTAATCGCTACGAAGCACTAGTAGAGTACGAATGGGCTCCTATAGATCGGCTTGGACTTGAAATTGAAACCCCTTTTTCATTTTATCAAACTCGAGAAAACGGAGACAGCAATCAAACTCCTGAAAGTAAACTCGATGGACTGCAATTAGCCGCGCAATATACTTTTTTAGTAGACCCAAAAAGAAATATTTCGCTTGCCGGAGGTTACCTTCATGAATTTGCGTTTAATTCCTTCAGAAACTACGGAAGACAACGCTTTTTCACAGGCAATGTATATAGTCCGTTTTTTGTTGGTGCAAAACGTATTGGCAACAATTTTCATACACTTATTTACACAGGACCCATTTGGGAAGTAGGTAATGGCAGCTTTGAAAACGAATTTGCGTATCAAATAAACACGAATTTTCATTACATGATTACCGGCACGCGTAATTTTATTGGTGTTGAAGTTAATCAAATGTACCACAACAATCAGTTAGAGACCATCCTTCGCCCTCAAATGCGACTTGAAATTTCAGAAAAACTTATGATTGGTATTGTAGCGGGTATACCTATACAAACTGAAATAAGTCGTTTTAGTACTTTCTTTAGGTTAATTTATGAACCTTCGTTTTTAGAGTAATTCGGACTTCTTTCTTTTTTGAGCAGGATTTTTCGACACCATAAAAACACCTATAAAAACAAGACTAATTGCCATCAACTTTGAAAAATCTAGCACATCTGCACCAACTAAAATAGAGTAAACGATTGCAATTACGGGTTGAACATACACAAACACCCCAATTGTTGAAGCCGAAATTTCTTTAAGCGCAATAATGTTTAGTAAATAGGTAAGGAAAGTAGTGCCTATAATTACAAACAAAATTCGCCAAATGGCATCGAAGGGTAAGGTCCCCCAATTCACTAATTGCAACTCCGTTATACAGATAGGAAAATTGATAATCGTAGCGACCAGAAAAAGATATTTCATTAATGTAATTGCACTGTATTTTTTTGTGAGCGGTCTTACAACGATTAAATAAATACCATAGGAAAGTGCATTTACGAATATAAAAACATTTCCTAATGGAATGTTTGGTGCATTCTGAGATAATTGCGATCCAAAAAAAACAAGACTGATAGCGCCTATAAGTCCTAGTAATGCACCCACAGCTTTTAAAAGTGTGATTTTTTCCCGAATTAAAACAGCGGAAAGTAAAAAAACAAGGATAGGTGAAATGGTTACAATTACTGATGAGTTAATTGGCGTAGAAAGGCTGAGTCCTTTAAAAAAGAAAAGCATGTTTATTACCATACCGAAAACAGATGCTGCTATAATTCGGCTTAAGTCTTTTTTATATAGTGGTTCTTTCGGAAGAAAAAAACTAATTATCCAAAACAACAAACAAGCACCCGATACCCTTAACAAGATTAATGCAAAGGGACCAATGTAAGTAGGCATTAAAACCTTTGCAATCGTGTGATTTACACCGTAAATTGAAGTAGCTATTAATGCAGCCAAAAGTGCCCACAAACGCTTATTCACTTAAATACTGCTTTACTTGTGCTATAGTGTTTTTAGCATTGCCAACAAAAACTTTTCCAGGAAACACAAAAACAGGTCGGCTTAAAAATGTGTAATGTTCTAAGAGCAATTGCTTATAATCAGCTTCAGTAAGATTTTTGTTTTTTAAATCGCGTTGTTTATAAAGCTGGGCTCTTTTATTAAGCAATGATTCATAGCTTCCTGTATACCTAACCATAAAATCGAGTTCTTCTTCCGAAACAGGTTGCTGCTTAATATCTTGTAGCTCTATATTATTTGGCAAAGTAATTTCGTTTAATATTCTTTTGCATGTGCTGCAAGAAGACAAGAAATAGACTTTATTTTCCATTTTAGGATTTTTTTTAAAATTAAACACACAATTTATCAATTGAAATGGACTCAATAAATCGTTTCATTTTGAATACATACTACTAAGATTAATTCAATTTATTTCAATCTCATTTTATAACTATTTAAATTTAATTGACCCCGCATTAAATTTCATTAGAAAAAAAAGGAATCAAATTTTATTTAAACAATCGCTTAAGCTTCTTACATAATGTATCGTAATTCACAAAAAATTGATAACAGAGTTGTAAGTCATTTGCAAAAATCAAAGAAATTAACTCACTTTATTTTTGTCTTTTACTGTGATTTATCTTTTTTCGATGAATAAACTTTATAGATGTAATAACCAAGGCCACCCACCAAAAGATAAGGAAAGGCCATTAAAAAGAGAATACCATTATTTATCCCCTCGGCTACACTCTTATCTTGCTCGCTTTCTAATACAGCTCTACACATAGAGCATTGAGCTGAGAGGTCAGCAGAAATAAGAAAAATCGCTAGAAATAAAAGTGAAAAATTTACGAATCTATTCATTTGTGTTTTCATTTTAAATTCAAAAAATTGTTTGCATTAACGAATGTTTCAGTAAAACACGTAGATGAACAAGGTTTACCTATACATAGTATGGTGAAATCATAACATACACAACAACGCCTGTTACAGCAACATATAGCCAAATTGGGAAGGTTATTCTTGCCAACTTTTTGTGCTGATCAAACTTTTTTGTAATGGCTTTTAAGTAAGTAAACAAAACAAGTGGAATTATAATAATTGAAAGTAAAATATGAGAAACAAGAATGAAATAGTACACATAACGTATGTTCCCTTCTCCTCCATATGGTGTAGACTCAGATGTCATGTGGTAAATCACATACATCACTAAAAAAAGAACAGAAAGCGAAATTGCCGATTTCATTAAACTCTCGTGCAGTTTAAACTTTTTATTCTTTACAGCGAATAAGGCCGCCACAAGAATAAGTGCAGTTAATGCATTAATCGATGCATAAATTGGGGGCAAAAAACCCATCCGTTCAACTCCTGGTATTTTAACTGTAAATAAAACCGCTACTACTATTGGTATTAATACAGAAAGTACCCAAATAATTCTGTTGTATGCTTTTTCTGAAAGTGCGCTCATTACAATAACTTTTTAATATCTTCAATAAGTATGTCAATTTGTTGCTCGTCTCCGTTATTGGATTTTCTTGTCTTATAAGGTATAGAGCCTTGGTAATAAAGAATCGGATTTCCAAACTCATCTCTACGCGAACGCAAGTATCCGTTTTTATCTACTAATGCAAAAAAACCAGAATGCTCAAATCCTCCAGGAGCGTTGGCATCTTGAGCTGCATAGGCATTAAATCCGTTTCTAGCTAAATCGTAAATTTCGTTCATATTCCCTGTTAGCATATGCCAGTTAGGGTGTTTTGCACCTTTATCTAACATGTACTGCTTGAGAACATCAGGAGTGTCGTGTTCAGGGTTAATGGTAAAGGAAGCAATTCCGAAATCCATATTTCCATAAAACTGGTGTTGCACATGCACCAAGTTTTCATTCATAATTGGACATATAGTTGGGCATGTTGCAAAAAAGAATTCGACTACATAAACTTTACCATCAAAATCTGCTTTAGTAATTGTTTGACCGTCTTGATTAGTAAAAGAAAAATCCGGAACTTTTCGTTTAACCATTTCACCATTATCATCTTCAATTTCTAAAAAGGCGAGCTCATCAGATTGATAACGAGATCCAAATTCCTTCACCGCCCAAATACCAAATAGGAGAACAATAAATGAAATACCTACATATGAATAATTACTTTTTTTCAAAATTCAACTGTTTATAATGTTTGTTTTTTATGCACTTTTTACGAAACTTGAACCGCATAAACTTTCGCTTTTCGAGCAGTTACGATGCCTCGTGATAGCCATTAGCACTAATTCTTCGTATAAAGAAACTTTATTTATGCGTGTTTCAATTAATTTAAAATAATAACCTAATTTGTTTAAATTTCTCTGTCTGCCTTAAGACGCTTCAACTCTAATCTATATTCCGCTAAAATAACTTTTACATCATCTACCATTTTATTATTCAAATCAGCTATTTTAGACATGTTGTAAGCTTTCATCAAACCGTAGTCTTCATCGTCTGGTCTGCCTCTTAAATCTCCATTTTTATCGAAAATATAAACAAAATTGGAAGACATCTTAACGTCTAAAGGGTTAGCCGTGTCGTTGATGCGTTCATAAAGTAATTGAGTAAACTCTTCATCTACTTCTGCAAAGCGCCATGCAGATATATCGGAAGTAAGTTCAATATCATAAATAAACTTGTAAATTTCATCTAGCTGACCAGGCAAAAATAGTGTTACTACTTGAAAGTCATTAAATGCTCTATTTTTGTCGTAAACTTTTTCTTTAAGATTCATTGCAGCTACTTTTTTAGTAGCAACATCATTGCCAAAGAACATGATAAGGTTAATTTTTCCATCCAAGGGAAAATCGTCATTTGTTACAGCATCTTTTAGTGTGATGTCCTGAATGACTCCTTCTTTAAGAGTGGGAAGTTTAACGAAGTTATTTACACCTCTAGAAAAAAACAAGTAAGCCACCAGTGGTAATATAAAGAGTATAGTTAAAACAGCGTATTTTTTAAATTCCTTCATTCATTGTTGTATTATTCAAAACCAAATTAGCTACAAAAATAAAAAAAGACAACACCTTAGTGTTGCCTTTTCGATAAGTTTTAACTATGCATGAAATTAAAAATCCCAAGAAATGAATCCATTTACATAAACATCATGAATATAACCTCCTTCAATTAGTAATATCGCAATAAGGTAACAAATTAGGAATACCGCAGTCCACACCACAGATCTTCTTAAACCAGCAGATTCATGCTCCATGTGCATGAAAGCCCAAGTAATGTAATAAGCTTTAAAGATGGTAAGAATAATAAATATCCAGTTTAGTAAAGACATGGATAGAACATCAGTATAAACCAATGAATCAGGTTTAATTATCCCTAAAACAACCTCAACAATGGTAAGTAAGGAAAGTAATCCAAATACAACCCAAATTCTTTTTGTAGTATTTTCGTGGTGAATATCGTGTGCCATAATTATTTATAATTTATACAAGGTAG
The DNA here is from genome assembly GCA_051859645.1 of Psychroflexus sp. GTDB lineage: Bacteria > Bacteroidota > Bacteroidia > Flavobacteriales > Flavobacteriaceae > Psychroflexus. Next base: position 17,913 of record JBHYFG010000007.1, on the reverse strand, counting down.
AAAAAAGTGAAAACAAAAACCCAAACAAGATCGACAAAGTGCCAATAAAGACCTACTTTTTCAACCATTTCGTAGTGCCCTCTTTTTTCGTAAGTTCCAATTAAAACATTAAAAAATACGATAATTAGCAAGACAACACCAGAAAATACGTGGAAACCGTGGAAACCTGTGATAAAGAAAAAGAAGTCTGCGAATAAGGGTGCTCCATATTCATTTTTGGATAGGTTAGCTCCTAAAATTACACCTATACCTTTATCATCAAGTTCTTTAATTGACTCTTCTCGAGACAAAACTGTTTTGTGTCCTTTTTCGTCAAGTTGCATTGTTCTTACAAGAAGATTGTCATTTTTCTTAAATGCTTCTTTTACATCTTGAATATCGTATGCCATCAAATCGGACTCTGACATGTACCAAACCCCTTTTCTAGACTCGTGAGTCACTCTTTCTCGTTGTGCCTGTGGAACAAAATCTTCAATGGCCACTCGTTTTCCGTCAGTATCTAAAAACTGGAGTATCTTACCAGAACGGGTTTCAACAGCACCATACTCTCCCTTTATAAAATTCTTCCATTCCCAAGCTTGAGAACCCAAGAAAACGGCACCTCCTAAAATAGTTAAAGCCATATAGAAAGTAACTTTAGCTTTATCCATTTTATGACCTGCGTCAACAGCTAACACCATGGTTACAGATGAGAAAATAAGGATAAAAGTCATCAGAGCCACATAATACATTGGTGCATCTACACCGTGTAAAAAAGGAAAGTGATTAAACACTTCATCAGCTATAGGCCATTCTTCGATAAATTTGAATCTAGAAAATCCATAAGCGGCAAGAAATCCTGAAAACGTCAGTGCGTCCGATGTAATAAAAAACCACATCATTAGTTTACCATAACTTGCTTTTAAAGGCTCATTGCCTCCTCCCCATAACTTTCCTTCGGTACCTGTTTTAGCAACAACAGTAGAATCCATAGAATTTGTTTTATTTAATTAGCGCAAAAATAGTTATTTTATTTATCCTAAAAAATATAGAAAAAAGAAAAATAGCATTAACCATAATATATCTACAAAGTGCCAAAAGGTCGCTCCCAACTCAAAACCAAGCATTTGACCTTTTGAATATCGTTTTTTAAAATGATTATAAATAACAATCCCAAGTACAATTATACCTGAAAAAATATGAACCACATGCAAAAAAGCAATCAAATAGATGTAAGATGCGGTAACATTACTTGCGTTTCCAGTAAAATAGTAACCTTGCTTTGTGATTTCTTGAAAGCCTAAAAACTGAAGAAGTATAAAAATCCCTCCTAACAAAAAAGTGGAAATGAGTGCAGCAGTTGCAGCATTTCTATTTCCTGTTACTATATTTTTTTTAGCAAAAATAAGGAGTAAGCTACTAGCTAAAATAACAATTGTACTGATGGTAAACTGAGATGGAATAACAAAGTCGTCAGCCCAATCTGGCCTGCTACTACTCACGATAAATGCAGACAAAAGACCAGCAAAAGTCATTGTAAGACTAATTATTCCAAACCAAAGCATCATTTTTCTAGCTCTGATATGTTTTTCTTCCGCTGATTTATTTTCTATAGCCATTCTGTAATGTATTTATCAGTTACGTATACTAATTGAATTAACGTAATGTAGGAAACGCTAGCAAACATTAATTTTTTCGCATACTTTTCTTCTCTATATCGGTACAAACGTATAGCGTGATACAACATGGTAAGCCCTAATAACAAAATTATAAAAGCAGCCACGTAACTAATACTTAAACGCCCAGTTAGTCCTGTAGCTGGAAGTAAGCTAACCAGAATTGTCCACACAGAATACAGTACAATTTGTGTTGCTGTTGCTGTATCTCTTTTTCCTGTCGGGAGCATAAAAAAGCCTCCTTTTTTATAATCGTCATACAACCACCATCCGAGTGCCCAAAAGTGTGGAAATTGCCAAAAAAACTGTATCATAAACAAAGTTCCAGCTTCAATACTAAAACTTCCTGTCGCAGCAACCCATCCTAACATAAATGGTATTGCACCCGGAAAAGCTCCTACAAAAACTGAAATAGGTGTCTTTGTTTTTAAGGGGGTATATATACTCACGTATATAAAAATTGAAATGGCTCCAAAAAGTGCAGTGGTGGGATTTATAACATACAATAAGTAAAGACCTAAAACGGTTAACGAAGAAGCCACAACAAAAGCAAAACTTGTAGTCATCCTTCCAGAAGGAATTGGTCTATTTGCAGTACGCTTCATTTTGGCGTCCAAATCCTTTTCGATAATCTGATTAAATGCATTGGAAGCGCCAACCATTGCATACCCTCCAATCGAAAGCTGAATTATTTCAACAAAAATAATAGTATCTACACCAAGTAAATAACCTGCTATGGAAGAAAAAACTACACTAATAGCTAAACGCATTTTAGTGAGCTCTTTGAAATCTGATACTATTTGTTTTTGAAGTGTAAATGCCAAGTTGATAGACAATGCAATTAATATTTTTGCAAAGATAGTCCAAAACTTAATTTATAATAACGAATAAAATATAAATATTTACTAAGTAAACAACTCATCGTAAATTGACATAAGTAATGCCGACAGCCATTAATTCACTCCTCGTTTGTTTTGACTTCAACTTATGCAATTAAACGTAGTTGATTTCTAAGTAGCTCCAGTTAATATTTGAAATTACTATAAAAAATGAATTTTAAATAAACAGATTGAACCCAACTATCGAGTAGTAAAATAAAACAAATTAATCGTTTCTTTTAGTATCTAAGCTTTTACTTGAACTACATCTAACTCAGGTTATAAAGAATATTAGCAGGAGATAGAAAGAAGTAATTAGTAATCAAAATACCAATTAAATAGGTCTGTTCTGAAACCAAAATTAATCCATGTTGTGGTACGGTCAAAATTTCGTTCATTGTTTTGTGCAATCGAGAAATCTCGGTGAATAAGGCTTAGGTAAACCTTTAAGTTAGTCGTTGGGTTTACAAGGTAGCCCACTTCTAGCTCACCAAATAAAGAGTGTGCCCGGTTTCCTTGACCTATGTTAATATTATTATCACCTACTCTAACCCTCTCGTCTCCAAACAAGTCGCTTCCGTAAAAAGGGTCACTGTCGGCGTTAGGTTCGAAACCTCGTTCGCCAAAAATAAACTTAGTATGTCCGTACCATCTATCCTTGCGGTATCTTGCTAACAAAATAAACTCTCTAAAATTTGCTCCCCATAAATGAGCCATCGACTGATTGTTATGGGTATAATGCAAGCTTAATGTATTGTGAGAATAGGTATATGGTCTAACTTGGTTGTACTCGAACTGCAGATACAAATCTTTTACTTTAAAGGCATCATAATATTTAAAACCTGTTTGAAATCCGAACTTATTCCGCCAACTTTTATCCATAGCAGCCACATCACCTAAAGCTAACTCATCTACGAGAAATTGTCCATACATATTAAAATTATTGGACCATTTATATTTGTATGTTAAACCTAGAAGTGATTTTCCAGCTCTGGTACCCGTTCCATATTCGGCCATGTTATAGAAAATAATTGGGTTAATAAAATTCCAATCATATCCACGATTCCCGTCACTTTCAAACAAGATAGACTCAAATAAACCTAGGGTAAATCGTTTGGTAACATTGTAACTTAAATAATGAGTAGACATGTACTTCGTTTCGTAAGACCCTCCGTCGGTAAGGTTGTTTAAATTACGCGGAGTAGACCAAATATTTGTTAATTTAAACTTCCAAAACGTAGTATTCATTTTTACGTAAGCATTTGGACTTGCATTATCACTGAGCAAAAGTGAGCGGTATCCATCACCAATAAAGTTATTTCCCGTTCCTAATTCCAAATCTAAAAAATCGGTTGCTTCAAAGTTTATATAAGCCTCAGCTACGGGATAATCAAAGGCACTTCCTCTAAACGACTCTGCTATACCACGACCAGGGATTGTAGCTAATGAAGTACCTTCTCTACCTATTTCTCTGGCGAAATCATTAAAATAACCAGCAAATTTCCCTTGGCTTTCAAAAACGGCGGTATAAAATGTAAAACGTTTGCCAATACCACCTTGAAAAACACCTATTCTCGAGTTATTATAGGTGGTAAAATCCATTTCAAAATCTCTTCCTAACTGAAGGTCGGCAGCTATATCGAAAGTAAACCAATAATTGTCACCCGAAACACGCGCTGTATTTTCATTCCAAAACTTACGACCAAACCAAGATTCCTTCTGAAAAAAAAGGTTTTCATTAAACGCTGCAATATCATAGTAAGGTTGAACTTGCTTAAATTTATAAGGCTTAGATGCCGTATGAGAATTTGTACCTATTAAATTCATCTCTCTATCGAAACGACTGTAAACTTCGTGAGAAAATGGGATACTAAGGTTGCTTTCGAACTGTTGATTTTGATAGTCTGTGGTTGCAATATCGTCGTATTCTCTTACAATATCTTTTTGCGCTGGAGCAATAATTACATCGGTCTTTGAAGCTGGCCTGTAGTTTTGTGTCAAAGGAATTCGAAGTGGTAAACGCAACTGAAAATAGGTGGGAACGCCATTGTATTTTGCAGGCTCAATGCGTGGAAGCAAGTCAAAAGCTTCTTGTATCGCTTCTTTTAAATCTGCAAACTTAGCATCTATATAATTTACTTGAAATTCTCCTTGCTTGTTTACTTCAAAAATTACAGTAGCTACACCGGTATAATTCTGATCTATTACTACTTTTGGCTCTTTGTAGTTTTCAAAAAGCATTTTTTGAAGATTGGTTTCAAAACAATTTTGTGATTCACTTACTGTTACATTTTCACAAGCTGGAAATATAGGGTATGTTTCTCTAGATTGAGCAAAGTTAGAAATGCTAAATAAAAGCGTACAAAAAATAATTATAAATCGCATCAGAAGTATTTTTGATGCAAATTAAGGGAAAAAAAGGATTAAAAGATAATAAATCAAAAAAAGGATTGTAGAAATATGTTACAATTAATTGAGGTTAAAAAGGAGTGTTTTTAACATCTTCAAACAATTCATAACCAATTACAAGTTCTACATCAACACCTTTACTAACATTTGCTTTTGGTCTTTTGATACTAAAGCTAACCGTAAAATTAAATGCTACAGGACGTTCATTTTTACCGAGTGCAGGTTGCACTTTAGGCAAGCTCCCTATTGCTCTTGACGCAGCAATAAAAGTCCTACTATTAAATGAGTCTGTGGCTAAAGCAACAAATTCTCCTCTTCTAGTAACCTCAACATTAAACCTTACTTCGTCTGTGTAAGCTTCGTCGTAGGCTATTTCAAGGTTTTTATAATTAGCAATTATTTTTTTCTTTAATTCGTTTTCAAAACAATATTCCAATTCTTGGTCATCTACGGTACATTCTTCAAAAACTGGATATTTTGTAATTTCTACTGCTCTTTGCTGAGCAAATGAAAGGCTTGTACATAAAAAAAGAGCAAACGCTAAAGGTAATAATTTCATCTTGGGGTATTTATTTTTTGCAAATATAAAAATCCCAAACCGAAGTTTGGGATTAAATTTAAGTTATCTTTAGTCTTGTACTTGGAAAGTAATAGGTAAGGTATAAATAATACCAACAGGTCTATCTCTTTGCTTTCCTGGCTTCATGCTAGGCAACTTGCTTACCACACGCTCCCCTTCTCTGGTTAGATGAGGGTGAGCCGAACGTGCTTGCACGTCTACCACATTTCCGTTTTTGTCGATTTTAAAGCGAACGTAAACCCTATTTACTCCAGTTAAACCAAGTTCGTTTCCTAAACTCGTGTCAAATTTTTTGTTTACAAAATCCGTGATTTTTGAAGTCATACACTGTCTTCGTTCATCATTTGTTTTAAATTTTTCGCAACCTGGGTAAATTGGCACTTCCTGAACACTAGCAAAAGGTACATCGTCAATTTCTTCTTCTTCACCAATATCGGCTACTTCTTCAATCTCTACGATATCATCCATGCTGGTCTCAGTAGATTCAATAACTACTTCCTCAACATCATCGTCATCCTCAACAACTTCAATTACATCGGGAGCTGGCGGCGGTGGCGGAGGTGGCGGAGGTGTTTTAAATTGATCTGTCATTGGAACATCCTCGTCGTCAAGCATGTTTAAGTCTAAGGTTCCAATGTCCAAATCTGCTTTGTCATAAGTTTTGTGCTCGATTAAAAACAGGGATAATGCGAGCATAAATACAAGACCTAGCTGGAAAAACAAAAAGCTTTTCTTACCTAAATCTGCCTTTTCGCTTTTTTTAGATTTCATTTGTTTTTTTTATTTGGTGATAAAATTAAAAATAAATTTCAAACTAGCTTAATTTTTATCCTTTAATCTTGGGTAAATTCTTTTGGCTATGATGAAACACATATAAAACAGGCCTGCACCAATTGAATTTGCCAAAATATCGAAGATATCGAAGCTTCTATAGTTTGTAACCGTCATTTGAAGGATTTCAATAATGATGCCAAACAAGATGATAAACAGAAGTAATCCTATATATGCACTTTTATTTTTTCGCTTCAGCTGAAAATGAAAAGCAAAAATCCATGCCGCAGTTAAAAAGAAATACGCTGTGGCATGGAAGTATTTGTCTGCCTGATTCACCTCTAATTTTGGCAAGCCATCTGTTTTTATAAGAGAGAGTGCTAAAATTAGAAGCGATAGAAAAATGGCTACTGGTAAAAGTAAAAATTTAATCGCCGATATGAGCTTTGTAAGCTTCTGCATCCAAAAGTTCATCTACTTCTTCCAAGTTAGCAATTTTCATTTTAATCATCCATCCTTCTTCGTATGGAGATTCGTTTACTTTTTCTGGCTCATCCTCAAGGGCTTCATTAAACTCTATAACCTCGCCTGAAAGTGGCAAAAATAAATCTGAAACTGTTTTTACAGCTTCAACAGTTCCGAACACTTCGTCTTTATCTAAGCTATCGCCAACTGTTTCAACTTCAACATATACAATGTCGCCTAATTCGCTTTGTGCAAAATCAGTAATTCCTACTGTTGCCACATCGCCTTCAATTAAAACCCACTCGTGGTCTTTGGTGTACTTTAAATTTTGTGGTATGTTCATTATTATTGTTTTATTTAATTTCCAAAGTTATAGGTAATCGTAAACCCAGATCGAATGGTCGATTGTGGGAAAATGGTGGATATAGCGTTTTCAGAAAAAATATGATCGTAAAACAAAATTACTGTTAATTGCTTAGTTAACATATAATCTGCTGTGAAATTTATACTCCAAATGTCTTGTCCACCAGTTGTTCTGTTGTTTATTACATCCAAGGATCGAATAATGGTTTCATTTCTTCTAAACGCCAGGTCCAACTTAAGGTTCAAATCGCTAGATAACACTCGTCTTGCGCCTTCAAACTGAGTAACTATACGCAAATCTTTTATTCGGTAGCCAAGACCAATGATGTACTCATCTCCATTCATCTCGGTTAGGAGGTTGTTATCAAAACTCAGTGACAAAGTTCGGTCTTTTTTTACTTCTGTTAAAATACTTACCGAATTTTTCATCTCAAAATCAATTCGAATTAATGGGCTGAAAATTTCAGTTAAATTTAAATTAGCAATGTATAGTTCGCTTCTAAAATTCCCGTTTTGATCGCGATTAAATTGTCCGAACGGGTCTCTCCTGTCGTACTCCAAGTTGGATTGAAACATATTCATGGTATACATGGACTGGTATCCGTGTTGAAGCGAAAATCGATTGAAATTTTCTTTGAACCAATTAAGCTTCATCAGACCTGTATACTTAAGGTTCCAGTTAGGAAGCGGCGTACTTCGGAAGGGGCTCAAACTTATATTGTCTGCACTACTTCCAGTGTAGGCTGATAAAAATGCAGGGATTAGTACGTCTTGACTTGTCCGACCGAAACCACTCGGAAAGCCATTTTCATCTAAATTATCTGGATCATCTGGGTTTATTCCTGCTTCTGCCGCAAGACGACGAGCAATAGTAAGTCTGTTTTCTCTAAATTGCTGAAAAACGGGAGAATCTGTTCTTGTACTTGACGAGAAAGCGGTTCCTATCATCAGGGTTGAAATACTGAAATTACCAAACTGATTGGGCGTTAAGGATTGGTATTGAAGCGTCTCCCGGTTGACTTGGAAATTTTCTGTATAGGTATCTGAATACATACGATTTCCAATTAAATCCAAGGTCAATCCAGGAAGAAACTTAATCCCAATGTTGTAATCCAATTGTTGGAGTTGATTCCTGCTGTATTGTTCGTTAAATTCTTGAAATTCGGTTAACATACCATTCATTGCCGCCCGCCTTCTTACGTCTCGTTGCCCACCAAAGGTAAACATGGGCGATGGCTGAAGGGTTCCGCCAAAACCAATATCGTGCGTAAATCCGGGTAAAAACATTCCTCGGTTGTCCGAATAATTTACCTGAACGCGATCTATCATAGTAATTACGGAAATTCCCGCATTGTATAAATGATCGCCTATGCTTAATTTTTCTTTGGCGTTTTCGTCTGGTGCTGGTTTAGAGACTCCTCCTAATTGAGATTGACCTCCGCCTCTTCTTCGATCGCCTCCCCCACGTTGCAAAGCTTGTTGTGGTTGGGCTGATGCAGGTTTTCGCTTTTTCAATTTCAAGTAGGTATACAACCTTGACATGTTAAGCGTGTTGTTAATTTGATGTGTAGCAGAATTTTGAACTGTATTTCCAATGTTAGGAATGCCGTCTAAATTCCGTAGAATTTCCGAACCTTTTTGCCATTGAAAATCGCCTGTGTAGGAGTATTGACTTTGAATAAACTTCAATACCGGAACTTTATCGAATGGCAAAGTATAGTTTAGTTGAAGGGTTTGGTTGTGCAAGTTTGGCACTCCTGTTTCCAGAAAACCATCCCAAATTCCAACTGTGTCGTCTTGGTTAAAATCTTCATCTAAAAAGTTTCGTACAATCCTGTTTTGGTTGGCGCTGAAGTTTACATTTAAGTTTTTAGTAAAATTCCAATCCAAGGCATATTGCCAGTTGAAGAAGTAATTGCGTTGGTATAATTTTGGCAAACTCGGGCTTCCGGGAGGCAAATTAAGTTCCCTGAAATTTAGTTCGCTGTACTGCCTAACTACCCCACTACTGGCATTTACTGAGTTTGGAAGTAAGTTTAAATTAAAATCCTTCAACAAATCGAAGTACTTGCTTTTTTTGAAAAATTCTATTTTCTTAAAGGGTTCTATCTCAGCTTTAGTGAAATTAAAGCCATAAGTTGCGTTTACATCTAGGTTTTGATCTAAAGAACGTTTAATCTCGAAATCTCTATGATTAACTTGGTTGTAAGTACCTGAAAAAGTAAAGTTTTCGATATCGTAGGGCATTGGAGGTTTTTCTTGATTTACCCTATCTTTTCGCAGGCCTATTAAACTAATGCTTTGTCTTTTTGTGTAGGACTCTGCCCGCTCTTGAAAATCGTCTCTTAAAAGAGGGTCTTCTGTATTGTTAAGTAAGGTTTGCAGTTCAACATCAAGTAAAACAGGATCGAATCTTGGTGTAATCAGCTCTTCTCCTCTTCCAAAGTTAAGCGGAATGCGGACGCCCCAATCTTTAGGAAGTAATTGCCCCACGTTTACCCCAGTAACAAAATCATACATCTGCATATCTTCAAGGCTTCGCTGGTTAGGACCTTGGTCTATCGACCCAAAGCCTATTGTAGTTCTTCTTGCAGAACCACTAAAATTGGCAAAATCAGCAATGTTTGCATCCATGTCCAAAATTGCTGCCCAACCACCTTGGTTTTTTAGTTCGGTTAGCCTAAGTTCATTGAACCACACATTTCCCGAGATATTTTGTCCAGAAGCATTTCTTAAACCAAGCATTATAACACGAATGTTTCCAAAACTAGGATTTCCTCGTATACCTATTCGTATGCCATCTTCGGTAAAATCGGGTGATGGATTTAAATCTTCATCAAAAAAGTTCAAATCCAAGGTACTATACGCGTCGTCTCCTAAAACAATAGATTTTATCGCTGCTAATTTATCAAGCTCCAGTTCTAAATCATTTTCCAGCGGCCAAACCCCGCGGGGAGTCAAATCTCCAGGTACACTTACTTTTAAAGGGACTTCTATGTCGTAGTAATTATTGGTAAAATCGATTCCCATCCTTATAAAAGCAACCATCTGATTATCTTGAAGTTGAACTTCTGGTGGAGGTAATGCTTCTGCGTGAAGGAACATTTCCAAATACTTATACTGGCGCATGTCTATTTGAAAGTTTTTAAACACAGCGCGCGAATCGTTAGGTAAAAGATTTTTCACAGACAAGGCTAGGGATTGTTCATCTTCTCTAACAATTACATTATTATTTACCAATTGCTCGCGAATAACTCCTGGAGGGGTTACGTATGTAGAAGTAATTTCCTCGGAAACAGGCGCTACGGAAAATGAAGTTTGTGGTGTAAGTTCTGGATTTGTTCCGTTGGGCAAAACGGGTTGATCGTATGTTAAGTAATCGCCACGAACCAAGTCTAAAGATCCAAATCTCAGCAATGTTTCTTGCTGAAAGTCCGTCATGAACAATCGCATAAAACGAATAGCCCGTAAATCTGAAATACCCCCGACAGAAAACTCAGACGAAGTCCTTAACGGCACCCTAAATTGAATCCAACGCGCTGGGACTTCTTCACCATTTGGAGAGGTAACCGTTACCTCTTTTACATCGGTAATATAATCTTGGTTAATCCCAGGTCTTGAACTGGTATTATTTTCTACACTCATGTTAGGGTAAACAGGAACTTCGTACTCGAAGTAGCTATCTATTGTATTCATGGTGTTATCTCTGTTTACATCCTCTACATCTGGAAAAGCAGAATTCCCTCTAAAGTTCTGTGTAACTTCAACTGGGTTATTTCCTTCCATCCCATTGTAGCGTTCGTAACGTTGCAAAATATTTCCTTCTCGTTGCAAATAAAATTCATAATCGTCTCGAGAGGGATCGTCGAAGTTGGCAAACTGCGGAAATTGCTGCGCTTCTTGTACATTATTAAAACCATCTAAACCAACATCTTGATTAGCTCTTTCTTGGCCTTGCGTATCGAAGGCATATACGAGCGATTGGTTAGAGGGTATCTTCGAAAAATTAGTGAAAATTGTGTTGGCGTTTCCTCCGTCTTCGGGGAGTCCGTTTTCGTATTGTTTACGACCATCTTTCAATACATCTTCAGAGATATTCCCTAAATTCAACACTACTTTACCTCCAGGGTTTCCGGCGTTTTCGGGATAAATAAAAGGGTCCATTACCCAAAACTCTACAAACTCGACATTGGCACGTTCAAAATCGGTGGTTTCCATTCCCCGCATAATCCCTCCAAAATTTCTGGCCGGATTAGGCAATATATTATTGCTTGCGGCGGCTGGATTGTAATTGTACATTCCTCGTTCGTTGGGTTTGTAACGAAGGTCTAGTGAAAAAATAGTCTGAAACTGACCCGGCACTAAGTCACGATTTGGAAAAATTTCATTAATCAGGATCCTCCTCGAATGCCAAGGCGAAACATCATCATCGGTTAGGGCGCCTGGTCTTAGTGTACTATAAAAAATAGGATCTATCGAGTACCAATGCAACATGGCGCGGTAAAATCCTGTACTTATATCATCATTGGTATCGAAGGTTCCGTTGGTGTCGTTTGGACCTCGGTAGCCTACTGGAACACTTGAAAGGCTCCAAGCGTCTGCATTTAATAAAGAAATAGTGGTTTGAGCGGCTTCAAAATCATCTACATAGGAGGCATCCCGCCCATTAAAATTGTCGGAACTTGGGGTTCCTGGACTTAAGTATGCAAATTCACCACGAATAGAAAAGTTTGATTCGACCTCGGTATCAATATTTGGCAGCTTATTAACTATTCGCGTAAAAAAAGGAACGCTAGTGTTGTAGTTGAAATTAATCCCGTACATGGAATTATTAATCGGCTCGCTTCCGTAGTTAGCTTTTTGGGTAAGCGGACGTTCATTCATATTTAAAAAGGTACCTCCAACCACAAAATTTTCAGAAAACTCATGCTGAACATCAACCCCTGTAAAGCGTTTGGTTTGTCTACCAAAAAGGGCATTGTTTTCTGTCGAAACTTGAATTGGAGTATCGGATGCCAATAAGGATTCATCTAAAATTTGCACCAATCCGATATCGTAATTTACCACATAGTCTACCCCTTCTTGAAGCTGCCTTCCACCTGCTGTAACCTGAACCGATCCGCGAGGCACATTTGCTGCACCAATTGGAATTCCTTCTTGTCCTGAAGCTTTGTATCTACCTCGAAGCTCAAACTTATTCCGTTCGGCTTCTCGCTGCATTGCCTGGGTCTTAGTTGTATTATATAAGGCTTGAAAAACAAATTGAAGCTGGTTTTCATTCCATGTTGACTGGTCGTTATAAACAGCGCCCGGGGTATTATTCAATCGATTAAATAAAAATTCACCAAAAGGTTCGACTTTGGTAAACTTAATAAATCCGTTTTCAGGATCGATGGTTATTCCTGGAACAAAATCAAAAAAACCGTCGCTACCTGGCAAATCATTACCAGAATTTAAACGATCTAATTCAAATACTTGTAGCAAGTTGGCCTGATCGACATCTGGAGGAAGCGGTGTTTCGGAACCTGGGGGTTGCTGGAGGAAATTTACAGGTTGTGGGTCGGTATACAAAATATTAAAACGGAAACCTTCCTCTTGTATCTGAAAAGCACCTATGCTATATATATTTTTCATCATCAAATCCCATGCTGGCTCAAAAACATTGTTAATAGGACTCTTCAACATTTTTACCACCAAGTTTTGGTTAGAGGAAATGGGCTGGTCTTCTTGGCCCGGTTGAGGGTTTGGATTGGGTATTGGCTGAGATGAATCTACCCCATCGTTGGCAAATTCTCCGACTTTAAACACTCGTCCACCCGAGGTATATTCATAGGCAACTCCTAAAACTTCGTCGTTAGAGATACGTTGATTTAAAGAAATATACCCTAACTGAGGGTTGAGTGTAAATTCATTAGGAGCAAGTTGACGCGCATTTTCTAAAACACCATAATCTCGCCCTTCCGATACAAAAGGCGAAGCAGCGCCAAAACCTTGTTGAACGGTAGATATATCTCGAATTTGTGCATTTAAAATACTTGAACCGCCTCCGTTAATCCCAAACGGGTTGAAATCGTTATTTCGGTTGTCTGGCAACGCATTAGGCTGATTAATAAAGTTAGGGATTGGAGGGGGGATAGGATTTCCGTTGTTGTCTAAAAACAGACCTATTTTCTCTGGATTAGATTCCCCTATGTCTTGAATGGCAACAATATTCCGGGCATTTTGAAGCGACATGGGGCTATTGTTTCGATTGGTAACCCAAACCTGAACTCGAGTAATCTGAAAACGAGAATTAATAAACGGGTAATTCTCCAAAGCTTTATCGTATTCGTCTCTAAAAGTTTGAGAAAGGAAAAAGTGTCGTTGCTCGTCATACTCCAAAATAAATTTCCCAAATTCATCTACCGTACTTCCACCCTGCACATTTACCGTTTGACGCTCCGAATTTAATTCTGAAAAGACCCCCGTAATAGTGGTTTTACCGAATTTAAATTGTGCTTTTACCCCAAAAAGACTTTCGGCTCCTTGAATCAAAGAGCTATTTAATGGCATGTTTACATTACCTACTTCAATGGCTTGCAGAATATCGTCTTCATCGGGAGTGTATTCTAACCTAATTTGGTTTTGAAAATCGAAAGTCGACTGTGTGTTGTATTGCGCAGCTACGCTTAACCTAGTTCCCACCATACCATCGATACTCATATTGATGCGCTGGTCAAAATCTAAGGTAATGTTTTCTTGGTTACGAGGCGAAAGGGCTGGATTGTCTTGTCGTGTATACAATACTCCTAAGTCCATTGAAACCTGACCACGGGGGACAATTTCTACTTTATTGCTTCCAAATATGGTTTCAAAAAATGAATTATTTACATAAAAGGCGGGGATTAAATTTTTAGAATCTTCTCCGGAACCGTCTTTAGCGGCATCGCTTTTTTGTTTGAAGTATTCCTTCATCTGTTGCCTAAGTACTAAATCTTGGTACTCTTCTGGAGTGAGCACCATAGGGTAGGCAATGTTTACTTCATTAATTTGTTTGGTAAAAATATACCGATTTATTACAGGGTCGTAGGTATACAAGTTTTGTATACTTTCAGGGTCGGGAACGCGAACTTTTCCGAGAGTTACGCCCGTTTTTATACTATCCTGTTCTACTTCGGTTTCTTCGACTTGCGCAAGCGAGTCGATTGTAAAGAAGCTAAGCAATAATAGACAAACGCTAAATTTGGTATTCAAAAAAATTCTTTCCTTCAAGACTTACAAATTTTTCAACGACTGTTTAATGATATTTTCAACAGAAATATCGGGTTGCATTTTAACAATCTTAGCTACTACTTTCTCGGATTGTTTTCTTGTGTAGCCTAATGTTTCTAATGCAGATAACGCCTCTTCTTGATTTGTATTGTTTATAAATGTTAAATTTTCTGAAGAATTTTCAACTTTACCTAGTTTATCTTTTAAATCGACGATAACGCGCTGTGCAGTTTTTGCACCAATACCTTTAATGCTCTTAATAGTATCTACATCGCCTGAGGTAATGGCATGTGTAATTTCTGAAGGAGAAAGCGAAGAAAACATTAGTCTTGCGGTTGAAGCACCTATTCCTGAAACGGAAAGTAATTTTCTAAACACCTCTCTTTCTGTTCGCTCGTAAAATCCATACAGCGTATGTGCGTCTTCCCTTACTTGTAAATGTGTATATAGGGTAATATTTTCCTTATCCTTGATTTGCTCAAAGGTAAACAACGAAATATTTGCCAAGTATCCAACCCCGCCACAATCTATAACCACATGGGTCGGATTTTTTTCTACTAATTTTCCTGATAGCTGCGTAATCATTCGCTAGTTTTTATAAGGCCTCAAATGTAGCAAATTTCAATTAATAGAGCTTCTTTTTAAAAAAGACTTCGACAAAAAGCTAATTGATTACAAAATCCCACATCTGAAAATGTGGATTTGTTGTGGTTATATATCCCTAAAACCCCACATCTGAAGATGTGGGTTATGTTATAATAATAATTGGGATTCTTTATATGATTGGAAATATTGTACGCCGTGGGAATTTGGCTAAAGCCAATGATCAACATATTTTTTTTAATTCCCAATTTAAAAATGGGTGTATTGAATATTACACAAAAAACCGCCTATTTTGGGAGGCGGTTCGATTTTAGTTTAAATTATTCTTTCTTTTTCCGTTTTGCTTTTTGTTGGGCGTCTACGACGGCAACCGCAGTCATATTCACCATTTCGTCTACACTTGCGCCTAATTGAAATACGTGTGCCGGGTGGTTAAGTCCCATTAAAATTGGGCCAATGGAGTCTGCATCATTCAACTCTTTTAGTAGTTTATAGGTAGCGTTGGCTGCATCTAAAGTGGGGTAAACAAGTGTATTTACTTTTCTACCTTTCAATTTAGTAAAAGGGAATTTATCCATTCTCATTTTACGATTTAGCGCAAAATCTACTTGAAGCTCGCCATCCACGATAATTTCTGGATAGTTTTCGTGTAAAATCTTAACAGCTTCTGTAATTTTACTTGCCATAGGGTTTTTTGAGGAACCAAAATTAGAATACGAAACCATAGCCACAATGGGCTCGATACCAAACATTCTAACCGTAAAGGCTGTCATCTGAGCAATACGCGCCAACTCGTCTGCCGAAGGGTTTATATTTATAGACGTGTCGCTTATAAATATTGGCCCTTTAGAGGTGTTCATTAAATTGGTCGCGGCTACTTTAGAAACGGAAGCTTCTTTGCCTATGATCTCTAATATCGGCTTCAACACTGATGGGTATGCTCTGGAATAGCCGGACAACATGGTGTCTGCATCGCCTTCAACCACCATCATTGCGGCAAAATAATTTCGTTCGCGCATCATTTTTTCCGCCTCGTACTGGGTAATGCCTTTTCTTCTTCGTTTTTCCCAAAGGGCTTTTCCGTAGGCTTTGCAATGTGCTTTTTGTTCGTCTGATTTTGGATCGATAATTTCAATATCATCTGCTTCAAACTCAAGTTCGTTCATCAGTTCGAGAATTACTTCTCTTCTTCCTAACAAAATAGGAATAGCAATGCCTTCATCGTAGGCAATTTGCGCAGCCTTCAACACATCTAAATGATCTGCCTCTGCATACACCACGCGTTTTGGGTTTGTTCTTGCTCGATTAATCAGTAGGCGAGTAATTTTATCTTCGTTCCCCATGCGCTCGAGGAGTTCTTTTTTGTACGCATCCCAATCGTCTATTTCTAGTTGAGCCACACCGGTTTCTATGGCTGCTTTAGCCACTGCTGGAGGAATTTCGCCAATAAGTCTTGGATCAAATGGTTTAGGGATAATGTAATCTCTTCCAAAGGTAAGTCGAGTTTCAGAATAGGCAATATTTACTTGCTCAGGAACAGGTTCTTTGGCAAGGTTTGCGATGGCATATACGGCCGCCATTTTCATTTCTTCGTTAATTTTTGTTGAACGGACGTCCAAAGCTCCTCTAAAAATAAAAGGAAAGCCCAATACATTGTTTACTTGGTTAGGGAAATCGGTTCTTCCTGTTGCCATAATAACATCTTCTCGTGTTTCGATAGCGGTTGTGTAATCTATTTCTGGATCGGGGTTAGCCATCGCAAAAACTACAGGATCGGGAGCCATACTAAGCAACATGTCGGGAGTAACTACTCCACCAACCGAAAGCCCTAAAAACACATCTGCATTTACCATGGCATCTTGTAGCTTCATCTGTTCCGAAGCATTTGCGTACTTCATCTGGCGTTCAGAGAGGTCGGTTCTGTTTTTATGAAGCGCACCATTACTGTCGAACATAAAAATATTTTCTTTATTTACGCCCAGCATAACATATAAATCTGTGCATGCCATAGCGGCTGAACCTGCGCCCGAAACAACCAATTTTACCTTATCAATTTCTTTTCCTGCCAACTCAAGTGCATTGAGTAGGGCTGCGCCAGAAATTATGGCTGTTCCGTGTTGGTCGTCGTGCATAACTGGTATATCCAGCTCTGCTTTTAACCTATCTTCAATCATAAAAGCTTCAGGAGCTTTTATGTCCTCTAAGTTTATGCCTCCAAAAGTGGGTGCAATAGCCTTTACTGTTTCTATAAATTTTTCGGGATTGTTGGCGTCTACTTCAATATCAAACACATCGATGTCTGCAAAGATTTTAAACAAAAGTGCCTTCCCTTCCATGACGGGTTTAGAAGCTTCGGGGCCAATATCACCTAATCCCAAAACAGCGGTTCCGTTAGAAATTACAGCTATTAGATTCCCTTTGTTAGTGTATTTATATACGTTGTTTACATCTTGAGCAATTTCCTTGCAAGGCTCGGCCACTCCGGGAGAATAGGCCAGTCCTAAATCCCGCTGCGAACTGTGTTTTTTAGTGGGTACAACTTCTATTTTTCCAGGACGTGGTTTGGAGTGATAAACCAGTGCATGCCTTCTTAATCTTCGTTTGTTATTATCCATATTTTTGTTGAATAAGTTTGCAAAGGTAAGTTTATATCTTATTTTAAAGGTAAAAATATTGAATAATGAATAAGCAAGTAAAAAGTCAGAAATTACATGCTGGGAGTTTGGGTGTTAGGTGTTGGACGTAAAATAAACAAATAATAACTTCTCACCGCTCACTATTCACGAACAACGAAATTAGAAATTAGAAATGAAGCCCCCTAGCCCCCAAAGGGGGGAATTAACTATTAAGTAGTGAGAAATAAGAAATGAGAAATTAGAAATAAGAAATGAGAAATGAGACGTGAAGCCCCCTAGCCCCCAAAGGGGGGAATTAACTG
>JBHYFG010000006.1:0-181862 GCA_051859645.1 Psychroflexus sp. | reverse complement strand
TTTATTCTTTATTCTTTATTGTTTATTCTTTATTCTTTATTGTTTATTCTTTATTCTTAATTCTTTATTCTTAATTCTTAATTCTTAATTCTTTATTCTTAATTCTTAATTCTTAATTCTTTATTCTTAATTCTTAATTCTTAATTCTTAATTCTTAATTCTTAATTCTTTATTCTTTATTCTTTATTCTTAATTCTTAATTCTTAATTCTTAATTCTTAATTCTTTATTCGATATTCATATACCCAACCATTCCATTATAAAGTCTTTATGTCTATATAACATTAAAATACCGCTAATTACCATGGTGCTTATCACTATTTTTCTAAAGAATAATTCAGAAATCATACCTAATAGTTTTTTTCCGAAGTAGTTTCCTACAATGGCAGAAAGACCGAGAATAATTCCAAATTTCAAGACATCGCCTGTCATGTAACCAAAGTAGGCGTAGCTTACTATTTTAGAAATATGCAGTACAACCGCATTGGCAGAGCGGGTACCAATCAGCTCTTCTTTGGTCATTCCATAATTCATGTAAGCAGAATTCATTAAAGGACCTACACCACCTATTAAGCCCGATAAAAATGAAATTCCAAATCCAATAGGTACAAAATGCCAAGTTTTTATTCTGCGAACGCTTACGTCTTTACTTTTCTGAAAAAATTGAAAAACGGTTAGAATTAGGAACAACCCAATAATGATTTGCAACCAATCTGAGGATAAAGAAGCGAACATTCTTGCGCCCAAAACAGAACCAATAATGGTTGAAGGGAATAGCCATTTAAACAAATTCCAATCGATGTCTTTGAAAAACAAAAACACCCTTGAACTACTACTCATAGCGATACCAAGAGTCATAATTGGTGCTACAGATTTTGCGCCTGCAACAAAAACAATCAAAGGCATTAACAATAGGCTCGCCCCTCCTCCGCTTAAGGTACTTAAAACGAAAATAAGCATTCCTACAACTACTAAAACAAGTACATTCATTTACAAATCAATTTTTTTTGAATTAAAAACTCATATTTTTCTTTCTTCGCAAAATATAGAAAATCAACCTTAGTTTTTTAAAAATCAAAGGCAAATACAATGCCCAAGCTTGTAAATTAGTCATTTGTTAACGTAGGATAAGAAATGTGTATAATTTGTGTACATTTTATTCGTTTAATATACAAATCATCGTAATTAGTTAGCCTAAACCAAAAATCGTTCATTTTACAAAATAAAAAAAGGGTTTATTTGATTAAAATTTACAGACAAATTTATATTTTCACTAAAATTTTTGTGTGAAGAGTATTTACTTAATCGATGATGATGTTTTTTTCAATAAGAAGCTTGAATTGTTTCTCAAGCAACACGGCTTTTTTGTTAAAACTTTTACCACAGCCGAAGACGCTTGGGATAGTTTGAACCATTATGTACCCGATTTAATCCTAACCGATCTTCGTCTTCCTGGAATGAGTGGATTAGACTTACTTAAAAAAGTAAAGATAAGCTACCTGCGCCTACCTGTAATACTGATTACCAACTACTCAGACGTTCGAACAGCTGTAAAATCCATCAAAATTGGCGCATACGAATTTATTTCTAAGCCTGTTAATCCCGATGAATTGCTACGACTTGTTCAAAAAGCTATTGAGCTCGCTCAACTTCCGGAAGATGGGGATTCTGTTATCCAACCGAATCTTATTGCACAAATCATCAAAAGTAAAAATCCATTAATGAAAGAAAAGTGGCAACTCATGGATAAAGTTGCTCCAACAGATTTGTCAGTGTTAATTTTTGGAGAAAGTGGCACAGGAAAAGAATATGCTGCGCGCTATATTCACAGCAAAAGTAAACGATTTGACAAGGCTTTTGTTGTAGTAGATTGTGGTTCTATCACAGATGAAAACATAAATGTAAAACTTTTTGGAGCGCACGATTCTAATAAGGCGAGAAAGAGCAATCAGCTTGGATTTTTTGAAAAAGCAAATGGAGGCACTTTATTTTTAGATGAAATTGGAAATCTTTCTTTATCAAATCAAATAAAAATTCTACGTGTCATCCAAGAGAAGAAAATAGAAATCAATCAAGTTCCTATTCAGCTGGACATTCGAATCATTACTTCAACCAACCTTGACCCAGAAAAAGCAATTAAAAAGGAAATCCTAAGAAGTGATTTATACTTTCGTCTGAATGAATTTCCTATTCAGTTGTTGCCTCTTAGAGACAGAAAAGAAGATATCGTTGACTTTATTCAACACTTCATTAGCGAAGCGTCTGAAGAAATGAATAAAAGAAACGTACGATTGACCATCGACTTGATTAATGATTTTAAAGAATATTCTTGGCCAGGAAATTTAAGAGAACTCAAAAACTTAATTAAACGAGGTGTATTACTTTCGGACAAAGGCATTATTTCCCATGAAAACCTCCCTGAATTCAACACAAAGCTTCAGCAACGTAAACACATACAAACTGAAAATAAAACTTTAAAAAATGTAGCCAACGAAATTGAATTGGATCTTATCCAAAAAAGCCTAATAAAAAATAATTACAACAAATCGAAAACAGCTAAAGAGTTAAATATTACGCGTACTACCTTGTATAAAAAAATGAAGAAGTTTGGGATGTAGGACAAAATACTTTTATAACATTTTACTTCAACAGCAGGTAAATAGAATTATGGATGAATTTCGCTCAAAAAAAGCTTATTAGAGATCAAAGCTTACAATTCCATTTACCAATTGAAATTACCGTAATATAACGCCTTTTTTTCTGTAATTTCAACTCATAACTGGTATAACATATAGCTCTTGATAGTTCATGGTTTACTTCATATCGGCCAAAGGGAGATAATACACTATATTATTTGTCCATTGCTTTTCAACAGGGTAGCTCAGCCTTAGGTTAAATTCGGGATGGGATTCCTCCTTCGTCGAAATGAAAAACCGAGTGGGAGTTATTATGTCTAGCGAAGGGAGTGCCCCTCCCTAGCCCTCCCCAAAGTGGAGGGGACAATCATTTTCCCATTATGCTTTTAACAGCGTGGCTCCGAGTAACGTGATATTTGGGATGAGACCTCTCTCTATCGTTCGAGGTGACAAAAGCCCCACCCTAGCCCTCCCCAAAGGAGAAGGATGACATTCAGGAGTAGGAGTTGTCATGTCGACCGAAGGGAGACATCGCATTCTGCTTTTCCGCAATGCTTTCCCAAACCTCCAAACACCCCACCTAATTTAATTTACAATACAGAGAGAATGAATCAAAACTCAATTGATTAACTCTCGCAAAGTCGCTAAGGCGCAAAGGACACAAAACTACATAACTAGCGTATACAGGCAGGGAGGCAGACAAATAAATTTCCAAATCGACTCATTTTCAAATTTTTAAATTCTCTTACTTTCTAGCCCCGATTGCAGTGGCAGCCTTGTGCCGAGGGGGGTGATTTTTTGTTTGCTAGGCGGAGCGACCAGAGGAAGCTACGAAAAGCCATGACAAAAAACGCCCACATCCAACAAGCTATAACGGAAAGCGGGACTGCTTTTGTGTTGAAAACGAATCTTTGTTGCTCCTAAAATTTAAACAAAAAAAGATCTTAAGACTTCCTTTTTTATACTAAACCTAAGGATTGGCGGTATTGATTGGGAGTGATGCCTTCGCTCTTTTTGAAACTTCGAATAAAGTAACTTGAACTATTGAACCCGCAAACGTGGGCAATGTCGGACATTTTCTTTTGTGTGGTGCGTATGAGTTTTTTGGCCAACTTGATGCGTTCTGCATTAAGGTAGTCTATGGGGCTTTCGCCAAGGGTGTTTTTGAAACTTTTGTAAAAGTGTGAACTACTCATGCAGGCTTTTTCGGCAAGTTTCTCTACAGAAATATCTTCGGTTAGGTGATTACGTATGTACTTTACGATAAACGCCATTCGGTTGTTGTCGAAAAGTGAATTGGCGTCGCTCAATAGGGCTAATTTGGCGTTGGTTTGCAACAAACGTATAATCAACTCCTTAATCATAACATCTAAGAGTGCGTCTTTGGCTACACTCCCACTAATGAAGGTACGCATGAGCCTGTCCACCAAAAATTGAACATTCTCGTCGTTGTTTAGATAAATGGCGCTTGCGTTTAACTGTGTTGGGATTTCTTCGTCTCCTTTTATATAGGTAAGTTGTTTGTAGGTAGCTATGGTTTCTTGAATTTTGGAGGTATCTACGCCCAATGCCAAACATTGCGTGGGATTGTCTATGCTTGCTTCAGGAAAATCGATAATCATCTTTTTATTTGCTGGAAGCACTACTGATTCGCCGGGAAGGAAATCGAAACTTGCTTTTTCTTCTAGATGCATGATTTTTTTGCCGGTGAGCATACTGGCAATAATCGGAAATCCAAATTGCAAATATACTTGCTCTGCTTGTTGGTGCGTCTCGTATATATTTAACTCGGCAAATTCGGCACCGTAAACGGTTCTGTTTTCGACAAGAGTGTCAAGTTTTCGCAATTGGCGGTGGTAATTTAATATCTCCTTCATGAACTCAAATTTAAATCTAAAAACAAGAAATTACTCAAACCTTTTCGAAGAATCAAACACATTTGTTTAACTATAGTGCAAAAAAAGTAAAACACAATTTCTATTTTGATAGAATAATACCACATAAAAATAGAATAGTTAAATTTTAAAATCTAATTTCTATGTAATTTTAACAAATTAACAATTAAATATATAAAAATATGAGTTATTCTAAGCCTAAATTTGAAGAAAAATACGGTAATTTTATTAATGGTGAATTTGTTGCTCCAATTGGTGGGGAATATTTTGAAAATACATCACCAACCAACAACCAATTAATTGCAAAGTATCCAAGATCACAGAAAGAAGATATAGAAATGGCCATTGATGCTGCAAAAAATGCAGAGGCATCTTGGGGTAAAACTACCGTAACCCACCGTTCTATGCTCCTTAACAAAATTGCTGACATGCTTGAAGCTAATTTGGAGGAGTTTGCTGCTGTTGAAACCTATGACAATGGTAAGCCTATTAGAGAAACGGTAAATGCAGATGTGCCTTTGGCTGTGGATCACTTTCGTTATTTCGCAAGCGTAATTCGTGCTGAAGAAGGTTCTGCTACTGAATTGAACGAGCATACCCTTTCATTAATTATCAAGGAACCTTTAGGAACGGTTGCTCAGATTATTCCGTGGAACTTCCCACTATTAATGTTTGCTTGGAAAGTGGCACCTGCATTGGCATCGGGTAATTGTGTTGTTGTAAAACCCGCAGAGCAAACGCCATCCTCAGCTACTTTGTTTGCTGAAAAGGTGAAAGACATTCTTCCTCCTGGAGTTTTGAATATTGTTCATGGCTTTGGTCCTGAAGCAGGTAAGCCTCTAGCTTCAAGCTCAAGAGTGAATAAAGTTGCTTTTACAGGCGAAACTACGACAGGGCAATTGATCATGCAGTATGCCTCCAAAAACTTGAATCCGGTAACTATGGAGCTTGGTGGTAAATCGCCAAATATTTTCTTTAACTCGGTGATGGACCATGATGATGAATTTTTAGATAAGTGTATTGAAGGGGCAGTTTTATTTGCTTTTAACCAAGGTGAAGTGTGTACTTGTCCTTCGCGTTTATTGATTCAGGAGGATATATATGAGGAGTTTATCAAGCGTGTTATCGAGAGAACAGAAGCAATTGTTCAAGGAAATCCATTTGATATGACAACCATGGTTGGAGCGCAAGCATCAAACGATCAGTTTGAAAAAATCTTATCATACATCGAAATTGGTAAAGAAGAAGGTGCAGAAGTATTGACGGGCGGAAAAGCTTGTGAGTTGGATGGTGAACATGCCAAAGGGTTCTACATTCAGCCAACTATTTTGAAAGGACATAACAAAATGCGTGTATTTCAAGAAGAAATTTTTGGCCCTGTAGTTGCCGTTTGTACTTTTAAAGATGAAGCTGAAGCTTTGGAAATTGCTAATGATACCTTATATGGACTTGGTGCAGGAGTTTGGTCTAGAGACGCTCATCAAATATACCAAATTCCAAGAGCTATTCAAGCAGGTCGTGTTTGGGTAAATTGTTACCATGATTATCCTGCTCATGCTCCGTTTGGTGGATATAAGAAATCTGGTTTTGGTAGAGAAAATCATTTGATGATGTTGAATCACTACCGACAATCAAAAAACATGTTGATTTCTTACAACAAAAACAAGCTTGGTTTCTTTTAAAAAACAAGCTAATCAATAATCTAAACAACACCCATTAGCTCGCTTTTGGGTGTTTTTGGTTAATAAACAGATACAACAATTACTAACAGATTGATGATATAATTTTTTCGTAATTTTAAAAAAAAAATGATAATGAATAAAGTAGCACGAGTAGCCATTACAGAGAAAGCAGAAGAACTAGTTAAAACTATTCAGCAAAAACACGGGGAAGTAATATTTCATCAAAGTGGAGGTTGTTGCGATGGTTCGGCGCCAATGATTCTTCCTAAAGAGGATTTTTACCTAGACGAATCTGATATTCATTTAGGTCAAATTGCCGGAGTTGATTTTTACATGAACGAAGCTCAGTTTGAATATTGGCAACACACTCATCTTACTATTGATATCACAGAAGGGCGTGGAGCAAGTTTTTCGTTAGAAATACCAGAAGGGTTTCGTTTTATTGTTCGGTCAAGACTTTTTACGAAGGAAGAAAGGGATGCACTGAATTCATAACAGCTATATAAAATTCAGCTTATGCAAAACGATTTAGCAATTTTAATTTAAATAGATAAAAATATTTTATTGAAATGATGTGATATGAAATAAAAAAGTAAAACCATGTCAATTGATGGTTAAGCGCTAAAGGCTCACTCAAGAAAAGTGAAAGACTCGACTAGTTAGGTCACAACAAAGAGCATAAAAAAAGGGACGAATAATCGCCCCTTTTTTTATGCTGCTACATAACTGAATTAATGATTCCACATATCTAACTCAAAGTTACGAATCTTTTCTTTAATTCGATCAGACTCAAGTAATTGCATCATCGCATTATCAGGGATGTAATCTTTAATTTCTCTATCGCCATACTCATTTTCTGTTTTGTAAATCATTGCATCAAACCTTCTTGAATTAAGCAAATGATCAAAACTTATTGGTTTAGCAGAGTTATTTTTGTTCAACACTTTAGCTTCATGCAGAGCTTTTCTTGCATCTGGGTACCACAACCAGAAGTAAGTTACAGGTTCTTGTTGTGCTGAACCTTTTGTTTTTACATCGGTTCCTACAGGAGCTATAGCAAGAAGACGGTAACGAAGCTCACCTTGTCTTTTGTCGAAGTACCACATTCCCTTTATGTGGTAGTAATCGATATCAGATGGAACAATCTCGATAGTTTCAATGTAAGGATCCATACGCTCGATTAACGCAGCAGGATAATATTGATCTAATGTTCCAGACTTGTAACGTCTTACATACTCATCTTGTGCATCAGTTCCAACGATACCAAATTCATCAAGAACAGGTAATCCAACGTCTACAATGTAGGTGTAGTTCAAGAAATTTAAAACCTCCTCTCCTTCAATTTTCTTATCTGCATCGAAATAATCCGTAGCGTATATTTGAGTTATGGCAGAAGGCGATGGATTGTCAGAAAGTCCATCTTTAATAGCATCAACTAAAACTGTGAATAAAGGACGTCTATTCTTATTAATTACCGATTCTTTAGTTGGGAAAAACAAAGGGAAATTTACCTTTTGATTAAGGTCTATCTTTTCCCATACGATTTGAGCCCACAGAACATCTCTATCACCAACAAATCCATACTCTAAGGGTTCGTCGTTATCAAACTTTTCTTGATCTTCTGTAAGTTTACCCACCATATCCGGTGTCTTGGCATTCAATAAATTTGACTGAGCAAAACTTGAACCCACATAACCGATGGCAATGGTAAATAATAAACTAGAAACTACTTTTTTCATAGTTAAATGCATTTTTTAATTTGTCAATTGTACTTCAAACGAAGTTGGGCTTGGAACGTTAACACCCGGTACATCAGCTCTAATATCGAAAATAGAGATGATATCGCCAGCATTAGCCAAGTTTAATAAATTTGTTGCTGCAGCATCAAACTTGTCACCGTTAACTGTAATCGATGGACGACCAGGAACACGAAGTGAAAAACGTTTTACAACAGCTTTAATATCAAAATCAAAGTTTTCAAATTCAGCTCCAACAGGCGAACGAGTTAAAGCAGATTTTGAGATTGCAACTGGTTTCCCATCTGGCACCTGACCTCTGATTGTTCCCGTTGGTCTTGGTAAAGACTTAATTCGGAATACAGCCGTTGAAGAAAACTTATCACCATCGATTTCACCAGTAACATTAATTTTAACTTCCTGACCTGTGGTAGGCTTAAGATTATACTTAGAACCAGATTGTTTCACTAAGCCAGGAGCTGAAGCATTTACTTTGTTTTCTGGTACTCCAGGCATTGATACTGTAATCGGGTTATCAACACCACGATACACAACATTCATTTTATCCGCAGATACAATTGCTTGATTAGGTTTAGGAATAACAGAGAAAGATTGATCTACAGGAACCTCAAATGGCTTACCATCTTGCATAAAAATAAGTTTACCCTCAATTTTCTGATCACCTACATTACCAGCGGTAACGTTTAATTTTACCTGACCTTCTAGAATTTCAAAATCTTTACCTTTTACAAGGTCTCTTCCATTAAGTGTTAATTGAACATCTGATGGAACAGTTGAATCGTCGGTACGACCCAAAACGATAGATCCATCGAAATTTGACCCTTGGTAGTAAGCACCCCTGTCAGTTTGAAGTAAAGTCTTGTAATTAGTCATAGAAACCATTGTCGTTAGCTGTCCAGCTAACATAGTAGAATAGATTTCATTTTCAAAAACTTTTATTTCGTTTCGTAAAGCTGTTAATTTAGTTAACGAAGCGATAAGCGGAAAACCAATAAAGTGATACTGAATGTAGTCCATTGTCTTACCATCACGGTTAACAATATCTCCATTATTAAATTTGATATTAATATCGTCAATAACTTTTTGGTAAGTAGCATTCTTAGCAGCTAATGGTGCCAATGAGGCTTCCATAGAAGCACGGTATTCCTCCATTTTATCTAGGAATGTTTGACCTACCGGTGTTAGTTTACCACTTTGCTTAAGTTTTTCGTCTAGGTAACTACCTTTATCCATTTTTTCATAATTGGTAGGCTCTTTTGCTGAAGCCTCCACATCATTGTAAAAATCGGTTAAGTAAGTATAATAGTTTTCAGTCGCCTTTTGAATTACTTGGGCTTTTCCAAAAAGCTCTCCAAAGTTCTTCGGATCATCCGAAGCTTTGCCTTTTAAGCCTTCAAATGCAATTGCATTTTTATCTTTAAAACTTTGTTGTAAAGCGTTTAATGATTCATTAATTGAACCGAATGCAGATAAGACTTCTTTACCCATTTGTAATGCTAGCATCGCGATAAATACTAGATACATTAAGTTAATCATCTTCTGCCTTGGGGTTTGTTTACCTCCTGCCATGTTTCTTTTTTTAAATTAAAATTTAAGTTATATTATATAGCATTAGGCTTTTACGCTCATAGCACTTAACATTCCGCCGTAAACTCCGTTTAAAGAATTTAAGTTTTTAGTAAGTGATTCCATTTGCTCTTTTAATCTTGCTGCATTGTCGGCAACAGCTTGGTTAACTTCCGCTTGTTTTGAAGCAGACTCGACCTGTACTTTGTATAAGCTATTTAATGACTCCATTTGTTGAGCAGCCAATGTCATTTGCTGGCTATACTTAACCTGAGAATCCATAGCTTCAGAAGTTGGAGCGATAGATTTTGCAGCGCCTTCAAAGTTCTTGATGCTATCGCCTAAACTTTTCATTAAAGCAGAATCAATTTTCGCTTCTTTTAGCATATCATCAAGCTTTTTAGAAAGAAGACCTTGTTCGTCTTTTGGAGCTTCAGCAGTTTTCTTACCTTTTGCGGGAGCAGATTCTTCAGCAAGTTCTGGGTAAACTTTAGACCAATCCAACTCGTTATCTACCGGTTCGAAAGCAGAAATAGCAAATACAAGTGCCTCAACAACAAGACCAGTAATTAGCATTGCATCTGCACCAGGCCAGTGCTGAATTTTAAATAATGCACCTAAGATAACTACTGCGGCCCCAAGACCGTAAACCATGTTCATTGCTTTTTTTCCTTTTTTTGACTGTGCCATAATCTTAAAAATTTAAATGTTTTTTGTTTGTATAAAATTTGATTGTTCGTAAAGCTTAGATAAAATTTGGTTAGAATTTCTTATTAAGGTTCATACTGTTTCCAAGGAAATCTTGAACAGTTCTAAATCCTATATAGCTTCTAGCTGAATCTGCATACTCAAAATCCCTTGTGCTAACTTGCAAAAAGTAACTTACATCTTTCCAAGAACCACCACGAATGACCTTTCGCTTATTTTCTTTTGAATTAACGTTAGGACTCATGGAAGACATATATTCATACGATGCTGGATCGTAAGAGGTGTTAACCCATTCAGAGACGTTACCAGACATATTAAATAAACCAAATCCATTCGGCTGGTAAGAATCAGCCTCAGCAGTATAGAGAACCTCATCGGCAGCGTAATCACCACGAAGTGGTTTGAAGTTAGCTAAAAAGCAAGCCCGGTCATCTTTAGCATAAGGACCACCCCAAGGGTAAGTACCTGATTCCAGACCACCTCTTGCGGCATACTCCCACTCCGCTTCAGAAGGAAGCCTAAAATCATTCGCTAAGGCTAAATTTTTCTTTGATCTTCTGTAATTATTTAAATACTGAGTTCTCCAATCACAGAAAGCCCTAGCTTGATTCCAATTTACTCCAACTACTGGGTAATTATCGTAAGCAGTGTGACTAAAATAGTCGTTGTGCATAGGTTCGTTATAAGAGTAATGAAAATCTTTGATCCAAACGGTAGTATCAGGATAAACCTCAACTTCAAAGTTTTCTATAAAACTAGTACGATCTCCTTGAGCGCGAGCAGCGGCTTCTACGTCCATTGTTTTGAAGCTGTATTTAAATTTGGTAACATCTTTCATTCGCTGGCCATTGTATGACTGATCATTCGAAAGATAGAACTCATCCATCACGTATACGTAATCAGCATCAGGATACTCCGCTTCATTCCAAATAATTTCAACATCCCAATTAATTTGTTGCTTCAACGGATCATAATGCTTAGAAAACTCTTGAAAAGGCGTTAAATTATCCTGATCAGCCGCGTTTTTAAAAGCGAAATTATTGATAGATTTATTTCTACGACCACCACCTGCATTCGGATCTCCTCCAGCTAATTCGGCAGCTTCTGCTAAAGCCTGACGAATCACAGAATCCCTAACCCACGTTACAAACTGTCGATACTCTGCATTTGTTATTTCCGTTTCATCCATATAAAATGAAGGAACAGTTACCGTTTTTGTAGGAGCGTCATTCAAACCAGCAATGTCAAAATCTGACTTACCCATTATAAACGAACCTCCCGTAACTAAAACCATCCCATAAGGCTTTTCAGGTTTCCAGTTTTTTCCTTTTACACCAACTAGCTGTCCGCGGTCATTATTCCCACATCCAATCAATACAGTTGCAATAAAAAGTAATTGAACAATTTTTCTCATTTTGTAGTAATTATTGTCGTATAATTTGAGGCTGTAAACCTATATATTTATTTTCAAAAATACAATACTTTTCTTAATAATGACTTAAAATAATTTAAATCTCATTTTTTCTCTTTGCTTTCAACCAACGTTCTGGTAATTCTTGGTTGCAAGCACTCAGGTAGTTATCTTCTGTACAGGGTAATAACGCCTTATCTTTTAGTTTATTATTTGTCGCTAAAAATTGTGGAATTTCTATCCACCAACGTCCCGAAAATGAACTTTTGTAAAAAATTAATTCCTCTTCTTCGACGGGGACAATATACTTTATAAAATTTGGATTCTTAATATTTACTGTTTCTTTTCGCCTAAAATGTAAGCCTTCAATAAAATACCAAATTACTTGGGCAACAGCTTCAAAAAAAGTAGTACTTTGTGGATATTTATCGATATGATAGAGTCCTAAACTTGAAAGCTTTTCACTTAGACCAGCATACCTTGCAATTGCACAAAGCTCCTTTACCTGAAATCCATTAATCATACCTGAATCTACATTGGGGAACTCAGCGTTTTTGGCTGACCGCAAATCTATACTAAGCATGTCTGAATCCCTCAAAATTGGCTCAACCAACCTTACATCTGCTAAAACTTCACCAAGCCTATAAGCTTCAAAAAACAATTTTTCGACCAACTCAACTTCGTCTTGCCTAACATAGTAACTTTGGTATCCTAAATTAGCATAATTAAATAAATTATAAGGCTTATCTACAATCATGCGTCCAATAAAGTTGCTAGAAGATAGCTCGCTTTCTGCATCACCCAAATCAAATGAAGCGTCAACATTAGCAACATTAACCATGTATTTTACTTCGTCGTAAGCTCGGTATTGGGCAAGTGTATTTTTTTGATCAGAACCTAAGATGATAGGAATAACATTGCTTTTCAGCAAAACATGGAGTATATTTTTTATAAGAAATTCACTATCTTTATAGGTAGTGGCAAGCGGTAAATTCCCCAAATCGACTATCTTCTTTTGCCAGTTTCCAGGATATAATTTATACAATCGACTTCGAATCCCTTTGATATTGCTATTGTAATCTTCCGAAGTTTCCTGCAAGCTTATTAGGGCAATTTCAAAGTTAGAAAAATCCAGTTCTTCACCTTGCCAAAAATGAACCTTGCTACCTAAGCAAAATTCATCTATGCGATACTGATTAATCTCATCTTCTACATGAGGTATTAAAAATTCAAAATTGTCCATTACTAGGCTTTCTTTGTTTTTGACATATTAATTAAGCATCAAACCAAGGACGAATTGATTTAAAAAGCAATTAATGCACTTCATTTATATTTCATTTAAAACTTCCAAACAAAAGCGCATCAATCAGGTTGGTATTACTTTTTCTTTGGAGTGCTTTTTTTTGCTGTAGCTTTCTTTTTTGCAGGTGCTTTCTTCTTGGTAGTCTTCTTTTTTGGCGACTTAGATTCAATTAATTTTTGTGCCTCTTGAAGCGTCATTTTCTCAGCCTCGGTTGTCTTAGGTAGCTCTATTTTAAGCTTCCCTTTAATTAAATTAAACCTTCCCCATCGAGCTTTTTCTAATTTAATTCCTTCTTCTTTCCAATCGTGAATTAGTTTGTCTTTTTCCTTTTGAATTTTATCCTCAATTAGCTCTTCTATATCTCCGTCTGTTAGGTTATCAAAATCATACTTTTTGTTTACGTTAATAAACATGCCGTTCCATTTGATGAAAGGCCCAAACCTACCGGTACCTTTTTGAACACCTTCCCCTTTGTATACGTAAATCGGTTCGTCTGCTTTTTCTTTGGCTTGTATAAGTTCAATTGCTCTTTCTAACGAAACTTCCAAAGGATCTTCATCTTTTTCTAAGGAAACAAACTTTTTACCATACCTAACATAAGGTCCGTACCTCCTAACATTTGCTTCAACCTCTTCACCTTTGTAGTCTCCTAAGCTTTTAGGTAGTTTAAATAAATCCATTGCTTCTTCGAAGGTGATCGAATTCAAGGTTTGGTTTGGCAAAAGTCCTGCAAATCTTGGCTTTTCATCATCCTCTACGCTTCCAATTTGAACCATTGGCCCGTACTTTCCTAATCGAGCGCTAACTGGCTTCCCTGATTTAGGATCGGTCCCTAAAACTCGTTCTCCAACCTCACGTTCAGCATTTTTCTCAACATCCTTAACGGTTGGATGAAAATTATCATAAAAACTTTTTAAAACCTGTGTCCAATCTTTTTTACCCTCCGCAATTTTATCGAAATCCTCTTCCAATTCAGCAGTAAAATTGTAGTCTAAAATACTGCTAAAATGTTCGACTAAGAAATCATTTACAACCATACCAACATCTGTAGGGACTAACTTTCCTTTGTCTGACCCAACATTCTCGGAAAGCTTTTTATTGTCTAGTTTTTGGTTGGCAAGCGTAAGCTGAGTATAGGTGCGTTTAACACCTTCAATCTGACCTTTTTCTACGTATTTTCTGTTCTGAATAGTCGAAATCGTAGGTGCGTAAGTAGATGGCCTTCCAATTCCTAACTCTTCAAGTTTTTTTACTAACGAAGCCTCTGTATATCTTGCGGGTGGTCTGGTGAAGCGCTCCGTTGCTTGGATATAATTATTTTTCAAGGCATCACCTTCTTTCATTGTTGGAAGTAGTCCATCTTGCTCTTCGTCCTCTTCGTCCTTGCCTTCTAGGTATACTTTTAGGAACCCGTCGAACGTAATCATTTCACCACGGGCTACAAAATGATCTTTTGTTGCATTTGTTGTTATTTTAGCAACAGTTCTTTCCAACAGAGCATCGCTCATTTGGGAAGCAATTGCACGCTTCCAGATTAAATCGTACAACCTTGACTGGTCGTAATCGTTCCCTGTTTGATGAATAGCAAAGTTTGTAGGTCGAATGGCTTCGTGAGCCTCTTGAGCACCTTTAGCTCCCGACTTGTAGTTTCTTTCTTTATGGTACTTTTCTCCGTATGCAGAAGAAATTTCATTTTTGGCACCCTTTTTAGCTTCTTCTGATAAGTTAACACTATCAGTCCTCATATATGTAATATGTCCAGACTCGTACAAACGCTGAGCTATATTCATGGTCTTACCCACAGGAAAACCAAGTTTTCTAGCAGCTTCTTGTTGAAGTGTTGAAGTTGTAAAAGGGGGTGCTGGAGATTTCTTTGCTGGCTTTTTAGTTAACTCTTCAACTTTAAAGGTCGCATGAAAATGTGCCTCCAGAAAGGCCTTAGCTTCTTCCGTAGTCGCTATGTTTTTTGGCAACTTAGCCTTAAATGACGAACCATCTGGCGTTGTAAATTCGGCGTCTACTCGGTAAGAATTTTCAGGTTTGAAATCTAAAATTTCGCGTTCTCTCTCGACAATTAAGCGCACAGAAACAGATTGAACTCTACCCGCAGAAAGACCTCCTTTTACCTTTCGCCACAAAACTGGCGAAAGTTCATAGCCTACAAGCCTATCTAATACCCGTCTTGCTTGCTGGGCATTAACAAGATGATAATCTATTTCGCGAGGATGCTCAATAGCTTTCTGTATGGCGTTTTTTGTAATTTCATGAAAAACAATTCGTTTGGTTTGCTGCGGCTTCAACTCTAGCGCTTCGGCTAAATGCCAAGCTATTGCCTCTCCCTCTCGGTCTTCATCACTCGCTAACCAAACCATTTCTGCTTGGCCAGCTAATTTTTTCAACTGACTTACAACTTCTTTTTTATCTTTATTTACAATGTATTTTGGCTTAAAATCATTAGCAACATCCACTCCTATTTCTTTAGAAGGTAAGTCTGATATATGCCCGTAACTAGATGCAAGTTTGTAGTCTTTCCCTAGAAATTTTTCTATCGTTTTGGCCTTTGCAGGTGACTCGACAATTACTAGATTTTTCGCCATAGTTGAAAATTTATGGGGCAAAAGTAGTTGTTTTTTCTTTAAGTAGACATCAAAATAGCTCCTTTACACACCTAACAACTCA
The DNA here is from genome assembly GCA_051859645.1 of Psychroflexus sp. Lineage (GTDB taxonomy): Bacteria > Bacteroidota > Bacteroidia > Flavobacteriales > Flavobacteriaceae > Psychroflexus. The sequence continues at coordinate 166,226 of JBHYFG010000006.1, read as the reverse complement.
GACAGTATAGACATAACTTACTAAAAAACAGACAACTAAAAGTTCTTAAAAAAGTATTTAAGGAATAAAAATAAGTATGCATTAAAAAAATATGACACTTTGTCAGAATTGTAAAGGTTGTATCTTTGCAAAAAATTGAAGTAGTTAGCATGAAAAAGATAATTGACGAAAACAAACAAGGAACGAGCCTTGACCACATACAATTTAAAAGCAATTCGAAGAAGCTATACATCGAAAGTTATGGTTGCCAAATGAATTTTAGCGATAGTGAAATAGTCGCTTCTATTTTAGCAGAAGGCGGTTATAACACCACAAAAGTTCTTGAAGAAGCTGACCTTGTTCTGGTAAACACTTGTTCTATTCGTGATAAAGCAGAGCAAACGGTTAGAAAAAGACTAGAAAAATTTAATGCAGTAAAAAAAGACCATCCGAGCATGAAAGTGGGTGTTCTTGGATGCATGGCTGAACGCCTAAAAGAAAAGTTTTTAGAAGAGGAAAAAATAGTTGATTTAGTTGTAGGGCCAGATGCTTATAAAGATTTGCCTAATTTAGTTGCAGAAGTTGAAGAAGGACGAAATGCAGTAAACGTTATTTTATCTAAGGATGAGACCTACGGAGACATTGCACCTGTACGATTAGATAGCAATGGGGTAACTGCATTTGTTTCTATTACGCGAGGATGCGATAATATGTGTACGTTTTGCGTAGTTCCGTTTACCCGAGGAAGAGAACGGAGCAGAGACCCACAAAGCATCATGGAAGAAGTAAAGGATCTTTGGGAAAAAGGCTTCAAAGAAATTACCCTGCTCGGTCAAAACGTAGATTCATACCTATGGTACGGAGGCGGTTTAAAGAAGGATTTCAAAAACGCTACAGAAATGCAAAAAGCAACTGCTGTGAATTTTGCTCAACTTCTAGACATGGTAGCCAAAGCCTACCCAAGAATGCGTATTCGATTTTCTACATCAAACCCTCAAGACATGACCTTGGATGTAATTGAAACAATGGCTAAGCATCATAATATATGTAATTATATCCATTTACCAGTACAAAGCGGTAGTAACCGAATACTTCAATTAATGAATAGATTGCATACAAGAGAAGAATATTTTGAATTAATCGACAACATTAAGCGGCTAATTCCAGATTGCGCCATTTCTCAAGATATGATTGCTGGCTTTCCTACCGAAACAGAAGAAGACCACCAAGATACCTTGTCTTTAATGGAGTATGTAAAGTACGATTTTGGATTTATGTTTGCCTACTCCGAACGTCCTGGAACGCTTGCGGGCAGAAAAATGGAAGACGATATTCCAGAAGACACAAAGAAAAGAAGGCTTCAGGAAATTATTCAACTTCAACAAGCACATGCTTTATATCGAACCCAGCAACAAGTTGGGCGTACAGTTGAAGTGTTAATTGAAAAGGAATCCAAACGTTCAGATGCACATTGGTCTGGAAGAAACTCGCAAAATACCGTTGTAGTTTTCCCAAAAGAACACTACCAACCTGGCGATTATGTAATGGTAAAAATAAACGATTGCACAAGCGCAACATTATTAGGTGAAGCCATAGGATATTCAGAAATAATGCAAGACTAATTAAAAAACGATGGAACAAATCCAAAGCATAAAGCAACGTTTTGAAATTATTGGAGCCAATGAAGGGCTTAATCGTGCTATTGAAAAATGCATACAGGTAGCACCAACAGACATTTCTGTCCTCATAACTGGCGAAAGTGGTGTTGGTAAAGAGAGTTTACCTAAAATTATTCATTCACTTTCTCACCGAAAGCATGCGAAATACATTGCAGTTAACTGTGGTGCAATTCCAGAGGGTACAATAGACAGTGAATTATTTGGTCACGAAAAGGGAGCGTTTACAGGTGCAAATCAAGCTAGAGACGGCTACTTTCAAGAAGCTGATGGAGGTACAATTTTTTTAGATGAAGTAGGAGAATTACCCCTTACTACCCAAGTTAGGTTATTGCGTGTTTTAGAAAATGGTGAATTCATTAAAGTTGGATCTTCTAAGGTTCAAAAAACAAATGTTCGAATAGTTGCTGCAACTAATGTTAAAATGATAGAAGCTATTCAGAAAAATAAATTTAGAGAAGACCTTTATTACCGCTTAAGCACGATTGAAATTTCGCTACCCCCTCTTCGTGAACGAAAAGGAGACGTACACCTATTGTTTAGAAAATTCGCGTCAGATTTTGCACAAAAATACAAGATGCCAACCGTTCGATTAACTGATGATGCCGTACTAGCATTGGAAAATTCAAGTTGGCCAGGAAATATTCGTCAACTAAAAAATGTTGCCGAGCAAATTTCTATCTTGGAGCAAAAAAGAGAAGTTAACAAAGAAGCATTATTGCCTTATTTGCCAAAACAAACTAGCCTTCCGTCCATCGTATCAAAAAATAATTCAGAGAAATCAGATTTTAGCAGCGAAAGAGAAATTTTATACAAAGTACTTTTCGACATGAAAAACGATCTAAACGATCTAAAAAAACTAACACTGGAGCTTCTAAAAAACGGAAAATCTTCTGTACACGATGATCAGAAAAATTTAATTGAAAAAATCTACGGCAAAACTCAAGAAGAATTTGAAACCGAAGAAGAATTTGAAGAACAACTAGAAATACTTCAAATCCCGCAAAAAACTTCGAGTGTAAATGAGCAAGAAAACGCAAAGATAGACTACGATTTTGCTGAAGAAATTGAAGAAGAGGAAACACTTTCATTACACGACAAAGAAGTTGAGCTGATTAAAAAATCATTGGAACGACACCAAGGGAAAAGAAAGCCAGCTGCAAAAGAATTAGGTATTAGTGAACGAACTTTATACCGTAAAATAAAACAATATGATTTATCCTAACTACCGAAAGTTTAAATTTTTAATTATTACTGTACTACTTATTAATTGTATGCAGTCTTGTAAATATTACTCGTTTACTGGAGCAGATGTAGGCGATGCAAAAACCTATCAAGTAAATTTTTTCCAGAATGTAGCTCCTTTGGTAGATCCGGGAATCGATAGGGATTTCACCCTTAAATTACAAGATTTAATTCAGAACCAAACCAACCTTAATTTGCAAAATAGTAATGCAGATTTAATTTATGAAGGAGAAATTGTGCAATATTTTGTTGCGCCAATGACAGCGACAAGTGATAGTCGGGCTGCAGAAAACAGACTAACTATTGCTGTAAATGTTAGATTTATCAATAACCTTGAACCGGAGAAGGATTTTGAGCGTAAATTTTCTTTCTATTTCGATTATCCTGCCAATGCGCAATTAGTCGGAGGTGTACGAGATCAAGCTTTAGAAGAAATCTTTACTCGCCTTACTCAAGATATATTTAATGCTTCGCTAACAAACTGGTAAAATGACAAAAGAAGAAGTAATACATATCCTAGAGCATCCCAACAAAATAAACTTGGAACACTCTAAGCAATTGGGTGAAGTAGCGAACAAATATCCTTATTTCCAATCGCTTAGGTGTGTACATTTAAAACTTCTTCATTACCAAAAAAGCTTTCTTTACAACACAGAATTAAAAGAAGTAGCCATCCAAACCCCCTCGCGAGAAGTACTTTTTGATTTCATTACTAACGTACAATTCCACCAATTAGAAATTGCTAAACAAAACGATTGGAATTTTACAATTGATATAGATCAACATGATTTTGGGTTTACCGATGAACTTCTAGAAAAAATTCAAGACCCAGAAGGACTTTTTGAGCCTAAAGTGAATGAAGAAATTGTTGAAGATGAAAAAAAAGGTAAGCCCTTCAATTTCACGAAGGAAGACACATTTTCATTTAATGAATGGTTGCAATTGACAAAAATAAGTAAAATAACCCCTTCAATTGAAGAAGAAAACGAAACGAACAGACATAAAAAGGACCCTAAATTAGAAAAAATTGATGCTTTTTTACGCGCAAATCCAAAAATTAAAAGAGGAAACGAAGCCTCTGACGCAAGAGAAATTAAGCTACGAACACAGCCAACATCGGAGTTTATGACAGAAACACTAGCTCGAGTTTATGAAGAACAAAAGAAGTATAAGGAAGCAATTCAAGCTTATACCATATTAATTTTGAATAATCCCGAAAAAAGTAGTTTCTTTGCAGACCAAATTAATAGAATAGAACAAATTTTAGAAAACAATAAATAATGAGTACATTTTCAATATTTTTAATCCTTATTCTAATCATAGCATTTTTGCTAATTGTAGTTATCATGGTTCAGAACCCTAAAGGAGGGGGACTTTCCTCATCTTTTGGAGGCGGTGGAAGTCAGCAAATTGGAGGCGTAAAACAGACCTCTGACTTTTTAGATAAAAGTACATGGGTTTTAGCTACAGTACTTCTTGTGCTTATTTTGTTGTCTAATGTAACTATAATGCAAACAGATGGGGCTGATTCAAAATTATTAAGAGAAGGGACCTCTACACCTATAGAAAATTCAATACCAGACAGTAATATTCCACCAATGGATTAATACGTAAAATATAATTTTTTTAAATGCCAGCTTGTGTGACAAGCTGGCATTTTTTTTATGACAAATTGCGCTTGTTTTTTAGTGGCACACTTTTAGTAAAATGTTGTGTTGTAAAACTTAAAATTTAAAAACAAATGGCAGTAAATATTAAACCACTTGCAGATCGAGTGCTTGTAGAGCCTCAAGCCGCAGAAACAAAAACAGCATCAGGAATCATTATTCCAGAGACAGCAAAAGAAAAACCACAGAAAGGAAAAGTAATTGCTGTAGGAACTGGAAAAAAAGATCACGAAATGACTGTGAAAGTTGGTGACGAAGTACTTTATGGAAAGTACGCTGGAACCGAGCTTAAACTTGAAGGAAATGATTACTTAATCATGAGAGAAGACGACATTCTTGCAATTGTTTAACCCAACCAAAAACTTATTAAAAAATGGCAAAAGATATTAAATTCAATTTAGAAGCGAGAGACAGCATCAAAAGAGGTGTAGATGCCTTAGCAAACGCAGTTAAAGTAACTTTAGGTCCTAAAGGTAGAAATGTAATTATTTCTAAATCCTTTGGTGCTCCAACAGTAACCAAAGATGGTGTGAGTGTAGCAAAGGAAATTGAATTAAAAGATCCCCTAGAAAACATGGGAGCTCAGATGGTAAAAGAAGTGGCTTCTAGAACTAACGACTTAGCTGGTGACGGAACCACAACTGCTACGGTTTTAGCACAAGCTATCGTTAAAGAAGGGCTTAAAAATGTTGCTGCTGGGGCTAATCCTATGGAGCTTAAAAAAGGAATTGACAAAGCGGTAGAAGCCATCACTACATTCCTTGTTAACCAAGCTGAAGCAGTAGGTGACTCGTCAGACAAAATTAAACAAGTTGCATCTATCTCAGCTAACAATGACGACCACATTGGAGAGTTAATCGCCGAAGCCTTCGGGAAAGTAGGTAAAGAAGGTGTTATTACTGTCGAAGAGGCTAAAGGTACAGAAACGTATGTTGATGTAGTAGAAGGAATGCAATTTGACAGAGGTTACTTGTCTCCTTACTTCGTAACAGATAGCGAGAAAATGGTAGCTGAATTAGATAACCCACAAATCTTAATTGTAGATAAGAAAGTTACTGCAATGAAGGATTTACTCCCCATTTTAGAGCCTGCAGCACAAAGCGGAAGGCCTCTTTTAATTATCGCAGAAGACATTGAAGGAGAAGCGCTTGCTACTTTAGTAGTTAACAAATTGAGAGGTTCTTTAAAAATTGCAGCTGTAAAAGCACCAGGATTTGGTGACCGAAGAAAAGCAATGTTAGAAGATATTGCAATTTTAACAGGTGGTACAGTTATTTCAGAAGAGAGAGGTTTCACTTTAGAAAATGCTACCATAGATATGCTTGGGCAAGCAGAAAATATTTCAATAGATAAAGACAACACAACTATTGTAAATGGTGCTGGCGACAAGGATAGCATCAAAAACAGAGTTAACCAAATTAAATCTCAGATAGATTCAACTACAAGCGATTACGATAAAGAGAAACTACAAGAAAGATTAGCTAAGTTAGCTGGTGGAGTAGCTGTTCTTTACGTTGGTGCGGCTTCTGAAGTAGAAATGAAAGAGAAAAAAGACCGTGTAGATGACGCATTACATGCTACTCGTGCAGCGGTTGAAGAAGGAATTGTAGCTGGTGGTGGTGTTGCATTAGTACGCTCAATTGAAGCATTAAACGATATTAAAGCAGACACACCAGACGAAGCAACAGGAATACAATTGGTAGCAAAAGCAATTGAAGCTCCACTTCGTACAATTGTAGAAAATGCAGGTGGAGAAGGTTCGGTTGTGATTAACAAAGTACGCGAAAGCAAACTAGGTTACGATGCTAAAACCGGAGCATACGTAGATATGCTACAAGCAGGTATAATCGACCCTAAAAAAGTAACTCGAGTTGCTTTAGAAAATGCAGCTTCTGTAGCTGGTATGATTCTAACTACTGAATGTGCTTTAGTTGATATTCCAGAAGAAAACAATGGTGGAGGCGGAATGCCACCAATGGGAGGCGGAATGCCTGGAATGATGTAAATCATTGCACTACATAAAATTTAAAAAGCCACTTCAACTTAACTGAAGTGGCTTTTGTTTTTTAAAATAACACAGGTAATTAGTTGAAAACACTATACAATTATATAGCCTGTCCCCGGTAACTCTGGAAAAAAATTCTCAATAATAATCCCCAGTTATCTTATGAAATTACTGTAAAAGTAAACAGCCTATCCAGACCGCTGCGGAAAAGATTTTTCTTTATATGTAAATTATAAAAATCAAACGTATTTTAGGATTTGTCACCTTTTGGGTATGAAATAGAAAACGAAAGGGTGTTATATCCTAAAAAACTAATTGAAAAATAGAATAAACTTGAAAAGTGAATTTGAATTATAGCATAAAAAAACAGGCGCCCTTAGACACCTGTTTATTTTAGAACTAATAAAATAATTTACTTACTTTTTAATAACTTTTTGTGTAATTGACTGACCTTCAGACGTAACTTTCAGCAAGTACATTCCGCTAGCTAACTGGCTCATGTCAATAGAATTAGAATTGTTTTGTCTAGTTACTAAACGACCGCTAATAGTGTATAATTCTACGCCAGATACTATGCTTGACGTTTGAATATGAAGCATATTAGATACTGGATTAGGGTAAACTTGAACCATTGCAGCATCAAATCTTGTTGTTGAAAGTGAAACAGGTCCAACAACTACATTACCAAGAGAAGCTTCATCAGCGGGGTTTGCATTTACTCCCCTTACAGCAAATCCGTATTGAACAGTTACATCATTTTCTAAATCAACATCATCGTATACCAGCTCAAAGTTACCTGTTTGAGTAAGTTGTGTAACTACTGATTTATTGGAAGAGAAATCTGCATTAAACACACGTATAAAGGCCTCCACTTCATAAGCTGAAGATAAAGTAAAACTTTCGACATTACCACTAAATTCTAGAATATTTCCAGCTAAGGCTGTAGACTCAACAAATGTAATTCCTTCAAATATTTTATTCCCTTCACCAGTTGAAGGATTTACCCAGAAAGGATCTCCTGGACTATCAGCGTAGGTGTTAAAATTAGGAAATAAGGTTAACGTGTTGTTTTCTGTATCAATATCTGTTCTCAAATCGGCAACTCCCCATGCAGATGCAAAAATAAACACACCATCATTTTCCGAAGGTAAATTAAACACATTTGCAAACCCTAACCAGTTAGCAGAAGCATCAACAGTAACACTTTCTTCTCCTATATCACCTGGATCTCCTGGTTCCTCTGGCTCTTCTCCCCCACCATTAGATGAAGATGTAAAAGCTTTTACATTGTCAATGTAAACGGTAAAATCAGAAGGTGTATTGAATCCTGAATCTGTATCATTCCAATTTGGGAACACAACAAATCGAGAGTAAACCCCATTAGCTACACCCGTATTGTCTAGTGATTCATCCATTGTAAACGTAAGTGTTTGCCAAGTATTAGGCGCTGTATAGCTTTGAGAAGCTGCTGCATTTGGTCCGTTACCATCTTCTACTTTTAAAAGCAAGTTGAAAGCTTGAGTCGCGTACACATCGACTTCAATTGTTTTATTATCAGTTAAATCTAAAAATGTTTCAACCTGATCTACAAAAGCACCTTGCCAAGGATTACCCGTAGCTAGACTTTCTAATTTTAATGAATTCCCATTGTTACCAATTGGAGCTGCTTCGATGGTTGCACCTCCTAATCCTTCAAAACCTTCAAAAACGAAAGAAGCTGAATCTTCGAAGTCTTGTACAACTGCAAAAACAGGTTCTGTTGGTTCACCTGGCTCTTCGGAATCGCCTCCAGCAATAACTAATACAACATTGTCTATATTTACAGCTCCAACTGCTTGTCCCATATCAAAAATTACTCTACTTGTTGGGCTAGCAAAATTGGAAGTAAACGAAAGTTCAAAATTTTGAACAGACGTAGTAAGAGTAACATCCTCGTTTACATTTGTCCATGGTTCTTGATTTAATCCTATTCCAGCGGTAAGAGGTCTAGTGGTATCAGACCAAGCATCGAAAGAAAGAACATAATCAACTCCTTCTTCAGGAATATTCAATACATAACTTAGGTTTACGTCCCATGGATTACCGGCTGCTTCAATATTAGCTGCATTGTAGCTATTTCCCCCTTCAGTTACTACATTTAAAGCGTTTCCAGACCATCCTGCTTCGCCATTTTCAAAATCACCATTAGAAAGAAGATTTTCTCCAGGTGTAGTTGGATCTTCTGGCGTATCGCCATCATTATTCTCCCCAAAGGCAGTTTGTGTAGCAATGGCAGGAGCTGAAAACAAATTATTTTCGCTGTCAAATTGGTACAAATAAAAATTATATTCTACTCCAGGAGATAAACCGCCAAGCACAAAACCAAAGGCAGTGGTACCGTTACCGTCTCCAGCGGTTGAACCAAAATCATATTCTGGGAGAGAGGTTGGGTCTTCAGGTGCTTGATTAGCAGGCGCGTAAAACAAGCGGTAAGATATATCATCATCTTCTACTTGGTTAGGCCCGCAAGCAAGAAAAACTTCGCCTGCATTAATTGGTTGCCCACCAATGTTATCAAATACCACAAAACCATCTGGCTGGTTGGGAGCAAACAATGCTTCGTTTAATAGATTTGACGCATTTATAGTCTGATTTAATCCTGCAAAAAGGAAAAACAAACTAAAAAGCATCGTCGATACTTGTGTAATTTTTTTCATTTCAATACTATTTTTAAAATTTACTAAATTTACGGTTTCAAACAATAGCTAGAGTAAAATATTGAGAACATAAACACTACAAGGTTGTAGTAACTAATCAACAGCCATTGTAAAGCATTATAAATAATAAGTTTTTAAGCAAGAAAATTTATTCTAAATCGATTGATTAAATACGCTTGTAGTGGTGTTGTATGGTTCTTTTATGCAACCATTTAAAATTGTAGGAGTCAATAAATAAGTAGTTATGTTAGAAAAAAAATTATTTCACAAGCTTTATTTTAAAGAACTTTCTAACAATAGCTTACAAGGAATTTAATTAACAGAAAAAATAAACAAATGACACGTCAAAAAATCAACTTCTTTTTATTAACTATTTTAGTGCCTTTTTTTTGTATTGGCCAAGTGAATGAAGTTAAAAGTAGTCCTGTAACTACCCAACACAAAGTAGTAATTCAAGGAAAGAAAATAGATTATACTGCAGAAACAGGTATGCAGGAAGTATACGACTCAAATGATGAAATTAGTGCGCACTTGTTTTATACCTATTACAGAAAAAATGGCACTTCAAATGACACCACTAGACCTTTGGTAATTTCGTTCAATGGGGGACCAGGATCTGCCTCAGTTTGGATGCATATTGCATATACAGGTCCTAGGGTATTAAACATAGATGAAGAAGGCTTCCCTGTTCAGCCTTATGGGGTTCAAGAAAACCCTTTTAGTATTCTTGATGTTGCAGATATTGTTTACGTAAATCCAGTGAATACAGGTTATTCTAGACCCGTAAAGGACGAAAAAGGGAACTTCGACAAAAAGGAGTTCTTTGGTGTAAATGAAGACATTTCCTATTTAGCCAAATGGATTAACCAATTTGTAACAGAAAAAGACAAGTGGCTAAACCCAAAGTACTTGATCGGTGAAAGTTATGGTACAACCCGAGTTTCAGGTCTAGCACACAGGCTTCAGAATAGCCATTGGATGTATTTAAATGGCGTCATATTAGTCTCTCCAACTGGTTTAGGAATAGACCGAAATGGTCCCGTAGAGGTTGCTAATAGAATTCCATATTATGCAGCGGCAGCTTGGTATCATAAAAAATTAAGCCCCTCGAAACAACAGATGGAATTAAAAAAGTTTTTAGAAGAGGTTGAAAATTTTGCCATTAATGAATTAACTCCAGCACTCATAAAAGGTGGATTTTTAAGCTTAGAAGAAAAGACGGCTTTAGCCAACAAAATTGAGTCATATACAAGTATCCCAGTAAAAGTAAGCCTTCAGCATAATTTAGAAATCCCATTTAACTATTTCTGGAAAGAACTTTTAAGAGATGAAGGATATACGGTAGGAAGATTAGATTCTCGTTACAAAGGAATTGATGAAAAGGTTGCAGGAGATCGCCCAGATTATAACGCAGAACTAACGTCTTGGTTACATTCCTTTACGCCTTCGATAAATCATTACATAAAACATGAGTTGAAGTATGAAACTATAAGCCCTTATAATATGTTTGGTAGCGTATACCCATGGAATAGAGATGGTGATAATACGGGTAAACAACTTCGATTAGCCATGGCGCAAAATCCAAACTTAGAGGTGCTTATACAAGCTGGTTACTTTGATGGTGCAACCACTTATTTTAATGCAAAATACACCATGTGGCATATAGACCAAAGTGGAAAATTACAAAATCGTTTGCATTTTAAAGCTTACGAAAGCGGGCACATGATGTACCTAAGAAGGGTAGATTTAGAAACAGCAAACCAAGATGTAAGGGAGTTTATACTTAGCACAAAGGACAAGGCTTTAACGCGTCCTGCAAAGTATTAACATTAGCTCATTACCAAACTGGTATAAAACCATTTATCAATTGAAATTGCCGTACAAAAAAAAGGCTGACCTATCTGGTCAGCCTTTTTTTTGTAAAAGCCTTCAAGCCTTCATATTACTCTTGCTTAAGAATATCCGTATTTAATCCTAGAAGTTCCATTACCTTTTCTGTAACATCATATTCTGGTGAAATGTAAATTAAATTACTGCCTTCATTAAAAATTTGCGTAAACTTTTCTTTTTCAACAACTTTTTCTAAAGCATTGCCAATTTTTGTGTACAATGGTCGAAGTAACTCGTCTTGTTTTACACGAATAAGTTGTTGAGAGTTTTGCTGAAACTTCTGAATCTCTTCTTCTAAATCAGTAATTTCATTTACACGAAATTTTTTAATAACATCATTTAAATCAGCCTCTTCTTTTTCAAACTTTTCTACCAACTTCTGATATTCTTGGTATTTTTTTCTTAAGTCACTATCAAGTTCTTTTCCGTAAGCTTGCATTTCGGACTCAACTCCTTTTAATTCTGGCATCTGAGACAAAATTACATCGGTGTTAATCGTACCTACTTTAGACTGGGCATTAACTAATGCAGTAGAAAACACAATTAAAAAAATCAATAATTTATTCATCTTGAAATATTTTTCTGCAAATAAAATAGTTTTAAAGCATATAAACATAGAATTAGCAAAAAACTTATTCAAAAACACTTATCCCTTTTTCTGCGTAGTTCTTAAAATCTTTCATCACAGTTTCAGAACGTTTTTTAAAAATTCCCGGTAGTACTTTACTTATTAAAACCATCCAACCAGAGAAAACAAATTCGCTTTTAGACACCCACTTGGTAAAATTATCAGCTGTACTGGAGAAAAAATTTTGCTGCATACTTTCAAGTCCGTTGCTTGTATATCTTCCATGCCATTCATGAGGTAAGTCCTTAAATGTAATGGTTTCAATCATAGAAATTTCTCGACCTTCAAGAGTTATTTTAAGCCTTCGCTTAGCACCTACCTCACCATTTTTCCCCTTTATCAATGTCGAAGATTTTAAACCTCTTTGCCAGTGCTTAAGTTGTTCTGCATCTTCAAAAATTGAAATCACCTCTTCAATAGGCAAGCGAATGATACATTCTGTTTGGTATTTCATTTTTGTACAAATTAAAAACTTAACAAGCATAAATCTCCACTAATTAGCTTAATCTTATACCAATTGAACTTTAAAATGAAACTAAAATAAAATGAATTATTTGTTGATTTAATTAGGCAAAAAAATCAAGCATAGCCATAGCTACGGTTTATTTTTTTAACAACATAAAATCAAGAAAGAAACAATTTATTAGTTGTATTTTATGGTTTTATTGGTATTAATAAGCCAATACCATTTATCAATTGAAATTAGCGGAATTAAATGACTAATTTCCTCCCCTGTTTAGCTAAAATTAAAGTTACTAATAATTAAGCCAAACACTTAAAGACAAGGCTTGTGCTAAGAAATCGATTTTTATTACATTTGCACGTAATTAAAACAACTAAATTTAATTTTATGTCAAGGCTTTTTTTAGTAATTCTAGTATTTTTTGGGTATGCTGTAAATGCTCAAACTATTTTTTCTATCGAAGATAAAGAAATTGCCGCCACGGATTTTGCTCGCGTGTATGAAAAAAATAAAACAAGTCAGTTTTCAGAAGAAATTCTCTCGGTAGAAGACTATCTTAAATTGTACATAAATTTTCACCTTAAAGTATATGAGGCTGAAGAACAAGGAATTCCTGAAGAAGAAAAATTCAAAACCGAATTTGCAAGATTTTACAAACAATTGGCAGACAATCATATTGCAAATGGAGTGGTAACAGAAGAAATGATTCAGGAGGTATACCATCGCTTAAAAAATGAAGTACGGGTAAGTCACATTCTTATTAACTTTCCTCAAGACAAAGAACAACCTAAGACAGAAGCATACAAAAAAGCGCTATCTATTATAGAAAAACTTGAAGAGGGAGAGAACTTTGAAGATTTAGCTGAGCAATATTCTCAAGACCCTTCTGTAAAAATGAACAAGGGAGATATGGGATGGTTTAAAGCCTTTAAAATGGTAACTCCTTTTGAAGACGAAGCTTACGCGCTTGAGGTAGGTGAAATTTCGATGCCCGTTGAAACGCAATTTGGTTACCACATTATTCAAAAAACTGGTGAAAGAGCATCCTTAGGAAAAATTCTGGTCGCTCACATCATGTTGTATGCAGACCCAAAAAAGGAAGAAGAAATTACTAAGAAAATTCAGGATATTTATGCCCAACTAGTAGCAGGAGAATCATTCGAGGAATTGGCAAAACAATTTAGTGAAGACACTAATAGCGCAGAAAAAGGGGGCGTGATGGTTCCTTTCGAAATTGGATCTCTTAATTCTCAAAAGTTTGAAGAGGTAGCTTTTAGCCTTTCCGAAAACAGAGAATTTTCTGAGCCATTTCAAACAAGATTTGGATGGCATATTGTAAAAAGACTAGATACGGAACCGGTTGCACCTTACGAAGAGCTAAAATCTTTTTTGTCCAAAAAAATAAAAACTAGCGATAGAGCCAAGTTACTAAACAACAGAATTCAAGACAAGCTAAGTGAATATCACGAAGTTGAAGTAAACGAAGAAGCCATTATTCATTTCGAAAAAACAACGGACGGCTTAATTCAAAAAAGCAAATGGGAATATAAAAGCAACAAAGAAGATGCTGAAAAGATAGCCTTTAAAATTGATGACCAAAAGTTTACTTGGGAAGACCTAGGTAATTATTTACACAAAAACCAACGAGGTATTGAATTAAGCAAACCTAGCAAAAGTGTAGTTAGAGATCTTACCAATACCTATCTTTATGGCGAACTAGTTGAAGCCCACAAAAAAATACTAACAGAAATCGACCCTGTATTTAAATCTACAGTTAACGAATACAGAGACGGACTCCTTCTCTACGAAATAATGGAGAGAGAGGTATGGGACAAAGCCAAAAATGATAGTATTGGTATTGAACAATGGTATAAAAACCATCTCAATTTATATTATTCTGACAATGAAGTAGAAGTAGAAATAATTCGTGCATCTTCAAAAAAAGAAGCAAAAAAAATAAAGAAAGCTAAAGCAAAGGGAGTCTCAAATAATGAATTAAGTGAACAGTTCCAAGAAGCTATTTTTTCTTCAAAAGAATGGAAAAAAAGCAATAGTTCAAGGCTTCCTAAAAACCTAGACGATAAAACTAACAAAACCACTACTTATTTACATAATGGCCAACATCTTGTAATTACAGTGTACAACAAGAAACCTTCGGCTTTACTTCCGCTTGAAGACATTAGAGGCAGAGTAATAAGCGATTACCAAGAGGCGCTGGAAGAAAAATGGGTAAATCAACTTTCAGAAAAATACAACATCAAAATAAATGATGCTGTGGTTAACGAAATGAAGAAAACTCTTGAATAATTGCAGCCTACATAGGATATCTTTACTCGCGTTGTTAATTATGCTTTTAGTTTCGTGCGATTACTTTCAACCAAAAGAAAGCAAAAAAACGATAGCTAAAGTTGGGCAATACACACTTTACTTAGAGGACTTAACCTTTGACCAAAAAGATTTCTCTTCTACTGAAGATAGTTTAGCCTTTGTGCAAAACGAAATACAAAAGTGGGCACTAGAAAAATTAATATACAACAAAGCAAAATTTAACTTACCTATCGAACAACAAAAGGAGTTCGACGCAATGGCAGAGCGTTATAGAGTTGAGCTTTACTCAAAAGCATACAAAGATGCCTTAATCGAAAAAAGGATATCTTCAACTTTTTCTGACGAAGAGATTGAAGCTTACTATGAAAATTATAAACAAAATTTTCGGCTAAACGAAGTTTTACTTCAACTTAGATACCTTCACCTTAACCCAAATTTAAGGGATTTAGATGAAATAAAAAAACACTTTAAAAGTTATAAAACAGAAGATCAAGAAATACTGGAAGGCAGAAAACTGGAATATAGAAATTACTTGTCTAACGACACCTTATGGTTAAGAGCAAACGAAGTATTAAAAGACCTTCCTTTGGTAGGTTCAGCAATGAGCAAAGAGGAATTTTATAGCCGAAAGGAATATTTTGAGTTATCGGACAGTACAAGCTTATACCTAATAAAAATTAATAAGGTACTTTTGCCAACTGAAATTGCCCCTTTGAATTACATTAAACCTACAATAGAACAAATATTAACAAATAGGCTGAAATTTGAAGCCCAAAAGGAAACTGAAAAAGAAATTTTAAAAGATGGAATTAAAAACAATGAATTTGAAATATATCCTTAGTTTATGCTTTCTGTTGGTTGCAAGTATACATGTGCTTGCCCAAGAAACAAATGAAGCTAAGCCCTTTCCAACCAACGATAGTATTGTTAACGAGCTAGAAACGAAAAAAAGTTTTCGCTTAAAAGTGGATGGAATTGCAGCTGTGGTAGGTAACTATTTAATTTTAGATTCCGACATTCAAAAACTGTTAATGGAAGCAAAACAGCAAAACATTCCAACGGCAGAAATGAATTCCTGCAACATGCTAGAACGTATCATTGAAAACAAGTTGTTTATTCACCACGCAATTCAGGATAGTCTGGATGTAAGCGAAGAACGTATCGTAATGATGTCCAACGAACAACTTGAAGGCCTAGTAGCTGAAACGGGAGGTTACGAAAAATTACTTGAATTTTTTGGAAAAGACACTGAAGATGAATTGCGAGACGAACTCTTTAAAATAAACTTTGAAAGAGAGTTGGCAGATGCCATGAAAAACGAAATTATTGGCGATATTGAAGTAACTCCAGAAGAAACAAGGCAATTTTTTGAGTCTATTCCAACTGATGAAATACCATTATTTGGCGATGAAATTGAAATTGCTCAAATTGTGATCGAACCAAAAATTGGCGACAAAGAAAACCAAGAAGTAATCGACCGCTTAAATGAAATGCGGGACGAAATACTAAGTAGTGGTACCTTAGAAGATATTATTAAAAGATTTACCACAAAAGCTGTATTCTATACCGAAGACAAGGCTTCGACAAAATCTGGAGGAAAGTACACCTTGACTAGAAAAGATCCTTTTGTGAAAGAATTTAAAGATGCAGCGTTTAGCCAAAAAGAAGGCGAAGTAAGTAAACCTTTTAAAACAGATTTTGGTTACCATATCCTGCTTGTCGAAAAGATACGAGGACAACAAGTAGATGTAAGACACATATTACTTTACCCAGAAGTTACCTCAGCTGCCATTAAAGAAGCAGAAGAAAAAGCTGAGAAATTAAGAAAACAGCTAATCAATAAAGAAATTACTTTTGAAGATGCTGCCAAAAGCTTCTCTGATGAAAAAGAAACAAGGCAAAATGGTGGACAGTTAGTTAACCCAGCAACTGGAGACAGAAGGTTTGACCTATCTAAAATAGACCCTGAACTTTACGGGAGAGTATACGGAATGTCCGAAGGAGATATAAGCAAAGTTATAAAAGATGAAGATCGCTCCGGAAAAAAACAATTCAAAATTCTAAAGGTAACTAAGCGCATTGATGAGCATATTGCAGATTTTTCTGAAGATTATCCAAGAATCAAAGATCTTGCACTTCGAAGAAAGCAGCTTAATGAAATTAAAAAATGGAAAAAAATTAAGGTTAAAGATACCTATATAAAGGTTACGCCAGACTATCAAAACTGCGATTTTGTAAAGGAATGGGTGGAGCAAACACCTTAATTTAAACTAGAATAGAAAAAAGGAAATAATTTAACTTATTGGGCCATGTATTACATCAGCCCAACTAGTTTTAGGGACTACAACTATGACTGAGACACAAAAAATAGAAGCATTAGTAAAGAAAAACAACTTACTTAAAAAGGAAATTTCTAAAAAAATTGTTGGACAAGAACAAGTCATAAATGAATTACTAATTTCTATTTTTGCCGGTGGGCATGCTTTACTAATTGGAGTTCCAGGACTTGCAAAAACGCTTATGGTAAATACCATTGCACAAGCTTTAGGTTTAGATTTTAAGCGAGTACAGTTTACCCCAGACTTAATGCCAAGCGATATTGTTGGCGCCGAAATTCTTGACGAAAACAGAAAATTTAATTTCCTAAAAGGCCCTGTTTTTGCTAACATAGTTTTAGCAGACGAGATTAACAGAACCCCGCCTAAAACACAAGCTGCATTACTTGAGGCCATGCAAGAAAAAGCCGTAACCGTAAGTGGAAAAAATTATAAGTTGCCACTACCCTACTTTGTTTTAGCAACTCAAAACCCAATCGAACAAGAGGGTACCTACCCCCTTCCTGAAGCTCAACTAGATCGTTTTATGTTTGCTATAGAACTTACTTACCCAAGTTTTGAGGAAGAAGTTTCTGTTGTAAAATCTACCACAACGCATACAAATACCCAAATTGAAGCCCTTTTTTCAGCTGAAGAAATAAGCGAGTACCAAGCCTTAATTAGAAGCATCCCTGTTGCAGACAACGTAATTGAATATGCCGTTCGGTTAGTCAGTAAAACCAGACCAAAAGAAGAGAGTGCCGCACCTATTGTAAAAGAATTTATTGATTGGGGGGCAGGACCTAGAGCAAGCCAAAACTTAATTTTAGCTGCAAAAACACATGCTGCACTTTCTGGAAAATTTTCACCAGACATAGAAGATGTTAAAGCAGTTGCAACAGGAATTCTCAGACACCGAATCATAAAAAATTACAAAGCAGAAGCAGAAGGATTAAGTATTGAAGACATTATTAAAAAGTTAGTTTAACGATTCGTCTAGGCTAATCAACCAGTCGTCCGTTAATTTTTTTGAACTTTTAGCGTAAACGCTTTCTTTGTAAAAAAATAACGTGATGATTAAACGTATCTTTACCTACCTACCTATATGCTTTCTTATAGCAGCCATTATCCACCTGATTAATTTTTATTATGCATCTTGGGATGTTACATTTCTTCTGGATGCAAAACAATTTTCAATCAACTTTGTATATGCCTTGGTTATCGGATATGCTAATATTTTTTTCTTTGGAGTTATAAACCACTACCTTTCTTGGGAAGAACATCCAAAAAAAATGTTGTTACTAGGTATTATTGGCTCTGTTTTAATTTCTACCTTGGGTTTTTATCTGGCTAGGCTAATTCATTTTAGATTGATATTGGGTTATTCATTTTCAGAATTCATTCAACTAGAAAGCAAATTCAATTATGTTTTTTCAATGTTTGTTGCTTTTATAATTACTTTAATTTATCATCTCGTATACTTTTATAGAGCATTAGAAGAATCTAAAAAAAAAAGAATTATTACTGCTAAAACACCAAAAAGAAAACGAAATAAATTCACTAAAAAAGCAATTGGATCCTCACTTCTTGTTCAACAACTTGAATGTACTTTCGTCTTTAATTGAAGAAAATCCAAAAAAAGCAGAAGAATTTACCCAAGAACTTTCACTTGTATATAGGTATGTACTTGTACACCAAAATGATATGCTGGTAAGTCTTAAAGATGAAATTGATTTTGCAAAAAATTACCTTCAACTTATGGAGAAGCGTTTTGAACATGGGTTTACGTATAAAATTAAAATGAATGAAAGAGAAAAAGAACTTCAACTCGTGCCCTTCTCCCTTCAACTTTTGCTAGAAAACATATTTAAACACAATATAATTGACTACCAAAACCCTTTGACTATTGAAATTTATCTTTCTAAAGGCTATCTTGTAGTAGTTAATGAAGGTAAAAAAAAGACGAACAAATCGTTTGCAAATACGGGTTTTGGTCTCGAAAACATAAAGCAACAATACATTCATTTAATCAAAAAAGAAATTAGTATTGAAAATAAACCAAACAGTTTTGAAGTGCGGCTACCTTTAAAAGAAGTAATTATTAAATGAAAACTTATTCAATCTGAAAAAAGTAAAACAAGTCATATAAATTAATGTAACTTTCAAAAAATTAAAAGAATGTTAGCCATTATAATTGAAGACGAACTACCAGCAGCAAGAAAATTAGAGCGACTGTTAGACGAACTCTCCGTTAGTTGTGTTGCTAAATTTCAGTCTGTTAGCGAGGGTATAAGCTTCTTGAAAACTACTCCCAAAATTGATGTAATATTTTCTGACATTCAGCTTACGGACGGATTGTCGTTTGAAATTTTTGAAAAAGTGAAATGTGATGTTCCAATTATTTTCACAACTGCTTTTGATGAGTATGCCATAAAAGCATTTAAACTTAATAGTGTAGATTACCTTCTTAAACCAATTATCAAAAACGAATTAGAATTTGCGCTAAAAAAACTTCAACAGACCAGCAATAAACAAGAATTTAACTTACAAAAAGTAGTGTCTGTCATAAACGAATCGATTAACAAGGCTTACCCTGCTTACTTTCAAGTTAAAATTGGCTCACGAACAAAACTTATTCCAATAGCAGAAATTGCTTACTTTATGAGTGAACACAAAACTAGTTTCTTAGTAACAAGTTCTGGAAGAAGTTTTGCTATAGATGAATCTTTAGATAAATTGAAGGAATTAATAAATCCTGCAGATTTTTTTAGATGCAGCCGACAACATATAATCAATAAAAATTACCTTTCTGAATACATTAGCTATTCAAGTAATCGCTTAAAAATTATATTAAGCATTCCGCATGAAACCTTAATTTTAGTGAGTAGAGACAGAATTAATGAATTTAAAAACTGGATTGCATTTCCTTGACATTAATAAATCATATATGTGTCATTAAAATATTTGATGAAACATTAAAGGTGCATCAATGCCTCACTTTAGATTAAAATCTGTTAACTTTACCAAAAAACAAGTGATTACTCAGGCTACGTTATTTTTTATTTTTAACAATATTTTTCAATCTTTTGAACACAAAAGAGATTAAAATTTGCAGTTTCGTTAGCCAAAAACAAATAAAGTTGCTTTTAATAAATTTTATATAACAAAAGAATTAAAGCCTTTTAAACACTTATAGCTAGAAGCAAAATTAATAGTATTACGCATTAACTTAATGAGGGTATTAAAAAAAAGTAGCCGAAGGATAAAGTCAGATTTTTTTAAATTAAAGCAATTTTGGCGACAAGACACGCTCGCTGGCTTTATGGTGTTTCTCATCGCGTTGCCCTTAAGTTTGGGCATTGCAAAAGCAAGTGGTTTTCCCCCAGCCATGGGAGTTTTAACCGCTATTGTAGGAGGTATTGCTACACTTTTCTTCAACGTTTCAGAATTAAGTATAAAAGGTCCAGCAGCTGGTCTGATAACCATCTGCGCAGCCTCGGTGATGGAATTTGGTGGAGATGAACAAGCGTGGATGATCACCTGTGCAGCAATTATTGTTATGGCCTTACTTCAAATGCTTTTATCGATCATCAAATTTGGAGATTATGCCGATTTTTTTCCACATTCGGCTGTGCACGGTATGCTTTCTGCAATTGGCATAATTATTATCGCTAAGCAAATTCCAGTACTTTTAGGAGATAACCCCAGTATGTATGCTGGTGAAGGTCCAATTGAACTGATCCTTAACATACCTAAGTTTATTAGTGGTGCTAACTGGCATGTTGCTGCAGTTGGATTTGTAGGTTTACTGGCAATGTTTCTTATTCCTGTAGTAAAGGTAAACCCCATACAAAAAATTCCGGCTCCGATGTGGGTTTTAATTCTAACTATTCCCTTATCCATTTTTTGGCAATTTGGAGAAATTAAAGGGAATTACACGTTGGTACAAATTGGAGATTTTTGGGGCACATTTGGCTTTCATTTCGACTTTAGCGCGATTGGCACATTTACCTTTTGGAAGTATGTTTTTATGCTTTTATTTGTGAACAGTTTAGAATCTATGCTAACGGTTAAAGCAGTAGATGACATGCAACCTGATTCGGATAATTCGGACGCTAATGGCGACTTAATGGGGAATGGTTTTGGGAACTTAATTGCTGGATTTTTAGGAGCCACCCCCATGATTTCTGAAGTTGTAAGAAGTTCAGCTAACGTTGGCTTTAAAGCAAAAAGCAAATGGTCCAATTTTTTTCATGGCATCTTTTTGCTACTCGCCATGCTACTTGCCATACCACTTATAGAACAAATTCCCAACGCGGCTCTGGCTGCTATCTTAATTTACGCAGGTTACCGACTTGCAGCTCCACGGGAATTTTTACTTACCTACCGAGTTGGGCTCGAACAATTGGCAGCCTTTCTTACTACTATTGTTATAACCTTATACTACGATTTATTATTAGGTGTAATTGCAGGTTTAGTAGTAGAATTGATCATATACCTTTGTATGGGAGTAAAATTAAACAACCTTTTTCACGCTAAATACAAAATTATCGAACAAGATAACCAGCTTATTATTATTTTAAAAGGTGCAGCAATGTTTACCAATATCGTTGGTTTTAAAAAAGTATTTAAAAAAGTCCCTCCAAAAAGCTCATTTGTATTGGATTGTAGCGGAGCTAAATTAATTGATCATTCTTTTCTATTCTTTATTCAAGTTTTTCAAAAAGATTACAACCGCAAAGAAGGAGATTTCAAAATTATTGGTCTTCAGCACCACAGTAGGTTTTCTAGACACAAGCTAGCTACACGAATCAAAAAAGAAAAAAAGAAGACTTAGTACAAGTCTTTTTTTTGGCGCAAAATATTGAAGCCTTCTTCATCCTTTTGTTTAGGAAGAATAATCTATTTTTGCAGCTTCTAAAAGAGAAAAAATTACATATACTAGCTTACATAAACAAGTAAAAATGCAATATACATTTCGAGAAATTGAAGCCAAATGGCAAAAAAAATGGGCAGAACAACAAAGTTTTAAAGCTTCTAACGAAGCAACTGATCAGCCTCCATTTTATGTATTAGATATGTTCCCCTAC
Source organism: Psychroflexus sp. (assembly GCA_051859645.1). Lineage (GTDB taxonomy): Bacteria > Bacteroidota > Bacteroidia > Flavobacteriales > Flavobacteriaceae > Psychroflexus. Next base: position 144,244 of record JBHYFG010000006.1, on the reverse strand, counting down.
CCTTCAGGTGCGGGGCTTCATGTAGGACATCCACTAGGATATATTGCAAGTGATATTTATGCACGCTACAAGCGACACAAAGGATTCAATGTGTTGCATCCTCAGGGATATGATTCTTTCGGACTTCCTGCAGAACAATATGCCATCCAAACAGGACAACATCCTTCTAAAACAACCGAAGAAAACATCAAAAGATACCGCGAGCAACTCGATCGCATCGGCTTTTCTTTCGATTGGAGTCGAGAAGTAAGAACAAGTAATCCTGACTACTATCGTTGGACACAATGGATTTTCATTCAACTATTCAATAGTTATTATTGTACTAAAGAACAAAAAGCCAAGTCGATAGACGAACTAATTCAGCAATTTGAAGCTAACGGGAATACATCTGTCACTGCTCATGCTGCTGATAACACAGAAGAATTTTCTGCTTCAAAATGGGCTGCTTTTTCAGAAGAAGAAAAAGAAGAAATTCTTCAATCATACCGTTTAACTTACCTTGCAGAAAGCGAAGTGAATTGGTGTCCCGCCCTTGGAACAGTGCTTGCTAATGATGAAATTATCAACGGAAAATCAGAACGTGGTGGTCATCCTGTAGTTCGTAAGAAAATGAAACAATGGAGCATGCGAATTTCTGCTTATGCAGAACGACTGCTTCAAGGACTAGAACAAATCGATTGTACCGAAAGTTTAAAAGAAAGTCAACGCAATTGGATTGGAAAAAGTGTTGGTGCTTCTGTTTCTTTTGCCATCAAAAATTCAGATAAGCAGGTAGAAGTTTTCACCACTCGTCCTGATACTATTTTTGGGGTTTCATTTATGACGCTTGCTCCTGAACACGAATTGGTTGCAGAAATTACAACCGAAGAACAACGAGATAAAATTGAAGCATATATTCAAGCGACAAGCCTTCGTTCAGAACGTGAACGAATGGCTGATGTAAAGAGTATTTCCGGTGAATTTACAGGTGCTTATGCTATACACCCTTTTAGCGGTGAAGAAATCCCTATTTGGATTGGCGATTACGTCTTAGCAGGTTATGGAACAGGCGCTGTAATGGCAGTACCTTGTGGCGACCAACGCGATTACGATTTTGCAAAGCATTTTAAGCTCCCCATTCCCAATATTTTCAGCGCAAAAGATAACGAAGAAGTAAACTTAATTGAAGAAGCTGCTTTTGCTGAAAAATCAGGGTATGTGTATAAAAATTCTGATTTCTTAAATGGGCTTACCTATAAAGAAGCGATGAAAAAAGTGATAGCCGATTTAGAAAAAATAGGTCATGGCAAAGGAAAAACCAACTACCGACTCCGTGATGCAGTTTTTTCGAGACAGCGCTATTGGGGAGAGCCTTTTCCTGTGTATTACAAGAATGATACGCCACAAATGATTGCAGAAGAGCATCTGCCAATCGTTCTTCCAGAAATTGACGAATACCTACCTACTGAAGCAGGAGATCCACCCTTGGGTAGAGCAAAACAATGGGCTTGGAATACAGACAAAAATGAGGTTGTCTCCAATGAGTTGATTGACCACAAAACTATATTTCCATTGGAATTGAATACCATGCCGGGTTGGGCAGGAAGTTCTTGGTATATGTTCAGGTATATGGACCCAAAAAACAATGAAGTTTTTGCCAGTCAAGAAGCATTGGATTATTGGCAAAATGTAGACTTATACATTGGTGGAAGCGAGCATGCCACGGGACATTTGTTGTACGTTCGTTTTTGGACCAAATTCCTAAAAGACAGAGGTTACCTAAAGGTTGAAGAACCCTTCAAAAAATTGATTAACCAAGGTATGATTTTGGGCGAAAGTGCGTTTGCTTACCGAGATAAATCCTCAGGAAAATTTGTTTCAAAAAACAAAGCAAATGCTGATGAAGTGGATGCTATTCATGTTGATGTTTCCCTCGTAAACACGAGTAACGAAATGGATATTGAAGGCTTCAAAAAGTGGCGTAGCGATTTTGCCGATGCAACTTTTGTAACAGAAGAAGACGGAAGCTTTGTCGTGGCAAGAGAAGTAGAAAAAATGTCGAAATCTAAATTCAACGTGGTTAATCCCGATGATATTTGCGAAGACTACGGTGCGGACACGCTTCGCATGTATGAAATGTTCTTAGGTCCTCTTGAACAAGCGAAACCTTGGAGTACAGCAGGAATTTCGGGAGTGTATAACTTCTTAAAAAAGCTATGGAAACTCTATGTTCCCGTAATTGAAAATCCTTCTTTAGGCGAAGAAGAACCAAGCAAGGAATCCCTAAAAACACTCCACAAGACCATTAAAAAAGTAACCGAAGATATTGAAGCATTTAGTTTCAATACCTCTGTTTCGACATTTATGATTTGTGTAAATGAATTGACACAACAGAAGTGTACTTCAAAAGAAGTGTTGGAGCAATTAGTAGTATTGATTTCTCCTTACGCTCCTCATATTGCAGAAGAACTTTGGGAAAAACTTGGTCATAGGGAGAGCATTTCAAAAGTAGCCTTCCCGATTTTTGAAGAAAAATATTTAGCAGAAGACACGAAGGTATACCCAATTTCTTTCAACGGAAAAATGAGATTTACCCTCGAACTTCCGTTAGACTTAACAAAAGACGAAATTGAAGCAGCTGTAATGGCAGATGAACGCACACAAAAACAATTGGCAGGACGCACACCGAAGAAAGTAATTATTGTACCAGGAAAAATTGTCAACTTGGTTGGCTAAATTTCAGTTAAAATGTCACTTTCACACAATTTGGTGTATAATTTGAGGTTAAAGAATAAAATTTAAAATTATGACAGGATATTGGATTTTAATTATCGGAATCATGGCTGTGAGCTGGTGGGTAAGCAGTACACTAAAGTCTAAATTTAAAAAGTATTCTAAAGAATACTTGAGTAATGGATTAACAGGGGCACAAATCGCTCAGAAAATGTTGAGCGACAATGGTATTTACGATGTTCAGGTGATTTCAACTCCGGGACAATTAACAGATCATTACGACCCAAGAAACAAAACCGTTAACTTAAGCGAAGCTGTGTATAACCAACGTAACGCTGCGGCAGCGGCTGTTGCTGCTCACGAAGTAGGTCACGCTATACAGCACGCAAAAGCTTATTCTTGGTTGGAAATGAGGAGTCAACTAGTACCATTAGTCCAAGTGGCTGCCAACTATTCACAATGGGTCATTATGGGAGGTATTCTTTTATACACGATGGTTAGTGCGGGAGTTGGACAAACGGTTTTGTTACTAGGCATAATTATGTTTGGTTTAGGGACTTTGTTTAGTTTTATTACCTTACCTGTAGAATACGATGCTAGTAACCGAGCTTTAGCTTGGCTAAAAAACCAAAATATGGTAACCCCAAGTGAATACGCGCAATCGGAAGATGCCCTAAAATGGGCTGCTCGCACCTATGTAGTTGCTGCCGTTGGTTCGCTTGCAACCTTACTGTATTTTATCATGATATATTTAGGAAGAGAATAGAAAAATAATTTCAAATTGATAGAAAAAAGCTGCGTAATGCAGCTTTTTTGTTTTGTAGTTTTGAGACCAAACGGTTAGACCTCTTACCTCTTCACAAACTTCCTTGTTAACTCGCCATCGCTTGTACTTACTTTTAAAAAATACATTCCATTAGTAAGTTGACTTACATCTATTTCACTAAGGTTTGTAGCACTTACTTGCATTACTTGCTTGCCTTGTAAATCGAAGATTTCGACTCTAGAAATATCCGTTTGACTAGCTTCTATATGCAGCAACTTACTTGTTGGATTGGGGTAAATGCTAAGTCCTATACGTTCAAATGCAGTATTACTTAAAGTGGTTGCAAAAAAAGTAGCAACATCGTCATTTGAGTTGGTAATATCGAGGTATAATATTTCGTTTTCAGTACGAAAAGAGTAACTAAATGGATTGTTCCAATCTTCAAAAACATCTCCAAATGTTATAAAATCTGTAAAGACAAATGTTGATGGAGCATCATGGTAGCTACCAAAATCAGTAAACAAATCTTGTATTGAAAAACTTATGTCTTCATCATTAAATTCAAGAAAAGTATGCATCGATACAAATGAAAAACCATCATTGTCAAAAAAGATATGTGCCCAGTCTTCAAATTCGGTGCTTCCAACGGATTGAGTTGCGAGAATTTCTTCGTTATCTATAATTACTTTTTCTAATCTCCAACTGTGTTCTAGTAAAGGAGCAACTTGTGCTTGTGCAATCAAGCTAAAAAGTATACAAAATGTAAAAAAAATATTCTTCATGATTTCTAGTCTTTATTTTTTGACAAAATGCTTCACATCTATGATGTAAGCGTCTATGACAAATTTACTATATATGCTCCATGGGAAAATGTTATTGGGTCACGACTAACATATTACCTTTCAAATCTAAACTTCTCACATTTCAAATCTCACTTCTTAATTCTCACTTCTTAATTCTCTGTTCTTTATTCTCTGTTCTTTATTCTCTGTTCTTTATTCTAACTTCCCTCCTCACTCTCCGCCTCTTCTTGCACCTGCTCAAATAGCGCTTTACGCTTTTTTTCTAGTTCTGCCTCTTCCAACATTTTTGTTTTGAAATGAGTGCGTTTATTCTTCTCCGAACTATATTGAATAAAGCCATTGACGAGTCCAATTAAATTTGGCGGAAAGAATGTAAATACAAATACTAACAACGAGAAAAGATTAGCAGTAATAGTGTTGGCAAGGCGTTTTTGTCCTGTTCTTGCGTAATGTCCCATCCAAGCTGCGTGTAACCAAATAAAACGAGCTTTATCAATGGGTTGTACAGACTCAGCTTGAGCCCTATAATACTCGTATTGAACCTCAGCTCCTTTAATCGCAAGCTTCAACGTGCGGTGAAAAAGTCGTTGCGTTAGTTGAATCAGGTTAGCTAAATCCTCTAATGGTTTTTTGTTGGCTTCTTCATCCAGCTCTAATAAATCTGTAATGATTTCAGCTTTACGTTGAAACTGGCTTTCCATTTCAAACACCATTTTGGCTTCTTCGGTATCTAAATAGCCATCTTGCGCAGCTTTGTAGATTTCAGTTTTGATAACTTCATATACTCCTGCCATTTTCCTTACCATGGTTTGTGGTGTAAATGTCGTCGCAAAATTCAATGCTCTGTCAAATTCCTTTGAGGTTATTGAATCTGATTGCTGCGGAACAGTCGCCTGCGTTTGCACAGGAGCTTGTTGCACAGCTTGTCGTTGTCTTGTTTGTTGTCTTGTTTGTTGTCTCGAGCTTGATTGCTGCCCAACTCTTCGGTAGGGAGTTGAATGAGCATCTTTAAAAACTTGGTTACTGATTACTTTTCCTAAATCTCGCCCAACCTGACGAACTACTGCTTTGGTGAATGACATAGTATAAATGTTAGAATGCTAAAATAGTCAATATAATTTAATCCATGTAATCTAAAATTTACTACATTGCTAATGAATAAAATTAGATAAAATGATAGAAATAGAGCGTAAATTCCTTGTTAAAGATATGATGTTCATAGAAATAGCAGAAAAACACTACAGAATAAAACAAGCCTATCTTTCTTCGGCTCCTGAACGCACGGTAAGAGTTAGAATCAGGGATGAAAAAGCATTTTTGACTATCAAAGGAAAAAGCTCTGAGGATGGAACTTCTCGCTACGAATGGGAAAAAGAAATACCTATAGAAGAAGCTATTGAATTAATGAAGCTTGCCGAACCTTTACCAATAGAAAAAACGAGATACATTGTACCTTTCAAAGGAAGTATTTACGAAGTCGATGTTTTTGAAAACCACCATAAAGGATTAATTATTGCCGAAATAGAGCTAAACTCTGTAAATGAAATTTTCCATAAACCTAATTGGCTTGGTAAGGAAGTAACGGGGCAAAAAGAGTACTATAATTCTTACCTTAAAAATAAGGCGTTTGACGGTGAAGGAGTGATGTGTGAAGAGTGAAGTGTGAAGAGTGAAGAGTGAAGAGTGAAGAGTGAAGTGTGAAGTGTGAAGTGTGAAGTGTGAAGTGTGAAGTGTGAAGAGTGAAGTGTGAAGTGTGAAGTGTGAAGAGTAAGAAGTTCTTAATTCTTAATTAGCTCATATCGCTGTACTCGAGATTCATTCCAAACTGGAATATAGGAAGGTTTGCGAGATTTTCAATTTTAAATATCATTTCTTTGCATCCCTATTTGAATGAAAGGCAGGTAGGCAATTACACATTTAAAAATTGCTTTCACATTGCATTTGTTCTATTTTGAGGTAGTATTTATTTTGGTTTGGAAAAAAGTTGGACGACAGTAACTAATTAACTTATCTAAGCATTAGTATTACTTGGAGTTAGTATAAACACAAAAAGAACCATGTTTTAAAAACAGGTTCTTTTTAGTTGTATGTTAGAAAGTAAACTTACTCAGTTACTTCTACCTCTTCAGTATTGTCAATTAAAACTTGACCTCTATAGTAAAGTTTTCCTTCAAACCAGTGCGCTCTGTGGTATAAATGAGCTTCCCCAGTTGTTGGGTCAATTCCGATTTGAGGAACGCTAGCTTTGTAGTGAGTCCTTCTTTTGTCTCTTCTTGTTTTAGAAATTTTTCTCTTTGGATGTGCCATTGCTCAATTATTGTTTATCTTTTAGTAAATCTTTTAACTTATTCCATCTAGGATCAATTGCTTGATCTTCTTCTTTAATATTCTTTTTCAATTCGCTCTCGTCGCTAACATTGGGTTTTAATTCTTCTAATTTTTGAAGAATCTGAGAATCTAGGCTACCATCTTCAACACCAGGATGCACTCGCTTTAAAGGCATCGCCAGAACAATAGCTTCGTAGATATACTGCTGTACTTCTAACTGAAACTCGCCATGCGGAATGATAAGTAACTCTTCATTTACTTCTTCGTAAGACTCTCCGAATTTCACTATAAGATGTAATTCGTTAAAAATCTCTTCATTGTAGGATTCCATCGTCAAGTCACAATCTACATTAACGATTCCTTCAACCTCAAAAGTAAGCTCCAACATGGTGGTTTTTTTCTCAAAAAGGAGGTTGACTTTCACATCAACATCATTAAATTCATCAAAACCAAACAGCTCAAAGAACGTACGATTAATCTCGTAATCGAAATGGTGCTTCCCGATTTTCAACCCCACAAAAGGGATGGTGTATTCTTTAAATTCCTTCTTCACAACATCAATTTCGAGCGTGCAAATATACAATAAAATCCCTTACGTAATTAAGAGTTTTGAAATTTATTTCTCGTTGGTTCAGAAACCTTTAGCGGATTGCTTGTTAAGTCTTCGTACATACTCCTATTTCGAGCAATTTCAATAGCTTTATATACCGCTGCAACAAACGAACTGTGGTCAGCCAAATTTTTTCCAGCTATATCAAAAGCTGTCCCATGATCTGGAGAAGTTCTTATTTTACTCATTCCAGCGGTAAAGTTAACGCCACTTCCAAAAGACAGGGTTTTAAACGGAATAAGACCTTGGTCGTGATATGCCGCTAAAACAGCATCAAAATTTTCATGATTTTTAGAACCAAAAAAACTATCTGCCGCGTAAGGACCAAAAACCAACTCGCCAGACATATCGTTTATTTTATGAATTGTTGGCGCCAAAATACGCTGATCTTCGTCGCCAATCACTCCATTATCTCCACTGTGTGGATTAATTCCCAAAACTGCAATTTTTGGCTTCGCAATGCCAAAATCCTTTCGTAAAGATTCCGCCATAATTTTCACTTTACGCTCAATAAGTTCTGGAGTAATTATAGAGGCCACATCTTTAACAGGAACATGGTCAGTTAAAAGTCCTACCCTAATTTTATCGGACACCATAAACATCAAGTTCTCGCCTTCCAACACCTTCGCAAAATAATCGGTATGTCCGGGAAAATTAAATTCTTCCGACTGAATACTATTTTTGTTAATGGGTGCTGTAACCAAGACGTCTACGTGTCCGTCAATTAGTGCTTTGGTGGCTACTTCAATAGATCTTACGGCATACTTACCAGCCACTTTATCTTCTTCACCAAAACTTACTTTAAAATTCGACTTCCATGCGTTTACAACATTCACCCTTCCCTCTACTGCTTTGTCTGCCGAAGGTATGCCTTGAAATCTCATATCCAATTCAAAATGCTTTTTCATAAAAGAAAGCATTTTTGTATTTGCAAATATAACGGGGGTGCATAGTTCGGACATTCTTAAATCCTCAAAAGCCTTCAATACAATTTCTGGACCAATGCCATTCATATCGCCAATACTAATCCCTACTTTTATTTTTGCTTCTGTCATTGCTAAATTTTTCTAATGGGTAACTAATTTATAAAAATTGCTTTAAATCCAAGACTTTTTCCTGTTCATTGGACTAATTCAGCTACTTTTGTGCACAAAGGTAACTAAATAATTGGCAATAATGTTTACAGGAATAATAGAAGAAATTGGTAGCGTAAAAAACATCGAAAAAGAAGGTGGAAACACGCACTTTTACATTGAAGCAAAAATTGCTTCTGAACTAAAAATAGACCAAAGTGTCGCGCATAACGGTGTTTGCCTTACCGTTGTAGAAGTTAAAGATAACACCTATAAGGTTACAGCAATAGAAGAAACCCTACAAAAAACAAGCCTTGGCTTATGGAACATCGGGGATGCCATTAACTTAGAAAGAGGAATGAAAATGAATGCTCACTTAGACGGGCATATCGTACAAGGGCATGTAGACCAAGTGGCAACTTGCAAGGCTATAGAAGAAAAGGACGGAAGTTGGTTTTTTACATTTTCCTACGACGCAAGTTTACAAAATGTAACCATCGAAAAAGGAAGTATCACCGTAAACGGAGTTAGCCTTACGGTAGTAAACAGTAAAGTAAACGAGTTTAGTGTGGCTATAATTCCATACACATACCAACATACCAACTTTCATCAATTTAAAGTCGGAGATACCGTCAACCTAGAATTTGATGTTATTGGGAAATACGTAAAAAGGCTTTTAGAATTAAAGCAACTGTAAGCCTCAATACCCAAAATTCTTGACACAAAGTTTAAATGGTTAATTAGTAGGTTAAAGTTAAGGAGTAGTAAAATTCGTTTTCAGAACAAGTTCCCGCCCGCTTTTCACTATAGATTATTCGTTTTTGGTATATTTTGTATTGCGTTTTCGTGGCTTCCTCCGGTCGCCCCGCCTACTTAACAAAAAAAACCAAAACCTTCATAATGCTGCCGTTGCAATCGGGACTAGGGAAGATGGTAACACTTACTAGACCAAAACAAAAAAACTCACGCTCTAACAATAGAGTAACGACAGTTATCATTTGAAATTACTGGAAAAGAAAACAGCCTGTCCGACTGCTTCGGAAATGATTTTTTTCTTTATGTCAATAAGAAAATCGTGCATAGCCTCAGCTATGTTTCTTTCAATATGAAACAGAAAGGGAAAAAGGGCGTTTTATTAGAGTAATTTCAATTGATAAATGGTATTAATCTTCCAAGGTAAGTTCGTTAGCTAGCAAACGAAATAATTTAGCTTTGGACTGGTGCCACCTTGCAAACGCTCTTATTTCAGAAAGTCGAGCGTTAATTAATTGTTCCTCTCGCGCATTAATAAGGAAAACCGAACTCTCCCCAAAGGAAAACTTTCGTTCTTCTGCACTTAAAAGCTTTGTAAAGTTTATTGCAATATCATTACTAGTGTTGAACTGTTTCTGGAAGGAGGTAATTTCCTGTTGCGCTAAATTAATGTTGTTTTTTAGCTCGAAGTTTACAAAATCATATTCCAGGGTAGCATCTTGTATTCTTAGTTTTGCTAGTTTTAAATCTGCCCGCTCTTTTCTTAAGAATAGCGGCATAGAAAAAGAAACCCCTGCTTGATAGTTATTAGGAGTAAATGAATTCAATTGATTAGGTGTTTCAGATAAAAAATTATATTGTACATCTAAAACAGGCTTCAACCGTTCTGCTGCCAACCTTCTTTCGATGTCTAAAGATTCTATACTAACTTCTAGAAAACGAAGTAAAGGATGGTTTTCTACATCAAAGTTTTCAAGTAAAATTAGGTTAGTACCCAAGACTTCATCTAACTCTTCTGGAACTATATCAGCAGGCAAAACCTCAGCAGTAATTTCTAGGGGAACTTCGTCGTCTATCCATAAAAAATTAGACAATTCTAACCTTCGTTGAGTAAAACTTAGTTGCGCTTGTTCGAGGCCAAGTTCTCTGTTTTGAACAATAATTTTTGCCTCGGTGGTATCAATAATTGGTATTTGCCCCCTAAGTGCGCTTTCTTTTATTCCTTCAAACCTTATTCTGGCATTTTCTACAAAATCTTGGAATAACTCGACTTCTTTTCTAGCACGCAACCAATCTACATAGGCATTTGTTGCCTGAAACAAAATTTCGTTTACCTGCAAGTCCCGTTGAGCTTCGTTTAAAGTTTGAACAAGTTTTGCTTGTTTTAGGGTAGCCATACGGTCGTTAATAAATAAACCTTGACCAATAGGAAGACTTATACCAGCTTTAAAAAGTCCATCGTCGGGGACGGTTCGTTCTGGGTTAAGAAAAACACCTTCATTTCTTTCGTAACCCGCCTTTACATCAAGCCCAAACCAAACTGGCACCGTTAGTCCCGCGTCAAAAAGCTGGAAGTAATCGCTGTCTTTAAATTCTTTTTGATCTAAGTTAGCAGCAATTTTTAGATCAAAATTACCTCTTGCTCGCATCAATCGTGCCTGCGCTTCGGTAATTTTTAATTCTGCCTGACGCGCCACAGGATGGTATGCTTTTACATAGCCTAAGAGTTCGTTTAAAGACATGTCTAGTCCTAGGCTAGGTTCCTGAGCAAAAGACTGTAAACTAAGTAACAGAGTAAAGAAATATAAATGTTTCTTGCGCATGTTTATTGATTCTTGGGAGATAGGTTTGCCGGCTGAGATTGTGGTTGGTAGTAATCTTGCGGGAAACCGTTTACTTGTCGCCATAACTCATACCAAACAGGAACATTATTTAAAAGAGCAAAAGTTCTAGCTCCAGTTCCTGCTCGAATTGGCTCTGGCCATTCTTCATCGTCTTTATCTGGAGCAATAAGCACTCTATACTTACCATTGTCGCTAATAAAACGTTCAACCGCCACAATTTCGCCACCAAATGTACCGTATGAAAGATTTGGCCATCCTGAGAAAAATATAAACGGCCAACCGTCGAAAATAATTCTAACTTTTTCTCCTTCATGAATCAAAGGCAAGTCGATAGGATCTACAAAAGTTTCAACGGCTAACATGGCTTCAGCTGGCATAATACTAGCGATTTGGGCTCCTTCTGAGAATGTTTCACCTATACCTCGTTGGATTGCTCTATTAATATACCCATTTTGGGGGGCACGAATGTACCGCAATGAATCTCGTGCAGCAATATTCGATCGTGTATTTTCCAACCTGGCTAAATCAGCTTCTGTGTTAAATTGCCCAGACATAGCTGAAAGTTTGTTGCTTTCTGCAATCGAAATTCTATCTTTATAATTAGCTGTAATACTTGAAATTTCAATCCTTGCATTAAGCACTTCGTTTTTACTTGCTAATAAGTTATTTTCTTGCGAAATAACCCTAGCTAAGCTAAGTTGGTAGCGTACGTTTCTATCTTCTACATCGGTAACTGCAAGAAGCCCTTCTTTTTCTAGCTCAATAACACGATTTAATTGTTGCTTTGCAATAGCTACTTGTTCTGTAGCTGCAACTAACTCTATACTATCGCTTTGCACTCTTAAATTGGCTTGGAGTAATTTGTTTCTAGCTTGTTCCAACTTAAGTTCACGTTCTTCTTTAAGCGCTTCAATTTGAAAATTAAGCGCATCTACACGCTCTTGTAAGGACAGGTAAGAAAAATTCTTGGCCTTAACTTGGATATCTGTTCGTTCTAAAAGCAACGGATCGAAAAAAGCATCTCTAATTTCGGATATGTGCACAATGGTGTCGCCTTTTTTAACATAGTCGCCTTCTTGTACGTACCACTTCTCAACCCTTCCAGCTATAGGAGATTGAATGGTTTGTGGTCGTTGGTCTGGACGAAGTGTAGTTATGTTTCCATTTCCTGTTACAAACTGTGTCCAGGGAAGAAACATGACTATAAAAATAATCACCAAAAAGGCTACAATAAACTTATTAAAGCTAAAAAACCTTCTATCGTCCGCAGAAAACCTAACCGATTTAAACTTGTTATAGTTTTCTTTTACTTTTATTTTATGTTTTGAAATGTGAAGCATCTTTACAATTATTGATTATTAACTATTTTACCTTCACTTAAGTATATCTTTCGGTCGCAACGTGGTATCCATTGACTATTTCTGCTTACTACCACAATTGCCCATGGATTAGCGGGGTCAAAAATAAAATCCATGATTTTACTAATTTCTTCGTCTTGAAACTCTACTAATGGATCTTTGAGTACTAAAAGTTTTGGGCGTGTTATTATGGCGCGCGCCAGCATTATTTTTTTCGAAACGGTATAAGGAATATCCCGTCCTTCTGTAGCAATCATTGTGTGTATTCCTTCTGGCTGATTTTTAATGAACTCACGTAAATTTAAATTATCAATTACCCAATCGAAATCTTCTTGGGTAACATCTGGATTTTTAAAGGTAATGTTTTCATAGATACTACCTTCAAAAGGGAAGTTACCAATTAAAGAGTGCCCAACAAAATTTCTATAATGGTCGAGTTGTATATTTTTTAAATGGGTATCATTCACAAAGAAATCTCCTTCGGTTGGCAAGATTAATCCTGCAAGCACTTTAAGAAGACTGGTTTTTCCAGATCCTGAGGTACCATCTATAAAAATACGCTCCCTTGGTTTTATGTTTAGGGTAACCCCTTGAAGGGATTTTTTCTTAGATTTTCCATACGTAAGTCCTAAATCTCGAAGTTCAAAAGTAAATTCGGTTGAACTATCAAAAGGCTCTAAACCGTCTGACTTTTCTAACTCTAAGTCCATGACATGACCGATTTTCTCTAGACCTGTAAGTACGTCGTAAACATTTTCTAATCCTTTAATTAGCTTTTCTACCGAACTAACCATAAGTAATACTACAACTTCGGCGGCAACAAATTGTCCAATGTTCATTTGTTGGTTAATTACCAGTAAACCTCCGATAATTAATAAAGAAGCAGTAACCAATACTTTAAAACCAATCATTTTAAAGTATTGTAATCTTAAGATTTTAAAGTGGTTTTCTCTTGCGTTAAGGTACTTGATTACAATATCGTCATGCTTTCTGGAAGCTAATTTAGAACTTCCTGAAACTTTGAAACTATCTGTATTTCTAGCAATTTCCTCAATCCAATGGGCTGTTTTATACTTGTATTTAGACTGCACAAGGTTGGTTTGTAAACCGATAGGCGCACTAAATTGAAAAACTACATAAAGTAACACCACCAGCATAATTCCAAAAAGAATGAAAAAGGGGTGATAAAACGAAAGAAGTATGAGTCCAAATAATATTTGTAAGCCAGCCGTAGAAAAATCGATTAGCAACTTTGGAATCCCTTTTTGAATTGTCATTGTATCAAAGAAACGGTTGGCTAATTCTGGAGGATAGTTTTTCCCAAACTCGGTAGTTAAAATTCTTGGAAAACGAAACATTAACTCAAAAGAAGAGCGTGTAAAGATTCGCTGTTGTAAATCTTCCGCAATACGCATTTGCATATAATTAAGTATTCCTGTGAATATTACGCCCAAAAGAATTAACATGATAAGGACAATCATAGTTACACGGAATTGTCCTGCTTGAACGAAATTAATAATCGCTTGAATTCCTAGAGGTAAAGATAAGCTTACGATACCGGCAAAGGCAGCATAACCAAGAATTAAATATACAGCTCTTCCTTCTAGTTCAAGAGATTTATATAGTCTTTTAAGAGGACTTATAGCATTTTTAGAATTTCCTGCCATTTAATTGTAAATTAAGTGTTTTATCTAGTGTGTGTATAAAAAAATCTTTCAGTGAATCTTTTGTTTTGCAATCAGTTATTTCTTTGAAATATTTGCTAAGGTAAATCTGATAATGCAAGCCTTCTACCAAAGTTGATGCCAAAGAAAGAGGGTAATCATAGTTTGGTGAAACAAACTGAATAATTTCAGCTAATCGCTTAATAAATCTTGTGTACAACTGAAAAGATTGCTCTTGCTCATCAGTCGCGTTAATAAACTTTGAATGAAAAGGTTTATTAAATTCTGAAATTATAATTTGCTGTAATTGATAATGATTTATTCCTTTTTTGTCTTCCGTGTTGGAAGGGGACTCCGAAAGCACTTCAACGGCTGCATTTAGAACCTCAATTTTTCCCGAAATCGAGCTTGTTGCGTACAACAATTGGTATTCCATGTAACCCCAATACAAGGAGGAAAGGTAAAGAAGTAATTTGTTTTTATTTTCAAAATAACGATAAATTGAACTTTCCGTTGAATCTATATGGACAGCTAATTTTTTGAAGTTAAAATCTTCAAAACCAAAGTTATAAATAAAGTGAATGGCATTTGAGATAATGCGCTTCCCTAAACTGGAACTAGTCGGATTTTTAAGGTAAAGGCCTTCAGGTATTTCTACCGAAATTTCAGTAATAAGCTTCACACTATTATTGCTATTAATTTTGCGTGTAAAACTATCACTTTATGAACTAAAAAGATGAATATTAACTTATTTTTATGGTAATGCAGATTATACTTTTCATGCTTTGAAGCACCAAAATAAAATGTTATTTTTTTTAAATTTAAAACACATAAAAAAACGAGCTACTTTTAAAAGCAGCTCGTTTTTTTAATCAAACGCTAAAATAAAACTAATCCAATTCTTCAATTGAAATTACCGGTACAAATCGTTTTTTAGTCTCGCTTAAAATTAATTAAACAGTTATACGCAAGGAGCACCGTTTAATATTTCGGCATTTGCATAGTCTTCAAACTTCTTAAAGTTTTCTTGAAACGCTTCAGAAAGTTGATTTGCTTTTTCCATGTACGCGTTTTTATCTTCCCATGTTTGCATTGGGTCGAGAACCATATCAGGAACATTAGGACATGAGGCAGGCATCATTAAACCAAAAACTTCATGTTTCTTATAATCAACACTAGCCAACTCACCTTCTAATGCAGCTGTAATCATCGCTCTTGTATAGGATAATTTCATTCGTTCTCCGATTCCGTAGGGTCCACCAGTCCAACCTGTATTAACCAACCATACATTAACACCTGCCTCTTGCATCTTTTTACTCAACATTTCTGCATAACGGGTAGGGTGAAGTGGCATAAAAGGAGCTCCAAAACAAGCTGAAAAATTAGGAACTGGTTCATTAATTCCCGCTTCTGTACCAGCAACTTTTGCGGTATAACCACTAATGAAATGGTAAGCTGCCTGACCTGGAGTAAGTTTAGAAATCGGAGGCAACACACCAAAAGCATCGGCTGTTAAAAAGAAAATATTCCTAGGATTATCACCTACCGACGAAGGTTGAATATTATCAATAAAATCTATAGGATAACTAACCCTTGTATTCTGTGTAATAGTAGCATCTTTATAATCGACCTCACCATTTTCATCTAAGATAACATTTTCAAGAATTGCTCCTTTTTTTATAGCCCTAAAGATGTCTGGTTCTTTTTCTTCGGTTAGGTCAATTACCTTTGCATAACAACCCCCTTCAAAGTTGAAAATCGTATTTTCATTGGTCCAACCATGCTCATCGTCTCCAATTAATCTTCGATTAGGGTCGGCAGATAAGGTTGTTTTTCCAGTACCCGATAACCCAAAGAAAATTGCTGTATCACCCTTTTTTCCAACATTTGCAGAGCAATGCATTGGTAAGGTATTTTTTTCGGTAGGAAGAATAAAATTTAAGGCCGAGAAAATACCTTTCTTCATTTCTCCTGTGTAACCAGTTCCGCCAATTAATGCGACTTTTTTAGTAAAATTTAAAATGGCGAAGTTTTTAGATTTTGTTCCATCAACTTCAGGATTTGCCTCGAAACTTGGGGCGTTAATAATTTTCCAATCGGCTGTAAAATTTTCTAACTCTTCTTCTGAAGGTCTCAAAAACATATTGTAACAAAATAAATTACTCCAAGGATATTCATTTACAACTCGAATAGTAAGTCGGTAATTTTCGTCGGCACATACATAGGCATCACGAACAAAAAGTTCTTTTTCTGAAAGATAGTCAACTACTTTTTGCTGAAGAGCATCAAACTTTTCTGCATCGAATGGTTGATTAATATTTCCCCACCAAACGTCTTCTTTTGTTACATCATCCATAACAATAAATCGGTCGTTTGGCGCTCGACCCGTAAATTTCCCGGTATTAATAGCAAGAGCTCCTGATCTTGATTCAACACCTAGGTTTTTGTTGATAGTAATTTGGTGAAGTTCGTCGGGAGTTAGTTGGTAATGGACTTGTGCATTCTTAATACCAAATTCTTTTTCTAACTCAATCGTTTTCGTAATTTGTGTGTTGTTAACCATGATAATTATTTAAAAATAAATTATCGAGCAAATTTAATTACTTTTTTAAAAAAAAGACATTTTTATAAAGTTAATTTGATTTTTTATTCAAAAAACTATACAACACTAATAGCCATGCAAAAATTAGTAAAAATCCACCCAACGGAGTTACTAAAGCTATAGATTTAAAGTTTATGCCTGTAAGGTGATTAGTAGATAGTAAAAAAATTGACCATGAGAAAAAAATCGTTCCAAGTAGTAACAACCAAAAAATTGTCAGTTCTAGCTTTCTTTTTTGAATTGGAATGGCTACCAGAACCAACATTAATAAAGCGTGGTACATCTGATACTTAACCCCAGTTTCAAAACTAGCAAGTTGAGACGGGTCTAACAAGGGAGTAAGTGCGTGAGCGCCAATAGCACCAATGATAACTGACAATACACCAAAAAAACTACCTAGGATTCCAAAATATCTTCCCATGATTCTACTTTTTTTCAATTTAAAAATTTGTAATTTCGTGATACAAAAATAACCTATAAACTTAACTATGCATAGTATATTAGTAATTGGTGCGGGAAAATCTACTTCGGCACTAATCAAATACCTTTCAGAAAAATCATTCCAAGAAAACTTTACAATTACTGTTGCAGACAAATCAATAGAAGTTGCCCAAGTTTTTGCAAATAAATTCGAAAATACTCAGGCTATTGCATTAGATATTTTCGAAGACGCTGCCAGAAAAACAGCAATTAAAAATGCTAGCATTGTCGTTTCTATGCTTCCAGCTAGCCTTCATATTGAAGTTGCTAAAGATTGCCTAGCCTTTGGTAAACATATGGTCACTGCTTCCTATGTTTCCAAAGAAATGGAGGCGCTTCATGATGAAGCGAAATCAAAAGAACTTGTTTTTATGAACGAAATTGGGGTAGACCCCGGTATTGACCACATGAGTGCTATGCAAGTGATTGATAGAATTAGAGACAAAGGAGGTAAAATGCTTTTATTCGAATCGTTTACAGGCGGTTTAGTTGCACCTGAAAGCGACGATAATCTTTGGAACTATAAGTTTACATGGAACCCTAGAAATGTTGTTATTGCTGGTCAGGGTGGAGCGGCAGAATTTATTCAAGAAGGAAAGTACAAATACATTCCTTACCAGCGATTGTTTAGAAGAACTGAATTTTTAGAAGTTCCTAATTATGGAAGGTTTGAAGGGATTGCCAACAGAAATTCACTTGCCTATAGAAGCATTTATGGATTGGAAGATATACCAACACTGTACAGAGGTACGTTAAGAAGGGTTGGATTTAGCAAAGCTTGGAATGTCTTTGTTCAATTGGGAATGACTGACGATTCATATTCCTTACAAAACTCTGAAGAGATGTCTTATCGAGATTTTGTTAATTCATTTCTTCCATACTCCCCTACTGACTCTGTAGAACTAAAGCTAAGACACAACTTAAAAATAGATCAAGATGATTTAATTTGGGACAAACTTACAGAACTTGATTTGTTTAGTAGCAAAAAGAAAATAGGGATTAAGAATGCTACCCCAGCGCAGGCACTGCAGAAAATTCTTGAAGATAAATGGATGCTAGCACCTAACGATAAAGATATGATTGTAATGTATCATAAATTTGGCTATGAAATAAAAGGAAAGAAAAAACAGATTGATGCCACAATGGTATTTATTGGAGAAAATCAAACCTATACAGCAATGGCAAAAACAGTTGGACTTCCAGTAGCCATTGCAACACTAAAAATACTAAAAGATGAAATTAAAGCCCACGGTGTATTACGCCCTATACATCCAGAAGTTTATACTCCAATTCTAGAAGAATTAAAGGGCTTTGGAGTACAATTTCATGAAACTGAAAAAGATTTTATAGGATACAACCCGGATAGTTTAAATTAGAATGTTTAATTTTATAGAAAAAAAGATGAAGAAAATAATAGTAGCGTGTTTTATTGGTTTAATGTTAAGTTGCGACAATTCTAAAACCGTTCAAGGAGAATGGATAAAAGGAAGTCAAGAAGAACAATTAGAAACTATTGAGGAGCATTTTCAAGGCTTTGGCAAAGCCATGTGGGAAGTTAGCTATCGTTACAAAGAATTGTACGTTGCCGGAATGGACGGAAACTGGGAATATGCAGAACACCATATCGAAGAACTAGAAGAGGCAATTGAACTAGGACTTCAAAGAAGACCTAAACATGCGGCAGCAGCAGAACACTTTTTAAACGTAGCCATTCCTAATATGGAAAAAGCTATTGAGGAAAAAAACAAAGATTTATTTGAAGAAAAGTTTGAAGAACTGCGTGTAAGTTGTAATGCTTGCCACATGATGCGGGACCACGGATTTATAAAAGTTAAAACTCCCAAGGATTATTATTCTGTCGTTGGTGAGGAGAAAGCACTTTAGTAAGTTCTACTAGTTAGTGGTATAAATAAGAAAAAAAGGGTACAACGAAATCAGGTTGTACCCTTTTTTTTTACCGATGATAAATTTTAAAATAAAGTTCTTCAAAATTGCTTCAATGCAAATTCCTTTTATAGCAATATAAAAAGAAATTAAACTTCTTTCTCGTATTTGACTATATTAATGAAATGGAATAAAACTGATTAAACGAGTGTCAATTTTTGTCGTTTACTCTTACCTATTTATATTTTATTTCTTTGATTTGATCATCATTTCAAGCATATCCCACATTTCTTCAGGAACCATTTCAAGTAAATTAAACTGACCTGCACCCTTTAGCCACTCTCCCCCATCTATGGTTATTACTTCACCATTTAGGTAATGAGAAAAATCAGATACTAGATAGGCGGCTAAATTCGCTAACTCTTGGTGATCACCCACACGTTTTAGCGGTACTTTTTTAGCTAAATCAAATTTTTCTTTTAAATCACCTGGGAGTAATCTATCCCACGCCCCTTTTGTAGGAAAAGGTCCAGGAGCAATTGCATTAAATCGTATTCCGTATTTAGCCCACTCTACAGCAAGGGATCTTGTCATGGCTAAAACTCCAGCTTTTGCAGTGGCACTAGGAACAACGTAAGCCGAGCCAGTCCATGCATAAGTAGTTACTATATTTACAACAGTTCGTTCAGTTTGCTTATTTTTAATCCAATGTTTACCTAATGCCAGAGTACAGTTTTTTGTCCCCTTCAACACAATGTCAATTATGGTATCAAATGCATTACTTGATAAACGTTCGGTAGGAGATATAAAGTTTCCAGCTGCATTATTCAATAACACATGAATTTCACCTAAAGCTTCATTTGCTTGTTGAAGCATTTGTTCCACTTCATTATAATGTCTTACATCGCATTGAAGAGGGATGCACTTGCCTCCTGTTTCTGCTTCTAATTCTGAAGCTGATTTTTGAAGTTTTTCAAGGTTACGGGATGTAATAACAACTGATGCACCTAACTCAAGAAAATACCTCGTCATAGAAAGGCCTAATCCACTACCGCCACCTGTTACAATAATATTTTTTCCTTTTAATGCGTCGTCACGGAGCATTTTTTCTTTAACATTCATAATAAAATATTTTTACCAAAATAAAACAATTTACATAATGCACATAGTGATTTTATGAATTTATTATGCATACATAACATTTTACGTAAAGAGAGAAAAAAAAATCAAGATTAAGTAATTAGAGAGCAATGATTTAACGAAATATGAATTTTCCTGTTTACTTAGATAAATTAGACCACTATAAAATCTAACTTTTGTAGTTATAATTTAGAGCTTGAAACTAACAATACTTCAACTTTAGCCAGCTTACAACACTTATCAATTGAAATTACCTCAACAAAACGTCCTTTTTTTGTTTCTATTTCATTAAAAGAGAAACCATCATACCAATTGAAATTTAAAATGAGACTAAAATAAATTGAATTATTTTTTGATTTGATTAGGCAACTAAATCATCGCTTTCATTTCCCGTAACTTCAACTAGTAGCTTGGATTAAAATGAAATAGTTGAACAGTCGCACTAATTTTGTCTCATTGTTTAGGCTTCGCGACAAGCTAGATAGGTTTTATTAATAATCATACGTGCCTTTCCACTTTTGTTGAAGTGAAATTCTAATTTGTTCTTCTTTGGAATTTTTTGCTGGCTCAAACAATACAGTACCTTGTAAATCATTCGGCATAAAATTGTCTTGTACAAAATTACCTTCATAAGCATGCGCATACTTATAGTCATTACCGTAGCCAAGCTCTTTCATTAGTTTAGTTGGGGCATTTCGAAGATGAAGTGGGACGGAAAGGTCGCCTGTTTCTTTTACTGTGGCCTGCGCTTTATTAATAGCTTCGTATGCAGAATTACTTTTTGCAGATGTTGCCAAGTAAATTACACATTGACTCAAAATTATTCTGGATTCGGGCATCCCAACGGCAGTTACCGCTTGAAAAGTGTTGTTTGCAATAACCATTGCGGTTGGGTTTGCTAATCCGATGTCCTCTGATGCGAGAATCAGCAAGCGCCTTGCTATAAATTTTACATCTTCACCTCCTTCAATCATTCTTGCTAACCAATAAACAGCAGCATTTGGATCGCTTCCTCTAATAGATTTTATAAATGCAGAAATAATATCGTAGTGATTTTCGCCATTTTTATCATACCTAAGGCTTTTTTGCTGAATATTTTTCTCAACGAGCTCATTTGTTATAATTACTTTTCCTTCAGTAACTGAATTTATAATTAATTCAAAATTATTCAACAGCTTTCGGGCATCTCCTCCACTTAATTTTAATAATGAAGAAACTTCTTCCAACTCAATTTCTTTCTTGGATAAATGTACATCTTCTTTTATTGCTTTATTGAGCAAAAAAAGTAAATCATCTGACGTAAAGTCATTGAGGGTATACACTTGACATCGAGAAAGAAGTGCTGGGATAACTTCAAAACTTGGGTTTTCTGTAGTTGCACCAATCAAAATTATCCAACCTCTTTCCACTGCCGCCAAAAGTGAATCTTGTTGAGATTTGCTAAAGCGATGAATTTCATCAATAAACAAAATAGGAGTTCCGTTACCAAAAAAACCGTCTCCTTTTTTAGCTTTTTCAATTACTTCTCTAACATCTTTAACACCAGAATTTATAGCACTTAGGGTATAGAAAGAGCGTTTAGATTCTTTAGCAATAAGTTCTGCCAAGCTTGTTTTGCCTACTCCTGGAGGGCCCCAAAATATCATGGAAGGAATCTGATTTAATGCCAACATTTGCCTAATCGGAGCTTGTGGTCCAACTAGGTGTTGCTGACTTACATAGTCGCTTAATGCTTTTGGGCGAAGACGCTCTGCTAATGGTAAATTCATCCTACAAAAGTAAACATATACTGCCAATTTAGCTTATTTTTGAATGTGGAATGATTTTATAGTGGTTATTTCTGATTACCTAAAATGCTTGTAAATTCTTCAAAGTTTATAGCATCATGATCTAAGAAATAGCTTTATAAATCTTCTACTTATGAAATAGAAGGGAACAACTTAGGATTAGAAATTTTCACGTTAATGAAACTAGAAAAAAAAGCTTTTATATTTAGTTGGGATATTATTTTATATCCACTTCTTTTTGTTTTAGTAATCTGGGGAGTATATTGGATCGAAGTTAATTTTCACCTCAACTTCAATAGGTTTGGTATTTACCCAAAAGAATGGGTTGGTTTAAGAGGAATTGTTGCTTCTCCTTTTATTCATGGAAGTCTAGAACATTTATACCACAATAGCATTCCTCTTTTTTTACTAAGCATGGCATTGTTATACTTTTATAGGCCAATAGCTTGGAAAGTTTTGTTATACGGGACATTACTTTCGGGTTTATTTACGTGGTTAATTGCACGCCCATCCTATCACATTGGAGCATCAGGTGTTATATACCTGCTTAGCTTTTTTTTGTTTTTCAAAGGTATTTTTTCAAAACATTATCGGCTAATTGCTTTATCATTAATTATCGTATTTATTTACGGTAGTTTAGTTTGGGGGTTGTTTCCTCAAGAAAAAAATATTTCTTGGGAAGGTCACTCTGCGGGTGCGATAGCAGGGTTTCTACTTAGTATTTTATACCGAAAATATATCCCCCTCAATTTAATAGAGGTAGAGCGAAATATCAATTATAGTGAAAGTGATCCCTTTCTTCAGCAATTTGACGAAAATGGCAACTTTATTTCGGCAGAAGAACTTATTGCAAAAGAAGAAACTACACAAATAAATACCTCGGAAAATATTCAAGTAGAATACGATTACCACGAAAAAAAATCAAACACCAAGAAATAATCAAACTGTTAAGTTTATACCAGTTATTTTAGAAATTACTGGAATTACATCCGCTGACGAACTACTTCGTACAAAAAAGCACCACAAGCAACAGAAACGTTTAAAGAGCCTATATTTCCTAATAAAGGTAGCTTTAGTTTTAAGTCAGCTAATTTTAAAATTGAAGGGTGAACTCCTTTACCTTCATCTCCCATAACAATTGCAATTTTCTGAGGTAAATTTTCTCCATAGAGTACTTTTTCTGTTTTCTCTGTTGCGGCAACGATACTAACTCCACTAGATTGAAGGTAATAAAGTGCATCATTTATGTGATTTACACGGCAAATAGGAATTTGAAAAACAGCTCCAGAGGATGTTTTAACTGCGTCTTCATTTATAGGCGCAGAGTTATTTTTAGGTAAAATAATAGCATCTACACCTGTACAAACCGCAGTTCTTATGATGGCACCTAAGTTTCTAACATCAGTAACCCCATCTAGTAGTAAAAAAACTGGATTTTGTTTTTCACTAAGTATAGTTTCTATTGTTTGTTCAAACGGAACATACATGACTAAAGAAAGATAAGCAATTACGTCCTGATGATTAAGGTGAGCTACATTTTTAAACTTTATAGCAGGAACGAAACTAATTTTTACTCCTTGCTGCTTCGCTAACTTGACTATTTCTTCTAATGCAGGAGACTGAACACTTTTGTTGATAAGAATTTTTTCTAATTCTTGTCCTCCTTTTAGCGCCTCAGCTACGCTGTGTATTCCGTAAATGATTTTATCTTCTTTCATATTTGTAAGAAATATACTATTTCGCTGGCAAAGATAGGCATTTGAGTACAACTTTAAGCACACCTATAAACCCGAAGTATTGTTGTAAATAAACTACTGTAATTATTAAAATTAAATACCCCTTAGTGAAATACTAAGGGGTATTTTATAAGAGTGGTAAATGTTGTTATTACTTTACTTTGTTAACGATTGCTGTAAAAGCGTCTGGGTTGTTAACCGCTAAATCTGCAAGAACTTTTCTGTTCAAGTCGATGTTGTTAGCTTTCAATTTCCCCATGAATTTAGAATAAGACAATCCGTTTAATCTAGCGGCTGCATTTATTCTTACAATCCATAAAGCACGGAAATTTCTTTTTTTGTTTCTACGGTCTCTGTAGGCGTATAACAGTCCTTTTTCTACCGCGTTTTTGGCTACAGTCCAAACGTTTTTTCTACGTCCGAAGTAACCTTTTGCTTGCTTCATGATTTTCTTTCTTCGAGCACGTGAAGCAACTGAATTTGTTGATCTAGGCATAATTTAATGTTTTTTGTAGTAGGCAGCTAATTGCATTTTTAAGAGCCCACTCCAGGGTTAATACTAATTGTAAACCATCAAAGGAATTACTTAATACGTAATTGTTCTTTGATATTCGCTTCGTCTGATTTGTGTACTAAAGCGCTGTGCGTTAAACGTAGCTTTCTCTTTTTAGACTTTTTAGTCAAGATGTGGCTCTTGAACGCTTGCTTGCGTTTTATTCTTCCTGATCCAGTAAGTTTAAAACGTTTTTTAGCACTAGACTTTGTTTTTAATTTAGGCATTTTGATCCTTTTTTATATTACCAACTCTTATTTAACTTTCTTTTTTGGGTGCCATTAGCATAATCATACGCTTACCCTCTAACTTAGGTAATTGCTCAACTTTTCCATAGTCTTCTAAGTCTTGTGCAAGACGTAATAACAAGATTTGACCTTGGTCCTTAAAAACAATAGATCGTCCTTTAAAAAAAACGAAAGCCTTTAACTTAGCTCCATCTTTTAAGAATTTCTCTGCGTTTTTACGTTTAAACTCATAGTCATGATCGTCTGTGTTTGGTCCGAAACGAATTTCTTTTACAACAACTTTTGAAGCTTTAGCCTTAAGCTGCTTTTCACGTTTCTTCTGCTCGTACAAAAACTTCTTGTATTCCAATATTTTAGCTACTGGAGGATCTGCTTTTGGCGAAATTTCTACAAGGTCTAACCCAAGTTCCTCAGCTTTTTGCAAGCAAACTCTTAACGGGTAAACCCCCATTTCAACATTATCTCCAACTAGTCTTAGCTTTGGAGCTTTAATCTTGTCATTAATTTTGTGCGGGTCTTCTTTAACTTCTCTTAAAGATCTACCCGATTGTCTTCTTTTTATTGCTATGGCTCTAAATTTTTAATTGTTTATACACTTATAATGAAGCGTTAACTTCATTTTTCATCCACTTCACAAACTCTTCAACTTTCATGCTTCCAAGGTCTTCACCTCCATGCTTACGTACAGAAACTGTATTTGTTTCTTCTTCTTTTTCACCTACAATAAGCATGATAGGCACCTTATTCATCTCAGCTTCACGAATCTTTTTCCCAGTGGTTTCGCTTCTATTGTCAAATATGGCGCGAATTTCGTTATTTTTAAGCAATTCTAAAACTTTTTTAGAATAATTTTCATATTTCTCACTGATAGAGAGTATGCTAACTTGTTCCGGAGTTAACCATAAAGGGAAATTTCCAGCTGTATGTTCCAACAAAATTGCGACAAATCGCTCCATGCTACCAAAAGGAGCACGATGTATCATTACTGGGCGATGCATTTCGTTGTCGCTTCCCTTGTACTCCAATTCAAAACGTTCCGGTAAATTGTAATCTACTTGAATTGTTCCTAATTGCCAACTTCTTCCTAAAGCATCTTTAACCATAAAGTCTAACTTTGGACCGTAAAATGCTGCTTCACCAGTTTCAATTACATAATTCAAACCTTTTTCTTTTGCTGCATTTATAATGGCTAGTTCTGCTTTTTCCCAATTTTCATCAGAACCAATATACTTAGCTTTATTTTCGGGATCACGAAGTGAAACTTGCGCTGTAAAATTTTCAAATCCAAGCGAATTGAAAACATACAAAACAAGATCTATTACTTTTTTAAACTCATCGTCAAGTTGATCTGGCGTACAAAAAATATGAGCATCATCCTGAGTAAATCCTCTAACCCTTGTCAAACCATGTAATTCCCCACTTTGCTCGTAGCGATACACTGTACCAAATTCGGCAAATCTTACTGGCAAGTCTTTGTAACTCCAAGGTTGTGATTTGTATATTTCGCAGTGATGAGGACAATTCATGGGTTTTAACAAGAACTCTTCTCCTTCGGCCGGCGTATTAATGGGCTGGAAACTGTCTTCTCCGTACTTTTCGTAATGTCCAGAACAAACGTATAAATCTTTATTTCCAATATGAGGAGTAACAACTTGGTCGTAACCGGCTTCATTTTGAGCTTTTTTCAGAAAGTTTTCTAGGCGTTCACGTAGAGCCGCCCCTTTAGGAAGCCATAAAGGTAAGCCTTGTCCAACTCGTTGAGAAAAGGTAAAAAGCTTTAATTCTTTTCCTAACTTTCGGTGATCGCGTTTCTTGGCTTCTTCCAGTAATTCTAAGTATTCCTTAAGGTCTTTTTGTTTTGGAAACGAAACCCCGTAAACACGTGTAAGTTGCTCACGTTTTTCATCACCACGCCAATAAGCTCCAGCAACGCTCATTATTTTTACTGCTTTTATAAAACCTGTATTTGGAAGATGACCTCCTCTACACAAATCTGTAAAATCATCATGATCACAAAACGTAATTTCACCGTCTTCGAGGTTTTGAATAAGCTCCACCTTAAAACTGTTTTCTCTTTCTTGATAGTACTTTATAGCATCGGCTTTCGTTACTTCACGCAAACTAAATTCGTGCTTACCTCTAGCTAGCTCTAACATCAATTTTTCGACCTTAGGAAAGTCTTGTTCAGTCAATTTATTGTCACCAAAATCAATATCATAATAAAAACCTTGCTCGATTGCAGGTCCAATTGTTAATTTGGCTGCCGGAAATAGTTTCAAAATAGCCTGTGCCATCAAATGGGCAGAACTATGCCAAAAAGCAGTTTTGCCTTCTTTATCGTTAAACGTATACAGCACTAAACTACCGTCCTGTGTAAGTGGCGTAGAGGTTTCTACTGTCGTACTGTTGAATTTTGCAGAAATAACATTTCTTGCCAATCCTTCACTAATACTTTTAGCAACATCCATCGGTGTTACTCCACTTTCAAAACTTTTGACGCTACCGTCTGGTAATGTAATGTGTATCATTTCTATGTTTAAAATTTCGGCAAAGATACTTATAATATCGGCACTAAAAAACCTAAGCTTTTATGTTTTAGAATATTTCGCAAACAAAAATGCAGTTACAGAAAACTTATGCTATCCATAACCGCATTTTTTTTCTTTTTTAGAAATCAGTGATTAAAAAGCAACTAACTCATTCTATTATACATTATACTATTTGTCAATTGATAAATGGTTTGACTTATACTTTGCTATTAAGTTAACCTTTTACACAATGCTCGTACTAATTATTCAAAATCGGGTCTGTATGATTTCTGAATACTAGCTCATCATTAAATTGATCAATCAAAATGATACTTTCCGTTTTGATGTTTTGAGCTAAAATTTCTTTGGATAATTTGTTCAATACTTCTCGTTGAACCACTCTTTTTACAGGACGTGCTCCATACTGAGGATCAAAACCAAGCTTAGCCAAATACTTTTTAGCCTCTAGCGTTGCATCGATGGTAATGTTTTGCTTGGCTAACATTTTCTTTAGTCCTGTAATCTGTAAATCTACAATTTGAAGGATGTCAGATTCTGTAAGCGGTGTAAACATTATGATGTCATCAATTCTGTTTAAAAACTCAGGACGAACCGAATTTCTTAGCAAGGCTAACACGTCTAATTTAGATGCTTCAATCGCTGCGTCGGTATCTTTCAGCGTATCAAACTTTTCTTGAATTATATGACTACCAATATTGGATGTCATAATAATTATCGTGTTTTTAAAATCTGCTAAACGTCCTTTGTTATCTGTCAATCTACCTTCGTCAAGCACTTGCAAGAGTATATTGAAAGCATCGGGATGCGCTTTTTCTATTTCATCTAGCAAAACAACAGAATAAGGTCTTCTTCGGACTGCTTCTGTAAGTTGTCCGCCTTCTTCATAACCAACATATCCCGGAGGAGCCCCCACAAGTCTAGATACTGAATGACGTTCTTGATATTCACTCATATCGATACGCGTCATTGCATTTTCGTCGTCAAACAAGTATGAAGCGAGCGATTTTGCTAACTCTGTTTTACCAACTCCTGTTGTTCCTAAGAACAAGAAAGAACCGATCGGCTTTTTTTGATCTTGTAAACCTGCCCTACTTCTTCGTACTGCATCGCTTACTGCTTGAATTGCCTCTTCTTGCCCCACTACTCTCTTATGAAGTTCGTCTTCTAGCTTCAAGAGTTTCTCACGTTCTGTTTGCAACATTTTGGTCACAGGAATTCCTGTCCACTTAGCCACTACTTCGGCGATATCATCGTGAGTAACTTCTTCTTTTATAAGCGTGTTACCGTTACTTTGATTGGCAATTTCTGTTTGTAGTTGCTCTAACTTGGTTTGGGCTTCTTTAATTTTTCCGTACCTTAATTCAGCTACACGACCATAGTCGCCTTCTCTCTCAGCTCGTTCTGCTTCAAGTTTGTAATCTTCTATTTCTTGTTTTGCTTGTTGTATATTTTCAACTACATCTTTTTCTGCTTTCCAACGTGCATTTAAGTCGTTTCGCTTTTCTTTAAATTCAGCTAATTCAGTACGTAAAAACTTGAGTTTGTCTTCGTCTTTCTCTCTTTTGATGGCTTCAATTTCTATCTCTAATTGCATGATTTTTCTGTCCAACACATCCAATTCTTCAGGTTTGGAATTGATTTCCATACGTAATTTTGAAGCTGCTTCATCCATCAAATCAATTGCTTTATCAGGCAAAAAACGATTAGTAATGTAGCGCTGAGAAAGCTCTACAGATGCGATAATCGCCTCATCTTTGATACGAACTTTGTGGTGAGTTTCGTATTTTTCTTTAATTCCACGAAGAATAGAAATCGCCGACTCTGTATCAGGCTCTTCTACGCTTACTTTTTGGAACCTACGCTCTAAAGCTTTGTCTTTTTCAAAGTACTTTTGGAATTCATCTAGAGTAGTTGCTCCAACGGCTCTAAGTTCTCCACGGGCTAATGCAGGTTTTAAAATATTGGCTGCGTCCATTGCTCCCTCGCCACCACCTGCACCAACTAGGGTGTGAATCTCATCAATAAACAATACGATGTCCCCATCACTTGAAGTTACTTCTTTGATGACTGATTTCAATCTCTCCTCAAATTCGCCTTTGTATTTGGCTCCTGCGATTAATGCCCCCATGTCTAAAGAATATATCTTCTTAGATTTAAGGTTTTCGGGCACATCACCTGCAATAATTCGGTGGGCAAGACCTTCTGCAATAGCTGTTTTACCTGTCCCCGGCTCACCTACAAGCATAGGATTGTTCTTGGTTCTGCGTGACAAAATTTGAAGAATTCTTCTAATTTCTTCATCACGCCCAATGACAGGATCGAGCTTGCCTTCTTCTGCAAGTTGATTTAAGTTTTTCGCATATTTATCTAGCGAATTGTAGGTTTCTTCAGCACTTTTTGAAGTCACTTTTTCACCTTTGCGTAATTCTGAAACTACTTTTTGGAAGTTAGCTTCTGTTACTCCTTGATCTTTTAGTAATTGAGCTGCTTTAGAATTACTTTTCAACACAGCCATTAACAAATACTCGATAGATACATATTCATCCCCTTCTTTTTTGGCGATGATTGAAGCATCATTCAGGGTTTTTCCGAGTTCGCGAGAAAGCATAATATCAGCTCCCGTAACCTTAGGAAAACTTTGTAAGTTTTTTTCAACTATGGAGTGTATTAGGTTATAATTGACGCCCAACTTTTTAAACACAAATGGCGTAACGTTCTCATCTATCAGAAAAATAGCTTTTAGTAGGTGATCTACTTCTATTTGCTGATGATTATATTCCTGAGCTAGCTTTTGCGCTTGTTGCACAGCTTCTTGGGATTTTATGGTAAACTGATTAAAATTCATTTTTCATTTATTTGTTTACCTATAGTCAATTTGTGTTCCAATTCATAAAGATGACATTGTGGCATATTTTTTAGGCAGATTAATGTCATTTTGGCGTTTTTATTTTTGAGTTTGTTCATAAAAAAAGCCACCTTTTCAGATGGCTTGCTTTATAAATTTGAAAGATTGTTTCTATTACTCAACAATAAATTTTCCTTTCATTAGCGCTACGTGACCTGGAAAAGAACAAATAAAGTCATATTCCCCTTTTTCAGGCGCATCAAATGTTATTGTTGTAGTTTCACCTCCACCGATCATCTCGGTATAAACAATAACTTCATCACTTCCTTCAGGAATGTAATTATTATCTGCAGCATCTACAGCCTTTTCTCCAAAAGCCATGATATCAGTACCTTTAGCCAAAAGTACAAAATTATGCCCCATTACTTCCTTACCCATTTTACCAACATGCTTTAAGGTAAGTTTTACTTGGTTACCTTCTTTTGTAACTAGCTTTTTCTTGTTGAATTTCATTTCGTCTGAAGATTCAAGAACAATTTCTGTTATTCCATTATCCTCTACGACCTCTTCAACAACCTTAGTACCTATACTAATAGGAGACTTTTTTTCTTCTTTTTTTTCAGCTTCACCGCTTCCACAGGCTACTAAAGTTGAGATTAGTGCTAAGCCTAAAAATTTAAAGATCGTATTCATTTCGTCTTTTTTAATGTTATTTATAATATTACGCTTTACTGGTTAGTGCTGGTGCAATTATAAATAAGTTAATAAATTAACGGCTCTCTATAGACTTAAAGCTACGGTGCGTTTCACCGGTATAAACTTGTCTTGGTCTACCAATAGGTTCTTTCATAAGGCGCATTTCTCTCCATTGAGCAATCCAGCCCGGAAGTCTTCCTAAAGCAAACATTACTGTGAACATTTCTGTTGGAATACCAAGCGCTCGGTAAATAATTCCAGAGTAAAAATCTACGTTTGGATATAATTTTCTATCTACAAAGTAACTATCCTCTAATGCTTCCTTCTCTAATCCTTTTGCAATGTCCAAAATTGGATCTTGAATACCTAAATCTCCTAAAACTTCGTCAGCTGATTTTTTAATTATTTTAGCTCTTGGATCAAAGTTCTTGTAAACTCTATGTCCGAATCCCATTAGACGGAAAGGATCGTCTTTATCTTTCGCTTTACCCATGTATTTTTTAGTATCTCCTCCATCTTCTTTGATTGCTTCAAGCATTTCAATAACCGCTTGGTTAGCACCTCCGTGAAGTGGGCCCCATAATGCAGAAACACCAGCAGATATAGATGCAAATAAACCAGCATGAGACGATCCTACGATTCTTACTGTAGAAGTAGAACAATTTTGCTCATGGTCAGCATGAAGTATCAACAATTTATTTAAAGCAGAGGCAACAATTGGGTTTACTTTATATTCTTGGTTTGGTTTTTTAAACATCATTTTAAGGATGTTTTCTACATAATCCAATGAATCGTCGCCATAATCTAATGGCTGACCAGCTTTTTTGCGCAAAGCCCAAGCACAAAGTACTGGGAATTTACCCATAATTTTCACTATTGCTTTGTACATATCTTCTGGCGAATCTACATTCACTGAAGATGGATTAAAAGCGATAAGAGCGCTTGTTAAAGAAGAAACTACTCCCATAGGGTGAGCAGACTTCGGAAAACCATCTAAAATTTTCTTTACATCTTCATCTACTTGCGACTCATTTTTGATATCGTTGTGAAATTTATCAAGCTCTTGCTGGTTCGGCAGTTCACCAAAAATCAACAAATAGGCAACTTCCAAAAAGCTTGCACTTTCAGCTAAATCTTCTATAGCATAACCTCTGTAGTGCAAAATTCCTTTTTCACCATCTAAAAAAGTGATTGCGCTTTCGCAAGATCCTGTATTTTTAAAACCACGGTCTATGGTTATTAAGCCGTTTGTAGCAGCTCTAAGTGAAGAAATATCAATCGCATGTTCGTTCTCACTACCTTTAATTACTGGTAATTCATATTTTTTGCCATCAAATTCTATAGATGCGTTCATGTATATATATTTAAAGTATTAATAATTATTTACAAATTTAAACAAAAGCAAGTTAAGCAGAGGTTAACATAAAAAGGGTCAAAAAAGAAAAGGCATAACTTTATGTTAAAGCCTTGTCTTTTTTGACCCTCTAAAGGTACGAAAAAATTTCGTAATTAGAACCCTACTTTAAATGCTTTTTCCCCTGGAAAAATAGCTCTGCTACCAAGCTCTTCTTCAATTCTTAACAACTGATTATACTTAGCCATTCTGTCGCTCCTAGACGCAGAACCTGTTTTAATTTGCCCCGTTTCTAAAGCAACAGCTAAATCTGCAATTGTTGCATCCTCGGTTTCGCCGGAACGGTGTGAAATCACAGCTGTATAGCCTGCATTTTTTGCCATGTTTACCGCATTAATAGTTTCCGTTAAAGTACCTATCTGGTTTACCTTTACAAGAATAGAATTAGCAACGCCATTCTCAATTCCTCTAGATAATATTTTCTCATTTGTCACGAATAAATCGTCTCCGACTAACTGAACTTTATCTCCTAATTTCTCGGTTAAAAGTTTCCATCCATCCCAATCATTTTCATCCATTCCATCTTCTATAGAAATAATAGGATATTTCTCTACTAATTCAGCAAGGTATTCAACTTGTTCTTCAGCAGTTCTAACTTTTCCTGTTTCACCTTCAAATTTTGAATAATCATACTTACCATTCACATAAAATTCAGCAGCAGCGCAATCCAAAGCAACAAATACTTCTTCTCCAAACTTATAACCAGCAGATTCGACAGCTTTATGAATCGACTCAAGCGCATCTTCTGTACCATCTAAGCCTGGTGCAAATCCACCTTCATCACCAACGGCAGTTGTTAAACCTCTATCTTTAAAAACTTTCTTTAAATGATGAAAGATTTCAGTTCCTATTTTTAGTGCATGAGAAAAGCTTTCCGCTTTTACTGGCATAATCATAAATTCTTGAAAAGCAATTGGAGCGTCGCTATGTGAACCACCATTGATAATGTTCATCATTGGCACAGGAAGGACATTAGAACTTACACCACCGATATACCTGTACAAAGGAATTCCTAACTCAGCTGCTGCTGCTTTAGCGCATGCTAGTGAAACTCCTAAAATAGCATTAGCTCCTAACTTTGATTTGTTTGGGGTTCCATCTAAATCAATTAACATATGATCAATTTCAGTTTGTTCGAAAACTGAGAAACCTAATAATTTATCGGCAATAAGATTATTTACATTGTCTATTGCTTGAAGCACTCCTTTCCCCATATAATCGTCACCACCGTCTCTTAATTCTACAGCTTCGTGCTCTCCTGTGGAAGCTCCTGATGGAACAGCAAATCTTCCAATAGCACCTGATTCTGTAACCACATCTACTTCTATTGTTGGGTTACCTCTCGAATCAAAAATTTGTCTTGCGTGAACGTCTAAAATTGAACTCATAATTATAAATTTAAATTTTATGCAATTTACAAAATATTAATCAAGGTTTTTATGAAGAAATTACAGAAAACTCGATAATTATTAGCTATAACGTTTTAGAAATTTTTTTATGAATACCCCGCACCTAACTATAGTTGAATTTACAAGTATGACGCCGCTTAACAATTGAAATTGCCATAATAAAACCCCACTTTTTTTCCTTACGGCTTTATCACAAAAAGAAAACATAGCTAAAGTTGTGCTTGATTTTGCTAATTCACATAATAAAAAAATCCATTCCTGAAGCGGCAGGGAAAGCAGTTTTCTTTTCCTGTAATTTGAAATAATAACTAGTATTATGAACCAAAGATTATATTATTCCGTATATCAAATTGAACATTAAAAAAAACACTATG
This sequence comes from Psychroflexus sp., assembly GCA_051859645.1. Lineage (GTDB taxonomy): Bacteria > Bacteroidota > Bacteroidia > Flavobacteriales > Flavobacteriaceae > Psychroflexus. The sequence goes on along the minus strand of JBHYFG010000006.1, from coordinate 110,616 downwards.
AAAAATGTAAAATTTAATTTAGTATTATTGGTTTGTTTAGCTTTAACAAGTTTGGGCTATGGTCAAACAAAAATGGTTGGTGGTGCTGAAATGTATCCATCAAAAAACATTATCGAAAATGCTGTTAATTCGAAAGACCACACAACATTAGTAGCCGCTGTGAAAGCTGGTGAATTAGTTGAAACGCTTTCTGGAGAAGGTCCTTTCACTGTATTCGCTCCGGTAAACAGTGCATTTACTGCTTTACCTGAAGGAACTGTAGAAACTCTTCTTAAACCAGAAAACAAACCACAACTACAAGCTGTATTGACTTATCATGTTATTGCTGGTGACTTAAAAGCAAGTGATGTAGTAGCAGCAATAAAAAAAGGAAAAGGTAAAGCGGAAGTTGCAACAGTAAACGGTGGAATATTGACCTTTATGTTGGATGGAGATGCTGTGAAAATTAAAGATGCTGCTGGAAATGTAGCAACTGTTACCATTGCAGATGTTAATCAATCTAACGGTGTAATTCACGTAATTGATACTGTACTACTACCTTAAAATTTTTAAGCATTATCAAAAAAGGCTGTCAAATAAATTTTTGACAGCCTTTTTATTTACAACTATTGATTCTTTCTAATCATGTCTACAAAGTCATCGAATAAATATGTTGCATCGTTTGGCCCAGGTCCTGCTTCAGGATGGTATTGAACACTAAAACAATTTTTATTTTTTACTCGAATTCCAGCTAGTGTATCATCATTAAGGTGTAAATGAGTAATTTCTATATCGGGATGTTTTTCAGCAGCTTCCTTACTCACTGCAAAACCATGATTTTGAGATGTTATTTCAGATTTACCAGTAACTAAGTTGATTACAGGATGGTTAATTCCTCTGTGACCGTTGTGCATCTTGAATGTAGGAAGCCCCATCGCTAATGAAATGATTTGGTGACCAAGACAAATCCCGAAAGTTGGAATATTCGCAATCAACGCATTTTTTGCTAATTCGATTGCTGAGGAAAGTGGTGCTGGATCTCCAGGTCCGTTTGAAAGAAACAAGGCGTCGGGTTTATAGCTCATTAAATCTTCAAAGGATGAATCCCATGGAAACACCTTCAAACTACAATTTCTTGACTGAAAATGCCTTAAGATATTTGATTTGACACCTAAATCGAGTACAGAAATTTTAAATTCTTCCTCGACGCTTGGAATTTCATAAGCACTAGGAGTTGAAACTTTAGAAGAAAGCTCAAGACCATTCATACTAGGTAATTCAGACAGTTCTTTTTTAAGCTGCTCAAGGTTATCAAACTCAGTAGTTATAATCGCATTCATAGCACCATTTTGACGAATGTGAGTAACCAAGGCTCGAGTGTCTACATCTGAAATTGCAAAGGTATTATGTGAGATGAGGAAATCTTCCAACGAGCCACTACTATCAACTCTTGAAGGATTGTAAGAAAATTCTTTACAAACAAGACCTGAAATCTTTACACTAGTAGACTCTGACTCATTTTCGTTAATTCCATAATTACCAATATGAACGTTAGCGGTGACCATAATTTGTCCAAAATAAGAAGGGTCAGTAAAAATTTCTTGATAACCAGTCATTCCCGTGTTAAAACAAATTTCACCAAAAGCCTTTGTTAAATTGTTTGAGACGGCTTTTCCTTTAAATATTGTACCATCTTCAAGTAATACAATAGCATCTTTTTTATGTTTATATTTCATTGGTATATTTTAATATTTTTAATGTGTGTCGTTGTTCCTTTATGTATGTAATAGCATTTATCAAGTCAAATTACAATAGTATAATGCGTTTTCTTCCTTTCTGATTGATTATAAAAAAACCAAAGTTAAAGCTATTCATGATTTTTCAAATTCAGAAAAAGAAAAAATGATTCCCGAAGTGGTCGGGAAAGGTTGTTTTATTTAGTAGTAATTTCAAATTAAACCGGTATAAAATTACACATTTTAAAACTATAAATTTTCATACTTAAACGTTGCTCTTAAAATTGCTTGCAAAATCATTCTTTTGATAAAAACATTTATTTGCAATACTCTAAAGTAACTTAAATATAGAATGATCAAATTTGAAGTTGACAAAATTTTAAAGAGGCATTTAAAAGTTAAGCTTTATTGAAATAGGTTGACCATAAGATTATTCAAAATAAAATCCTTAGTAAAAAAAGAATCATATAAACTTAAAATGAGTTGCGAATAAAAACAGGTATCTCTAAATACAAAAAAAGGATAGCCTAAAAGACTATCCTTTAAAAATCATATAACATATGTAAGTTTACTCTTCACTTGAAGATTCTTTAACATCTGTGTTAACAACTGTATCTTCAGCTTTAGCTTTTTTACCAGCTCTACGTGTAGATTTTTTCTTTGTTTGAGTAGAATTAGGGTTATAGATTTCGTTGAAATCGACTAACTCAACCATCGCCATTTGTGCATTATCACCAAGTCTGTTTCCTAATTTAATAATTCTCAGGTATCCTCCTGGTCTGTCAGCTACTTTTGGAGCAACATCTCTAAACAAATCCGCTACAGCGTATTTATTACGAAGTTTAGAAAACACAAGTCTTCTGTTATGTGTAGTGTCTTCTTTAGATTTTGTAATTAGAGGCTCAACAAAACCGCGTAAAGCTTTTGCTTTTGCAACAGTAGTATTTATTCTTTTGTGTTCAATTAGGGAACATGCCATATTTGCTAACATAGCTTTTCTATGTGCAGTTTTTCTACCTAAATGATTTATTTTTTTTCCGTGTCTCATTTTATTTCCTTTTTAAGACCTGATTAGTCTTTATCCAACTTATATTTTGACAAATCCATACCAAAATCTAATCCCTTATTAGCTACAAGTTCTTCTAACTCAGTTAATGATTTTTTTCCAAAATTTCTAAATTTCATCAAATCATTCTTGTTGTAAGAAACAAGGTCTCCAAGTGTGTCAACTTCAGCAGCTTTCAAACAGTTGAGTGCTCTTACAGAAAGATCTAAATCTACTAGTCGAGATTTCGACAATTGTCTCATGTGTAAAGATTCTTCGTCATAAGTATCAGCATGAGACATTTCCTCTGTTTCAAGTGTAATTCTTTCGTCAGAGAATAACATAAAATGATGAATCAATGTCTTAGCAGCTTCGGTTAAAGCATCTTTAGGGTGAATAGAACCGTCGGATTTAATTTCGAAAACAAGCTTTTCGTAGTCCGTCTTTTGCTCTACACGGTAGTTTTCAATACTGTATTTAACATTCTTAATTGGAGTAAAAATGGAATCAGTAAAGATCGTACCAATAGGTGCCTTTTCTGTTTTGTTCTCTTCAGCTGTAACGTAGCCTCTGCCTTTCTCAATTGAAATTTCCATATTGAAGGAAACATCTTTAGACATATTACAAATCACTAAATCTGGGTTAAGAATCTCGAAACCATTGATAAATTTTTGAAAATCTCCAGCAGTTAAAACCTCTTGGTTTGAAATGGAAATATTTACAGATTCATTATCAAGTTCCTCAACTTGCTTCTTGAAACGGATTTGCTTAAGGTTAAGTATGATTTCAGTAACATCTTCAACTACACCAGGTATAGCTGAGAACTCATGATCTACACCTTCAATTCTAACAGAAGTTATAGCAAAACCTTCAAGTGCAGATAAAAGCACTCTTCGTAAGGCGTTTCCTACTGTTAAACCATAACCAGGTTCAAGTGGTCTAAATTCGAAAATGCCTTCAAAGTCGGTAGATTCTACCATAATTACTTTGTCGGGCTTCTGAAAATTAAATAATGCCATAATATAAGTTCTGTCTGTTAATTATTTAGAGTATAATTCGACGATGTACTGTTCGTTGATATTTTCTGGAATTTGTGTTCTTGCTGGAACGGAAACGTAGGTACCCTCTTTTTTATCAGCATTCCAAGTCATCCATTCGTACACAGTTTTATTAGCTGATAAGGAATCATTAATCACACTAAGGGATTTAGATTTTTCTCTTACAGCAACTGTATCGTTAGGTTTTAGTTGGTAAGAAGGTATATTAACGATTTCACCATTAACGGTAATGTGTTTATGAGAAACAAGTTGTCTAGCAGCGCTTCTTGTAGGTGCAATCCCTAGACGGAAAACAACATTGTCTAATCTAGACTCACAAAGCTGAAGCAAAACTTCACCTGTAATACCAGTTGAACGAGTTGCTTTGTCAAACATGTTTCTGAACTGACGCTCTAAGATACCATAAGTATACTTAGCTTTTTGTTTTTCCATAAGTTGAACGGCGTACTCAGATTTTTTTCCTCTTCTTCTGTTGTTACCATGTTGTCCAGGTGGATAGTTTCTTTTTTCAAAAGATTTATCAGCTCCGAAAATAGCTTCACCAAATTTTCTTGCAATTTTAGTCTTTGGACCAGTATATCTTGCCATTGTGTAAATGTATTAAGGTTATGAATTAAGGTCTTTCCTTCGATAACCAATTATTAAACTCTTCTTCTTTTTGGAGGTCTACAACCGTTGTGTGCAACTGGAGTAACATCAATAATTTCGGTTACTTCAATTCCTGAGTTATGGATTGCTCTAATAGCAGATTCTCTACCATTTCCAGGCCCTTTCACAAACACTTTAACTTTTCGTAAACCAGCCTCTTGTGCAACTTTACTAGCGTCTTCTGAAGCTAATTGAGCTGCATAAGGTGTATTTTTCTTGCTACCTCTAAAACCCATTTTACCGGCAGAAGACCAAGAAATAACGTCACCATTCTTATTAGTTAACGAAATAATAATATTATTGAAAGAAGCGTTAACGTGAGCTTCACCAAAAGAATCAACGATTACTTTTCTCTTTTTTACTGTTGACTTAGCCATAATTACTATTATTTAGTTGCTTTCTTTTTATTTGCAACAGTTTTACGTCTTCCTTTTCTGGTTCTAGAATTGTTTTTAGTTCTTTGACCACGTAAAGGTAAACCTACTCTGTGTCTAATTCCTCTATTACAACCAATGTCCATCAAACGCTTGATGTTCATAGAAATTTCTGATCTTAGTTCGCCTTCGATAGTGAAAGCGGATACTGCATCACGGATTTTTCCAATCTCGTCATCATTCCAGTCAGAAACTTTTGTGTTCTCGTCTACTTTGGCATCTGCTAAAATTTTCTTAGCTGAACTTCTGCCAATTCCGAAGATATAGGTCAATGCTATAACTCCTCGCTTTTGTTTTGGTATATCAACACCTGCAATTCTTGCCATAATTAGCCTTGTCTTTGTTTGAATTTAGGATTCTTTTTATTAATTACATAAAGTCTGCCTTTTCTGCGGACTATCTTGCAATCTGCACTTCTCTTTTTAATAGATGCTCTTACTTTCATGACTATTAATATCTGTAGGTTATGCGAGCCTTCGATAGATCGTAAGGACTCATTTCTAATTTAACTTTATCTCCAGGTAATAATTTGATGTAATGCATTCTCATCTTACCGGAAATATGTGCTGTCACTATGTGACCATTTTCAAGTTCTACTCTAAACATTGCATTAGACAATGCTTCGATTATTGTTCCGTCTTGTTCTATAGAAGGTTGCTTTGCCATAACTATGCTACTGCTTTTCTATTTTTACTTGACTTCATCAAACCATCGTAATGACGATTTAATAAATATGAATTTACTTGTTGAATCGTATCAATGGAAACACCTACCATAATAAGGAGAGATGTCCCACCGAAAAATAAAGCCCAATTCTGTTGTACCTCTAGAAGTGATACTAAGATAGCTGGAAAAATAGCTATTAATGCTAAAAATATAGATCCAGGTAAAGTTATTTGAGACATTATTTTATCTAAGTATTCAGCTGTTTCTGTTCCAGGACGAATACCCGGTATAAAACCACCACTGCGCTTAAGATCATCAGCCATTTTATTTGTTGGAACAGTAATCGCAGTATAAAAGTAAGTAAAAACGATTATTAACAAACCAAACACTAGATTATACCAAAATCCAAACATGTCATTAAATGATGATTTAATAACTTCAGCAAATTCACTATTTGATATACCAGCAACTGCTGCAGGAACGAACATAATTGCTTGTGCAAATATAATAGGCATTACTCCTGAGGCATTTAAACGCAAAGGAATAAACTGTCGAGCTCCTGCAAAAGAGGCCTTTTCAAATTTACCAGATGCGTTTTTTCTTGCGTATTGTACTGGTATTTTTCTTACAGCCATTACCAACATAACAGATGCAAGGATAATTAGGAACCAGATAGCTAATTCAATAAGAATAAGAATTAATCCTCCATTAGATTCAGAAACCCTAGAAACAAATTCCTGAGCAAAAGCTAACGGCAATGTAGCAATTATACCCACCATAATAAGTAGTGAAATACCATTACCAATTCCCTTATCAGTAATTTTCTCACCCAACCACATAGCAAAAATACAGCCAGTTGTAAGTAAGATAACAGAGGAAGCTATAAAGGTTGCAGAATCATTCAAAACAAAAGCAGATGCAGGAAGAATATTATACAAATTGTAGATATATCCTGGTCCCTGAACAAGTGTAATACCAATGGTTAACCATCTAGTAATTTGAGTAATTTTCTTACGACCACTTTCTCCCTCCTTTTGGAGTTTTTGAAGATAAGGAATTGCTATTGTCATTAACTGGACAACAATAGAAGCTGAAATATAAGGCATAATCCCTAAAGCAAATACTGAAGCATTTGAGAATGCACCACCAGTAAAAGCATTAAGTAAACCTAATAAACCTCCATCAGTTTGCTTAGAGAGTTCAGCTATTTGTGAAGCATCTACACCAGGGAGTACTATTTGTGCTCCGAAACGATACACCATTAGCAAACCTAAAGTAAGAATTATTCTATTCTTTAACTCTTCTATTTTCCAAATATTCTTAAGCGTTTCAACAAACTTCATTATTGGAGAATTATAGGGTTATAGCTTTACCACCTTTCGATTCGATAGAATCCTTCGCTGTTTTTGTAAATTTATGAGCTGTTACATTTAAGGTTGCACTAAGTTCACCTCTACCAAGGATTTTCACTAAATCATTTGGTTTAATAACTCCAAGCTGAACAAGTAAAGCATGATCAATAGTATCAGTAACTCTACCGTCATCAACAAGAGTTTGAAGCGTATCTAAATTAACACCTTTATATTCAACTCTATTTGGGTTTGTAAAACCAAACTTAGGAACTCTACGCTGTAAGGGCATTTGACCACCCTCAAATCCAACTTTTTTAGAATATCCTGAGCGAGATTTTGCTCCTTTATGACCTCTTCCAGCGGTTCCTCCGTTACCAGAAGCCTCTCCTCTACCTTTACGGTTATTAGAGGTTTTAACAGAACCGTGGGCTGGTTTTAAATTATGTAATTCCATTATAATGCGGTTTAAAGTTCTTTAACAGAAACTAAATGTTTAACTTTATTCACCATTCCTAAAATAGAAGGTGAAGATTCGTGCTCTACAGTTTGACCAATTTTTTTAAGACCTAATGCTTCTAGCGTAAGTTTCTGTCTACTTGTTTTTTTGATCGCACTTTTTACTTTCGTTACTTGTATTGTTGCCATGTCGATTATCCGTTAAAAAGTTTATCTAAAGTAATTCCTCTTTGTTTCGCAACTGTATCAGCACTTCTTAATTGAAGTAATGCGTCAAAAGTAGCTTTTACAACGTTGTGAGGGTTAGATGAACCCTGATTTTTTGATAATACATCGTGTACACCAACAGATTCAAGAACTACACGAGCAGGTCCACCAGCAATAACACCGGTACCAGGAGAAGCAGGCAGCAAAAATACTCTTGCACCACCATATTTCCCTTTTTGCTCATGAGGTAAAGTACCCTTGTGCAAAGGAATACGAACTAAGTTTTTCTTAGCGTCTTCTACTGCCTTAGATATTGCATCAGCAACTTCTTTAGATTTACCAAGGCCATGACCAACAACACCAGCTTCGTTACCTACAACTACAATAGCAGAGAAACCAAATGCTCTACCACCTTTAGTTACTTTAGTTACACGCTGTACACCAACAAGTCTATCCTTAAGATCTAAACCGCCTGGCTTTACTAATTCTACGTTTTTATAATCTTGATACATACCTCTTAAAATTTAAGCCCTCCCTCACGAGCGCCGTCTGCTAATGATTTAACTCTACCATGATATAAGTAACCACCTCTATCAAATGATACTTTTTCTACTCCTAGCTTAGTTGCTTTTTCAGCTAAGGACAAACCAACTAATTTAGACTGCTCAACTTTTGTTTTACCGGTTGAATCGTCACCTAAATGGAATGAAGACATAGAAATAATTGTCTTTCCGTTGACGTCATCAATCAATTGAGCATAAATAGCTTTGTTGCTTCTATAAACTGAAAGACGAAGTCTTTCAGCAGTACCCGTAATAGTTCTACGAATACGCTTTCTTATTTTTAATCTTCTTTTTTGCTTAGAAAATGCCATAGTTCTTAATTTATTAAGCTGATTTACCTGCTTTTCTTCTGATGTACTCTCCTACGTATTTAATACCTTTTCCTTTGTAAGGTTCAGGTTTTCTGAATGAACGTATTTTTGCTGCAACTTGAGAAACAAGTTGATTATCAAAAGAAGAAAGTTTAATAATAGGGTTTTTACCTTTTTCAGAAATTGCCTCCACTTTAACCTCTGGAGCTAATTCTAAAACAATATTGTGTGAAAAACCAACTGCAATATCAAGCTTTTGACCTTGACTAGATGCACGATAACCGACACCGACCAATTCAAGTTGTTTAGTGAAACCTTGAGAAACACCAACAACCATATTATTGATTAATGATCTGTATAAACCATGCTTAGCTTTTGAAGACTTGTTATCTGATTCGCGCTCTACGATAATTGAATTATCTTCCACACGAACGGAAACTTCACTAAATTCTTGTTGTAGCTCCCCTAATTTACCCTTCACAGTTATAGTGTTGTCATTCACTGAAACTGTTACTCCTTCGGGAATGCTAACTGGATTTTTTCCAATTCTTGACATTTTTAGAATAAATTTATAATGTTAGTAAATATAGCAAAGAACTTCACCACCTACATTTTCCTTACGAGCTTGTTTATCTGTCATCACACCATGTGAGGTTGAAACGATAGCAATCCCAAGTCCGTTTAAAATACGAGGTAATTCAGATGCGCTCGCATACTTTCGTAATCCTGGTTTACTAATTCTTTGAAGCTTTTTAATAACAGGGTCATTATTTAACTTATCGTATTTTAAAGCAATTTTTATTGTTCCTTGCTTATCGTCTTCGATAAATTTATAACTTAAAATATACCCTTGATCAAAAAGAATCTTAGTAATTTCCTTTTTAAGATTAGAGGCAGGAATTTCAACTACTCGGTGAGAAGCTGCAACTGCATTTCTAATTCTTGTTAAATAATCTGATACTGGATCTAAATTCATTTTTAATTCCTTTTAATTACCAACTTGCTTTTTTGACACCAGGAATCAAACCTTGGTTTGCCATTTCACGGAAAGTTACACGTGAAATACCAAACTGTCTCATGTAGCCTCTTGGTCTACCTGTTAATTTACAACGGTTATGCTTTCTTACAGGAGAAGCATTCTTAGGAAGCTTTTGAAGTGCATCATAATCACCAGCTTCTAACAATGCCTTTCTTTTTTCAGCATATTTCTCTACCATTTTGGCACGCTTAACTTCACGTGCTTTCATTGATTCTTTAGCCATATTACTTCTTTTTGAATGGTAATCCCAATTCTGTTAATAAAGATTTAGCCTCTTTGTCAGTTTCAGCAGAAGTTACAAAGGTAATATCCATACCTGAGATACGATTAACTTTATCGATATTTATCTCGGGAAAAATAATTTGCTCTGTAATTCCAAGGTTGTAATTACCTCTTCCATCAAAACCAGTGGCTTTAATTCCATTAAAATCACGTACACGAGGGAGAGCAGAAGTAACTAGACGATCAAGAAATTCATACATACGATCTCCTCTCAACGTAACCATGGCTCCAATTGGCATACCTTTTCTAAGCTTAAACGATGCAACGTCCTTCTTAGATTTACGCTGAATAGCTTTCTGACCTGTAATTTGAGTTAACTCGTCAGTAGCATAATCAATTAACTTTTTGTCTGCGATAGCATCCCCCACTCCTCTACTAAGGACAATTTTCTTAAGCTTTGGAGCTTGCATAGGATTTTTATAACCAAACTCTTCCATTAAAGCTGGAAGAACTCTAGTATTATACTCTTCTTTAAGTCTTGGTAGGTAACTCATAATTAAATTACTTCATTAGTTTTTTTAGAAAACCTTACTTTCTTACCATCCTCCATACGGTAACCAACTTTAGTTGTCTGTCCGTCCTTAGTAAGTAAACTTACATTTGAGATGTGTATTGGAGCTTCCATTTCTTTAATACCTCCTTGTGGATTAGTTGCGCTAGGCTTCATGTGTTTCTTTACAAGATTAACACCTTCAACAATAACACGATCTTTATCCTTAAGGATTTTTTGAATGTTCCCTTGTTTTCCTTTATGCTCTCCAGAAGTAACTTGAACGTTATCTCCTACTTTCAATTTAAACTTTTTCATTTTAAAAAGAATTAAAGCACCTCTGGTGCAAGTGAAACAATTTTCATGAATTGGTTATCTCTAAGTTCTTTAGCAACTGGGCCAAAAACACGAGTACCTCTCATTTCTCCTGCGGCATTCAACAAAACACATGCATTATCATCAAAACGAATATAAGAGCCATCAGGGCGTCTTACTTCTTTGTTTGTTCTAACGACAACGGCAGTTGAAACAGAACCTTTCTTAACACTTCCATTTGGTGTAGCTTCTTTAACAGCAACTACAACTTTATCACCTACGGAAGCATAACGTTTTTTGGTTCCTCCCAACACTCGAATTACCAAAACTTGTTTGGCTCCGGTGTTATCAGCTACTTTTAATCTTGATTCTTGTTGTACCATAATTATTTAGCTCTTTCTATTATATCAACCAATCTCCAGCATTTATTTTTGCTAAGTTTTCTGGTTTCCATAATTCTTACTGTATCGCCTTCATTGCAATCATTGTTTTCGTCGTGAGCAACATATTTCTTAGTTTTAAGTACGAATTTACCATACTTAGGGTGCTTCACTTTTTTTGTTTCAGAAACAACGATTGACTTTTCCATTTTGTTGGAAGTAACAATACCGATACGTTCTTTTCTTAAATTTCTTTTTTCCATTGCAGAATTATTGTAATTCTCTTTTAGTTAACTCCGTAGCCAATCTAGCTACTGTACGACGTACAGTTTGGATTTGAATAGGATTATCTAACGGGCTGATAGCATGAGTCATTTTCAAATCTGAAAGTAACTTTCTATTTTTCTGTAGTTCTTCCTGTAGGTCTGCTACAGTTAACTCTTTAACTTCTGATTGTTTCATAACTTTCAAAATTACTCTTGATAATCTCTAGCAACGATAAACTTAGTTCTTACAGGCATTTTTTGAGCAGCTAAACGTAATGCTTCTTTAGCTACTGCTAAAGGTACACCACCTAGCTCAAACATAATTCTACCTGGCTTAACAACTGCTGCGTAGTATTCTACAGCACCCTTACCTTTACCCATACGAACCTCTAAAGGCTTTTTAGTTATAGGCTTGTCTGGAAAGATTTTGATCCATAATGAACCTTCTCTTTTCATGTAACGAGTAGCTGCGATCCTTGCTGCTTCAATTTGACGCGCTGTGATAAATGATGAATCAAGTGATTTTAATCCAAAGGTACCGTTTGAAAGTAAGTGTCCTCTTTGTGACACACCTTTCATTCTCCCTTTCTGTTGTTTACGATGTTTCGTTCTTTTAGGCTGTAACATTGTCTGTCTATTCTTTTTAGATTACTTTCTACGACGAGCTTTCGCTGGACGTCTTCCTGCTGTTTTACCTTTTCCTTCTGTTTTAGAAAGACCAACGAGAGGAGAGAGCTCTCTTTTTCCGTAAACTTCACCTTTCATTATCCACACTTTAATTCCAAGTCTACCATAAGTGGTATGAGCTTCTACTAAAGCGTAGTCAATGTCTGCTCTAAAAGTTGACAACGGAATTCTTCCATCTTTGTAGGACTCAGAACGAGCCATCTCAGCACCATTCAAACGACCTGAAATTTGGATTTTTATCCCCTCAGCGTTCATTCTCATAGTTGCAGCGATTGCCATTTTAATAGCTCTTCTGTAAGAAATTCTGTTTTCAACTTGTCTTGCTACACTAGTTGCAACAAGAAAAGCGTCAAGTTCTGGGCGCTTAATTTCAAAAATATTCACCTGAACTTCCTTCCCGGTAATTTTTTTAAGCTCTTCTTTTAACTTGTCTACCTCTTGACCACCTTTCCCGATAATAATACCTGGACGAGCAGTAGTGATAGTAACGGTTACAAGTTTAAGCGTACGCTCAATAATTATCCTAGAAACACTAGCTTTTGATAAACGAGCATGGATATACTTACGTATTTTATCATCTTCAGCTAGATTATTCCCGTAATCTCTACCACCATACCAGTTGGATTCCCAACCTCTGATGATTCCTAATCTATTGCCTATTGGATTTGTCTTTTGTCCCATGATCTATATCCTAGCTTTCAGTGTTAATTCTTTCTCCTAAAGTAATGGTAACGTGGTTTGATCTTTTACGAATGCGATGTGCTCTACCTTGAGGCGCAGGACGCAATCTTTTTAATGAACTACCACCATCTACTTTAATCTCTTGTATAAATAGCTGTACTGATTCAACATCAGTATCTTCATTTTTATTCTGCCAATTAGCGATAGCAGACAAAAGTAATTTCTCTAACCTCCTAGAAGCTTCTTTAGTACTGAATTTTAAGATTTGCAAAGCGATTTGAACATCTTTACCTCTTACTATATCAGCCACCAAACGCATCTTTCTTGGAGAAGTAGGACAATTATTTAGCTTTGCGAAAGCTACGTCCTGTCTTGAATCTTTCAGCGCTTGCGCTGCATCTCTTTTACGAACTCCCATTGCCTACTATTTTTTACCTTTGTTTTTCGCACCAGCATGACCTCTAAAAGAGCGTGTTGGTGAAAATTCTCCTAATTTATGTCCAACCATGTTTTCCGTTACGAATACAGGTATAAATTGCTTACCGTTGTGTACACCAAAAGTTTGTCCTACAAAGTCAGGAGTAATCATAGATGCTCTAGACCAAGTTTTAATTACGGACTTTTTTCCTGACTCAACATTTTGAGCAACTTTCTTTTCTAACTTATAATGAACGTAAGGTCCTTTTTTTAATGAACGTGCCATATCTTATTTCTTTCTACGTTCTACAATATGTTTATTACTCGACTTCTTCTTAGATCTAGTCTTATAACCTTTAGCAGGTATACCGTTTCTCGATCTTGGATGTCCTCCAGAAGCTCTACCTTCACCACCTCCCATTGGGTGATCTACAGGGTTCATAGCTACTGGTCTTGTTCTTGGACGTCTTCCCAACCATCTACTTCTACCGGCTTTACCAGAAACTAACAATTGGTGATCGCTATTAGAAACAGCACCAATGGTTGCTAAGCAATCAGCTAGCACCATTCTAGTTTCACCAGAAGGTAACTTAATGGTTGCATACTTTCCGTCTCTTGCCATAAGCTGAGCAAAAGTTCCAGCGCTACGAGCCATCACAGCTCCTTGACCTGGACGTAACTCAACACAAGAAATAATAGTACCAAAAGGAACTTGAGAAAGAGGCATTGTATTACCAATTTCGGTTGGAACATTATCAGTACCTGACAACAATGTGTCACCCACTTTAAGTCCAGCTTGCGCAACAACATATCGCTTTTCGCCGTCTTGATAAGTCAGCAATGCAATAAATGCAGTTCTATTTGGATCATACTCAATACTTGTAACTTCAGCAGGAATACCAAATTTATTCCTTTTGAAGTCAACAATTCTGTAACGGCGTTTATGACCACCACCTTTATAGCGCATGGTCATTCTACCTTGGTTGTTTCTACCACCAGACTTTTTCATCGGAGCAAGCAAGCTTTTCTCCGGCTTGTCAGTTGTAATGGCGTCGAAACCATTCACAACTCTAAAACGCTGCCCAGGGGTAATAGGTTTTAATTTTCTTACCGACATTTTTTTGTTCTAAAGATTATTATAAAAATCAATAACTTCTCCATCCGTCACTTTAACAATTGCTTTCTTGATAAAATTCTTTCTACCAGTAACAACACCTGTTTTAGTGAAACGGCTCTTCACCTTCGGATATACATTCATAGTTCGCACAGTCTCAACGTTTACACCGTACAGAGACTCTACTTCTTCTTTAATCTGTATCTTATTAGCCTTAGGATCTACAACAAACCAGTAAGTATTTTTCAACTCACTATCAGCTGTAGCCTTCTCGGTAATAATAGGTTTTTGTATAATTCCCATAAGATTATTTATCTAAATTAGACTCGATTATTCCTAAAGCGTCTTCAGAAATAACCAAAGCTCTATTGTTAAGAATTCCGTAAGTATTTAACTCTGAGGTTGTTACAACTCGTGCGCTCTCTAAATTACGGGACGACAAATATACATTATTATTTTGTTCCGCAAGCACTAAAAGAGATTTTTTATCCGAAATATTCAGATTATGAAGCACTTGCTTAAAATCTTTCGTCTTTGGAGTGTCGAAACTAAATTTTTCAACAACAATGATCTCGTTATTGTTAAACTTCTGAGATAAAGCAGAAGCTCTTGCTAAACGCTTTAATTTCTTGTTTAATTTGAAGTGGTAGTCTCTTGGTCTTGGACCAAAAACTCTACCTCCACCTTTAAAAACAGGAGACTTAATACTTCCCGCACGTGCAGTACCAGTCCCTTTTTGTTTCTTAAGTTTTCTTGTACTACCTGTAATTTCAGCTCTTTCCTTTGCTTTGTGAGTACCTTGACGCTTATTTGCTAAATGTTGCTTAACATCTAGATAAATAGCGTGCTTGTTTGGCTCAATTCCAAAAACAGCCTCAGAAAGGTTAACCTCTCTTCCTGTTTCTTTTCCGTTTATATCTAATACTGCTAGCTTCATTACTTCTCTATCATTACATAAGCATTACGGTGACCAGGAACACATCCTTTAACCACAAGTAAATTCTTATCAGAAACTACTTTCAATACTTTTAGGTTTTGAACTTTAACTCTCTTGTTTCCCATTTGCCCAGCCATTCTCAGACCTTTGAAAACGCGCGATGGGTCAGAAGCAGCACCAATTGATCCAGGCGCTCTTAAACGGTTATGCTGACCGTGTGTAGACTGGCCAACTCCTCCAAATCCGTGTCTTTTAACAACACCTTGGAATCCTTTTCCTTTAGAAGTACCTGCAATATCTACAAATTCTCCTTCGTTAAATAAATCAGCTGTGATAACATCACCTAATTTATACTCTCCTCCAAAATCACGGAACTCAACGACTTTTCTTTTTACAGATGTACCCGCTTTTTTAAAGTGGCCTTGAGCCGCTTTAGTAGCGTTTTTGTCTGATTTGTCATCGAAACCTAATTGGAGGGCATTGTACCCGTCAACCTCTTCGGTTCTGACTTGGGTAACTACGCATGGCCCAACTTCTAAAACGGTACATGGAATATTCTTTCCATTCTCGTCAAAAATGCTGGTCATGCCGACTTTTTTTCCTATTAACCCAGACATATTTAATTATTAAAATGATTACTATTAATTATTCAAAAAAATTCAGGGTAATAGAATACCCTGAATTTAGCTCTATTTATTTAAGTACTTAAACTTTAATTTCTACTTCAACACCACTTGGCAATTCAAGTTTCATTAGTGCATCAATAGTCTTAGAAGAAGAACTATAGATGTCTAATAGACGTTTGAAAGAATTAAGTTCAAACTGTTCTCTTGACTTTTTATTTACGTGCGGAGAACGTAATACCGTAAATATTTTTTTCTTTGTTGGTAATGGAATCGGACCTGTCACCACAGCTCCAGTTGTCTTCACCGTCTTAACGATTTTTTCAGCTGATTTATCAACTAAATTGTAATCGTATGATTTTAATTTTATTCTTATTTTTTGACTCATGACAAGTTCTGATTAAGCGTTAGTACCTTTTGCAGCAGCGATTACGGCTTCTGAAATATTTGATGGTGTTTCATCGTAGTGTGAGAACTCCATAGTTGAAGTTGCACGACCAGAAGAAAGCGTTCTAAGCGTTGTTACGTATCCGAACATTTCAGATAGAGGAACGATTGCTTTTACAACTTTTGCACCAGAACGATCAGACATATCATTTACCTGCCCACGTCTTCTGTTTAAATCCCCAACGATGTCACCCATATTTTCTTCAGGAGTAACCACTTCTACTTTCATCATTGGCTCAAGAATTACAGCACCAGCCTTTTTAGCGGCTGCTTTGAATCCCATTTTAGCTGCTAATTCGAAAGATAGCTGATCTGAATCCACTGCGTGGAAAGAACCGTCTTTTAGAACAACTTTCATCGTATCTACTTTGAATCCTGCCAAAGGACCGTTTTTCATTGCTGCAGCAAATCCATTCTGTACTGAAGGAACAAATTCTTTAGGAATTCTACCCCCTTTAATCTCGTCAACAAACTGAAGACCTTCACCAGTAAAGTCCTCATCAGCTGGACTCAATTCGAATATAATATCAGCAAACTTACCACGACCACCAGATTGTTTTTTGTAAACTTCTCTATGCTCAGCTTTAAGTTTAATCGCTTCTTTGTATTCTACTTGAGGTTCACCAACGTTAACTTCTACCTTAAATTCACGCTTCATACGATCAATAAGGATCTCAAGGTGAAGCTCACCCATACCAGAAATAATTGTCTGACCAGAAGCCTCGTCTGTTTTTACTACGAAAGTCGGATCTTCTTCTGCTAACTTAGCTAAAGCAGTACCCATTTTTTCAACATCGGCTTTTGTTTTTGGTTCAACTGCAATACCAATTACTGGAACTGGGAAGCTCATTGACTCAAGAACGATAGGCGCCTTAAGATCTGTTAAAGTATCTCCAGTTTTAATGTCTTTAAATCCAACAGCAGCTCCAATATCTCCAGCTTCAATTCTATCGATTGGTTGTTGCTTGTTTGCATGCATTTGGTAAATACGAGAAATTCTTTCTTTTTTACCAGAACGTGTATTTAAAACGTAAGAACCTGCATCAAGTGCACCTGAGTAAGCTCTAAAGAAAGCAAGACGTCCAACAAAAGGATCAGTTGCGATTTTAAATGCTAACGCTGCAAACGGCGATTCAACATTAGGCTTTCTAACCTCTGGCTCTTCTGTTTCAGGATTAACCCCTTCGATAGCTTCAACATCAACTGGCGACGGCAAGTAACGCATAACTGCATCAAGCATAGCCTGAACACCCTTGTTTTTAAACGATGAACCACACATCATAGGGATAATAGACATATCAATAGTTGCAGCTCTTAATGCAGCAATAATTTCGTCTTCTGTAATTGAATCTTCGTCTTCGAAGAATTTCTCCATTAAAGCTTCGTCGTACTCAGCAACAGCCTCTACTAATTCAGCTCTGTATTTATTTACATCATCAACTAAATCGGCAGGAATTTCAATTTCGGTATAGGTCATCCCCATATCCTCTTCATTCCAAACGATAGCCTTTTTAGAAATAAGGTCTACAACTCCTTTAAAGTCAATTTCATCTCCAATAGGAACCTGAAGTGGAACAGGATTTCCTCCTAGCATTTCACGAACTTGGTTACAAACACTAAAGAAATTAGCTCCTTGACGGTCCATTTTATTAACGAAACCAAGTCTTGGAACACGGTATTTATCAGCCTGTCTCCAAACTGTTTCCGACTGAGGCTCAACACCATCAACCGCACTAAATAATGCAACAACACCATCAAGAACACGTAAAGAACGTTCAACCTCAACAGTAAAGTCAACGTGACCAGGAGTATCGATAATGTTTATAGTATACTCTTGGTTTCTGTAGTTCCACTTACAATGAGTAGCAGCAGAAGTAATTGTAATACCTCTTTCTTGCTCTTGCTCCATCCAGTCCATTGTTGCAGCACCATCGTGTACCTCTCCAATTTTATGGCTTACACCTGTGTAGTATAAGATACGCTCTGTAGTGGTTGTTTTACCAGCGTCAATGTGCGCCGCAATACCAATATTTCTTGTAAATTTTAAATCTCTTTGTGCCATGTTGTTTTAGAATCTAAAATGTGAAAATGCTTTGTTAGCTTCTGCCATTTTGTGTGTATCTACACGCTTTTTCACCGCTGCACCTTCTTCTTTTGCAGCTGCAATTATTTCTCCAGCTAACTTAGCAGCCATTGATTTTTCGTTACGCTTTCTAGCATAACCAATCAACCACTTCATTGCTGTTGATATCTTTCTGTCTGGACGAATTGGAGAAGGAATCTGGAACGTAGCTCCACCCACTCTTCTACTTCTAACTTCTACGTGAGGCATTACATTAGATAACGCATCTTTCCAAAGCTCTAAAGCAGTTTTTTCTTCGTCTTGGTTTTTCTCCTCTACAATATCTAACGCATCGTAGAAAATTTTGAAAGCAATTGACTTTTTACCATCCCACATTAACATGTTAACGAATCTAGTTACTAACTGATCATTAAACTTTGGATCTGGAAGAATTGGTCTTGCTTTTGCCTGTCTTTTTCTCATTTCTTTACTTAATTAAGTTTTTAAAACTTATTTTTTAGGTCTTTTTGCTCCGTATTTTGATCTACGTTGCGTTCTTCCCTCAACTCCAGCTGTATCCAAAGCACCACGAACAATGTGATACCTAACACCTGGTAAGTCTTTTACTCTTCCACCTCTAACTAATACTATCGAGTGCTCTTGGAGGTTATGTCCTTCACCTGGGATGTACGCGTTCACTTCTTTTCCATTTGTCAACCTAACACGCGCAACTTTACGCATTGCTGAGTTTGGTTTTTTTGGAGTAGTTGTGTACACACGAGTACAAACACCACGTCTTTGCGGACAAGACTCTAAGGCAGCCGATTTACTCTTCTTAGTTATGGTACGTCTTCCTTTTCTAACTAATTGTGAAATTGTTGGCATATGATTACTACAATATTAAATAATTATATATTCCCATTTTTTGGGTTTGCAAATGTAGAAATTTAATTTTAGCTAACAAACTATAATTCAATATTTTTCAAAAGAAAAAAGACAGCCAATTCGAGCTGCCTTTCTTTTAACGAAAATGCTATAGAAAAAAGATTCACATCTATCATCCACTAAGCCCTTCGATTTTTTCGAAAAAAACTACTTATAACAATTAGCGTTTAACCGCTAAAACTTCTTTACTACAACAGCCTTCTTTTTCAGATTGGCTTCAACAAAAAAAACCTATGGATACTTGATTTTTTAGCTTACCTCAAGAAAACCCAAAATTCGCCGAAGTGTTTAGGAGAAGCTTTTGTCTCAAACAGAATTTTCTACTACTAATACCATACTATCAGTTGAAACTACCGAAAAAAAAATTCTTTTTTTCTTTCTGTTTTATTACAAAAAGAAACCGTAGATAAGGCTATGCTTGATTTTTCTAATTTACATAAAGAAAAAATCATCGCTTCCTTTTTCAGCAACATAAAATAACAACTGGTATAACCCTCAAAGGCTAAATAAAAGTGAGTACAGTCTTTTTATTTTCTTCATTAATATAGATAGGCAACCATCATTAAATTAAACTAAACTAAGTCCTATCAATAAAAAAGTAAAGACAAAAAAACAAACAAGAATTCCTTGGTTATTGAGTTTTAAGCAAAAGCTATATTATATTAATTTGCTATCACTTGTTAAAAAAATCTAGACTTTCCTCTGTCAAGTATACCTCTGTGATTTTTTGTTCATTCTCCAGCTTCCTTAACACAAAATAACTATCAAAATCAGCTGGCTTCTTTTTAGCTAAAAATGACTTGTCGACTTCTCTTTGGTTAATAAAAATACGGTAACTTTCATCAAACTTCCAACGCTCAAAATCTTGCATTTCAATTTTTTCGACAGCCTCAGGACGTTTAACAAAAGGAAGGTAGCCAGGTAGTTTTTCAGCTTTCATTTGTTGATGAAAACTCATGCGCTTGCTAACCCCTTCAACAAAATCCAATTCTATTTTCCTGTAAAAACGATCATGTTCCTCTTTAGTGTTCCAACCTTCAATTAATGTATTATATTGAGCTATCATTGCATCTGTAATGGGATTAGCTTGGTTATAGGTAGAAATAATACTTCGTTGTACATTTAAAAACCGAACAGGCGTTTTCTTTACTTCCTCTTTTACTAAATCTAAAAAATCATCTGAAATACTTGCACCAAGCGATATGCTAACCGACTGTAAACGTTGCTCTTCTTCTGGCAGCCTATTAATTTTTTTGTTAATAACTGTACTAACCTCAGACAAGGTAGTTTCTTCCCCAAATAGAAGTATTTGTTGATTATTAGAAAGTTCAATTCTGATGTCCGAATTTTGAGCAACTATAGCAGTAAAGCTAAAGAAGACAAACAACCACGAACTAAAATAGTTTTTTGTAAAAATTGTAAGGATATTCATATTTTGATTTTTAGTATTTAGCTGTCACATTCTCATTTATAACAGGTATTCTTATGTTTAAGCGTAAGCCTATTGAATGAGCACTGTAATATTTTTTGCTAAAGTAATAAAACTATGAGATAAAAAGCAACTCTTAAACTGAATACCCATTGTCTTTGATAAAGCGTATGCTAATATCGTTAAAATAAGTAGGTTGCTCCACATTAACCACATGACCACAATTAGGGATTACTAGCAGAGAAGAAAACCGGTGGTTATTAGCTAAATTCCTAACAGAAGGCAAAAACAAATGATCTTGATCTCCCATAATGTAAAGACATGGTATCGAAATTTCATTTTGCCGAAACAACTTCAACAAGGGATTAATTTCAGAGGTTAATTTAAACCATTTAATGAATTCCTTTTGGTAAAGTTTTTTCGCTTCGTTTACAAATAAAATCCTCGATTTTTTGTGATTTTTACGGGGCATTATAATAAACGCAAAGAGTTTATAAAGCAACATATAAGGTACGACAGACTTGCACACGTTTCCCAGTTTCATTAAGAAGCGAGAACGTACATTCATTTTCATTATAGCGCCACCCATGACCATGCTTACTACACGCTCAGGATTTTTCTCTGCCAAATTACGGATTAAAATTGTACCTAAGGAAATTCCTACAAAATGGGATTTTTCGATCTGATTATAATCCAAAACCTCTAAAATATCTTTCGTAATTACATCAAACGTATAGTCTTCTTTCCAACTATCTTTTAAGCTAGGTTTTGAATTTCCGTGCCCTCTTAAATCTAGTAGAAGGACATTAAAACTTTGTTTATAAGAACGGATTTGCTTAAACCAAATAGTAGAACTCCCTCCTGCCCCATGAACAAAAGTAACCCAATCTAAGGAAGTAGGATGTTTATATACTTGATGACTTAACATTCCATTAATTTTGGGCTAAAATAACTAATTTAAATTGAATGTTTTACGAAATAATTCTTAATTAGTAATTGGAGGTGAATAACAAAAAACAAGTACATCAATCTATAATAATATAAAACCCTAACCGAAGGACGTTTCTACCTCATGTCGTAACTCTTTAAAATACCTAAACGAAGCGAGCAAACGAGTTCCGTACCAACTAAACAATTCGCCATCTACCAAGAAACAACGGTTTGCAAACGGCTTAACCTCTTTTAAATGAGTATTATTAAAAGGAAAAGGCTCTGAAGAAAGAAAAACAACATCACTTTCAGACAACTGTTCCAAACTAACTTCTGGGTAGCGAATATGCGCAGCAAAAACATTTGTAAAGCCAGCAATACTTAGCATTTCGTGTATAAAAGTATCATGACCAACACTCATCCAAGGATTTTTCCAAATCAGGTAAGCCACCTTAATCGGTGGTTGATAAAGCACCTCTGTCTGAAGCTGTGTCAGCTCCCTTCTCAACGCTTCATCTAATGCCATGGCCTTATCCCATACCTTAAAAAGATCAGCATAAACCTTAAGCAATTCAAAAACATCGTTCATCGTTTTAACATCCGATACATGCACATTGCACTGTTTTGCTAAAAACTCAACATCATCCTTATTATTTTCTTCCTTATTAGCAATAATATGGGTTGGTGCAAGTCGCAAAATTTTAGGCAAGTTTGGGTTTTTGGTCCCTCCAATAATTTCAACCTCGTTTCGCAAAGAAGCAGGATGTACACAAAATTTGGTTACCCCAACCAAAGCACTTCGCAAGCCAAGGTCTACAAGCATTTCCGTTAAACTTGGCACCAAAGAAACGATTCTAAACTTTTGCATGTCATCCAATTTTCACGTTTAAAAATGCAAATTACATTATTTTGAACGCGCACAAAAAAGAAGCAGACTTTATCTACAAAAAGTAATACCAACTGAGCTTTAAAATGAGGCTTAACATAATTCAATTTATTAGTCTTTTTTTTCTGGTTTTATTGGTATAATAATTTACGGGCGTTCGGGCGGACTTTTCGATACACGTACGCAGTCTTCGGCAAGAAAAATTGCAGTGTGCAAAGAGCTTCCGTTGGTCGCTTTTGCACACGCATTTTACTAACCTCAGCCTTTGCGGGCGTTCCTCTTCAATTCCTAACGCAATTCCAAGTTTCAAAACAACCAAAAGCTACAATCAAATGTTTATATCATTTACAATTGGAATAACCGAAATAAAACGCTTTTTTTTACGATCTGTTTCAACACAAAAAGAAACCATAGCTTAGGCTCGGCTTAATTTTTCTAACTTTACTTAATAAAAAAACATTCCTTAAGCGGTGGGGACAAGCTATTTTCTTTTCCAGTAATTTCAAATTATGACTGGTATTCGCTATATTTACTCCTTCATTTTCACATAAAACAGAAACGAAAATACACCTATGAAAAAGATAGAACATATAGGAATTGCCGTAAAAAATATAGAAGAAGCTTCAGCAACTTATGAAGCATTGCTAAACGAGGCCCCTTACAAAAAAGAAGAAGTAGAAAGCGAAGGCGTTACCACCCTTTTCTTTCGAAGTGGTGAGAGCAAAATCGAGCTCTTAGGCGCAACCAATCCTGAAAGTCCTATCGCAAAATTTATCGACAAAAAAGGCGAAGGAATTCATCACATAGCCTTTGCGGTAGATGATATTCACTCAGAAATAAAGCGACTAGAAGAAAAAGGCTTTACTCTTATTAATCCACAACCAAAATTTGGTGCCGACAATAAACTTATTGCCTTTTTGCATCCTAAATCTAACCACGGGGTATTGGTGGAGCTTTGCCAAGAAAGGAAGTAAATCAAATTATATTAAGAACCATTGTCTGTTCGAGCCCACGAAAACTTTGTGAATTTTATTTAATAGGAAGTGACCTTAGAACAAAATTTCGGTTCAATTTCTTTTTTGTTGTCCCTGCCCTAAAGGGAGCAAAAAAGCTTTTACGGAAAAAATGTAGCCATACACCCTTTAGGGTCGGGGCAAAAATGGCGATCAAATGAAACAGATTTCAGTTAATAATTATACTTAAATAAGAACGTCATTGGCAGTGGTTTTATCAACCAGAAAAGGGCCAAATAATTAAGGTCACTGAGTGATTGCAACGAACGAAAGTAAAGTTGAAATTGTACAAAAATAAAGGTCACTGAGTGATTTCAACGAACGAAAGTGGAGTTGAAATTGTACCGAAGTGAGCTCTCGATACATCCCGCATATTTGAATTTTTAAAAAATTAAGAGACGTCCTAAAGGCGGGATACTGCAAATGAGGTTTTTCTGTAAATAAATAATTATCAGCACTTTGTTTCAAGTTCAAGCGGAGTTGAGAACAATTCACATCTCGACTTCGCTCGATGCTAAAACAAGATTAAAACGTCACAAACTCTTAAATAAAATTTACAAAATTTTCCGGGGCTCGAGCAGATAATTGTGTGAAAACAAAAACCGCATCAGATTCATAATACGGTTTCATTTAGTGGTTTCCGATGATATTTTCTACGGTCATTTTATTCCCTTAAAATCTATCACGGGATAAACTTCTCGCCAAAAATCGAACAACAAAAAACCCAACTACTTAAAAATCAAGTAATTGGGTTTTTATTTGTGGTCCCACCTGGGCTCGAACCAGGGACTTTCTGATTATGAGTCAGATACTCTAACCAACTGAGTTATAGGACCAATAACAATTAGTATGTTGTTTGAGTGCGCAAAAATACTAATTAAGTTGGTATCAGCCAAACAAAAAAAAATTATTTATGTATTTATTTAAATGCCTAAACGTTTTTAAAGAAACGAAATCTATTAACACATAAAAAACTGGTTAACAGACGATAAAAAACTTTTAACACCCGTAGTTTAAGCTAATGTAAACTCAAATTAATATACTAACCTTAATTTAACAAAACAGAAAGAACACTTAAACTTTTGTTCATTCACAAAAATAAGAATGCAAATACATTTGCCACATCAAATAATCGTAGATGTACAAGTTTTTATTTTTACTATTACTCATTTTAAGTGGTCTTCAAGTAGCTGCACAAACAGGAAGCATAGAAGGCTTAGTTACGGACAAAGAGCTAAATAATCAACCCCTTCCATTTGCTGATGTTGTTATTAAGGGAACAAATTCAGGAACCTCTACAGACTTAGACGGAAATTATAGCTTCAGGAATTTAGAGCCTGGAATGTATACTGTAGTTTTCAGCTTTATTGGGTACGAAACACAAGAAGTCGCTAACGTTGAAGTTTTTGAAAACAAAAAAACAGTTATAGATGTTTCCTTAGGTTCAGGTGAAACCACCCTAGATAATGTGGTTATCCGAGTGGCCAAACGAACCAATACGGAAAGTGCTGTATTACTAGAAGTAAAAGAAGCTAAACAAATAGTAAGTGCAATCTCAGCAGAACAAATTCAAAAGTCAACTGACTCCAATGCCGCAGAAGCCATTCAACGTGTGCCAGGGGTTACTATTGTAGAAGGCAAATTTGTTATGATTCGCGGGCTTAGCGAACGCTACAACAATACCTTAATAAATAGTGCTTTTGCGCCTAGTACAGAAGTAGATAGACGAACTTTCTCTTTCGATTTAATTCCTGCAAACACTTTAGATAAAATGGTGATTCATAAAACTGGAGCAGCCTATTTGCCAGGTGATTTTGCTGGTGGAGTAATTAAACTTTCCACTTCCGAAAACTTTTCAGAATTTACAACGCTAAGCTTCGACTTTGGTTACCGTGCAAATACTACATTTCAAGATTATTTTCAATCGGAAGGTTCTCCAACAGACTTTTTAGGTTTCGATAATGGATTTAGACAACTACCTAGCAACTTTCCTTCTCAGCCAAGTGATTTTTTCGACAATCAAGTAAGCACAGATGCAGCAGCTTTGTTACCTAATAATTTTAATCCAACGAGTAGTACTTCGTTTTTAGATACTTCCATAGGTTTTGGAATGGGAAGAAAAATTAAGTTGAATAACGATGCTACCTTAAAAACTGTAAATGCACTTTCGTACAGTAATTCATTTCTGAATTATGACATGCAAAACAACAAGTATTTTGCTTTAACAGGCGATCAAGAAAGACCGCAAGTTTGGTCTACCTTCAACGATCGCGTGTATACCAATAAAGTAAGAATGACGTTAATGTCCAATTGGATTTACAGTTGGGACGCTAAAAACACTATCAAATTTAAAAATCTATTCAACCAAATAGGTGAAAACCAAACCATTTTACGAGAAGGCTTCGATTTTCAACAACGAGAAGGAGATTTACTCAACAACTATTTACTAGGATACTCAAGTCGTTCTATTTATACAGGGCAATTTGAAGGAAAACACTTTTTAGGAGACAACCAAACCATCGATTGGCTATTAGGAGCAAATTACATCAGCGACCAAGAGCCTGATTTAAGAAGGTTCAGAACCTTTAGAAGGATAGATAGCCCTCAAGATCCTTTTACCATGATTGATCCTCCATCCTCTAACTTATTTGATACAGGTAGATTTTATGGAGATTTAAGTGAATTTTCTGTAAACAACGGACTGAACTATACTTATGAGTTAAAACGCGAATCGGAAGAGGAAGATTTTGCAAGCATCATCTTAAAAACCGGCTATTACACCGATTACCGCTCAAGAGATTTTAGTGCTCGTTATGTTTCCTTCTTAATTCCTGGGTACATTACGCAAGACCGAAAACAAGAGCTTACCCAACTTCCTTTGACTGATATTTTTAGTCCTGAAAATGTAAATCCAGTTGATGGCTGGGTGCTTCGTGAAGGAACTACTCCGCGAGATCAATATTCAGCAAGTAATTTCTTAATGGCGGGTTATGCCTATGCTGAAGTTCCGTTAGGGAAATTCGATTTAACTGGAGGGGTTCGTTTGGAACATAACATTCTTCAATTAGAAGGAAATGACGGAAGCAGACCTTTGTCTGTAAATCAACCCATCACATCTTTACTTCCTTCGGTAAATCTTGGTTATAACATCAACGAGAAAACAGTGTATAGATTAGCCTATAGCAGAACTGTAAACAGACCTGAGTTTAGAGAAATAGCTCCTTTCCTTTTTTATGATTTTGAATTGGATGCCGAAAAAATTGGTAATGAAAACCTAACAACAGCAACGATTGATAATTTCGATATGCGTTATGAGTTTTACCCTAATAAAGGGGAAACAGTTTCGATTGGTGGGTTTTACAAGTACTTCAATAATCCGATAGAAACCATCTCTCCTATTGTTTCTGAACAACGAAGATTCACCTACATCAACTCGGACAATGCCTACATTTATGGAGCTGAATTAGAACTGCGTAAATCATTTCATGATTGGAGCAAAAACCCAATTATTCAAAAACTTTCTACTAATCTAAATGCTTCCTATATTTTTTCAAGGGTAGATTTAGGAGATTCTGCTTTGTCTGAGCAAGGAGAAGAAATTCAGGAACAAAAAAGAGCACTTCAAGGACAATCTCCTTACATCGTTAACCTTGCCCTTAATTATGAAGATAAAGAGCGAGAGTTTATGGTGAATGTAGTGTACAATCGTTTTGGAGACCGTATTTTCTCTGTAGGAAACACCGCTTGGAGAACCATCTATGAATTATCTAGAGATCAAGTAGACTTAAACATATCCAAAACGTTTGGAAAAGTTACCTATCGTTTTTCGGTAACTGACTTACTAAACGCAAAGTTTAGATTCTATGAAGATTCTAATATTGATGGAAGAATTCGATCTTCTGACGACAATATTATCTACGGATTTAGAAGAGGAACACTCTTCAATTTGAATGTATTATATAACTTTTAAACATAACAAAAACAGAAATTAAATTTAAACATTGAACCATGAAAAAAAGATTTTCAATTTTATTAGCAGGTATTTTGGGACTTGCAATGGCTACTTCTTGTAGCTCAGACGATGATGCACCAATTACTGGAGGCGGAAACGGAAACGGAAACGGAGAAAATGAACTAATCGTATTAGAGGGAAATTTATCTTCGCGTACATTAACTAAAAATGAAAAGTACCTTATTAAAGGACAAGTATTTGTAAGAGAAGGACAAACCCTTACTATCGAACCAGGAACTGTTATTCTTGGAGACAAAGCCACTAAAGGAACCTTAGTTATCGACCGTGGAGGTAAACTAATTGCTGAAGGAACAGCTAATGAGCCTATTGTTATGACTTCTGTTCTTCCTGCTGGACAAAGAGACAGAGGAGATTGGGGTGGTTTAGTTGTGCTTGGAAGAGCAAAAACTAACCAAAACAATCCAGAAATTGAAGGTATTTCTCCAGCTGTAATTTTTGGTGGAAATGACGATAATGACGACTCTGGAATTATGAAGTATTTACGTGTTGAATTTGCTGGAATCGAATTAACGCCTAACAACGAAACCAACTCAATTACGATGGGTGGAGTTGGAAAACAGACCGTACTTGAATACGCGATGGTATCTTACGGTGGAGACGATGGATTTGAGTGGTTCGGAGGAAACAATGATGGTAAATACCTAATTTCTCTTGGAATGTGGGATGATGATTTTGATGTGGACTTTGGTTACACAGGTAGAAACCAATTTGGATTAGCTGTAAGGTATGCTAGTTTCGCTGATCAATCTGGTTCTAACGGATTTGAATGTGACAATGGCCCTAACGATGATGTAACCGAGCTTTTAACAGAAGGAGTATTTAGTAACTTTACCATTTTAGGACCACGTTTAACAAGCGACCAATCTATTAGCAGTAACTACCAACATGCCATAGATTTAAGAAGAAGAACAGCTGTTACTATTGCTAACTCAGTTTTTGTCGGGTTCCCAAGAGGAATCAGAATGAACCAAAACTCTGTAGCTACTAACTTCGAAAATGGAACAGGTAACTTACTAAACAACTATATGGTTGCTCCTACTCAAACTTTTATCAAAGGAAGTAACGTAGCCGAAGATTTTGACTTGGAAGCCTTCTGGAATGAAACTAACGAGATTAACACAGGGACAAACTTTGCTTCTATTTACGCAGATTTAGGTTTACGTGACGAAATGTTCTTCGGAAATGTGCCTAACAACCAATACCCAAGTGACCCGAATTTCGCAGTACCAACTGGTGCTTTAACTTCTGGTGCTGAATTTTCTCATGCTAAATTAAGCGATGGTTATTTTGATATCGTGAATTTTAGAGGAGCATTCGGAGGTTCAGATTGGACTGATGGCTGGGCTGAATTTGACCCAATTTCAAAAGAATACTAAACTATTAATCATACAACATAAGCGGTTTCGAAAGAGGCCGCTTTGTTTGTATAAAATACCTAACAAATGAAAATAGCAACCTATTCACTAGCTTTGTTTACCCTGTTTCTTATTTCTTGCGATACGAAACAAGAAGAGCAAAAAGAAAAACAACAAGACAAGCAAAATCAAAGCATTGAACTATCAACAAACCAAAAAATTGATATCAGTCCCTTTGACGCATCAGAAAATTTAACGCAAGAAGAAGCAGAGACACTCAAATTAAAAATGATTCGCTCCATAGGGAAACTCCCAAAAAAAGCAAATCACCTTACTAAATATGACCAAAAATTTGATGAATATTATACCGAATTAGCCAACAATCATACATTTTTATTCTACTACGAATCACCAAAATCCGACACCACTTACTTTGCTATTACAAGACGAGCACCGAGTTTGTATGACAAACACGTTAGTATTGGTGGTAAATTCATAAATAACGATTCTACATTTACCTATTTTGAAGAAAGTTTTAGAAGCTTTAAAATGTTCAAAGAAGAGCTTACCGAAAAAACAGCCTTAGTATTTCAAGATATGATTGAAGCTAAAAAATTAGAAAAATATTATTTTAAAAATTCACAACCCGAGGAAATAATTGAATTTCCTGACGAATACACAACTTATAACCCTGAAAAGTTGATGTGGGTTTCTGAACGAGAAATCTATTAAAAACAACCGAACTTCATTTTAATTCAACTTTAGGGGTCAAGCATCTTAGCACTTCTATTATTATATGTATTTTTGTTGAAATTTTTGAATTTTATTCAAATTAATTCCAATGAAAAAAATAATTTTTGCTTGTTTAAGCTGTTTACTTCTCGCTTGTAGCGACGGCGACATTATTGTATCTAACTTTGATTTCAATGAGGACACCTCGCTATCGCTTTGTAGGGTCGGAAACCAAAACGTGCTTCACTTTGTAAACCCGCAAACCAACGAAGCCATTTCTTTCGAATTTCAATTGAATAACTTTACCGGGAGGTTTGAAGGCTTATGCCCTCCGGAACCCACTACTATTCAATTGAGTAACGCTAACCGAATAACCTACAGAAGGCTTGATGAGTCTACTACTGGAAGCGACTATTTTTGCAGGCAAGTCCCTCCAAGTTCACCAAGAGTAATTGAAGAATTTGTAAGTTTAAACGGAGGAACCGCCGTTCTAATTTACGGAATAGCGGCGCAAGATGATAACGATGGCGTTCCGGCTTTCGAAGAAGACCTTAACGGAGATGGAAATTTATTTAACGACGATTCTGACGGCGATGGAATTCCAAATTTCTTAGATACCGACGATGATAACGATAATGTTCCTACCATCGTTGAAATAATAAACAATGAAAACCCTAATGAATACCCAGATTTTGATGGAGATGGTATTCCAGATTACCTAGATCCTGACGATGATGGAGATGGAGTAATTACACGTTACGAAGATTTGAATGCCTTTGATGAATTAGACGCTAATGGTAACCCCATTCTTAATCCAGCAACTTCGGTAAATGCAGAAGGTGTACCAAATTACCTTAATCCAGAAGCGACGGAGTCGTTAACTGTAGACCTTTACAGACCGAACATTATTAGCCGAACGTTTCGGGTTAACGTAGTACTTAACAATGTTTCTTTACAAAAAACTGGAGGTGATCAAGTGATTACTTTTTCAACTTTAAGACTCGGAAACTTTCAACTGGTATCCAACAACGAGGTACTACCAATGACGTTTCAGCCACCACAAGAATGCGAATAAAACAACAAAACATGAATAAAATAGTAGCGCCTTCGGTACTTGCAGCCGATTTCGGGAATTTACAACGAGACATAGAAATGCTTCAACAAAGCAAAGCAGAATGGATACACATTGATATTATGGACGGTGTTTTTGTTCCAAATATTTCGTTTGGTATGCCCGTTTTAAAAGCCATTCAACAGCACACTACCAAGTTTTTAGATGTACATTTAATGATTGTAGACCCGGATCGTTACATCGAAACATTTGCGCAACTGGGAGCCAATATGCTTACCGTTCATTACGAAGCCTGCACGCATTTACACAGAAGCTTGCAAGCCATTAAAGCGCAGGGTATGCAAGCAGGAGTAGCCATTAATCCACACACCAATGTTAGTCTCTTAGAAGATTGTATACAAGACATCGACATGGTTTGTATAATGAGTGTAAATCCTGGATTTGGTGGACAACATTTTATTGAAAACACCTACCAAAAAGTCGCAAAACTGAAAACAATCATTAATGAACAAAATGCTTCAACACTTATTGAAATAGACGGTGGCGTAAATGACAAGAACGCTAAAAAACTTATTGAAGCTGGTGCGGATGTACTTGTTGCTGGAAACTTTGTTTTTTCAGCCGAAAACCCAACACAAACAATTGAAGATTTGGTGATGAGTATAAATAGTTAAAATTAAATCACAACATGCTTGACGTATTGATTATTGGAGGAGGACCGATTGGAATTGCATGTGCACTTGAAGCAAAAAAAAATAACTTAAATTACGTCGTAATTGAAAAGGGAACTTTGGTGAATTCCATTTACCACTATCCTGAAAATATGACTTTTTTTTCGACGTCTGAAAAACTCGAGCTTGACGGAATTCCCTTTATTAGTAAAAACCCTAAGCCTTCCAAACAGGAAGCGCTTGAATACTACAGGAGAGTAGTTACATCCAACAAGCTTCACATCAACTTATTTGAAGGCTTTGAAACTTGCAAACAACTAAAAGAACATTACATCGTATCGACAACTAAACGAAATTACACCACAAAAAATGTAATTTTATCTACCGGTTTTTATGATTTACCAAACTTTCTAGATATCCCTGGCGAAGACTTGCCAAAGGTAAACCACTATTACAAGGACCCCCATTTTTATGCCTTACAGAAAGTAGCAATTGTAGGAGCTAGTAATTCGGCTATAGACGCGGCCTTAGAAATTTGGAGAAAAGGAGCAGAAGTAAATTTAATTATCCGAGGCAAAAATATTGGAGACAGAGTGAAATACTGGGTAAAGCCAGATATCGAAAACCGAATAAAAGAAGGAAGCATTAACGCGTATTTCGAAACCGAAATTAAAGAAATTACCCCTCAAGAAATTAAGTTACAAAAAAAAGACGGCACTTACTTTTCCATACAAAACGACTATGTATTGGCGCTAACAGGATACCGCCCAAATTTTTCACTTCTTGAATCCTTTGGAATAAACTACAAATATAATCCGAACAAGGTACCGACTTATGATGAAGAGAGCATGGAAAGCAATCAGAGCGGGGTGTATTTAGCAGGTGTAGTTTGCGGCGGGCTTGAAACGCACAAATGGTTTATAGAAAATTCTCGAATTCATGCCAAAAAAAGTTGCGCTTAGGCAACTTTCAAAATTCTTATACCAATTAGCAAAGTACACGACAAAAAATGAACTTCACCAAAGAAATATGCAATTTGAAAATTTAAAAACTAATAGAAACGGGATTTATCCCGTTTACATCGTACACCAAATAAAATGGCTTTAGCCAAAAACGCATTATAATTTTCAGGAATTTGGCTAAAGCCAATTTATCGTTCCTAATTATTTAGCCCCCATTTAAAAATGAGGGCTATTGAATTGAAATTTCCTCGAATAATTCGATCCCGAAGGGATGACGTAATTATAAAAATTGATAATGATAGATCAAAACCTTGAAAGGGTGACATCATTATGCGTCATGAAATAAAACCACTGTATTCTAGTATACAACAATAAAATAAATACACTATAACTACTTAATTTCAATGAATATGATTTTTTTTCATGTACTTTAACCAATTAGTTAATTTAGGCTTAATTTACAATAAGTAAAAAAGTAGTCTTCTTTCCTTTATTTACAAGAAGGTATTTTCCGTTGATTAAATCTTGTTTGGAAATTATTTTAGAAGCTTCAACTTTTTCTTTGTTTACAGCAATAGAGTTGGCTTGCAGCGCTCTTTTTGCTTCTGCATTAGAAGGCAGAAAATTGGTTTGAGCGGCCAGTAACCCAATCATATCTAAACCTTCTTCTATAACTGATGCAGGTAGTGTAGCTTGCGGTATTCCCTGAAAAATCTCTAAGAATGTATCTTCATTCAACTCTTCTAAATCTTCAGCGGTACTTTTACCAAATAAAATTTGTGATGCTTTTTGCGCAATTTTCAAATCTTCTTCAGAATGAACCAAGACGGTTATTTTTTCTGCTAAGGTTTGTTGAAGTAATCGTTGATGTGGTGCTTGATCATGCAATTTCACTAATTCATCTACTTCTTCTTTGCTTAAAAACGTAAATATTTTAATGAAACGAGCAGCATCTTCATCACTCAAATTTAACCAATACTGGTAGAATTTATATGGCGAGGTAAGCTTAGGATCTAGCCAAATATTTCCCTCTTCGGACTTACCAAATTTACTACCATCTGCTTTGGTAATTAGGGGACAAGTGAGCGCAAATCCTTTCCCTTGGTCCAACCTTCTTATCAATTCGGTTCCTGTTGTAATATTTCCCCATTGATCGCTACCTCCCATTTGTAAGGTGCAATTTTCAGTTCTATACAAATGAACAAAATCATAACCCTGCACCAATTGATAGGTGAATTCAGTAAAACTCATGCCTTCAGAATCATCGCCCGATAGTCGTTTTTTCACCGAGTCCTTTGCCATCATGTAATTCACCGTAATGTGTTTCCCTACATCTCGAATAAAATCTATGAACGAAAATTGGCTCATCCAATCATAGTTATTTACAAGTTTTGCAGCATTTGGTGCATCTGAGTCAAAATCTAAGAATTTAGCAAGTTGCTTTTTAATAGACTCTTGGTTATGACGAAGTGTAGCTTCATCTAATAAGTTACGTTCTTTAGATTTCCCCGAGGGATCGCCAATCATACCCGTAGCGCCACCAATCAAAGCAACGGGTTTGTGACCAGCTAACTGAAAATGCTTAAGTAACATTACTCCAACTAGGTGACCTATATGAAGCGAGTCGGCGGTTGGATCAATACCCACATATGCAGCACGCATTTTTTCATTAAGATGCTCTTGCGTACCTGGCATACTATCATGCACCATTCCTCTCCAACTAACTTCTTCTAAAAAATCCTTCATCTGTTTATTTTATTGTTCTTTTTAGGTCTATTATAATACGTTCCACTAACTAGCGGATGCAATTGTGAGTATACAGAAGTTTATGATATTTTCCTACTATTGAAACTCCTTCAGCATATCAAAAACTAAGCGATATACACTCGGCAAAAATAAAGTTTGTTTTGGTTTAGTCATGCAATTTCTATTTAAAGAATCATAAAAACTTAAAAAAGGTTTCTATTTTAAGTATCTTTGAGGCATGATTCTAATTACGGGAGCAACCGGACTAGTAGGCACACATTTGTTAGCCGAACTGCTTGAAAACACTTCTTCAAGTCAGCTTAAACCTATTTATCGTTCGTCAGAAAAAAAAGCCTACTGCTTGCAACTCATTGGTGAAGTTTACGGAGAAGAAATTCTTGAACGAGCAAAACAATGCATCTGGACAAAAGGGGATGTGACCAATATCCCACTTATGACGGACGCTTTTAAGGATGTAACCTATGTATATCATTGCGCTGGTTTCATTTCCAATAGTCCATCAGACCGAAGAATGTTACGAAAAATTAACGTTGAGGGGACAGACAATATGGTTAATTTATCCATTGACTTTGGTGTCAAAAAATTCCTTCATGTAAGTTCTATTGCTACCCTTGGAAAACCAAAACAAGGAAAACTTACTACAGAAAGTAATTACAAAGAAAGCCTTCAAAATGCAAGTTTTTATAGCCTCTCTAAATTTGGAGGCGAAATGGAAGTATGGCGCGCTTCACAAGAAGGTTTAGCTACTGTAATTGTAAATCCTGGTGTTATTATTGGAGAAGGTTTTTACACCTCTGGGTCTGGTAAAATAGTTTACGAAGCAAACAAAAATATTCCTTTTTACCTCCCAAAAATTACAGGCTTTACAGATGTGAAGTACCTTGCAAAAGTAATGATTGCACTGATGAGCGAAGCTGTTACAACAGAGCGTTTTATTGTTGTAAATGAAAATAAGGACTTTGGAGAAGTACAACAAAAAATCGCTAAACTACTAGGAAAAAGAGTCCCATACATTCGACTCAAGAAATGGATGTTGTACAGTTTATGGTTTGCAGAACTCTTAACTAGTTTTTTTAGAAAAAGGCAATTAACAAGGGATGTTGTGGAAGGCTTGTTGGATTCCTCTTTTTACGACAACACGAAGGTTAATAAGCAACTTGAACTTCAGAATTCGTCTATTGAGGATTGTATCGTTAGGGTGTGTGAACATTTTTTAAACACCACTCAGGAAAGCTAAGTCATAGGCCTTTTTATACTTTCATTTAACTATTGTGCTTCGATTATTTATTTTGTTTCAATTGGTTGTTAAAATAGCCATTAACATTTTGAAACGCACAGTATTTATTAATTAAAAATACCGTAATAAAACGCACTGTTTTCTTTTCCGGCAATTTCAACTCATAACGGGTGCCGTCTCGTGGCTTTGCGTTGTTGCGGATTAAAAATCCCTTCAATTTTCGTCTAAGCTCCAAAGTTAATTAAAAAGCCTAAACTTTTCAATTCAACCCCAAGCCCCGCAATTACGCAAAACCGCTGTTACCTGTAGTTATTTTAGTCCACCGTTTCTGTGTATCGGATTGGGAATATTTCTCTTATTTCTTTCCACTTTATAATGTCTTCTTGATCGTTCGAGTTTAATAATTCCGTTAAATTTTTATTGAATTTCGAAAGAGAGAATTCATTTCGAACTTCGTTATAGGCTAAATAAAATTTATTTCTAATTTCTGTGTACTTTTCATAGTTTAATTCCTTATTATATCTCGCAAGAATTGTAATGTTTGTTTGTATGTTCACTTTTCCTGAGTATTGAAAATTCTTTTCAGTCGTCAACGGCATTTTTTCGTCATCAGGATTAGGTACTATATACTTTTTAAATTCCGATATTATTAAACTGTCCGGAACAAAGTTATCCCCAATAGTTGTCCCTCCGTTCTTGTCAACATCAATTAAGATAAGATTTCTCTGTTTGATTATAATTTGTTCGGATTTATCTCTAGTATTTTTCATATAGTTGTCAAATCCGAAGTCCAATTCAATTACTTTGTAATCAGATTTTAATTCTAAAACTGAATCAATCTCATTTTTACATGATATTGAAACTAATATCAAAGTCAGAAGTAATGTTTTTAGTGAAATTTTTGTCATAATTACAGGTAACTATTCCTTATATTGAAGGCGCTACTCATCCATAGTAGATTCGAGTTTTACTTTTTGGTTTTTGTTTCGTTTTTCTTCAATTTCAATTCGACGTAGGCTATCTTTCAAAGTTTTAATTGAATCATAGTTTTTTTTCATGATTTCAACTCTGGCTTTAGCTTGAAGGTATATTTCCTTGTTAATGGTTATATCTTCATTATAGTACCTAAGGTTTGCAGCAATTTGAGCACTGTCTAATTTATACTTTTGAAATATAAATTGGCTAGGAACAAGGTTAATATCGCTTAAATTTTTACTATTTACGCTCATAGAAGCATCCAAAACAATCAGGTCGGCGATTAACTCTACCATTTTACTTTGTTCCAATAATGGCTTCGGTTTAGGTGGCTTATCTACTTTTTGACAAGCTACCATAAAACTAAAAATTACTACAAAAACAACGAAACTATGTTTCATTTATTAGCGATTAAAGGTTAATCTTTCTCCTGGTAAATTTTTATCGTCTACTTTAAAATCGAAGTTCTGATAAGCTAAATGTCCATTTACAAATGTATGTGTAATTCTAGACTTAAAGGTTGTGCCTTCAAAAGGAGACCAACCACACTTGTAAAAAATATTTTCTTTCTGAACAGTCCAAGGCGCATTTAAGTCTACTAGAACTAGGTCTGCTTTATAGCCTTCTTTCACAAAACCGCGCTTCTCTATTTCAAACAAAATAGCTGGGTTATGGCAAGCCTTTTCAACAATTTTCTCTAAGCTTATTTTTCCTTCGTGGTAAAATTGTAACAAAGCGGGAAGCGCATGCTGGACTAATGGTCCACCGCTCGGAGCTTTTGTGTAAGGATTTTTCTTTTCTTCTAGCGTATGCGGCGCGTGGTCTGTAGCTATTACATCTATCCGATCGTCCAACAAGGCTTCTAATAATTGGTTTCTGTCTTTTGCTGTTTTTACGGCTGGATTCCATTTAATCAAGGTCCCTTTTTCTTCGTAATCTTTATCGGAAAACCACAAGTGATGAATGCAAACTTCGGAGGTAATTTTTTTATCTTTTAAAGGAAGTTTATTGGAAAAAAGCTTGGTTTCTTTTCCTGTTGAAAGATGAAAAACATGCAATCTTGCTCCTGTTTTCTTAGCTAATTCTACTGCTTTAGAAGAAGACAGGTAACAAGCATCTTCAGAACGTATAATAGGGTGATATTCGACAGGAATATCATCGCCAAACTTAGCGATAAATTTAGCTGTATTTTTCTGAATGGTTTCTTCATCTTCGCAATGAGCTGATATAATAACAGGAGATTCTTTAAAAATTTTTTCTAATGCGTCCCAATCATCCACCAACATATTTCCTGTTGAAGATCCTAAGAACAACTTTAGACCCGCAATGGTTTTTGGATTAATTTTTTTTACCTCCTCTAAGTTGGTGTTCGTGCCCCCGAGCATGAACGAGTAATTTACATAAGAGGTTTGCTCGGCAATGCTAAATTTTTCTTCTAAAAGATCTATTGTAGTTGCTTGGGGAGAGGTGTTGGGCATTTCTATAAAAGAAGTAATTCCTCCTGCTAATGCTGCTCTAGAACCTGTGGCAATAGTATCTTTATGGGTAAGCCCTGGCTCTCTGAAGTGAACTTGATCATCTATTAATCCAGGTAATAAATACTTGCCCTCTGCATCTATCACCTTAACATTGCTCGACTTTAAGCTTATCGACGAATTAACTTCGCAGATAATTCCATCTTCAATATATACATCGCCATCCGAAATAGTTCCTTCGTTAACAATTTTTGCATTCTTAATAAGCGTCTTCATCTGTTTAAAAATAAGTTATATTGGTTAGGTCTTGTTTCCTAAAAAAGTAATTATTCAATTTATGTTATGCTATTAATTAAGTTGATTAATTAGTTGTTGCCATTTTAGTTTTAGTACACCAAAAGCAGCTTCGTATATAATGTTTCCGTTCATTTTAGACTTTCCTTTGGAACGGTCTGTAAAAATAACTGGAATTTCCTTTATTTTAAAATTTAGTTGGTAAGCTTTCATTTTCATTTCAATTTGAAAAGCATAACCTACGAACTGTATTTTGTCAAGATTTATTGTTTCGAGCACTTCTTTTTTGTAGCAAACAAATCCTGCCGTGGTATCGTGAATAGGTATTCGAGTAATGCATTTTACGTATTTAGAAGCAAACCAAGACATAAGTATTCGCTTCATAGGCCAATTTACAACATTTACTCCTTTAACATAACGAGAACCAATACTCAAATCGTAACCTTTGCTTTTGCAAGCATCTAATAAAAGCGGAAGGTCGTTAGGGTTATGAGAAAAATCTGCATCCATTTCTACGATGTAATCATATCCTAAACTTAAAGCCTTTTTAAAGCCATGAAGGTAAGCGGTTCCCAAACCTGCTTTTTTAGTTCGGACTTCTAGAAAAAGTCTCCCCTTATAACTTTCCTGAAGGCGTAAAACTTCCTTTGCTGTTCCGTCCGGCGAATTGTCATCTACCACAAGTACATCAAACTTATCTTCCAACAAAAAAACAGCTTGAATAATGCTGCTAATGTTTTCAATTTCATTATATGTAGGAATAATGACTATTTGTTTGGACATGAAATGCTTTTGCGCAAAGGTAAGGCTTAGCATTTAAAAAATCATAGGCTTTAAAAAGATTTCAAAAAGACACCACCAATTTTTATCAGCAAAGCTTGTGGTAAACGTATGCAGAAATACTTATCGAAACCAATCCTACTGAATAGTTAGCCCTTCTAATCTTTGCCATTTCATTTTTAGTTTATGTGGTAAGATATACCCATCTGCATGTATATTTGCAGTATGAATGTAACTGAACGAGTAATCGAAAATGAAGAATGGGTACTACTAACAGGTATCTTCATTATTTCGTTTTGGGTTTTAGCAAAATTCCTAAATACTGATCGGTTTGCAACGTTTCTGTCTTTTTTTTCTAGCGAAAAATACACACAAGAAAGAATACGAGAAAGCAAATGGATAAGTCCAACAGAGCTAATTTTGTTGGCTTCCGGATTTACTTGCTTAAGCTTTATAGCATTTGAAATAGCCTACAACCAGCAACTAGTTCACGAACGAAGTTTTTTTAATTACCTTAAGGTAGCCTCCTTACTTTTAGGGTTTGTTGCTGCTAAAAACTTTCTTTTGAAAATAACTTTTTTCTTTTTTGACATTGAAGGCTATTTTAAGTGGTATTGGTTCTACAAACTTACTGGATTCATTTGGGCGAGTAATTTGCTCTTCATCTTATATTTATGGACTTATTCGCCTTATAACACAGCCTCTATTTTAGTGTTTGGATCTTCTTTTTTATTAATGTTCACCTACGCTTGGTTCATTGTAAAAATTTATAAAAAATATCAACAACTAATTATTAATCAGTTTCTATATTTTATTTTGTACCTTTGCGCCCTTGAAATAGCTCCTTACATTTTTGCTTATAAAATGATAGGCGCCATTAAGTTATAATCTTAAAAATAGTTATATGAAGGTTAAAACAATACTCATTTCTCAACCTGAACCTAAGGCAGACAACTCCCCATACGCAGATTTAGAGAGTAAACTCAAAGTCAAAATTGATTTTATTCCCTTTATTCATGTTGAAGGTGTTGATACCAAGGAAGTAAGGCAACAGAAAATTGATTTAAAAAATTTCACCGCCATAATTATGACTAGTAGAAATGCGGTAGATAACTTTTTTAGGATTGCAGAAGAAATGAGGTATGAGATTCCTGATACCTTAAAGTATTTTTGCCAAAGTGAAGCGGTTGCTTATTACCTTCAAAAATATGTAGTGTACCGAAAGCGAAAAATTTATGTCGCCCAACGTACTTTTGAAGATTTGCTAGAAATTATGAAAAAACACAAATCAGAGAAGTTTTTACTTCCTTCTTCTGATGTTTTAAAACCAATTATTCCGAAGCAATTAGATAAACTTGGAATAAACTGGACCCGCGCAATTTTTTATAAAACGGTAACTAGCGATTTGTCTCATTTAAAAGAAGTTTACTACGACATTTTAGTATTCTTTAGCCCAAGCGGGATTAAATCTTTATTCGAAAATTTCCCTGATTTCCAACAAAACAACACCAAAATTGCTGTTTTTGGGAACACAACTATCAAAGCTGCTAAAGAAAAAGGCTTGAAAGTAAACATAAAAGTGCCCACCCCAGAAACTCCATCGATGACAATGGCGCTCGAAAAATTCATAAAATCTCAAAATAAATAATTCTTTTTTAGGAATTAGCATTTTGAGTTTAGTAACTACAAAAAAGCGACAGTAATTTTTACGGTCGCTTTTTAAATTTAAAGTCTAAAGTTTCTTGGGTGAGTTGACTACTTACTTTTTTTCCCACTTGCACATGATTTTTGACTGCTTCAATAATTGGGGGAGCAAGAGACAATGAATTTGTTTTTTCTATATAATACTCTTCACGGGAACAAGTAAGCGGGTAAACAGCATGAAAGATGCCCGTGGCGTCCGGTAAGTTAATAAGCTTAAAAATTAATTCAACTGCATCGTATTGATGAACTAAATTAACTGGGGCTGCGGGGTTTTTGAGTGGTCTGCCTGAAAGAAATCTTGCAGGCTCTCTCCCCTCACCCACCAATCCTCCTAACCTTACGACAGCCACCGCCATCTCAGGTAAATTATCCAAAAAAACTTGTTCTGCTTGTTGCAAAACAGACGATTTTAACTCTTTTGAAACCAAAACAGATTGTTCTGTATACGTTGGGTAAGGAAATTGATCCTCAAACACTCCAGTCGAACTTGTAAAAAGTAGTTTTTTTAAGTTATTTCTAGAAGCTTCATCCCTTATAAGAGCTAAGTGTTTAAGGTAATATGCATACTGATTAGTTTGGGATTTGGGAGGCAAGGTTACTACAAGCGTAGTTACATCACGCATAAAAAAGGCTAAATCTCCCCGACACTTTCCATCTTCAAACTTAAGTAAATGTACATGTTCCAAAAACCCAGCTAAATTACTCTGTTTTTCCTGTGAAGTTGTAGATCCCTTAACCTGAAAATTTGCTTGCTTACATCGCTGCGCTAAGGGAACTCCAAGCCATCCTAAACCAATAATTCCAATCATAAGCTTATTTTTTGAGATTGTATTACTGCATCATTAATAACAAATGGCATAGAAATTTCATCTAATGGCCTAGCTGGAATAGTAAACAAATTAGTATTCATCAACTGATAGGAGGTTTCTACGAGGAGTAATTCTTTTAATTCAACAAGCTCTTCTGTTGTTAGTATGATTGTTAGCGGTTCATTATTCACCACAAAATAAGTCAATAAATGCTGATTTCGTTCTAGGTTGCCCTGAAATTGCTTCCCGTTGACAAAAATTTCAGCGAAACGCGTAGGTTCATTTAAAAATAATTCAATTCGATGTGACGCTTTAGCCGGAAAGATGGTAATGCGCTTAGTCTTGTTATCTATTACATCGATGTCAAAACTAGATTGCTCGAGAGCATGTTTGGGAGCTTCAAAAAAGCGACTAAACCTAGTTCCATATTTACTCGGAAAATCAAGCATAGAGACATTGTTTACTTCTTGAAAATCCGAAAGAATGGAAGTGTTCCACGAAGACAGTTCAGTCTCATAGGTGGCAAAGTATGCTTGCTCTTCAGTTGCTATATAAACTAAGGAAGAAGGTCTTGGCTGGTCTTCGGAAAAAGAAGCGTTTGAAAAAGCGGCAAAGAATCCAATGATAAAAAACAAAGTTAACATTGCGAAAATAACTTTTTGATGCTTTATTCTTGCTATCAAAGGAAACAGTAAAAAACAAAACAGAACCACTAAAAGCATAGATACAAACAAAAATTGAAGGCCTAAACCAACCGGAACAAATTGAACAAATGGAGTAATTATTACCACGATTGGAAAAGCAAATAACAGCTGAAACACAGTCTTCCATTTAAGGTTTAAAAGCTCTAAAAGGCTGATACAAATACTAAAAAATAAGGGGATGATAAGGTAAGACCCGCCTTTTAAAAAAATAGCTAAAGCTAAGCATATAAGCAGCCAAAAAAATTGAACCGCTAGCGAATGAACTAAAACATTGCCTCTTTTACTTAAAAAAACAATCCAAGAAAACGCAATAAGTGTGGCAATTGAAGCTAAAGAAAATATATAAAAATGACCATTGTAAGTAAATCCTTGCAACATCAATTTATAATGAGGGTGTAAATAACAAATCAAATCCCAAACGTAATAACTTAATACACCAAAAACACCTAAAAAAAGAGTGTTCAAAAAAACAGATTTTACTAATTGTGTCAAATGAAACTCAGGTGTTTTTTTAGAAGCAAGATAAAACGTTAGAAGATATGCAAAAAAAGTAATTACCCATAAACCTAGGCTCCAACTAAATGGGTAACTTATTAATCCTGTTGCTGGAAAATTAAAATAAATAGCGTCTTCGGGAGTGATTAGGTTTGTTAAATCGTAATTGGCATAAAAGGGAATAAGCTGAGAAAGATAACTAGCTTGGTGAAGTAAACTTTTGGTATATAAATTATCTGGTTGATCTAAAGAAGTGTGGTATACAAAATGGTTATCGATAAACGCAAAGAAAAAACTTGGCACAGACAACTCCTCTCTAAATACTGTAGAATCAGTATCGTTCGGCAAAAGTTTATAAACACTGTACATCAAAGAATTAGCAACTGGCGAAGAAACTTTTGCATCCTTAAAGCTTGAAATTAAGTTGTTATTTCCCTGCGCAACCTCTAGCAACATATTACTCGGACCAGAAGCACCTCGTGCCTCAAAATTAAGCACGAGTCCTATGCGACTTGCCCATGGATGCTCTCGAGCAAAAAGATAGGCGCCATTTAAACCAATTTCTTCACCGTCTGTTATACATATAATAATGTCGTTTTCATGGGCAACACCAGACGCTATAAAAGCCCTAACAGACTCTAAGATAGTTGCCACGCCACTTCCGGCATCTGCTGCGCCAAATGAGGAATGAACGGCGGAATCGTAATGAGAAAGAAGAAGCAATGCTTTATTATCAGGGTTTGTTCCTGGAAGTTTGGCAATTATATTTTGAGGGATACTTACCACAGAAGAATTGCTAATTGAAGTTCCGGTTTGGGTGTGAACCTCTAAACCGTAACTTT
Source organism: Psychroflexus sp. (assembly GCA_051859645.1). GTDB lineage: Bacteria > Bacteroidota > Bacteroidia > Flavobacteriales > Flavobacteriaceae > Psychroflexus. The sequence goes on along the minus strand of JBHYFG010000006.1, from coordinate 67,311 downwards.
CAAGTTCGCTGATAATGTAATTTCTTACAGAGGCATGACCAGTTGAACCAATATAATGAGGGTTTTTTGCTATCTCGGCCACATGTTTATGCAAATTCTCCTCATTAAATTCAGGGTAATTAGAAGATAAAAAGTTAGCAGATGGATAAAAACTATTATAAGTAAACACCACGTATGCAAAAAGCATCAATGGCAAAAGAGTGGTCTTGAAATTTTTAAATGTAATTTTCATTAGAAGTAAATACCTAGTTTCAAAGTTAATGTAAAATCACGAGAAAAGTAGTAATAATTGTTTTTCAAAAAAAAGGGTGTCCGAAAAATCGTGACACCCTTTTTTATAATTAATAGAAAAATTTATTATTCTTCTGACTTTTCCACAATCGTTTCCACACCTTCCTTTTCTTCAACTATAATGAATTCAGAACGTCTGTTCTTGCGGTGGTCTTCTTCAGTACATTTTGATCCACAATCTATAACAGGTTGAGACTTCCCAAGACCTTCAAATGTTAACCTAGACTCATCAATTCCTTGCGAAACCATATACTGAACGGTACTTTTAGCACGTCTTTCAGAAAGTAACAAGTTATAAGACTCAGGACCTCTTCTATCCGTATGGCTTTCTACTTTAATTCTTATATCGTCGTACTTCTTTAATGTCTCAATAAGTTTGTCTAATTCTAGAGCTGCGGTTGGTTTAATTTCTGACTTATCGAAGTCGAAGTAAATATCATCTAGCACAACTCTACGTTCTACAAGTAGAGGTTCGATTGGTTGTAGTGCAATGTCAACAGGCATTTCATCACCAACTGCTTCTATCGTTACACTAGCGCTTTCATATCCAGGCATGTTCGCTTGTACATCGTACTTTAAATTGCTTATTACTAGCAACTGAGCGGTACCATCTCCTTTTGTTTTTCCTTTCTTAACTTCGTTTTTGTCTTCGTCGTAAACCAAAACTTCTGCACCAACAATTGGTTTTCCATTTTCAGCATTTTTAACAGAAACCAATAGCAAAGTCTCGTCAAGTGGTTGTAATAAGTCAACTTGATAAATATTATCAACTATTCCAAGACCTTCTCGATTAGATGAAACATAACCAGATTTTTTAGCTGAATAATAGGTAAAAGCAAAATCATCAGCTTTTGTATTAACAGGCTTACCTAGGTTAACAGGTAGAGCGTCAGTAGCATTTAGAGTGAGGTAGAATACATCTAAACCACCTAATCCTAAATGACCGTCGCTTGAGAAAAATAATCTGTTTTCGTCGTCCAAAAATGGGAATGACTCTCGTCCTGGAGTATTAACAGTTGGACCTAAGTTAACAGGTGTTCCAAAACCGTCTTTTAAAATTTCTACTTTGTAGATATCTGATTGTCCGTAACCCCCAGGCATATCACTAGAAAAATATAGGTATTTATTATCAGGACTTAGCGCTGGGTGTGCGTAGGAAAATTCTTCTTCTGTAAACTCAAGAGGCTGAACGTCTTTCCAACGACCGCTTACAAGCGTAGCACGGTATAGTCTTAGCTGGCCAATACCTTCTGAGTTGGCTTCATATTTAGACCCTTCGCCTAAGTTATTTCTAGTAAAATACATGGTCTGACCATCATTAGTAATAGCAACTGTACCTTCATTAAAGTTAGAGTTGATATCTCCTTGCGCTTCTTTTTCATTTTTAAAAGTTCCAGCCACATTTTCAGCTACAAAAACATCAAGTACTGGCTGGCCTGTCATTTGATGTTTCTTACGCGACTTATTTCGTGAAGAAACAAAATAAAGCTGTCCGTTATGCTCATAAGCTCCAAAATCTGCATATTCAGGGGAACTAATTTCTAAAATCTTAGCACTAAACGATGGCTCTTTTTTATCTAAATCAGCTAAGTAATTAGGGTTTGCCACAAATGCTCTTGCTCTTGCATCCTCAGGAGCCATTTGTGCAAATTTTGCCATTGCTTCTTGTGCTAAGTCGCTTTTTCCGTTAGCCTTTAATGCTTGGCTGTATCTGAAAAAATCTTCAGCAGATGCGTTTTCTTCGTTACGCAATAACATTTTGTAAAAACGCTCCGCATCCTTCGTGTTATTAATAAAGAAACTCGCTTCTGCCAAACGCTTATACACGTATGGTGAACCTCCTCCTTTTTCAACAATTTTATTATACTCTTTAGCAGCTTTTGTATACTCTAAACGCTCAAAGAAGTTATCTGCTTTAGAAGTTGTTCTGTCTTGGGCTTGTAAGCTAAAAATACCCAATGTAGAAATTAATAGTATGTAAAATATATTTTTCATTTTGAATTTGCTTAAATGTGTTATTAGAAGAAACGTGGCGATAAGTAAGCCTTTTGCTTGAAGAATAGGTCAAATATTACGAACGCTTCGTATGATGCTCGATTCAAGTCTGAACGTGTTGCATCGTAAGCAAAACCTACATGCATCCAATTGGTTGGTCTAAAACCTACCAAAGCACTTATGGCATCTTCAACACGGTAAGATGCACCGATTTCGAAACGCTCATAGAACAATGCATTTAAGTTTACATCATAAGACAAAAATGCTGTATCGAAATTAGTAATTTGAGATTTTACAAATGTTGAAGGCTTTAACTTGAAATTTTCATTGATATCAAAAACATACCCCATGGTTCCAAAAAAGTGTCTTTCTTGGTTTCCAAAAGCGGTTACACCATCTGTTGTAAAGTGAGTAGACTCTAGGAAGTTAGGAATAGAAAGACCGACATAAAATTTTTCGTTATGAACAAATAAACCAGCACCAAACAAGCCGTATGTTTCATTATAATTTCCAGAGAATGCAGGATCCAAGGCTATTTGCGTTGGAACATCTGCTAATCTAATATCATGAAAAGTGGCCCCAAGCTTAACCCCGAAAGAGGCTTTCCAATTGCCCGCAAGGTTAATGGTATAGGAAACGTCTGCCATTAAATCAGTTTGTTCAACTGGCCCAATTCTGTCTGTAATTCCAGACAGTCCAATACCAACCCCTTTTCCAACTGGAGAGTGGGCGTTAAAGGTAAAGGTAGTTGGAGCACCGTCTATACCGTTCCATTGATCGCGATATAACATACCAACAGACAGGTTTTCTCTAGAACCAGCGTAAGCTGGGTTTACCACGTTCATGTTATACATATACTGTGTATACTGAGGATTCTGTTGAGCTTCTGCATCGTGGAAAAGCATTAAGCCAATCACACTAAATAATACATAAATTTTTCTCATTTTCATTCTTTATTAATTGCTGTCTGTGTTTATTGTTGTTCTCTATTGATGTATATCCATCCTTTTTCAACCTTGTTAAAGCTAGTTGATTCTTCAAGGAATTCTAATACATAAAAATAAGTTCCAGTTACTAAGAAGTTACCTCCATTATCTTGACCACAAAATTCATTTACGTAATTTTCTTGATCAAACACGGTTCTTCCATATCGGTTAAAGATTTGAACTTTTTTAATTCCTGGGTTTTCTGTTAAGAAGGTTAAGTCCCAGCAATCATTTACGCCGTCGCCATTTGGAGAAATTCCTTGTGGAATTAAACAAGACTCTATTACTCTAGATTGAGCGCTATTGGAAGAGTTTTGTCTGAAAAAATCGAAATTAAATGTATCACTTGCAACACACTCGCCAATGGTAACGGTTACTGTATAATCTCCTGTAAAAACAGCAGCTTCTGTTTCTGCGTTACCCATTTGATTCCAATCAATCAGTAAATTAGATTGATTTGATACCTCTGTTCCGTTAGGTAGTGTCCATACAATATCAGTATTATCATTAATTTGATAACCACTGTTAATGGTAATGCTACCTTCATCAAAACAAATTACCTCGTCGGCCACAGTTACTACGTGAGCTTGAATAAAGTTTACTGTGATAGAATCTGTATCTTCACATCCACTTAATGTAGTTGTTAAAGAGTAAGTACCTGACTGAGTAACGGTAATAGTCGGAGTAGTTTCACCTGTACTCCATAAGTATTGCACTTGGTCTAAATTTTCAGCATCTACACCAATAATTTCAGGAATAATTTCGAACTCAGGCTCTAGGTCAACATCAAAACAAGGTTCTGGCTCTTCACCTAAATCAATCATATAATTCACTATTTCAACGCTTGATTCAAAAGAAGATGAACAAGGACCAAACTCCATTTCTACTCTATAATTCCCCGCTTGATCTACTTCTAGTACTGGGCCATCAGCTCCTTCAATGGGTTGGTCGTTAAAAAACCAAGTATATACCAATTCAATTCCTTCTTGTTGACTTATGTTAATCTGTTCTTGTATAAGTGCTAAATTATCTGGAGTGGCATCAAGCGTAGTAGTACCTTCGCCACAAATTAAGCGATTAGGGAAATTTGACAGTTCTGGTTGACTAAAAAATTCAACATCAATACAATCTGCATTTAAGCATCCACCAAGAGGTAAACTTGGGTTGTTAGGGTCTGGAATGAAGGCAAACACACAGTATGTACCAGTTTCAGTAATATCTAAATTAGGGTTTTCTTCGCCAGCTATGATATCGTCATCGCCTGGAAACTGACCAAGAGGGGCTTTATACCACTCGTAAACAATGTCAGTTCCAGCAGGAAGTCCAGTATCTACATTTACAACACCTCCGTCACACTGAGCATTAGGATTGTCTAACGTAATTGGTTCTCCTAAATCTAACCCATCTAAATTAAAACTTTGTCCTTCAATAAAAACAGCTGAATCTAATATGGAATCTGAGTAGTCTGAAATAGCTAACTTAATAGTATATAATTGCCCTGGGACAACATTAGCAGTAGCAGTTAAAGGGATTGTTTGGCCATTGTAACTATTCGCATTACTCGTTCCTATGGGAGGAGATGAACCTGGAATATCAAAAAACTGACCTGCAGCAAAACCTCCTTGTGATGTTGGACCACATGTTTGAACCGTGTGAATGTTTGTTACACTAACTGGAATGTTAGTACCCGGTATAGTAGCAATATTTAGTCCTCCAAGGTTAATTTCTACATCAGGAGTATTAGGATTGGCGTCTACATTATAAAAATTTGACTCAGGAATCCCAGGACCTGAAAGTATAAAAGCAAACAAATCGGCAAATGTACATACGAAAGTATTGTATTCATCAGAGGCCATAATATAGTTAAATGAGAAAGAGTCCTGAAAAGGAATAAATTCGAACTCGATAACTGTTGCATTATAAACAGTTCCTCCACCTCCGGCATTAGCAAAAGCCTGAAGGTCTGGATCTCCCACCCAGTTATTTGCACCACTTTGGTTTATTCCACCTGTTGGAATTTGAGCGATTCCGTTTGAAGCCAATACTATTCCGTCTTCAAAAGGGAAGTTTGGCCCCGCTTGAAAATAACCATAACTCTGAAAGGGAAACGCATTGTTTACTTGAGAGTTCATGGGCGAAGTTACATTATCGACAAATGCACATTCTCCTTGCACCAATACTTCATCTATTAGCTCAAAAAGAGTATACTCAGTACCACTTACGGTCATGGTTGTATTTTGAGCAAAGATTGTTGTTCCTGTAAAGACACATAGGAACAAACTATAAAATAATTTTCTCATCATATTAAGGGGTTTATCATGTTATTTATTTTGCTTGTTTAACTTAATTGTTTTGTCTGTTAATATAAATCCATCCTTTGTATTGCAAACCGTACACAGGGTCTTCTTTTTCAAATTGAACTACGACAAAATAGGTTCCTGTCACTAAATTACCACCATTCATATTCTGACCTGTAAACTCATTTACGTAATTATTTTTTTCAAAGACACGTTGTCCGTAACGGTTAAACATCTGAAGCTTTTTAATTCCTGTACGAGTAGCTAAGAAAGTCAAGTCTAAGGTATGATTAACTCCGTCTGGCGACATTCCTTGAGGGATAATACAATTATCCAGTGCATACCTATCTAGTTCTATTTCTTGAGAAACTAAACAGTCACCGCCAATGTTCACTTGTAATTCAATAACATCGCTTGTTCTTGCAGAACCCGCTGGATCATCGCTTCCAATTTCAAAAGAAAGAGTTGAACCAGATGAAGTAATTGGATTGCCATTCACAAACCAATTATACTCTATACTTTCTGTGCTTCCTTCGATGCCATCTACAAGGCTATTAATCATAACCAATTCTCCAGGGCAAAAAGTATTATCTTCCGAGTCAGTTTCAAAAGTAACCGTAATGTCTCGTGGAGAAACCTCAACTAACTGAGCTGTAAAACAATCTTCACTTCCCGCAGAGGCAATTAGCTCGTAAGTTCCAAAACCATAAGCTGAGGTAAGAAGAAGCTCTATTGTTTCATCTTGCAACAATTCACCTTCGTAAAACCACTCATAGGTAACTTCACTTGCATCTAAATTGCTAGGCGTGGCATCTAGGATAGTCTCTGAAAGGTCGCATGAAATAATTGAGCTAGGTAGTTCAATTTCTGGAGAAAACACGAACAGGTATTCTACGCTTGCACTAGCTGAGCAACCATTTACGGTAACTGTAACTTCATAAATACCCGATTCGGCAACTTGTATTGAAGCTGTATCCTCTCCAGTAGACCATTCGTAAGTAATTTCTTCAGTTCCATCAAAATCGCCAATTAAATCGACTACAATTTCCTCAGGCATATCTGCATCACAAATAGTTTGATCCTCACCAATTTCTATTTCAAAATCGGCGCCAGATATGGTAAAATCGAATATGTTTACACATTCAACATTGGTTCCGTTTAAATTTTGTACTGTAGATATGTGGACACTGTAGGCCCCTACTTCATTCACTTCAAATAAATTAGTAGTTTCGTCTTCTACAATTTCTCCGTCTATGAACCACGCATATTCAATAGTAGTGTAAACATCTTCATTAATTGGCGTCACGTCTAACATTAAAGAGTCTCCGTCACAAATATTTTGGTTAAGGCTCTCGCTAATTAGAACTTCTTCTGACAAACGTACTGTAAAAAATTCTTCATTAAATTCAAGGTTAGATTCAAACTGAGAAAACACGTAGTAGCGACCGTCTTCAAAGGCAGTAAACTCTCGTTGGTCTTCTTCCATTAAGGGGATAAAATCTTCGTTACCTTCTTCGTCCTCTTCAACTATAAACCACTGGTAAAACAGGGCTTCATCTTCTTCTACTTCAGAAACTAAGGTCACACCTTCATTTGCACATCCGTATTCGGTAAGAAAGAAATCACAGTTTGTACTACCACTTCCGCTTTCTCCTAAATTGGTTTGTCCTAAACTAATAAATCCGTCTTGACCATTAAAGTTGGTAATTAACACAATGTAAACTTGACCTTCTTCAGCATTTGGTATTGACATTTGCTCAATTGGCGCGGCAGAAAAGCTACAATCGACTTGGTTTTGAGGCGATAAATCGTTACAACCGTCATTTGGGCTATCAAAAGGACCCCATACGATAAAATCCACATCAATTAGGAAAGGGTTAGTTTGTACTGGAAAACCGTCCTCATCTAATTGCGTACTTTGTACAATTTCGAATTCTAGGTCTCCGCTATCTTCAATAACTAAGTAAAACCACACAGGATTAGGTTGCGAAAACAAGCAGCCATAATCAATTCCAGGAGGCGCAGTTGAGCTATCGGAAATGTTTTCAAAAACTAAAGGATTACCATCTTGCGGAGCACAGAAGGGTTCAGCTTGAAAACAAGCACAGCTTTCAATTCCTTGAGGGCTGCTGTTTACAACACAGTTAGCGTCTTGCTGATTTTCGATAGTAAAAGACACCAAATTGCCTACTTCATAAGGTCCAAACGTAAAAACACCTTCTGCATTAGCTACCTGAGGCGCGTCTCCTTGATTGGAAGTTATTAGTAAAGAGTCGGCATCACCAAGGCTATCTATGTTAACTTCAATAAAGTAATCCGTATTATCACTGGTACAATTATCTACAACAGAATAAGATACGCTAGGATTAATACATGTAGCACAAGATACGGTAAAATCGATTGGATTAATGTTACCACTAGTTTGACAATTAACAGATCCGTCTGATGTAATGACTACGGATATGGCATCTCCAGTAGACTGAAATGATTGACCTACCAAATTATTGCCTGTTAGTTGCGCAAGTTGAGTACCGTCCGTATCTAGAACCGTAAAGAAGTCAAAATTATTTTCCGTATTTCCTGCATTAATGATTAAGTTGAGAGGTGTGCCATCTAAACTTGTATATGTAAACGTTGTATTCTCATTATTTTGGTAGCAATAGACTACGTTCAATGGCTCCGAACAATCCAAGAAATTGTCGAAACATACCTCCTGCGTAAGCTCAGGTGAAGTCACTACACAATTTACGTCGTCTACATTCGCCACAGAAATCTGGACATCGGTTCCGTTGGCGAAAGGTCCAAAGGTTAACAGTCCCGCTTCGTCGATGTTTTGAACATCTGAGCCTTGGTTATCAGAGACGTCTAAACTAGATGCAGAACCTATATCTGTAACATCTACTTCAACAAAAAACTGTGGTCCATTAATACAATCGCTCACTACTTCAAAGCTAGCTTGAGGATTGGTACATGTAGCACAAGAAACTGTAATATCTATAGGATTTATTGAAGCACTTGATTGACAGCTTATTAGAAAATCTGAAGTAAATAATACAGATATTGTATCACCTGAAGACTGAAATTCTTGTCCGGCTAAATTATTTCCTGTTAGTACGGCAAGGGTAGTACCATCTGTATCTATCACTGTTAAGAAATCAAAATTATTTTCTGTATTTCCTGAATTAATAACCAAATTTAAACTTGAGCCGTCATTACTAGTATATACTAATGTAAAATCCTCATCATTTCCATAACAAAAATTGGTGTTCACAGGCCCCACCGAACAATCTACTACTTGCGATGGATCATCTTCCGTTGTAAATGAAAATTCTTGGCAATCATCACTATCAGCATCTCCATTTGCATTAGCCGGAAGTATAGTTACATAATATGTAGTCTCGTAAGCTAAGTTTTGTGCAAAACTATAAGCTGTTGAAAGACCGGTAGATTCATTATCTACCACATCATTATCACCCGGAGATGTTCCAACTGACACTAGATAATCAGTAGCTAAACCAGTGGCCGGAGACCAAATTAAATTAGTAGTTATAGAAGCCCCAGTAGAACCATCTGCTGGAATTAACAATTCAGCGTCACAGTTTGGTGGAGTATCTGATGTTTGAAGCATGGATAAACTGTCGACGTAAAACCAAAAATCCCCTCCTTGTCTATCTACAAAAATACGGAACTGAAAATCAGAACCATCAGGTACGTCGTCTGCATCTATCACATAAGATAAGGTTGCGCAGGTATTTGCAGTAACGTGGTTAGCATCGTTGATAGTTTCAAGCAACACCCACGTAGCACCAGCATCGGTAGAATATTCTACATTAAAAAATCCCCATCCTGGAGGAGTTGCAATTGTTCCTGCAGACCAATTAACTATTTTATATTCAAATGAAATGTTTAAATCAGTACCGTTTGATTGACCTGCATAGTTTACTGTTGTCAACGTACTTGTTGTTGATGCGCCAGTTCCCCAAACGTTTGCTCTAAAGCTGTTTGTTGTACACGACTGAGAAGCAGATGTACTAAACTGAGCTCCAGCATTGGTCCAGCCATTTGGAAGCCCATTATCAAAGCTCTCGATTACACCAACCTGGGCGTGAATATGAAAGGAAAAAATTAAAGTAAAACAAGTAAGTAGTAATATTCTAAACATCAACTATTTTTTAGGGTGTGAATATAGTAAAATGTTATGAATAAGTTAACAGGTGACCAAAAAAAAACTTCAAATTAAAGAAAATTCCACATTGTTAACTTGCTATGTTTTTTTAGATTAGTTACTTACCTTTGTCGTGAATTTACATATATGATAGAAAAAGAAAAAATAGAGTACGAAAAAGTTGTGCTTATAGGAATCATTCACCAACACCAAGATGAAGAAAAATCAAGTGAATACCTAGACGAACTTGAATTCTTAGCTTACACCGCGGGAGGTGAAGTAATTAAACGTTTTCAACAAAAATTAGACAAACCGCACCCGAAAACCTTTATTGGAAGTGGAAAGATTGAAGACGTAAGGGTTTTTGTAGAAGAAAATGAAGTTGGAACTGCAATTTTTGACGATGAACTTTCGCCGGCGCAACAAAAAAATATAGAAAAGATTTTAAAATGTAAAGTAGTAGACAGAACCTACCTTATTCTTGATATTTTTGCCCAACGTGCACAAACAAGTTATGCTAGAACACAGGTAGAACTTGCACAATACGAATATTTACTTCCAAGACTTGCAGGACTTTGGACTCACCTAGAACGACAACGCGGGGGTATAGGAATGCGCGGTCCTGGTGAAACAGAAATTGAAACAGATAGACGTATTGTCCGCGATAAAATTGCTTTACTTAAAAAGAAACTAACTACGATAGACAGACAAATGTCCGTACAACGGGGCAATCGTGGCAGCTTAATTAGAGTCGCATTAGTGGGATACACGAACGTTGGAAAATCTACGCTAATGAACCTAATTAGCAAAAGTGAAGTTTTTGCCGAAAATAAATTATTTGCTACGCTAGATACTACAGTTAGAAAAGTAGTTATCCGAAATTTACCTTTTTTGCTTACCGATACCGTTGGGTTTATTAGAAAACTTCCCACACAATTGGTTGAATCGTTTAAATCTACCCTAGACGAAGTAAGAGAGGCCGATTTACTTCTTCATGTGGTTGACATAAGCCATGAAAGTTTCGAGGATCATATTCATTCTGTTGAAAGTATTCTTACCGAAATTGAAGCCATTGACAAACCTTGTATCATGGTTTTCAATAAGATTGATCAGTACCAACCTGCTCCATTTGATGAAGAAGACTTAACTTCCGAGCGAAGCAGTATACACTTTACCTTAGATGAGTGGAAAAAAACATGGATGAATAAAGTAGGCGATCATGTATTGTTTATTTCAGCTACAGAAAAGGAAAATATAGAAGACTTCAGAAAAAAAGTTTATGAGGAAGTGCGAAAAATTCACGTGACTAGGTTTCCCTACAATAGCTTTTTATATCCAGAGTACGACGAATATATTGGTGACGAAGAAGATGATAAGGTTGAGGAGGAGGAAGACAACCCAAATAGCGAGAGTCTAAACTAATACTGATTAAATCAATTAAAAAAGCCTAACTAAATTTAGGCTTTATTTTTATACCCATTAAAGATACCGAAAAAATATTCTTTTTGCGTAATTTCAACTCATAACTGGAATAACACAATTTGGTTTATTTTTTATAAAAATCCTTCGGTAATGGAAGTATCCAAATGTTACTTTTAAAGTAATTGAATTCTGCCTTTGCCAAATCAGTTTCAAAATCTATAAATTGACTAAAAGGTCTTCCGTTAACCGAAAGTTTTACGTCAGCGTAAACTGCAACTTCTTTTCCTTGCTTTGCGTATTCATTATGCAAATGTTGCGCAAATTGCCAGATACCGTCAGCTCTAGACAAGTTTTTATGTTGTTTATTGGTTAAATAGTCATAGGTATTTATCCATTCCTCTTTGCCAGTTTCAACCTCTACTACCTTAAAGTTAGCTAAGGCACTTTTGGTTCGGAGCATCATTCGCCAACTTAGCTTGTGGCCTTCATCAGTCCATAAAACATCGCTATTTATAAAATGATGTCTAACAGGAAGAAAGATTTGCAACAAAAACCAAACTATAAAAAAAACAAGAATACCATTCTTATAAGACGGGATTGTACTTTTCTGTAAGGGATTGTCAGCATCATTATAGAATGCTTTTCTTGCCAAGAATTTCTTATTGATTAGTTTCGGATCAAAAAAGAATAAACAAAAAGCCAATGATAGGTATGGGAAAATTCCAATTTGAAAAACAATACTATTAAATAGATGAAAAAATATTCCGAAAACAAAAATAAAGAAGCGCGTCCTTTTCCATAGCAATAAAGGTATCACTAACAAATCGAATAAAATTCCAACATAAATAATAGAGGTAATGGCAAAATCTGTCTGTAAAAAGTCGCCTATGATGTAGTAGTGTTGTTTTCCTGACATCAGTAATCTTGGAAAAGTCCCGTCCAACCAATCTGGATAAAACTTAGCAACCGATGCGTAGGTATACACTACCCATAACTGTAAAATAATAAAAACACGAACCCAATTAGGCATGCTAATACTGCTAATTGAAGGGTTTTTCTTCGCGTCCAGAGACAAGTACTTATTGGCAGGTACAATTAGCATAAAAACACAAATCAATAAAAGTAAATAGTAGTGATTGTTGTAGGAAGATTTTTGCATAAAGTAAGCACAAGCCCAAAACAGCGTATAACCCAACATACTCCATTTATATTTGTAACCTAACATTACACCTATACCAAACACTCCCATTATAAAAAAATGAAGGTACATATAAGGGCCTTGTAAGTATTGCAGAAAACCAAAGCCTATAAAATTAAAGGTGAAATCAGGCTCTACTAAAACACGAGTCACCCATCCAGTAGCGATAGCCCCCCATGCCTCTAACGTAATTAATAAGCCAAACAAAACCCTAAACAAAACCAACGAGGTATTGTCTATGGGTTTAAATAAGTAGTTACTCATATTCATGTAAAAATTCTTTTGCTTCTAAAACGTCATTATCTATAGCTGAGATAAGTTGTTGTGTCGAATCGAACTTTTTTTCTCCACGAATTCTTTTTAATAAATGGAGCTGAATTTCGCTTCCGTATAAGTCTTGATCAAAATCGAAGAAGAAAACTTCTATACTCAACTTATTATCGCCAGTTGTAGGATTAAAACCGATGCTTAAAACGCCTTCTAATTTTTGACCATTAAAATAAGAATGAACAACATAAACTCCAACGGCAGGAATTAATTTATACGATGCCTCAATAAAAAGATTTGCCGTTGGATAGCCAAATTCTTTACCCAAACCTTTTCCTTTTACCACTTTACCAGTTAACAAAAAGGGTTGGGTAAGGTAGTTATTTGCTAGCTGAACATCTCCTTTTATTAAAGCCTCTCTAATTTTAGTCGAGCTGATGGCTACATGCTCTAGTTCTTGTTTCGTAATTTCTTCAACCTCAAAGTCGAAATCTCTCGCCATTTCTTTAAGGTTATTAATATCTGCGGTCCTGTTTCTACCGAATCGATGATCATAACCAATAATAATTTTTTTCGCTTTCAAACTATTCACCAACACATCTTCTACATATTGATTTGCGGTTAATCTTGAAAAATCTTTGGTAAATGGGTGAATGACCAAATTCTCTATCCCAACAGATGCGATTATTTGCTTTTTTTCTTCAATTGTATTTATTAATTTTAGATCATCAGAATGTTGAAGAATCATCCGAGGATGTGGAAAAAAGGTAAGCAAAACAGAAGTCAGATTTTCCTTTTGCGCACATTGAGTTACTCGGCTTAAAATTTGACGATGCCCCAAATGAACCCCGTCGAAAGTTCCGATGGTGATGACTGATTTTTTTTCTGCTTCAAAAGAAGCTATATTGTTAAATACCTTCACTATTTTCCGTTGAATTCATTCATTGTTATTTGTGGGCCTGCGGTTCCAAAAGAAATTACAGCTTGAGCCGCCATATCAATGCGTTCTTTCAAGGTTAAATTCTCTGTATCAGACCATTCACCAAGCACATAGTCTACTTGTCGTCCTTTAGAAAAAGCATCACTAATCCCGAAACGTAATCGAGCATAATTAGTAGTTTGTAACTGATCTTGGATGTCTTTCAGTCCATTGTGCCCCCCGTTGCTTCCTTTTGTTTTTAGTCGAATTGTTCCGAAGGGTAAATTTAAGTCGTCTGTAATTACTAAAACCTGTTCTAGGGGAATATTTTCTTTTTGAAGCCAATGCTTTAGTGCCTTTCCGCTTAAATTCATAAAAGTAGTTGGCTTAATAAGCAAAAAACTTCTTCCTTTAAAATTAAACTGGGCCTTTTCCGCCAGTTTAGCTGAAACAAAAGAAGCTTCATTTTCTTTTGCTAGGAAGTCCAACACTTTAAAACCAATGTTGTGGCGTGTATTTTTGTATTTTGGACCGGGATTTCCAAGACCAACAATTAAGTATTTTTTCATAGCTTCACTAGGTTCTTTATATCTATTACGTCCCAGTAATCTTCCAAAGAAAGCTCTCATTTTTTCTGTAAAAATAAAAAGCATCTTGATAACAAGATGCTTTTTTTAAATAAATTCACAGAAATGTTATGCTTCAGCGTTTGTTGATGCTTCTTCTGAAGACTCTTCATCTTCATCGTCATCATCTGCAGTTGCAACAGCATTTCTAGAAGTTTTAACCATACAAATTACTGTGTTTTCTGGGTGAAGAATTTTATAATCTTCACTAGCCACAGCAGTAACGTATAATTTTTGTCCTATTCTTAATTTAGTAACATCAGCTTCAATAAAATCAGGAAGTTTAGAAGCTACACCTCTAACTGTCATTCTTCTAAGGTTGAATCGTAGAACACCACCATTTTTAACCCCTCTAGCTACACCTTTAGTGTGTACAGGAATTTCCATAGTAATGTCTTGATCTTCATCAAACTTATAGAAGTCCATATGTAAAATTTGATCGGTTACAGGGTGGAACTGAATGTCTTGCAACACGGCATTAAGCTTAGTTCCATCATTTAACTCTAGTGCTACTGTGTAAACATCTGGCGTATAAACCAAATTTTTGAAAGCAGCTTCTGGAGCATGAAAATGTAACACTTGGTCTCCCCCGTAAACTACGCAAGGAACCTCTCCAGCATTACGTAGGTCTCGAGTTGACTTCTTTCCTACGCTTTCTCTTTTAGATCCGTTGATCGTAAGTGACTTCATAAATAAAAAATTAAAATTAAATTACATTAAAAATTTTGAGCTAATAGACTTGTTGTGGTGCACGGCAAGCATTACATCAGCAAATAATTCTGCACAGCTTACAACTTTAATCTTTTTGCTCTCTTGTTTAAGCGGGATACTATCTGTTACAATAAGTTCCTCTAGCTTAGATTTTTCTATTTTTTCGTATGCATTGCCTGACAATACAGGGTGCGTACATATTGCTCTAACACTTTTTGCTCCTCTTTCCATCATCAGGTCAGCGGCGTGAGCTAATGTTCCGGCGGTATCTACTAAGTCATCAACCAGAATAACATTTCTATCTGTAACATCGCCAATTAATTCCATGTGCGATATAACATTAGCCTTCGCTCTTTGCTTATAACAGATAACCACATCACTCTCTAATGCTTTAGAATAGGCATAAGCTCTTTTGGAACCTCCCATGTCTGGCGATGCAATTGTCAGATTATCTAAATTTAGCCCCCTTAAGTAAGGTAAAAAAACAGTAGATGCAAACAAATGGTCTACTGGTTTCTCAAAGAATCCTTGAATTTGGTCAGCATGCAAATCCATGGTGATTATTCTTGTAGCTCCCGCTGTTTCAAGCATTTTAGCAATCATTTTAGCAGCAATAGGAACCCTTGGCTTGTCTTTTCGGTCTTGCCTAGCCCATCCGTAATAAGGAATAACTGCAGTTATGTGCCTTGCGGAAGAGCGTTTAGCGGCATCCAACATGAGTAACATTTCCATTAAATGGTCTGAGTTTGGAAATGTTGAACCAATGATAAAAACTCTTGTTCCTCGAACAGACTCCTCGAACGAGGGCTGAAATTCTCCATCGCTATACGTTGAAGTAATTACATTTCCGAGGGGTAAACCATAAGATTTTGCAATTGATTGAGCTAGCACTTGACTTTGCGAACAAGCAAAAATTTTAGCTGTCTTTTCAATATCACCCATTGTTGTGTTGTGTTGAAATTAAATTCGGCGCAAAAATAGAAAATAAAACGAAATTAAATCGACTTTTAAGAAGCTAATTTTCAGCTGTTTTTTGGGACTCTTATTGAAGGTTGTTTTTTTTCTTTTAGAATTGATAATAAAGAAGTTAAGTCTGCATAAATTAGAACGCCCATGTCCTGGACATGGGCGTTCTAATTTATGTATTATAAAAGCTAAAATCTAAGCTTAATAACCTACGACTCACTCGCTAATTATCATAACGTGTAATTTTTGCACCAATCGCTCTTAAGCGTTCATCTATATTTTCGTAACCTCTATCAATCTGCTCGATGTTGTGTATTGTAGAAGTTCCTTTTGCAGAAAGTGCCGCAATTAGCAAAGAAATACCCGCACGAATATCTGGACTAGTCATTGTTGTAGCTTTTAAGCTAGAAACAAAATCATGACCAATAACAGTTGCTCGGTGTGGATCGCACAAAATAATTTTTGCCCCCATATCAATTAATTTATCTACAAAGAACAATCTTGACTCAAACATTTTTTGATGAATAAGCACACTACCTCTCGCTTGTGTAGCAACTACTAACATTATACTCAATAAATCAGGTGTAAAACCTGGCCAAGGAGCATCGCTAATGTTCATAATTGAGCCATCAATAAAACTAGCCACTTCGTAACCATTGTGATGAGCCGGAATAAAAATATCATCCCCTTTTCGTTCCAGGTTAATTCCTAGCTTCTTAAATGTAGCGGGAATTAGACCAAGGTTGTCCCAACTTACATTTTTTATAGTAATTTCACTTTTTGTCATTGCGGCTAAGCCTATCCAGGAACCGATTTCAATCATATCTGGCAAAACATGATGAGTGCATCCGCCTAGTTTTTCGACCCCTTCAATCTCTAACAAGTTAGAGCCAATACCTTTAATATTAGCCCCCATGCTTACCAACATTTTAGAAAGTTGTTGCAAATAAGGCTCGCAGGCTGCATTGTATATAGTGGTTTTTCCCTTCGCAAAAACTGCAGCCATTAAAATGTTAGCAGTTCCTGTAACCGATGCTTCTTCGAGCAACATGTAAGTACCAGTAAGTCCTTTGGGTGCTTCAACCCCATAAAAACGTTCTTCTTTATTGTACCTAAAAGTAGCTCCTAATTTGATGAATCCTTCAAAGTGAGTATCCAGTCTTCGTCTACCAATCTTGTCGCCTCCTGGACGGGGAATATACCCTTTTCCAAATCGGCCTAAGAGTGGTCCTACAATCATAATAGACCCTCGTAAACTGCTCCCTTCATCTTTAAACTGTTGGCTTTCTAAGTATTCTAAATTAAGCTCATCGCTTTTAAAAGAGTAGCTTCCTTTTCCGAGCTTTTGTATTTTAACACCTAAATTTCCTAATATTTCTATTAGTTTATTAACATCCCTAATGTCTGGTATGTTGTGAATTTTTACTTCTTCATCGGTCATTAAAACCGCACATAAAATCTGAAGCGCTTCATTTTTTGCTCCTTGAGGAGTAATTTCACCCTTAAGTGAGTGACCTCCTTCAATTTTAAAGGTTCCCATTAGTTTCTTCGTTTTCGGTTTCGGTTATTATTTCGGTTGTTGTTTGAATTATTCTTCTTCACAGTTGCCTTTTGGTTTTTCTGAACCAATTCATTGGCTTTTCTTAAGGATTCCTCTTCTGCGTTAAGGTTTATTTTTCCATCACTCAACTCATGCAAGTGTTTAAAAATAACATCGTCCTTTACGCTGTCTCTGTTCCAACTCAAAAAACTTTTTTTCATATGGTTGGCAATAATAAGTACGAGCGCCTCTTTTTCTTCGCCTTCTTCAAGTTTTAGAGCCTCATCTATCATACGTTTGATATTGTTCCCATAAAACCTATATTTAGGAAAATTCTGCGGGTAACCCAAAGGTTCAGGGCGCTGAAACAACTGCTCTCTTGTAGGTTTTGGAAACGGAGAATCTACATCCAATTCAAAATCGCTAATTATAAATAATTGGTCCCATAGCATGTGCTGAAAGTCTGCAACATCGCGAAGGTGAGGAGTCATATTACCCATAACATCTATGATGGCACGAGCCGTTTCATTTCGCTTTTTGTCGTCCGTAATGGTTTTGGCATATTCAACCATTTTCTGAACGTTCCTGCCGTATTCTGGTATGTGTAATTTATTTCTACTGGAGTTGTATTCTAAGTAATTATCCAAGGGTATATATTTAAGTGAGCAATTTACTAATTATTTTTAATAAAAATAAGACCAAAAAATAAGGCCTAAAAAAGAATTTACGAGTGATTATTTCAATTAATTTAAACCCCATAATACATGAAGAGGGGGCTTTCCTTTTAGACATAGCAAGATAAAAGAAAAAAATCAAACAATCACAACAGAATTACAAACATAAGGGAAACATTTCAAATAAAGCACATGTGTAGCTTCAACGAAGAAGAAACTTTACACATGCGTATTGAAACAAATCAAAACATATTTCAATTTGCTTTATAGTGATATAACTCCTTCTACCTTCTCTCCTACTTCTTTGTATTTTTTTATTACTTCGTCAGGGTTTTTCATATAAATATGTATAGAAACGCTGGTATATTTTCCTTTTGAAGACTGTTTGGTTTGTATTACTGCTCCTAAATTATCGAAAATTTCGGTAAGCTTCTGTATATTTGTTTCCGAAGAAGGAACAATAAACTTATATAAATATTCGGAGGGCCAAGAAACGGACTCTTGAAGCTTTTCCTTCAATTTATCATAAAATGCTGCTTGATTGTCGGCCATATTATTTTTGGTGCAAATATAGTAGTAAAGTTGAAACTAGAATAGGCAAAAACTTATGAACAAAAATACAACCGCTGGAATTTTACTAATCGGAGGACCAAGTACGGGGAAATCTACCACCATACATCAGCTCGAAAACATGGGGTATCACTGCCTCCCAGAAATTTCAAGAGAAGTAACTATTGAAGCAAAAAAACAAGGGATAGACCAACTTTTTATTACAGAACCATTACTTTTTTCAGAAAAATTATTAGAAGGTAGAATTAACCAACACCAACAAGCTAGTGCTAACCTTCCTAAAATTACGTTTATAGATAGAGGAATCCCTGATGTTTTGGCCTATCTAAAATTTAGTGTTTCAGAAATTCCTGATAAATTTATCTCAGCCTCTACAATTTACCGCTACGAAAAAGTATTTTTCTTTCCTCTTTGGGATGAAATCTATGAACAAGATAGCGAGCGATACGAAAGTCTAAAGGAAGCTAAAAAAATTGAGCAGCAACTACTTACTACCTATCAAGAATTAGGTTACGCTATCATAGAAGTCCCAAAGGATAGCGTAGAAAAAAGATGCCAATTTATTATCAAGCAATTAGAAAAATAGAAAACCCAAAATATGACTAATGTACAAGAAGTCTTAGACAAATACTGGGGCTATCCTTCGCTAAAACCATCTCAGCAGGAAATTGTTGACTCCGTTTTAGCGGGCAAGGATACTTGTGCATTTTTGCCTACCGGCGGAGGAAAATCGCTATGCTTCCAAGTTCCTGCGCTTGTAAAAGAAGGAATTTGTATTGTTATTTCTCCTCTAATTGCCCTCATGCAAGACCAAGTTTCTAACTTGCAGCAAAGAGGAATAAAAGCACTATTGCTTCAAGGGGGCATGAAACATAAAGAAGTGCTACAATTATTAGACAACTGCCAGTACGGGAAATATAAATTCTTGTACCTTTCGCCAGAACGACTGCAACAAGATGTTGTACAAGAGCGCATCAAACAAATGAATGTTTCGCTAATTGCAGTAGATGAAGCTCACTGCATCTCGCAATGGGGACACGATTTCAGGCCTTCCTACCGATTAATATCTTCTATACGGGAGCTTCAACCAAAAGCTACATGCATCGCTTTAACAGCAACAGCAACTGAAAAAGTACAACAGGATATAATCGAAGTGCTTCAACTCAGGGCGCCTTCAATTATTAAATTAAGCTTCAAAAGAGAAAACATTGCTATAAAAGTTCAATTTACAAACGATAAACGTTTTCAACTTCTTCAACTTTTTAAAAACTTAGAAGGAAGTGGAATTGTGTATGTAAGGAACCGTGCATTAACAAAAGAATTGGCCTTATTTTTAACACAATCTGGAATTCCGGCTTCCTCTTACAATGGAGGAATGCCAAAAGATACGCGGAAAAAAGTGTTAGAAGAATGGCTTGAAAACAAGTCGAAAGTAGTCGTAGCCACCAATGCATTTGGCATGGGGATAGATAAGGCCGATGTTCGGAAAGTTGTACACTTTAATTTAGCTGAAAATATCGAAAACTATTTTCAAGAAATTGGAAGATGTGGACGTGATGGCAAAGCATCTGAAGCAACTATTTTATATAACGAAAGTGACATAATAAAATTAAAAACCCAATTTATAGAAGTTATTCCTAGCTTGGATGAAGTAAAGCATATTTACAGAAAACTTACTACCTACTTTTCTGTTGCTTACGGCGAAGGCGAGGGAGAAAGCTTTGACTTTAATTTTTTTGAATTTTGTCAACGCTTTCAACTTGCTACACAAAAAGTTTACAGCTGTCTAGAAATTTTAGACCGAATGAGCATTCTTGTACTCTCAAAAAATTACCAGCAACAAAGCCAGTTTCAATTTGTAGTGGACCACAAAGCACTGCTTCATTTTTGTCAAACAAATGTTGAAATAGAAGAAACCATACAGAATTTACTTAGAACGTATGGCGGAATTTTTGATCACCCAACACAAATAGACATTGGGTTACTTCAACGAAAAACAAACAAAACCAAAGACAAAATAACAGCAGAACTGAAGTTTTTACATTCGCAAGGAATCGCTGAATTAGCCCTTAAAGAACAAGACTTAACAATTCAATTTTTAGTACCAAAAGAAAACGATCGCACCATAAACCCAATAGGCAAAGAAATAGTGGCCTATAAGGAAGGAAAAATTGAACAAGTACAAGCGGTAATCGACTTTTTAAAAAACACGACCAAATGCAGAAGTGTCCAATTAATGGAATACTTTAATGAAAAGGGGGCAGAAAAATGTGGCAAATGTTCAGTTTGCCTAGGTGAAGAAAGCTTAGATTATGCACCTACGCAGCATAATGAAGAGTGCATTACTTACTTAGTTGAAGAACTAAATGAGGCCTGCTATACAGCAAAAGAACTAATTGAAAAATCTGTTTACACACGGGAAGAAATTGTAACTAATTTACGTCGACTTTTAGAAGCAAGAAAGATAAAGTTAAACCCAAATAACACCTATACAAAGTGGAGAAAGTAAGAAAAAAATTGAACATATGTTTCATGGGAACACCAGCATTTGCTGTGACAAGTCTTGCCAAAATTATAGAGAAAGAGCATACTATAGTTGGAGTTGTAACTGCACCAGATAAACCGGCCGGACGTGGACGAAAAATAAATATGTCGGATGTAAAAATATTTGCCACTGAAAAAGGTTTGCCCATTTATCAGCCCACTAACTTAAAATCGGATGAATTCCTGTCTCAATTACAAGAAATGAATCCAGATGTTATTGTTGTAGTTGCGTTTAGAATGCTTCCTAAACAAGTTTGGAACTTCCCAAAATACGGTACTTTTAATGTTCATGCATCTTTATTACCAAATTACAGAGGCGCAGCTCCTATTCATTGGGCTATTGTAAACGGAGAAAAAACTACAGGAGTAACTACATTCTTTTTGAACGAAGAAATTGATACAGGTGAAATTATTTTACAAAAAGAATTAGCTATAGACGAAGATGAAACCTTAGGAGATATTTATCCTAAGCTTGAAACACTTGGTGCCCAAGCACTTATTGAAACACTCGACCTCATAAGTTCAGGAACCGTTGAAGCAAAACCTCAGCCAAGTATAACACAAATGCAAGAAGCTCCAAAACTTACTAAAGAAAACACAGCAATAGATTGGGAGGAGAGTGTGGAAAAAATTTACAACAAAATAAGAGGATTATCGCCTTTTCCAGTTGCTTGGACAACTATTATAAGTAATGAAGAAACCAAACATTGCAAAATCTACAAAGCGCATATACACAGCAAAGAAACTGAAACTAAGGTTGGAGGAATTATAAAAAACAAGAAAAGCTTACTTGTGCAAGCAAAAAACGGAGTTTTAGCAATAGACGAATTAAAAATAGAAGGAAAAAAGAAAATGAATGCTATTGATTTTCTTAACGGGCATCAACTTTCAGCAAACGCTTATTTTATATAGGCTCAGAGAAATTTGAAAAAAAACTAACCAAAAACAATAAAGTTATTAACAATTTGACGAAGTTATCAACAATTTAAAATAAATATGCGCTTAGCACTTGTGTAGTAAGGAATTCCGTATAAATTTGTGAAAGATATTTTCGTTTAACCTTAATTAAATTTAAATCATGAACAAAACAAACTTAATTGATGCAATGGCAGAAGATGCTGGTATCTCAAAAGCAGCAGCAAAAAAAGCATTAGAGTCTTTTTTAGGAAATGTTGAAAAAGCATTAAAAAATGAAGACAGAGTTTCTTTAGTTGGTTTTGGATCTTGGTCAGTATCTAAAAGAGCTGCAAGAGAAGGAAGAAACCCACAAACTGGTAAAACCATCAAAATCGCTGCTAAAAATGTAGTGAAATTTAAAGCTGGTTCTGAATTGCAAAAAGCAGTTAACTAGTTTTACTTATGACAGTAAATAAAAATCCTTGCTTAAAAGAGCAGGGATTTTTTGTTTTAAAGAACGTGTATTTTTGAAATAATTTACACTAAAGTTAGTAGTTGTTAAAAATAATTTATACTTTAGTGATAAAGATTAAAAAATGGAAACAATTTTACCAAAAACTGGAAACTTACTCATAGCTGAGCCCTCCATAATTGGAGATGTTTCATTTAATCGTTCTGTTATTTTAATTTCGCACCACTCAACAAACGGATCGGTAGGTTTTATTTTAAACAAGCGTTTAAATGTAACTTTAGATGAACTTGTACCCGAAATAAAAATCAAATTTAGTTTATTTAATGGTGGACCTGTGGAACAAGATAATTTGTATTTCATACATAGGGTTCCAGATTTAATCCCCAATAGTGTTGAAATAAGAGATGGTATATTTTGGGGTGGTTCATTCGACACTACAATTAAGCTTATTAACGAACATCTTATTGGAGAAAACGACATTAAATTTTTTCTAGGGTATTCTGGTTGGGACGCGCAACAACTAGAAGATGAGTTAAGCGAAGCCGTTTGGGTTATTACCGACCAAGTAAATAACGAAGAAGTTATTACGGTGCCTGATGCTACCTACTGGCAATCAGAATTAAAAAAACTGGGAGGTGAATATTTAATCTGGTTTAATGCTCCAGAAAACCCTTCCCACAATTAACTAACACAACTAATTCAGTCTGGCCTTTGCGTTTAGCAAACCAAGCATACGCTTTGAAAAACTTGTGTCGTATTCCTTCTTTCGGTACTTTGTAATGGGCTGAATTCCAACAATTACATTGGTTATAAATAGTTCATCAGCTTTTTGCAACTCAAAAGGTGAAATTGAAGTTTCCTCTAGCTCATAATCTTTTAAATCCTTAATTATTGCAATAATTTGTTTTCTAGTTACCCCATTTAAACATCCTTCTGCAATCGGTGGCGTTTTAATGCTATTCCCCTTTACCAAAAATAAATTACCGTTAGTAGCTTCAACAACAGATTTCTGATCGTTTAAGAGCAAGCAGTTTTGGTAATCATTTTCTGACGCAAAAATTCCTCCTAATATAGAAACTAATCGATTATTGGATTTTATTGAAGTTAACAATCCCGCAGCGACATAGTGATCTTTAAACAATTCTACTTCATAGCTTTGTTCAGAATACTGGTAAAAGGCTTGATCTAATACATGAGCACTTACTGAAAATTCAATATGCTGGTTTGTTGGAGTATACAATCCTCCTTCTTTGCGCCAAACATTAATTTTTACTTTTGCTGGTGAAGATGCTAAATCATTTGCTTTTATTGTTTTTGCTATTTCCTCAGCCAAAAACTCAGGCGAAAAACTAGCGGGAATTTCCATTCTCAAAATACGCATAGAAGACATAAGCCTGAAATAGTGGTCTTCCCAAAACATTATCTCGCTGTTGATAACACGAATGGTTTCAAAAAGTGCATCACCGTACTGAAAGCCTCTATTTAAAACAGAAATACTTGCATCGTCCGAAGCAAGTATTGAACCGTTGATATTGATCATAGTATGTTATTAGTTTGAACCTAGAATATGTTTTAATTCACTTACCATATTTTCCCAGAGCATTTTACCTTCTTCTACTTCATCTTCCTCAGCAAAATCTGTTATCATAAGCGAGACGTCTTTGGTAATTTCATCTACCTGGATACGTAACTCAAAAAAACAAGACTCTTCTTCATCTTCGTCGTCCACCCATCTAAATTTGACTCTTTCTCCTGATTTTTTTGATAATAATTTAGCTTGCTCTTCACTTCCGTTCCAGATAAAGGTGAAAATTTCTCCTCTAGAGTTAACATTGTCCGCGTACCATTCACTCAATCCAGATGGAGTTGAAATGTATTGATACAATAGGGACGGAGATACTTGTATAGGAAACTCTAGTTCGTATTTTACTCTATCACTCATAATTAGTTATTGTTAAAATTGAGGAAAGCAATATAAATAAATTAACCTAATGCCAAAACTTTTATCTTAAAAAAAAATAAAATGAATTTTTTTTATGTTTTTTTCGATTTAGATACACATTATTTACTCAAATACATTTTTCTTCTTGTATATAAGTCATAAAAAGCATCATCTTTTAAAGAGTCAATAAAAAGTATGCTTTCTCCTGTACTCTTCATTTCTGGCCCAAGTTGTTTGTTTACATTATGGAATTTATCAAAAGAAAAAACAGGTTGCTTAATTGCATAGCCTTCTAACTTAGGGTTGAATGTAAAGTCCGTTACTTTATTTTCTCCGAGCATTACTTTTGTTGCGTAATTTACATAAGGCTCCCCATAGGCTTTAGCAATAAAAGGTACTGTTCTTGAAGCTCTTGGATTGGCCTCTATTATGTAAACCATATCATCTTTTATAGCAAACTGAATATTAATTAAGCCTACCGTATTTAAGGCTAGTGCAATTTTCTTGGTATGGTCTTTTATTTGTTGCAATACCAAATCGCCTAAATTAAACGGAGGAAGAGTGGCGTTGGAATCGCCAGAATGAATTCCGCATGGTTCGATATGCTCCATTATACCAATAATATACACATTTTCTCCGTCGCAAATGGCATCTGCTTCAGCTTCTATTGCACCATCCAAATAATGGTCTAACAATAATTTGTTATTTGGTATTTTTCTGAGCAAATCTACTACGTGTGCTTCTAAATCTCTTTTATTGATAACAATTTTCATCCCCTGCCCTCCAAGAACATAAGATGGTCTGACCAAAAGAGGGAAATCAAGCTCGTCGGCTAACTTCAGCGCCTCTTCGGCGGTTTCAGCAACACCAAAGCGAGGGTAGGGTATGTTGTTTTCTTGAAGAAGTTTAGAGAAACTACCTCTGTCTTCAGCAAGGTCTAAGGCTTCATAGCTAGTACCCATAATTTTTATACCGTACCTACTCAATTTTTCTGCAAGCTTAAGTGCCGTTTGGCCTCCCAACTGAACAATTACGCCTTCAGGTTTCTCGTGCCTTATGATATCATAAATATGTTCCCAAAATACTGGCTCGAAATACAGCTTGTCTGCCGTATCGAAATCCGTCGAAACAGTTTCTGGGTTGCAGTTAATCATTATTGTTTCGTAACCACATTCGGCCGCAGCCAAAACGCCATGAACACAGCAATAATCAAATTCAATACCTTGACCAATACGGTTAGGTCCTGAGCCAAGAACAATTATTTTTTTCTTCTCAGATACTACGCTGTCATTTTGTACGGTTTCAGTTCCATCTGGAAGTACCATTGCAGCTTCAAAAGTTGAGTAATAATAAGGTGTGTGAGCCTCAAACTCTGCTGCACAAGTATCTACCAATTTGTAGACTCGATTTACCCCTAAAGAAACTCGTTTGTTGTACACTTGGCTTTCCAAACAGCCTAACATGTGAGCAATCTGTCTATCGGCAAATCCTTTCTGCTTAGCTTCGAGTAATAACTCTTTAGAAATCGTATCGACAGTATATTTTTCAATTTCTTTTTCTAGGAAATGTAATTGTTCGTACTGTTTTAGGAACCACATATCAATTTTTGTGATTTCATGAATTCTACTTAGGGGAATTCCCATTTGTATAGCATCATAAATTACAAAAACTCGGTCCCAACTGGCGTGCGTAAGTTTACTAATAATTTGTTCGTAGTTGGTATAGCCTTTTCCATCGGCACCTAATCCATTTCGCTTTATTTCTAGGGATTGTGTAGCTTTATGCAGGGCTTCTTGAAAAGAACGACCTATGCCCATTACTTCTCCTACAGACTTCATTTGGAGTCCTAAGGTCCTATCCGAGCCTTCAAATTTATCGAAATTCCAACGCGGGATTTTCACAATTACATAATCAAGAGTTGGCTCAAAAAAGGCAGAAGTGGTTTGGGTAATTTGATTTTTAAGTTCATTTAAATGATAACCAATGGCTAGTTTTGAAGCAATTTTAGCAATTGGATAACCGGTTGCTTTGGAAGCTAAAGCAGAGGAACGTGAAACGCGAGGATTTATTTCGATGGCAATAATATCTTCTTTTTCATCAGGGCTTACTGCAAATTGAACATTACATCCTCCTGCAAAATCTCCTATGCTTCGCATCATTTTGATAGCCATATCACGCATTCGCTGATAAGTTCGGTCGCTAAGCGTCATGGCCGGAGCAACTGTAATAGAGTCCCCTGTATGAATACCCATTGGGTCGAAATTTTCAATGCTACAAATAATGGTAACATTATCATTAGCATCTCGAAGCAACTCTAATTCATACTCTTTCCAACCAAGTAAAGCCTTATCTATAATGACTTCATGAATTGGAGAAGCCTCTAAACCGCGGGTTAGTAATTCTTCAAATTGGTCTTCAGAATGTACAAAAGAAGCTCCCGTACCACCTAAAGTAAATGAAGCTCTAATAACAAGAGGGAAACCAAATTCTTGTGCAACTTCTTTACCTTTCAAAAAAGAAGTTACCGTTTTAGACGGAGCAACACCTACTCCAATTTCCTCCATTAAAAGCCTAAATTTCTCTCTATCCTCGGTAATATTTATAGCGTCAATATCTACGCCTATAATCTGTACGCCAAAATCCTTCCATATCCCTTTATCGTCAGCTTCTATACATAAATTTAATGCAGTTTGTCCTCCCATTGTTGGCAGAACTGCGTCTATTTCAGGATGATTTTTTAAAATCTCGACAATAGATTTAGTAGTTAAAGGCTTCAAATAAACATGATCTGCCATAGTAGGATCAGTCATGATAGTAGCTGGATTCGAGTTTATTAGTACGGTTTTGATTCCTTCTTCACGTAAAGAACGAAGTGATTGCGAACCTGAGTAATCAAATTCACAAGCTTGACCGATAACAATTGGACCTGAACCAATAAGCAGAATACATTTAAGGTTATTATTTTTTGGCATTTTATGTGGTGTTGTATGTTTTATTTAGGTATAAAAAAAGGTGTTACTTACAAAAAAGTAACACCTTATATATATTAGTTGTTCATCACTACTTTCTTCTTAAGCTAGCTTCAGATGATACACTTAATCTTTTTCTTCCTTTGGCTCTTCTTCTAGCCAAAACTTTTCTGCCGTTTACAGTAGACATACGCTCTCTAAATCCGTGCTTATTTCTACGTTTTCTTTTCGAAGGTTGAAAGGTTCTCTTCATTTTATTGTATCTTTATGTGCTTAGTATGTTTCTAAAAAATATTGCGTGCAAATATACGATAAGTTTTTTGACTAACAACAAAATATCATTTAGTTTTTTCTTTTGTTTTTTGTAGCTTTGCAAGCTAAACAAAATTAGAAATGTTCAATAAAAACATAAAACTTGTTATCAGTTCTCTTATTATAGCCTATGCTATATACCAAATAATTGAAGGTTTCATCGGAAACGGAATAGCGCTTATTTTCTTTTCTACTATATTTATTTTCCTATATTTTAAAAACGAAATGATTCTTGCTGCATTTTGGAAACTCAGAAAGCAAGATTTTGAAGGAGCTAAAAAATATCTAGACAAAATTAAAAATCCTGAGGCTAACTTAACTACAAAACAACAAGGCTATTATAACTATTTACATGGTTTAATGATGTCTCAAACAAACATGACACAGGCTGAGAAATACTTTAAGAAAGCGCTACAGCTAGGTTTATCGATGGACCAAGATGTCGCCATGGCAAAATTAAGTTTAGCTGGTATAGCAATGACCAAGCGAAGAAAAAGAGAAGCACAACTTTTGCTAAAAGAAGCTAAAGACCTTGACAAACAAGGCATGCTTAAAGATCAGATTCGCATGATGAAACAACAAATGAAAAAGTTTTAATTGAAGCGCTACTATTTAGTAGCGTTTTTTTTTACATATTTGAAGCACCTCGTTTCTATATTTTTTGCTTTTAATTTACTTTGGTTTAATTTTTGGTAAGCTAAGTTAAATCGGTTATTAATTGAAATTACCCAAGAATAAAATAGCCTCTCATTAGCATTTCGGAAATGTTTTTTATTCAGAATTACCAGGTAATTTCAACTAATGGTATAAAAAAATGAACTTATGAGAAAAATTGTACTTTTTTTACTCTTTAGCTTAGGCTTTTTTTATGTAAAAGCACAAGAGCTAGAGGTGGGATTTTCGTTAGGAACTGGAAGTGTGTATATGATTGAAAACGCAGACAGTGCTGTGAATTCAAGTTTTGGCGCTCCAAGTCTATTTTCAGGTTACATCAACTATACTCCAGAAAATTCTTACTTCGGATTAAAGCTAAAGTACCTTAACTTAAACGCTTCACTTAAGGGAGAGGACTGGCAAAACTTAAATCAAAGCTTATTCCCAAGTAGCATAAATGGTTTTATTGAAAATAGAACTTTACTTTTTCAATTAGAACGATTAAAGTTACAACAGCAAAAACTTAATTTCGGATATAATTTAGGGATGGGAATTTCAAAGGAAGTTTTAAGCTTCGATAAACAAGGGCAAAACTCATTTGTTAGTAGCTTCTCGGTAGTATCGTTTGGCGGAATTATTGCTTATAGCCTTAATCATAAACTTAGCCTACGCATAGAACCAACTTTACTGTGGAACGACCCATTACGTTCTTTTAATAGTTCTAACTATAGAATGGGTGGCGAAGACATTAACTTTCTAGTAGAGTTTGGAATCAGTTACCGACTTAACTAGCCAGTAATCTTACATACTTTATGCGGCTAATAATCCTTCCCTGGATTAAATTTGAACTCTTCAACTTAAAAAAGAGGTAGGAGAAAGATAGTCTAAACCATGATTTAACTAAATGAAAAGTTGAAACCAACTAGTAGTTTCATTTTTAAGTCGGTTAAATAAAACAGTTCAATTTCTAGTCTTCATCTAAAAATTTGATAGCACAACAATCAGTGATGAAATTGGTATTATTAGACAATTACTAAAGTTTTACTTATCTTTATCAAATCAACACACAGCCAATGAAGTTAAAACTACCTATTTTAACCATCACTTTGATGCTGAAAACCTACTGTGTTATTGGGCAGACAGGTCTTATTCCTGACAGAAAAACCTACTTTTCCGAACAAATTTACTTGTATCATAAGGAATATACGTACAAAGCAAAAAGAGCTTATAAAATTGGTAAAAACGATGTTGCCGAATCTTACTACGATCAACTTTTGAATAATTATCTTATTGGAAGTTATATGGATAACTTCAGTGCTAATTGCCTAAACACCAAAAAATGTTGTATAGATGATTACGATAGGCCTATGATTTTGATGACTTATGCATCATGGACAGTTCCTACCAAAGGAGAAGTCCCCGCATTAAACGAAATGGCTAATAAGTATAAAAACAAAATTGACTTTATTGTCCTGTTTTGGGACCAGAAAAGTGAAGTCCGGAAAGTTGCAAAAAACTACCATAAAAATATTCACATTATATACGTTGATGAACTAAAAAATCGGGATGCACATATCATTAAAATGCTTAAACACAGCATTGGCTTTCCTACGAGTTTTGTGATTGGAAGCGATAAAAAAATACTAAAAATAAAGCACAATCCACAAATTGAGCTCTCTACTCCTTCTAAAGAAGCAGCGCTAGAGAGTCTTGAAAATTTGGAGGAATTAGTGAGTATAATACTTACCTACGAAGCTGGAGTTTTAAACAAATAGCGGAACACCAATTACTTCGAAAAAATAATACGTATTGAAAGTACTAACATAAGTACCCCAAATATTCTTTTAAGTAGCTTTTCGTCTATATTAATAGCTAATTTAGCACCTAAAAATCCTCCTACTGCAAAGCAAACAGCTATGATACCTGCATATTTCCAATTCAAACTCCCTTCTTGGTAGTAGGTGTAAGCAGCCCAAAAGGTAACCGGCACAGCTAAAACAGCTAACGATGTGCCTTGTGCTTCGTGTTGCGTAAAACCAAGTAAAAAAACAAGTAAAGGCACCATTACTACTCCCCCACCAATCCCCATTAATCCACTAAAAAAACCTGCACATAGACCTACAATTACAAGCGTTAAAAAAAGTGTTAGTGTCATTTTCATTTGAGTTTAATTTATTGCAAATTTGAAAAAATTTGGTATTGCCCCTCTTCGGGAATTTCAATTTCGTATTTCTTTCTAGAGTGATTCACTAAATTAACTTCACGCAACCAAGGATTGTGAATTTTTAATGTCTTGTAGCTAATCTTCATTTCTTTTGCGAAATCGGCTAAATCTGCTATTGAAGTGTCTATTTGTATTTTACGAACAGAAATTTCTGGATAAAAATGACTATCATCAACCAGAAAACCATGATCTTCGTAATTTCCAATAATAGACTTCAAAGCTAGAATTCTGAATACATAACGAGAAGTTTCTTCAACCAATAGCAAGTCGTAGTAATCACTTACTTTTTGACGTTCAAGTTGTCGAGAAATCCCAGCATTTCCAGCATTGTAAGCTGCCGCGGCTAAGGTCCAGCTACCAAATCTTTCTTTAGCATTAAGTAAGTACTTACAAGCTACATGGGTAGATTTTTCAATATGATAGCGTTCATCTACATTCTTATTCACTTCTAATCCGTAATCTTGAGCGGTGGGTTTCATTAGTTGCCAAAAACCTGTTGCACCTGCTGGCGAGACTACTTGTGTTAATCCGCTTTCTGCAAGCGCAAGGTATTTAAAGTCGTCTGGCACCCCATGTTGCTCAAGAATTGGCTCAATAATTGGAAAATACTTATGTGCCCTTTTAATGAGCAAAATAGCATTAGATTGCCAATAAGTATTCACTAAAAATTCCCTATCTAGACGCATGTTTATCTCTGGATCTTCAAGAGGCACAGGTTCGCCAGCGAAATTTAATTGTTCTGGAACAGCTAATGAATATACATTACAAGGCGTATTAGGCTCTATAAAACCATTTTTCAAATTATTGCCTTCATTTGACATAAATCCTGAAATCAAGACAAAACTAAGCCCAAAAACAAAGGCTATAACTGCAACTAAACTACTTTTTTTTGACATAAAGCTATCTATCTTTTTAAATTGTGGGGTGAATTATTCGCAAATCCATCTTACTCATTTTTAATTACTTATGAATTGCAAATAAGAATACAACCTTGAAAATATCATTTCTTATTTGGTTATTATAAAAGGTAAATTTTTATTAAACCACCTATATTTATTTATAATCATAATGTGTGTACCGCCTTCAATTACAATTGGGTCCTTAATGTATTTTATTGGAAAAACAGCATCTTCATTTCCATGTATATGAATTACATCGTTGGAAATTCCAGAAGGTTTCCAGCACAACATATTCTCGATGGCCCACTCTAAATAATAAGGGTGATCCACAGACATATATTGCTTGTATAATTGTATTCTGCGTTTAGCAAAATCGCCAACAGGAAGCTTTTCAATTTGCCCTACATAATTTACTAAGCTTGTAGGTAAAATCTTAAATAGTTTAGTGATTCCTGCTAGCTTCATAGAAGGAGGTATTTCATCTCTTGATTTAACGCTAGAAACGATAATTAATTTCTTCAATGACAAAAATTTTGCCATCTCCTGAACCAAAACACCTCCAAAGGAAACTCCAAGTAATACAGGATTTTCATGCCTAATTTCCTCGCACATCCGTTTTGCATAAGCATGAATTGGCTCTTTTTTTTGGGGCATCTTCCATGAAAGCCAATGGATTTCGAAAGTGTCCTCGGGTAATTTTATATATTCAAATATACTTGGGCTAGCCGCTAAACCGGGCATTAAATAAATGTGTATTTTTGTAGGTGTGGTCATAACTATTCGCTAAACAAAAGTACAAAGAATTAAACCTAATTAAAGAAAATGGGTCTTAATTTATATGAATAGTTTGATGCTGAACAAAAACAGCATGCTAAACACCCGCCCTTTACGCTCTTATTGAGTTGATGTATTATTTTAAAAGTAACCATTACAATAATTGTACTATGGAAACTAAAAACACTATTGAGGTATCAAAAAATGAATTTCTAAGGCAATTTGAAGCCTTAGTGGATAACGAATTAATTGCTATAGAATTTGCTGAGCAAGAAAACAGAATTTTCCTGACTAAGCTTGTAATTAGCGATCATTTATCCGATGAAGGGTACGATACCTTATTGATTCAATCCGTCCTAGATATTCACCTTGATACAAAAACAAAAATAGTTCCCACTTGTAAAGAGGTAAAATCCTTCATGAGAAGGTATAAAACGAAGTATCAAAAATTACTCCCGGTTGGAATTGCACTTTAAACCGTTGCGTTAAACTTCTAATAAAAACAATTCAGTTCCTACAAAAAACAGCTTCAATTTCTTTATTTCGTAGAAAATGAAAAGATGAATAAAGATGTAAAATTACGTTCTGGAGCGAACATTCCTAGCATAGGTCTTGGTACTTGGAAGTCGGCTCCAGGTAAAGTAGAAGAAGCGGTTTATCACGCTATAAAATCAGGATACAAGCATATTGATTGTGCAGCTGTTTACGCCAACGAAAAAGAGGTAGGAAACGGTATTCAAAAGGCTATTAAGGAGGGATTAATAACTCGCAACGAGCTTTGGGTTACTTCAAAGTTATGGAACAACGCCCATAAAAGAGAAGATGTTTTACCCGCTTTACAAAAAACTTTAGACGACTTACAATTGGATTATTTGGACTTATATTTAATTCATTGGCCCATTGCTTTTCGTCCTGACTTAACAACGTTTCCTCAATCAGACGATGATTATTTATCGCTTGAAGAAGTTCCTATTATAGAAACTTGGGAGGCCATGTTAGAGGCAAAAAACAAAGGTTTGGTAAAGCATATTGGCGTTTCCAACTTCAGTAGTAAAAAACTAGAGGACCTTATTGGAAAAACCAATGATGCACCTGAGGTAAATCAAGTTGAGCTTCACCCATTTTTACAACAAAACGACCTATTAGATTTTTGCAAGCTTCATGAAATTACGCTAACGGCTTATTCTCCTTTAGGTAGTGGAGACAGGTCTGCACAAATGAAAGCAGCCGACGAGCCATCCTTACTAGAAAACGAAGTAGTGCAAACAATAGCTAAGCAACACCAAGCTTCTAGTGCCCAAATTTTAATCGCTTGGTCCTTAATGCGTGGCTATACCGTAATCCCAAAATCTACAAACCCAGCTAGAATTGAACAAAACTTGGCAAGCTACAACGTCCATTTAACTCCTGAAAACATGCATTCACTTGCAAGTCTAGACAAACACTACAGGTATGTAAACGGAAAGTTTTTTGAAACAGAAGGAGACAAGTACAAAAACGTTTACGATGAATAATTTGTAAACTTAAAATATTTTTCAAGTACTAAAAGAGAGATTATACGCTCTCTTTTTTTATTTTTAAACTGAGCAACGTAAGCATTGGCGTTTTTAATAATTTCCTTGCAAAGCTCAGGATGCCTTAGGTAATAATCTATTTTTTCTGGCAAATCAGAAAAATCTGGTTGAATCTCGATATAGTGATGGTTGGGCTGTAAGTTAGCTTCCATAAACCAAGTCTCACAAGTTGGTTTAGGCATTACCGCAATGGAATTAGAAGACATGATCCATTTTAAATTACTAGCCACATCTATACCCTCTAAGGCCAAAATAAATTTGTATTGAAGGTGCTCTTGAATAGTCATTTTTGAAACTTTCCAAGACGAAGGAACTTCATTAAAATTTTTATCTATCATTCCTAAATCGCACGACGGGTGATTGAAGTATGCATAGAAAAAATCGATCCTGTTTTGTTTTTCAAAAATCTTTCCGCGGAAAAGAACTTTGTCTTTTTTTCTTGTAAACTCCAATTTGTCATTTACAAAAATAAAATGCCTTACTTTATCAAGCTTGAGCATTACTGAATTGATATTGTCTTCTGTTATGGGCCTGCTTTTAACAATAGAGGCTTGTTTTGGAACGGTTACTACATCACCAAACTTTGCTTTAAATTTAAAGTTAGAAGGAAAACAATTGAGGTAATGAATTGTATCAAAAAAATAAACGGAACCTTCTTTTACCTTATTTTTTTTAAAATCGGAGACTTGTATCGGATGTTCTAAGTTTTGAAAATCAGAAAGCTGATTGTAGTAATTAACTCGCTTTTGTATATATGCATAATCATTACGTAATTGGACATTTTTAAGGATGCTATTTTTCCAAAAACGCAAAAAAACCTTAGGAATTATAAGTCGAATATAATTCCTAAGGTAATATTTCCATTTAGGGTTTTTCCCTGTATTAAATTGAAACATTTAAACTAGTCTACATTATCATGCAAAAATGAATTATTGGAGCGGAAACTAATTTCACCATTTTCATTAGTATGCAAACTCGTTCTCGACATTTTTTGTTGATTTGTAGGATTATCTAGCTCAACACCAGCACGTTTATAGGCAGGTTGACGTTCAATTTCGTCTATGTTGGTTTGGTTCCTGAATTGATAATTAAATCGTTTCATTTTAGCTCTTCTTTCTTCTGCTCTTGCCTTTAAGTCGCTAATACTACTATTCATCGGGTCAATCTCTTCGTCCGCTTGCGTCACAGAAGAAGGTGAAGAAGGTGAATGAGTTGAGGGAGAAGAAAATTTAGTGCTAATTTGTAAGCTTTCGTCTTTCTCTTCTTCATTTTTGTGGGTTGTAGAAGGTTTTGCCTCATTAATGGTCTCTTCTAAATCTTCTAAATCTCCTAAATTGAAGTATTTAATTTCATTCGTATCTGCCTTAGCTTCTATCGAATGAAGGTTTTGATGACTAGGTTCTGAAACGATTTCAACTTCATCTTTAACATCAATCTGATGAATTTCCTCTTCCAAAGCGTAAGTTATCTTGCTTTTTATATCCTCTTGTGTTGGTGAATCTTCAGTTGATTGAGAGGTTCTCTGGCTTTCTTGTGAATTTTCAACAATTGGAAAATCAAATAATAGCGTTGGCGATGTTTCAACTTTAGGCTCGCTAACTGTTGGAGTAACGTCTGAAACTTCAAAGTCGAACTCATCTTCTTCTACTACATTAATAGCTTCAATTTCTGGAGTTGTAACAATTAGCTCGTTTTCAATTAATGATTTTGTTGAGGGTAAGGGGTTTATTTGCTCCTCCTCATCCTCTAGGCGATGAATAATTTTAGGTTCTGCTGGCGCTGGGGCAACAGGTCGAGAGAAAGCTGTAGATGTAGCACGTGTTTGTTTATTAGACAAGGTGTGCGTAACCTTTTGCTCATCCTCAAGCGTATGAATTATTTTCTTGGTTTCGGTATTTACAATTGCGTCTTGCTGCTCAGTATCGAAACCTGTCGCGATTACAGTAATAGAAATAGAATCTTCCAAACTTTCGTCTTCGCCAACCCCCATAATAATGTTTGCAGAATATCCTGCTTGGTTTTGAATATGATCGTTTATTTCGCCAATTTCATCTAAGGTAATTTCCTCTCTTCCAGATACAATTAATAGCAACACATTTTTAGCACCCGTAATTTTGTTGTCGTTTAGCAATGGAGAGTCCAATGCTTTTTCTATCGCAATCATGGCACGATTAGAACCAGAGGATACGGCAGAGCCCATAATTGCTGTTCCACTGTTACTAAGTACCGTTTTGGCATCTTTCAAATCGATGTTTTGTGTGTAATGGTGCGTAATTACTTCCGCAATACCTCTAGACGCAGTTGCTAAAACCTCATCGGCTTTAGAAAATCCAGCTTTAAACCCGAGGTTACCGTAAACTTCTCTTAGTTTATTATTATTAATAACGATTAAAGAATCTACTTCTGCTCTAAGTTTTTCAACTCCTAATTGTGCTTGCTCGTTTCTTACTTTCCCTTCAAACTGAAATGGAATAGTAACAATTCCTACCGTAAGGATATCAAGTTCTTTAGCAAATTTTGCGATAATTGGAGCAGCTCCTGTTCCAGTTCCACCCCCCATTCCAGCGGTTATAAAAACCATTTTAGTATTCGTATTCAGTAAATTTTGGATTTCCTCAAAACTTTCTAGTGCGGCTTGTTCTCCTACCTCAGGATTTGCTCCAGCACCAAGTCCTTCTGTAAGGTTAACACCTAGTTGGATTTTTGTGGGAACTGGGCTATTTTCCAAAGCTTGAGAGTCGGTGTTGCAAATAACAAAATCGACACCTTTAATGCCTTGCTTAAACATGTGGTTTATGGCATTGGAGCCGCCGCCACCTACACCAATTACTTTTATAACATTGGACTGATTTTTGGGTAAATCGAAGGATATTCCTTGGAAATCGTTGTTTTCTAAATGACTCATGATTACTAATTTTATGGGTGTTACTTTATTCTGCTTTGTCTAAAAAATCTTTTAATCCATCGAAAAATTTTTCAAATATATTTTTTCTTGGTCCCGTCGAGGTGCTTTTTCCCTTTTTTTCTTCTTCTTGTGTAAAGGTTTCTGTTTGTTCAGCTAGTGGGGTGTCTTCAATCGGCTCGTTGCTTGTAGCATCGGTTTCATTTTCCAGCGTTGCTTCCTCTTCAAGGTCTCTCTTACGTTGCAATTTATCGTCTATAGCCTTCATTACTAGGCCTACGCCCGTGGCATAAATCGGACTTGTTAAATCGCGTTCGGTATCGCCAGCCAAATGTTCGTTAGGATATCCTATTCTAGTATCCATTCCTGTAATGTACTCCACAAGCTGCTTTAAATGCTTCAACTGAGCTCCACCGCCTGTAATCACAATTCCTGCAATTAATTTTTTACGTTGCTCTTCGTGGCCATAATTTTTAATTTCAAGGAAAACTTGCTCAATTATTTCTACAGCGCGGTAATGAATTATTTTAGAAAGGTTTTTTAATGAAATTTCCTTCGGGTCTCTGCCTCTAAGTCCTGGTATAGAAACAATTTCGTTTTCTTTATTTTCTCCAGGCCAAGCCGAACCGAACTTTACTTTCAGTAATTCTGCTTGTTTTTCTATTATAGAACATCCGTCCTTTATATCTTCTGTTATGACGTTCCCTCCGAATGGGATTACAGCGGTATGACGAATAATTCCGTCTTTAAAAATCGCTAAGTCGGTTGTACCTCCACCAATATCTATCAAGGCAACGCCTGCTTCTTTTTCTTCTTGACTTAATACTGCGTTGGCTGAGGCAAGAGGTTCTAAATTGACACCTCCAAGGGCTAAACCAGAATTTTTAACACAACGAACAATATTTCTAATTGAACTAATTTGCCCCACGACTACATGAAAATTTGCCTCTAAACGTGCTCCGTGCATTCCAATGGGTTGTGTAATTTCAGGCTGTCCGTCTATTTTGTACTCCTGGGGCAAAACATGAATAATCTCTTCGCCAGGAAGCATTACCAATTTATGTACTTGATTACACAAATTGTCGATGTCTCTCTCTTCAATAACTTCTTCAAAATTTGAACGAGTTATATAGTCGCTATGCTGAATACTGCGAATATGTTGCCCGGCTATACCAACTGTAGCTTCATCTATTTTAATTCCAGCATCGGTTTCTGCTTCCCGAACTGCTTGTTGTATAGATTGCACGGTCTGTGTGATATTATTAACCACGCCACGATGAACACCCAAGCTTTTTGATTTTCCGATTCCTAAAATCTCTAGCTTTCCATACTCATTTTTACGGCCAATCATTGCAACAATCTTGGTTGTTCCAATGTCTAATCCAACTGCTATATTATCCATTTCCATATCCATGTGTATTATTTTTTGGTGCAAACTACTTGACTACCGTATTGTAAATCTATTTTTGAATACTTTCCAAATAAATCCTCTTTAGAGGCTTTCATGTAAAAAGCTTTTAAGTTGGCTAATTTTTTGTGTTCATTTTTAAGTCTCCCGAAGTTAACAATAACGTCTTGATCCCTTAGCTCTAACTGTAGCTCTCCTCGTTTATTTATTTGAAAACCGACTATATTCTTTCGAAAAAAATCATCTTTGTGAAGTTGCAATGCTAAGGGGTAATATAAGTGTATTTCTGTTGAAGCTACACCCATAGCAACGGGTACTCTAGCTGAATAATTAGCAGATAATGGCATAATTTTACCTTCATCATCTAAATAATGGAAGCCCCCGTCAAAAAAACGTAAAATAGGTTTTCGCTGAACTAGCTCTATTCCTAAAATACCATCAATTGTTTTATAAACTTGTGCAGATTTTAGCATTTCATTACCTGTTAGCTGTTCTTCTATTTTGCGTACATCCAAGGTACTTAGTGGTAAGTTGGAAAGCGTGTCATTTTGTAAATTTAACTCATAAAGTATACTGGACTCAGTAATGAGTAAATTTTTGTCTGTATCGAAACTAACTACCACATTAGTAAGCGTTTTTTTGGCATGACGATTTTTGGCAAACCCGAATAAGAATGCCATTACTCCTAAAAGAAGGACCATACGTATGTTATGCCAATTTAGTTTCATTGTAATAATATGTTTTTAGCTTTGCAGCTTCTTCTCCAATATCTCCAGCTCCAAGCAAAAGACAGACACGACAATTTGAAGTATCAATCTGATTTTTTATTGCATCTTTTGGGATTACTTGTTTATGTTTAGCATTAATTTTAGCGAGTAAAAATGATGCATCTACCCCTTCGATTGGCAACTCTCTTGCGGGATAAATTTCGAGCAGGCAAATTTCATCAAAATGTTCCAAAGCGCGTGCAAATTCATCAGCAAAATTTTCTGTTCTTGAAAATAAATGTGGTTGAAATATAACCATCAGAGATTCACTTGGATGCATCTCCTTAGCCCCTTGGTAAGCTGCTAAAATTTCGGTTGGATGATGTGCATAATCATCAATCAACACCAATTCCTTTGATTTATAAAGGTAATTAAAGCGTCTTTTAACTCCTGGAAAGCTTACTAGTGCGGCCACAAATTCGTTTGCTTTTAAAGGAAAAGTTGAAATTGCTAAACACAATGCCGCTAATGCATTGAATAAGTTATGTCGCCCTGGTAACGGAAATTTTACACCTGTATAAGTAACACCATGGATACAAAAATCGACTATATAATATCCATCTGAAACACAAATATTACTTATAAAAGCAGTTGACGAACGTTGAAATCCAATTTTATTTCCTTGCAAAGCGATATTCTCATTCACCCACAACTGATCACTAACTTTTGAAGTAAATTCCATAAAACCTTCTTCAAACTTTTCGACAGAACCGTATATATCTAAATGGTCTGCATCCATTGATGTAATTACTGCAGAAGTAGGTTTTAATTGCAAAAAAGAACGATCAAATTCATCTGCTTCTACTACATAAACTTCGTTTCCACTGCTATAAAAATTGCTGTCTATTCCGTTTAATATACCTCCTAAAAATGCGGTAAATGAAACCTCCGCCGAAATAAACAAGTGTGCTAAAATGGCAGAAGTTGTTGTTTTTCCGTGTGTACCAGCCACGGCCAAACACTTGCCTTTATTGGTTATTTCACCCAATAATGCAGCACGTTTCTGAAGTTGAAATTTTTCGCTAACCACATAGACAAAAAGCTTACTTTGTACTGAAATTGCTGGAGTATAAATAACCTTTACGCCATTACATCCAAAGTTAGAAAGGCTTTGAATTGCGTCATCTTCATTATAAAAAATTACGACACCCTCTTTCTCTAGTTGTGTAGTAAGTGTTGTTTTAGTTCTGTCGAATCCATAAACTACAGCGTTTTGTGCACGTAAATATCGAGCTAGGGCGCTCATCCCGATGCCCCCAATTCCGAGGAAAAAATAGGTCGATATGTTCTTAGAGGCACTCATTATAGGTTCCAAATTTTTTCAATTTCGTTTACAATATCTTCAGTGGCGTATGGCTTCGCTAAGGATTTTATATTCTTGCTTAATTCGTTTTGCAAAGAACAATCTCCGATTAAATTATTCAATTGCTCAAAAAAACAATCATCTACTTCTTTCTCTGTAATGCAAATAGCTGCGTTTTTATCGACAAGTGCTTTCGCATTTTTTGTCTGATGGTCCTCTGCTACGTTTGGCGAAGGAATAAAGATTACAGGTTTTCCTATCAAACACAATTCGCTTACTGAACCAGCTCCAGCTCTAGAAACAATAATATCTGCCGCAGCATAAGCAAGCTCCATTTCGTTTATAAAAGGAAGCACTTGGCATTTTGGATTGGCTAAACTCGCGTAGTCTTTATGATAAAATTTGCCCGTCTGCCAAATTACGCTAACCTCAGGTCGATTGTTGTTGGTTATATATGCGTGTAGCACCTCATTAATTTTTCTTGCACCTAAACTTCCACCAATAACTAAAACACATGGAGTTTTCACATCGAAACCAAAGCTTAATTTTGCTTGCTCGGCACTAACTGTGTTAGTAAGTATTCCTTTACGCACAGGGTTCCCTGTTAACTTAATTTTTGATTTTGGAAAAAATTGTTCCATCTTTTCGTAAGCTACACTTACAACAGCAGCTTTTTTTCCGACCCATTTGTTAGTTACTCCAGCGTAAGAGTTTTGCTCTTGAATTAATGTAGGAATTCCTAACGAAGTAGCTGCTTTTAAAGTGGGGCCACTTGCAAAACCTCCTGTACCAATTACTACATTAGGTCGAAAAGTTTTCAATATACGTTTTGCCTTCCATAAACTAACTAATAATTTTACTGGAAAGAGTAAATTATCTGCGGTTAATTTTCGTTGAATTCCGCTTATCCATAGTCCTTTAATTGCGTAGCCAGCCTGCGGAACTTTTTCCATTTCCATGCGATCTTGTGCACCAACAAACAAAATTTCAGCTTGCGGGTAGCGATGCATTAATTCGTCAGCAATAGCAATTGCAGGAAAAATATGTCCTCCTGTTCCTCCGCCTGATATGACTATTTTTGGTTTCATTTTTATTCTATGGTTACTGTTGTCTCTGTGGTTTCTATTGTTGCTATTGTTTCTGTGGCTTCTATTGTTGCTATGGTTGCTATGGTTGCTGTTGTTTCTATTGTTGTTATTGTTATTGTTGATTCACTTGATGTTCTTAAATTCCCGTATCGCTGTACTCACTGGAATAAATTTAATCTTTCTCCTGTATTCTAAATACTTAATTCTTAATACTTAATTCTATATTCCCTAAATTGTTTCACTTAAAACGTCAAGTGGATTTTCGAATTCCTCGTTTTTATTTTCATTAATTTCAATTTTATCTCTATAAGCGGCGACACTTTGAAGTATCCCTAGGGATAAGCAGGTCATCCAAATAGAGGTGCCACCACTACTAATTAATGGCAAGGTTTGTCCGGTAACGGGGAACAATGAAACTGCAACTCCCATGTTTATAAATGCTTGAAAAATAAAGGGTAAACCCACCGCAATAATTAACAATTGGCCAAATACCGATGCTGTTTTGGTAACTAAAATTGAAATTCGCCAGAGTATAATTAGGTAACCAGACAAAACTCCAATTCCACCGATTAGTCCCATTTCTTCAATTATAATGGCGTAAATAAAATCCGAAGAAGATTGTGGCAAAAAGTTGCGCTGAACACTTTTCCCGATTCCGCTACCTGTAACTCCACCGCTTGCTATTGCAATTTTAGCTTTTTGTAC
Source organism: Psychroflexus sp. (assembly GCA_051859645.1). Lineage (GTDB taxonomy): Bacteria > Bacteroidota > Bacteroidia > Flavobacteriales > Flavobacteriaceae > Psychroflexus. The sequence continues at coordinate 25,250 of JBHYFG010000006.1, read as the reverse complement.
TTGGTATTGTTCTTCTGTGTTTTCATTACTCGCATAGTTTTGTATTCTACTAGACCACGTATCTACACGGTTAGGCATTAAGTTGGGGAGTGCAATTGAAATTAATATAAAAAAACTTAAAATAAGCGCACCTGCACCGACAATTAAACCTATAAATTTCAAAGGGTATCCCCCTAGAAAACTCAACACCAAAACAAGAGTAAATATCATTGCAGCAGTCGATAAGTTAGCGGGTAAAATTAATCCTACTACTACTCCAACTGGAACCCAAAGTGGCAAGATTGTTTCTTTAAAACTTACGTGCTTATCTTTTATTTTTGAAAGGTATCTTGCAACATAAACTAGTATTACTACGGAAGCTAGGCTTGACGTTTGAAAAGATACATTTACCACAGGAACATTAATCCACCTACTCGCATTTGCCCCGCCGATTGTTGTACCTTGACTCAGCGTAATAATAAGCAGAATAATAACCACTGGGAGCATTAAAATTGAAATACCTCTAAAATAACGATAGGGAATTTTATGAATCCCATACATTAAAATAAATCCTATAAAAATGTGCATGAAGTGCTTTAGCAAATAAGAAACCGTATTCCCGCTTGCTCCATTTAGGTAAGCTAAATTGCTACTAGCTGTGTAAACTGGAATGAATGAGAAAATTGCCAGTAAAACAACTATTGCCCAAATTGCTTTGTCGCCTTCTATGGACTTAAAAAAAGTATGTGAATTCTGGTTGCTCACTTATAGTAATTTTATACACTCTTTAAATTGATTTCCTCTATCTTCATAATTTTTGAATAAATCGAAGCTTGCACAGGCTGGAGACAACAATACGCAATCGTTAGGTTCCGAAAGTTGAAAGGCTTTATTTACCGCATCTTGCATAGAAGTAGTTTCTATAATATCATCGATAACACTCGCAAACGCTTGAATAATCTTAGAATTATCAAGCCCTAAACAAACGATCGCTTTTACTTTTTCATTCACTAATGGAAGTAACTCTTCATAATTATTCCCCTTATCTGTTCCGCCTACAATCCAAACGGTTGGGGAACGCATACTATCCAACGCATAATAGGTGGCGTTTACGTTTGTAGCTTTTGAATCATTAATGAAACTAACTCTATTAATTTTCACCACCTTTTCTAATCGATGCTCGACACCTTGAAATGTCTCTAAGCTTTCCTTTATCGTTTGGTTTCTGATTTGTAATAGTTTAGCAGCTAAGCTTCCTGCTGCTGCATTTTTCAAATTATGTGCTCCTTGAATCTGTAGGTTCTTTGTTAACATAGTAAATGTTTTGTCCTTTATTTTAATATGAATTTTATCTTCTTCTACTATTGCTCCTTCACCAGTTACTTTATCCGCATCAAAAGAAATAGGATATAAAGTTGAAGCAGGCTTATTATTTTTTATCCAATTTGTAATAACAGGCTCATCTGCATTATAAATCAACGAATTAGAAGCCGTATGATTTTTAATAATTTGAAACTTAGACTCGATATACTTACTAAATTCGTAATCATACCTGTCTAAATGGTCTGGAGTGATGCTGGTAATAATAGCAATATCAGGCGAAAATTTCTGGACACCGTCCAGTTGAAAGCTACTCAGTTCTAACACATACGTATCTTTTGGATTTTCGGCAACTTGCAGTGCAAAACTGTCGCCAATATTTCCCGCCATAGCAACATTTAAGCCTGCTTCTTGAAGGATGTGATGCGTTAATTTTGTAACTGTTGTTTTACCGTTTGATCCAGTTATACCAATGCTAAATGCGTCGGTAAACCACGAAGCAAATTCAATTTCAGAAATCATTGGAATACCTTGTTCTTTAATTTTTAAAACAAGTTCCACATGATCGGGAATGCCAGGGCTTTTTATAACTAGATCAGATGTTAGTATACGATCTAATGAATGTTGTTGCTCTTCAAACTCAATTTTGAAATGCAATAGCATGTTCCTATAGGTTTCTTTTATGGTACTAGCTTCGCTTAAAAAAACAGCGTAGTCCTTCTTCTTAGCTAAAATAGCTGCACCAACTCCGCTTTCGCCGCCACCAAGAATACAAATGCTCTTCATTACCTAATTTTTAGTGTTACAACGGTTAATACTGCCAAGAGAACTCCAATAATCCAAAACCTTACAACAATTTTACTTTCGTGCATACCCTTTTTCTGGTAATGATGATGCAAAGGTGACATTAAAAAAATCCTCCTGCCTTCACCAAATTTCTTCTTGGTATACTTAAAGTAACTCACTTGAAGTACAACCGATAAATTTTCAATAAAAAAGATCCCGCACATTAATGGAATAAGCAATTCTTTACGGGTTGCAATGGCCAAAACTGCAATAATACCTCCTATGGTAAGGCTTCCTGTGTCGCCCATAAATACTTGTGCCGGATATGTGTTATACCATAAAAATCCAATTAACGAACCTGCAAAAGCAGCAATAAAAATGGTAGCTTCACCAACTCTTGGAATATTCATGACTCCCAGGTAATTTGAAAAAATAAAGTTTCCTGATATCCAAGCAAAAACACCTAAGGTTACAACAATTATTGCCGAAGTTCCCGCTGCTAAACCATCAATTCCATCGGTAAGATTAGCACCGTTAGAAACGGCTGTCACTATAAAAATAACAATGGGTATAAAAACTAACCATGCATACTTGGCGAGACTAGGGTCTATCCAAGTAATCAAATCGGCATAATCAAGTTCATTTCCTTTCAAAAACGGAATATTTGTTTTGGTTGACTTGATTTGAACACTCTCCGTTAATTGATTTTGCGAAATTTGTTCTACCTGCTCGTAAGTAGCTGTTTTAACAGCTTGATTTCGAATAGTAATATCGGGATGAAAGTACATGGTAGCACCTACAATAATTCCTAATCCAACTTGACCTATAACTTTAAATCTACCTTTTAACCCTTCTTTATTTTTTTTAAATGTTTTAATATAATCGTCCAAAAAGCCGATGGCTCCCATCCAAAGCGTAGTTATAATTAATAAAACAATATAGATATTAGACAGCTGCGCGAACAACAAAACTGGAATTAAGGTTGAAAAAATAATAATCAAACCACCCATTGTTGGTGTTCCTGCTTTTTCAGATTGTCCTTCTAATCCTAAATCTCGAACGCTTTCTCCAACTTGTTTAGCTCTTAAAAAAGCGATAATGCGTTTCCCGAAAATGGTAGAAATTAGAAGTGCCAAAACTATTGCAGCTGCAGATCGAAAGGAGATATACCTAAACAACCCCGTACCTGGGATATTGAAATTTGCATCTAAATATTCAAAAAAATGGTAAAGCATTTCTATTTATTAAGTGAATTAAGGTATTTTTTTACCATCAAGAAATCATCAAAAGAAGTTCGCTCTCCTTTTATCTCTTGGTAGTTTTCGTGTCCTTTTCCCGCAATTAAAATAATATCGCCGGTTTGTGCTAAGGAACATGCAGTTTTAATTGCCTGCTCTCTATTTTCAATCGAAAGTATTCTTGCAGAAAAAGCTGGGTTTACTCCTTCTTCCATTTGTCGAATAATGGCAGAAGGATCTTCAAAACGAGGATTATCGCTTGTAAATATTGCTTTGGTACTTAAAGATGCTGCAATTTCTCCCATTAACGGACGTTTGGATGCATCTCGATTCCCTCCACAACCTACAACAGTAATTAGCTGTTCGTTTTTAGTTCTTATTGAATTTATGGTTTCTAAAACGTTACCTAAAGCGTCAGGAGTGTGTGCATAATCCACAATAGCTGTTATTCTTTCTTGCTTAGAAACAAATTGTTGAAACCTTCCGTTTACAGGTTTTAGTTGACTTATTAAACGTAGACTTTCCATTTTATCCATTCCAAGTTGCTGCGAGGTGGCAAAAACAGCCAATAGGTTGTAGGCGTTAAAACTTCCTATTAAGCCTGACCAAATTTCGTCTTGATTAAGCTTTAGCAATAAACCATTAAAATTATTTTCGAGTATTTTGGCTTGAAAATCTGCATGAGACTTTAGCGCATAAGTTACTTTCTTTGCTTTTGTGTTTTGTAACATAAATACTCCATTCTTGTCGTCAATATTTGTAATAGCCACGGCAGACTTAGGTAATTGATCAAAGAATATTTTTTTAGTGTCTCTGTAGGTCGAAAAGGTTTTATGATAGTCTAAATGATCGTGGCTTAAATTGGTAAAGACTCCCACTTGAAAATGCAATCCTAAGGTGCGCTGTTGCGCTATACCATGCGAACTTACTTCCATAAAAACATACTCAACTCCTTGGTCACGCATTTCGGAAAGGTAAGTATTAATAGTCAGCGAATCGGGAGTTGTGAGTTTAGTTTCGTACGTAGTTTCATTCACTTTAATCACTACAGTAGAAATAAGTCCTACTTTAAAACCGGCGGTTAAAAACAACTCATAAAGTAAGCTAGCAACGGTAGTTTTTCCATTTGTTCCGGTTACACCAACTAACTTCAAATCTTTAGATGGATTGTTGTAAAAATTACTTGCAATGTAAGCTGCTGCAACTCTCGCGTCTGCAACTTGGATGTAAGTCACCCCATTATTTCTAAGCTCAGGTAATCGTTCACAAACGACAGCTAAAGCACCTTGGTCTATCGCATTTTGAATAAATGAATGGCCATCGGAAACTTCGCCAGAAATTGCGATAAACAAGTCGTTTAATGCTACTTTCCTTGAATCTATATGTACATTTGTAACATGAAGGTTGGTATTTCCTTCAACAGCGATTATAGGTACTCTATATAATATGTCTTTTAATTGACTCAACTTAAAATTAAATTTACAATTTGACTTTCTTTTACGGGCTCTCCGCTTTTAACAGATTGACTAACAACTTTACCTCGTCCTATAAGCTTCACCTTCAACCCCATGTTTTCTAAAATTGAAATTGCGTCCATTGCTGGCATTCCTTTTAGGTTAGGCATTGTTTGATTTGCTTTTTCTAAAGTGGTATAAAATTGTTGATACGAAGAAGGTGTTACATCTTCTAGGTTTATTTCATATAAAGTAGGGGTGTCCGTATATATTTTCTTTGCTATTTTTTGAAAAACTGGAGCCGCAACAGTGCTTCCGTAATATCCTATTTCTGGATTAGGTTTATGAATAACTACTATGCACGAATATTTTGGTTCATCTGCGGGGAAATATCCAGCAAATGAAGATACATAACGTCTTGAAGCTCCTTTGATCCAGTACTCAACTTGACAAGTCCCTGTTTTTCCAGCCATTGAAAAGTTTGGATTATAAATAGTTGAGGCAGTGCCTCTTTCTACCGTTTTCTCCATTAGCTTTCTAAGAATAATCGCCGTTTCTTTTGAACATACAGAGCCTTGGTATTCTACTTTTGTAAAATCCTTAACTAACTGACTTTTGTCTCTTACCTCTTTTATGAATTTAGGCTTGACTTTTACTCCGTCGTTGGCAATTGCGTTATAAAAAGTTAAGGTTTGAAGTGGCGTCATTGAAACACCATAACCAAAAGACAACCATGGTAAAGTAGTGCCATACCAATTTGCGTCATTTGGATGCGGAATTCTTGGCGCTCCTTCTCCTTTAATTTGTAAACCTAAAGGTTCGCCGAGTCCCATATTTAAAAGACGATTGACAAACTTTTCGGGCTGACTTTTGTAATTGTTGTAGATAATTTCAGAAAAAGCAGTATTGGAAGAAACCTCAAAAGCTTGGGCCATACTAATTTGACCATATCCCCCTTTTCTAGAATCCTTTACTATACGATCAAAATAAGTTATACTACCTCCTTTAGTATCTACTACCGTACTAGTGTCTACAACTTTGTCCTCCAAAGCAGCAGCAAGAGACATTAATTTAAAGGTAGAACCAGGCTCATGCGACTCGTACACAGCGTAGTTTAATTTTTCGTAATACTTACCTGAAGTAGTGCTTCTTCCAAGGTTAGCAATAGCTTTTACTTCCCCAGTTTTGGTTTCCATTACAACCACTGTTCCGTGCTCCGCTTCGTAGCGTTCTAATTGCTCCAAAAGAGCGTGGTGAGCAATATCTTGAATAGTAACGTCTATCGTAGAAATAACATCATAACCATCTGTTGGCTCAATTTCATTAGCATCACTTATTGGTTTCCATTGTCCTTTTGCAATCCGCTGCTTCATGCGTTGTCCTTGCTTTCCTTTCAAGTAATGATCAAATGCGCCCTCCAAACCAATATTACCATAACCAACAATACGCTCCCCAACTTTACCCAGTGGGTGTTCTCTAACCGTTTGTTGCTCTGCTATAAAACCACCTTTATGCGCCCCTAAATTAAATAAAGGAAATTCTCGAATTTGCATGTACTGCGAGTAGTCAAGATTTTTAGCAATAAACAAATACCTATTGTTGTTCGACCTTGCGTTGCGAAGCTTATTTTGATAAAAATCAGGAGACTGCCCAAGCAGTGAAGAAAGGGATGCCGAAAGGGAGGACAAATGCTCTTTAAAATCTGATTCTTTAGGTGCAACAGCATCAAAACGTATTTCAAACTTAGGCACAGAGGTGGCTAACAAATTTAAATTAGCATCATACAAATTTCCTCTGTTAGGAGCTATCGTAAAATTTTTATAAGCTGTTTTTTCCGCTAAATTACGGTAGTGTTCACCTTCTGTAAATTGAATTTTAAACAACTTATATCCTATAAAAAACACCATAACAAGCAAAGCCCCAACAATGAGGTAGAAACGCTTGAGTATGTTTCTTGAGGTTACCATAACTATTTAACTATAATTTTTGTAGGCGGTACAGATGAAGTACGGATCCCTTTAGCCTGCATTTTTTTTGCAACCGAAGATTCCATTTTCTCCTGCATTAAACGTTTTCTCGTATCTACAAATTCGCTTCTCAACTCTTTAACTTGTAGGTTTATTTCGGCAATTTGGTACACTTTTTTATCTGCATTGTGCGAACTAGCAATCATGAATATCGCCAGAAAAGTCAAATAAAATATAAAGCCCCAGTTCCCTAGTGATCCCTCACTTACCAGAAACTTCACCTTCAACACATCGGATATTTTACTAAAACTACTCATCACTTAAACGTACTGCTATTCTTAACTTGGCGCTTCTCGATCTTGAATTGCGCTTCAATTCTTCTTCTGTTGGAGTAATTAAACCCCCAACCTTTTTAAAAGGAACGTGAATCCTACCAAAAAAATCTTTTTCAGGCTCTCCTTCAAATTTTCCTGCCCTTATAAACCTTTTTACTAAGCGATCTTCCAAGGAATGATAAGAAATCAAACTTATTCTTCCCCCAGGCTTAACAATGTCTGAGGTTTGCAACAAAAACTCTTGCAAAGCTTCCATTTCCTGATTTACTTCTATCCGAATAGCCTGGTAAAGCATTGCCAGCATCTTATTCAGTTTTAGTGGAGAAAAAAAATCACTTACCACTTTATTAAGCTCTTGCGTAGTCTGTATAGAATGTTCTGTTCGCTTAGCAATGATTGCTTGAGCTAACTTTCTTGCTATCCTAAACTCACCATAGTTTCTTAGTACACGTGTTAATTCTTCTTCGCTATATTCATTAATTAACTGATACGCAGATAGTTTATCTTGCTGGTTCATTCGCATATCTAGCTTGGCATCGAAACGAGTCGAAAATCCGCGCTCAGCGACATTAAACTGGTGCGAAGAAACGCCGAAATCACCCAAAACCCCATCGACCTGCTTAACTCCTTTAAAACGTAAAAACTTTTTAACATACCTAAAGTTCGCATCAATCAGCTCGAATCTAGGATCATTTAATTTATTACGCTTTGCATCTTCGTCTTGATCGAAGGCAAACAATCTTCCTTTCTCATTTAATCGAGAAAGAATTTCTTTTGAATGGCCTCCTCCCCCAAAAGTTACATCAACATAAACTCCATCTGGCTTTATCGCAAGCCCATCGACTGTTTCAGTTAACAAAACAGGTATGTGATAACTATTCTCCATCATAACCCCCCATTACTTCTTCTGCTAAATCAGCAAAATCATCTACATCACTAATTGCATTTTCATAAGCATCCTTGTCCCAAATCTCTATAATTGAAATAGCCGAAGACAACACCACTTCCTTATCTATACCCGAAAACACCATCAAATCCTTAGGAACCAACAATCTGCCATTCGTATCCACTTCAATCATTTTAACCCCGGCAGTAAACTTTCGTATAAAATCATTGTTTTTCTTGCTAAACCTATTAAGCTTGTTCATTTTTTGCATCAACAGCTCCCATTCACTCATCGGATAAAGTTCAAGGCACTTCTGAAATACAGAGCGCTTCAGCACAAAACCTTTATCTAGCTGTGCCGAAAGTTGTTTTTTTAACGCAGAAGGCAACATAAGTCTTGCTTTTGCGTCAATTTTACACTCGTATGTTCCTATTAAGTTAGTCACTTTGTTGTAATTACATTTCAAAAATATCAATTTTTTACCACTTCTTACCACTTTACCCCACATTGTTGATAAGTTTTTTAATTTTATAGCTCAAGCAGAAGAAAAAAAGAACAGAAAAAAATTACAAAACATTGTTTTTCAATCACTTAATTTAACGAATAGCTTCAATAATTACGTGGAGGAAAATTACTAAACCCAAGAAACTTTGTTTAAAAGCATGTTTTATCAAAACCTACAAATGCGAAAAAAAATAGCTTAAAAAGATTAAAAAAGGCTTAGAATTGAATATTTTACTTATACTTGTACAAATATGACTATATTTGAAACTTGAAATTTTCTCAGACTAAATGGATAACGAATTACAACAGCAAGGTAAATTCAGTTTTATTGAAAGAGGTGAAGGTACTCCTTTGATTATACTTCATGGTTTAATGGGAGGTCTTAGTAATTTTGATGGTGTTGCTAACTACTTTCCAGAGCAAGGCTACAAGGTTGTTATACCTGAGTTGCCTATTTATTCGATGCCTTTGCTTAAGACAAATATTAAAAACATAACCACCTTCATTAAGGACTTTATAACTTCACAAGGGTACGACAAAGTAATTTTACTTGGAAACTCACTGGGTGGGCATATTGGACTGCTTACTACAAAACTTTATCCTGAATTGGTCAAAGGTCTTGTAATAACAGGAAGTTCGGGACTTTACGAAAGTGCAATGGGAGATAGTTACCCAAAAAAGGGAGACTTTGAATACATTAAGAAAAAAGCACAAGATGTGTTTTATGACCCAGCCGTGGCGACCGACGACATAGTTCAGGATGTATATGAAACAATTAAAGACAGAAACAAATTAATCCGCATTCTTTCAATTGCTAAAAGTGCCATTAGGCACAACATGGCTAAGGATTTGCCGAATATGCATCAACCTACATGTATTATTTGGGGAAAACAAGATGATGTTACACCTCCCAATGTAGCAGAAGAATTTGACAGACTACTTCCTGATTCAGATTTGTATTGGATTGATAAATGTGGGCATGCTGCTATGATGGAGCATCCTGATTTATTCAATGAAATACTTCACGAGTGGCTCAAGAAAAAAGCCCTCTAATTTCAGGAGCAATTGCTTACTTTATTAGCTACTAACTAGCAAAACTTAAACAAATGATTATAAAAACAGCTGAGTTTGTGGTAAGTAACCAGGATGTAGCAAAATGTCCGCAACAAGATATTCCTGAGTACGCCTTTATTGGTAGAAGTAATGTAGGTAAGTCCTCTTTAATAAACATGCTTACCAATCATAAAAAGCTTGCTATGGTTTCCGGTAAACCCGGAAAAACAAGGCTAATTAATCACTTTTTAATCAATAAAAATTGGTTTTTAGTTGATTTACCAGGCTATGGGTATGCAAAAGTTAGCAAAAAAGAAAAAGGAGTATTTCAAAAATTTATCACCCAATACTTTAATAAAAGACAACAATTAGTTGCTGCATTTGTTCTTGTTGATGTTCGTCACGAGCCGCAACCCATCGATGTAGAATTTATGTATTGGCTAGGTAGTAACCAAATTCCCTTCTCCATTATTTTTACTAAATCAGATAAATTGAAACCAGCTGCAATAGAACGCAATGTAGAGGTATACAAAAACAAGTTGCTGGAAAGCTGGGAAGAGATGCCAAATTATTTTGTTACATCATCTTCTCACGGTACAGGTAGAGACGAAGTTTTAAATTATATAGATAACATCAACAAAAACTTAAAAAATTACTAACTTAGCGTTAGTGAATCTACAAACATCCCAATATGAAAGCTATTAAGTTTTTAGTTGTTGTCCTTTTCTTCAATCAACTTGCCAGCCAAGAAATAACAAAAGACTATTTTGCATCTCCAATGGACATTCCTATTATTCTATCTGGAACCTACGGTGAACTAAGAAACAATCACTTTCATGCAGGTATAGACATTAAAACTCAAGGGAGAACTGGGCTTCCTGTTAAAGCTTCAGCTGATGGATACATCGCCAGAATTAACGTAAATGAATTTGGTTATGGCAAAGTCTTGTACATTAACCACCCTAATGGATTTCAAACAGTTTATGCACACTTAGAAGGATTTTCGCCTGAAATTGAAAGGTACATAAAAAATATTCAATACCAAAAAGAAAGCTATGTGGTTCAAGACTTTCCTGAGGCTAAAAAACTTAGCGTAAAGAAAGGAGAAATTATAGGTTTTAGTGGGAATACAGGATCTAGCGGAGGGCCACACCTTCATTTTGAAATTAGGGACGCAAAAGCCCAACCTATGAACCCACTACTTTTTGGATTTGATGAAATTAAAGACGATATACCCCCACGAATAAATGGCATCTGGGTTTACTCTTTAGATGAAGAATCGCAAGTAAACGGGATACAAGTTAGGCAAAGACTTAACTTAACCAATACAGGAGAGCACACCTTTAAAAGCGATAAACTTACTGCTTTTGGTAAAATTGGTTTCGGAGTAAGCACAGACGACCAACTTAATAAAGCAGTTAATCGAAATGGTATTTATAAAATAACCACTAAACTAAACGGTCAAGAGTACTTTGAAATTAAATTTGATAAATTTTCATTTGGCGAAACACGCTACATAAATCAGCTAATAGATTATGGATATGCCAAAGAACACAAAACCAATATTCAAAAATTATACGCAAAAGAAAAACCGGTTCAAATATATAATTCGACACTAGGTGATGGCGTTTTAAACTTAAGAAATCTAAATACTACTTACCAATATTTAATTCATGTGGAAGATTTTGCAGGAAATAAAAAAGAAATTATTATTCCAATTGAAGTTGATTCAATAAAAATAACCCAACCTAAAATAACCACTACTACACCATATTTTGTTCAAGCTAAGGCTGCTACTGCTTTTGAAGACAAAAATGTAGACATTTACTTTCCAAAAGGCTCCGTTTACGAAGACACTTATTTAACAATTCAATTCCACCAAGATGCAATAGATTTGCATGATTATAGGACACCTATTCATGCTAAACCTAGCCTCGGTTTTGATATTAGTCACCTATCCGAAGACTTTCAACAAAAAGCATACATTGCCAATGTAATGCCTTGGGGAGCAAAGAACTATGTAGCTTCAAAAAAAACGAAAGATAGGTTATCTGCTCAAATTAGCCAGTTTGGAAGGTATGAAATTGCATTTGACAAGACACCGCCCACAATAAAAGCTAAAAATTTCCGTAATAAGCAATGGATGTCGGATTACCGCTTTTTAACGGTTGAGATAGAAGATGCTGAATCTGGAATAGATAGCTATAGAGCGACTGTAAACGGAAAGTTTATGTTGATGGAATACGAATATAAAGACAAAACATTAACTTATGACTTTAATGATGGTATTTTTGAAGACGGAAAAAATGAACTAAAAATAGTAGTAAGAGATAAAGTTGGAAATACAAGCACGTTTGAAGCAGAAATATACAGAAAAAATTAATTTTTCAATAACCTTATCTTTCATTAAGTGGAGCATACTTTTGCTAACTACTACGATTGCTTTTGGACAAAACGCAAAACTTAAAGGAATTATATTTGACGAAGAAAATAATCCTATTCCCTTTGCTGAAATCTCATACTTAAACAAAGGTACTACCACCAACGAAAATGGCTTCTATCTATTAGAATTACCCGTTAACCAAAGCATCGAAATCAAAGTAAACTTCCTAGGATTTAAACAGTTACGCACAAAGATTAAACTATCTCCAGGCAACGATATTGAACTTAACTTGGTACTAAAACAAAGTGAAGAGCAAATTGGGGAAGTAATAATTACCGCTGAAAAAAGAACAAGAATTGAAGGAATTTCAAGCCTAAGTCCTTCGGTTGTTAGAAGAATTCCTGGAGCAAATCCTGGTGTAGAAAATATTCTGAACACACTACCTGGAGTAAATTCTAACAATGAACTAAGCACCCAATATTCGGTACGTGGTGGGAGTTACGACGAAAACTTAGTTTATGTAAACGAAATAGAAGTATACCGCCCCTTTTTAGTTCGAAGCGGACAACAAGAAGGCTTAAGTTTTGTAAATACAGACATGGTAAGAAGTGTAAACTTTTCTGCCGGAGGCTTTAAAGCAAGATACGGTGATAAACTTTCGTCTGTATTGGACATTGAATACAGAAGACCCGTTGACTTTGGAGGATCGTTTGAAGCAAGTTTACTCGGAGGAAGTGTTTCTTTGGAAGGAGTTTCTAAAAATAAAAAGCTTTCTGCCATTGGTGGTGTTCGCTATAGAGACAACAGCTTATTTGTAAATGCAAAACAAATTGAAGCCAACTTCGTTCCAAGGTTTACAGACGCACAAACTTATATCACCTATCAATTTAGTGAAAAATTCGAGCTTGGTTTTCTTGGAAACATTGCGGTAAACACCTATGACTACGAACCATTTACAAGAAGGACAAATTTTGGAACTGTCCAAGACCCTATTGCCTTATTGGTTTTTTACGAAGGTCAAGAAAGAACTAGATACGACACCTATTTTGGTGCTTTTAAAGCTACCTACCAAGCAAACGAGAAGTTTAATGCGCGCCTCATAGCCTCGGCATACCATACGCAAGAAGAAGAAAATTTCGACATACTAGCAAGGTATCGATTAGGCGCTGTGAGCTCAGATTTTGGGGGAGAAAACTTTGGAGAAGTTGAGTTTTCAGAAGGCGTTGGTTCACAATTTCTACACGGAAGAAATAAGCTAGATGCCCTAATTATAAACATCGAACAACTCGGAAGTTATAAAGAAGGGGACCATCTATTCGAATACGGAATAAAGTACACCCATGAAGATTTTAGAGACCGGTTACAAGAATACGAAATTATAGACTCGGCAGGCGTTTCCGTTAGGCCACCAGAATTTGATATTAGAAACAATCAACCTTATGAACCTTTCGAGGGAGAAATTGAACCCTACGAACGAATTAGAGCTTTCAATGAAACCCAAGTAGATCGCGTTTCTGGGTTTCTTCAATGGAGCTACAGAACTAAAATCAAGAAGGCAGAAGCTTGGATTAACGCAGGAGTTCGCGGACATAGTTGGACAACTCAAGGAGTGGGAATTTCTTCACAAACCCAAACAGTGGTAAGTCCACGCGCACAATTTTCTGTTAAACCTGCATGGGAAAAAGACATGGTCTTTAGATTAGCAACCGGAGTTTATCATCAACCCCCATTTTATAGAGAGTTACGTGATTCTGTAGGACAAGTACAATCCAATGTCAAGGCACAGCGATCCATTCATTTCGTGGCTGGAAATGATTATAGTTTCAAGATGTGGGAACGTCCCTTCAGACTAGTAACCGAAGCATATTATAAAGACTTAAGCAACGTAAATCCGTTTACGATAGAAAACGTACGTATTCGCTATCGAGCACGAAACGACGTAAAAGCATATGCCTACGGACTCGATCTTCGACTTAATGGAGAGTTTGTTCCAGGAACCGAAAGTTGGGTAAGTTTGAGCTACATGAAAACAGAAGAAAAAGCAGATGAAAGAGGATATATTGCGAGGCCTACTGACCAACGACTAAAATTTGCGATTCTATTCCAAGATTATATCGAAAAATTCCCCAAAATGAAACTGTACTTAAACATGGTATATAATACAGGTTTACCTGGAGGTTCACCACGATTTGAAGATCCCTTCTTGTTTCAGAATAGGTTACCCGATTATCACCGTGTAGACGCTGGTTTTTCCTATGCAATTAAAGAAGAAGATGATGTTTTAAGTGAAAATCACTTTTTAAATCACTTTAAATACCTGAGTGTAGGATTTGAAATTTTTAATCTTTTCGATCGACTTAACTCCATTACCAATACCTTTGTAAGGGACGCAAGTAGTCAGAATCAATTTGCAATTCCTAACTTTCTAAGCCCAAGGGTTTTTAACCTGCGAATGACCGCACGATTTTAAAAATTGAAAATTATTAATTTATTAAATACATAATTCATGAAGTTAGTCAAACTCCTTTTAACACTAAGCATATGTTTTTTATTTTTTCAGTGTGATAGCACATCCATTGAAAAAACACCAAATAAAGATGCCCTCCCTTTTTTATGGGAGTCTTCGACCGTATATTTTTTGTTAACGGACCGATTCAATAATGGCGACACAACAAATGACCTTCAATTTAAAAGAACTAAAGAAACAGGGGTTTTGCGTGGATTTGAAGGTGGAGATTTACGTGGAATCATTCAAAAAATAGACGAAAATTATTTTTCAGATCTTGGGGTAAATGCGATTTGGATGACGCCAATTGTAGAGCAAATTGAAGATGCTACAGACGAAGGAACTGGAGCTACCTACGCCTATCATGGCTATTGGGCAAAAGATTGGACCAATTTAGATCCAAATTTTGGCACCAAAGATGACTTAAAAGAGTTAGTCGAAAAAGCTCACGCTAAAGGAATACGCATACTTTTAGATGCTGTAGTAAACCATACTGGACCTGTAACCAATAAGGATGAGCAATGGCCAGATGAATGGGTAAGAACTTCTCCAACATGCAGCTACCAAAATTTTGAGACAACCGTTACTTGTACTTTAGTGGAAAATTTACCAGATATTAGAACTGAATCTGATGCTCCGGTAGAACTCCCTGAATTTCTTATAGAAAAATGGAAGAAAGAAGGAAAATACGAAAAAGAAATAGCTTCTTTAAATGAGTTTTTTGAAACTACCGGCTATCCTAGAGCTCCTAGATTTTATGTAATGAAATGGCTTTCTGACTATATAACAGAATTTGGAATTGACGGATATCGAGTAGATACAGTTAAACACACCGAAGCTTATGTATGGCAGGAGTTCAATGAAATTTGCCAGACGAGGTTCAACGAATGGAAAGAAAACAACCCTGAAAAAGTCTTGGACGATAATGATTTTTACTTGGTAGGAGAAGTGTATAATTATGCCATAAGCCATCAAAAAAGTTTCGATTTTGGCGACAAGCAAATCGATTACTTCGACAATGCGTTTGCTAGCTTAATTAACTTTGAATTCAAGTGGAATGCGCTTCAGCAAGACATGGAAACACACTTTGCAAGGTATAGTGAAATCCTAAATGGTCCTATGAATGGCTACAACGTTTTAAACTACCTTACTTCGCATGATGATGGGCAGCCTTTTGACCCAAATCGAGAAAACGGAAAAGAAGCTGCCAACCGATTATTACTATCTCCAGGAGGAGCGCAAATTTACTACGGAGATGAATCCAACCGTTCATTAGTTATTGAAGAAACTGTAGGCGATGCAAGCCTACGCTCATTTATGAATTGGGATGAAATAAAAAATGATGAAAGTGTAAAATCGAATTTGCTACACTGGCAAAAACTAGGAAGGTTTAGAGCAAATCATCCAAGTATTGGTGCTGGTATTCATCAGCAAATTTCTGAACAACCTTACGCATTTTCAAGAACATTAAAATCGGCGTCATTTGAAGATTTAGTGGTGGTTGCTTTTGATGTTAAAGAAGGAGATGTATTAGATATTCCAAACGAAATGGCATCAAACAAATTAAGGGAGGCGTATAGTAACGAGTTAGTTTCTCTTCAAAACAATAAGTTTACAGCATCAAAAGATTACGAAATTATTTTGTTAGAAAAAATGTAAATGAAGTGAAATTAATTGAAGTACACGACAAAAGTTGATATCCGTTAAATCAGTTCTGCCCCTATCCCTAAAGGGAGGCTGATTTTCCTTGATTTCTCCCTTTAGGGGAGGGGCAAAAATCAAGAAATTAAGAAAATTATTTTTTGTCGTGTACCTTGAAAATTTATACTATTCACAAATTGAAGTTACCATAATAAAACGCCCTTTTATAGGTTTTGGCTTCAAAAGATGAAACATAGCTTAAAAAAGGGGTTTCTATAAATCAACTGAAACCGTTGACTCTTTGCGACAAAATTCAGCTAAAGTTTCAACAACATAGTCAATTTCCTCTTTAGTGTTGTAGTGAGAAAATGAGAAACGCAAGCCAGGGTATTGAAGTCGATCTTTGTCGTAAATGGCATTCAACACAAAAGAGCCTTGATCGCTTCCGCTTTGACAAGCACTACCTTTTGAACAAGCAATCCCTTTTAAATCTAGCTGAAAAAGCATTAGGGCAGCTTTTTCAGAGGGTACTGGAATACTAATATTTACAAGCGTGTAAGTACTCTTTTCCAAATCTGACGATAAGCCATTGAATAAAACGCCAGGTAGATTATCCTTAACTTTACGTATAAAGTAACTTTTTAATTCTTTGATATAGTTTACTTCCTTAGCTAAATTTTGGTAAGCTAACTCAAAGGCTTTTTGCATTCCCACAATATTATGAACATTTTCTGTACCTGCTCGGTAACCTCTTTCTTGAGATCCTCCGTGTATAAGCGCTTTTAACCGATGACCTTTGCGGATAAATGCAAATCCTACCCCTTTAGGGCCATGGAACTTATGTGCAGCAACCGCTATAAAATCGACTGGCAATTCACTTAAATTCATTTTATAATGGCCTACAGATTGAACCGTATCACTATGAAATAAAGCCTTGTGTTGTTGACAAAGTGCTGCAACTTTTTGGATATCGAGTATGTTTCCGATTTCATTGTTAATGTGCATCAAAGAAACCAGGGTTTTTTGTGTAGATTTGGCTAACAAAACCGTAAGTTGCTGAAGGTCTGGCGAACCATTTTCGTCTAAATCTAAGTAGGAAACCTTTACGCCATAAGTTGCCTCTACAAACTCAACTGCATTGAGTACTGCATGATGTTCTACCCTTGTAGTAATGATATGCTTCACACCTAAATCCTTGACTGCGCATTGAATGATTAAATTATCTGCTTCTGTACCTCCTGAAGTAAAGATAATTTCAGCGGCACTCACTTGAAGCTCTTTTGCAATTGATTTTCTTGCGTTTTCAACCAACGATTTTGCCTTTCGACCAAAAGAATGTGTTGATGAAGGATTGCCAAAAGTTGATTTCATACAATCGGAAATGGCATCTATAACTTCGTCACGCATTTGTGTTGTAGCGGCATTATCAAAATAAACAGTCTTCATTAGGCTTCAATTTAGCTACAAAAATAAGTCATATATATCGATTTCGGAAAATGCTAATTAAGATATTTTTTAGATTTGGATAGGGGTGAACTCATTAATCTCCAGATTTAAAATAAGAAAATGATTAAAAAATTAATTTAATTTAGAAATATACCTTGGATGAGAACCTCTAATTAAGTAAGATAAGTATCATATAACCAGCAGCAAACGTTTGCGTATTTCACATACACAACTAAATTTAGTGTTTCATTAAAGAAAACAAAAAAATAAAGCTAATAGATTAATTTTCTTTGCTTTATGTGTTAGAAACTTTAATTTTGAAAAAACTTAAACAATAAGATTATGGCTATTAAAAAACAATACCTAAAAAGCAAACCCGTGTGTAAGGTGACTTTTAATGTTCCTACAGAAGATGCAAATGAAGTTGTTGTCGCTGGAAGTTTTAACGATTGGAATGAAAAAGACTTTCAATTAAAAAAACTAAAAAATGGAACCTTTAAGGGAACTATTGATTTAGAAGTTCCAGCAAAATATGAATTCAGATACATCATAGATGGCGTATGGACTAACGATGCCGAAGCAGATGGTCAAGTAGCGAATAGCTTAAACTCTGAAAATTCCGTCTTAGACTTATAATCTATAAGGGTAAACTCATGCTAGGGTTTACCCTTTATTTACACTGCTACACTTCCCTTAATTGGAGGGTGAGGGTCGTAGTTTAATAGGGTAAAGTCGCTATACTTAAAACTGAAAATATCTTTTATTTCTGGGTTCAACTTTAGTTGAGGTAAAGGTCTGCACGCTCTACTTAATTGCAATTCGATTTGATCGAAGTGGTTGTTATAAATATGTGCATCTCCGAAAGTATGCACAAAATCACCTACTTCCAAATTGCAACATTGGGCTATCATCATGGTTAGCAAAGCATAAGATGCAATATTAAATGGAACGCCCAAAAAAACATCTGCGCTACGCTGATACAATTGGCACGATAATTTTCCTTCGGCAACATAAAA
The DNA here is from genome assembly GCA_051859645.1 of Psychroflexus sp. Classification (GTDB taxonomy): domain Bacteria; phylum Bacteroidota; class Bacteroidia; order Flavobacteriales; family Flavobacteriaceae; genus Psychroflexus. Next base: position 6,736 of record JBHYFG010000006.1, on the reverse strand, counting down.
CTGAAAAAACGCATGGCATGGAGGTAAAGCTGCTTTTCCGTTTTTAACATTTTCGCTAAACGAAACAGAAGTGTCAGGCAAAACACTAGGATTCCATGCAGAAATGAGCATTCTACGACTGTTTGGATTTGTTTTTAACGTGTGAACTAAATCCTTTATCTGATCTATTTGTTCATCGTTCCAATTGCGCCATTGGTGACCATACACAGGCCCTAAATCGCCATTTTCATCCGCCCATTCATTCCAAATTCGCACACCGTTTTCTTGTAAGTAACCAACGTTTGTTTCGCCTTTCAAAAACCATAAAAGCTCATATATGATGGATTTCATGTGAACCTTCTTGGTGGTTACTAAAGGAAAACCTTCAGTTAAGTCGAACCTCATTTGGTAACCAAAAACACTCTTGGTACCCGTTCCTGTTCGATCTCCTTTTTGTACTCCGTTGGCTAAAATATGCTTAACTAGGTCGTGATACTGCTTCATCTTTATTTGTTTTTATTAAAAACACCTCAAATATTCCATGAAAAATTAAGTGGTAAATTTACTATATTTTGTTTGGTATCAACTAGCTAATTCTTCAAAAAAAACTTTAGGATTTCTAGTAGAAATGAAATACTTTTCGCCTTGGTAAACAAAACTAATTAAGTTTCCAAAACCAATTCTAAAAAAAGTACGATTTCCGTTTACTTGTTTATGGCCAAATCCAAACCACCAAGGTAGCGAATCAACTTTGATACTTCCCTTGTTTATAGACTCAACCTTAAAGCAATGCTTACTAAATCCAAACCCCATTTCTACATGCAAGGTAGTTTCAGTAAGGCTGATTTTCATCCTTCCTAACATATAGACAAAATAGCTTAGCAAGAGAAAAGTAACTAAAAAAGACAGGGCAAGACCTACATTTTCATTGCCATAATCTGAACTTATAAACACAAGCAAAGTGAACAAAAAATAAAGTGAATATAGCACTATAAACACATAATTGTACTGGATTTCTTTGTGTTTAATTTCTGACATCTTACCAAGCTAGAAGTTCTTCAATTTTCCTCTTCACCTTTTCTGTTGAAGGAATCATGGTTTCTTCTAAAGTTGAATTTAATGGAATTGCAGGCATGTTTTCCGAACCGATAGTCATTACAGGGCCGTCCAAATACCTAAAACATTCCTCTTGAATTTTTCCTGATAAAGCACGTGCAAATGAGTTGTTGGAAGGTTCTTCTGTAACCACTAAGCATTTTCCTGTTTTCTTCACTGAATTCATGATGGTTTCTTCATCTAAGGGATAGAGCGTGCGTAAATCAATGATTTCAATTTGAGTTTTTAAGCCTAATTCTTCCGCAGCATTCATTGCCCAATGAACTCCCATTCCATAAGTAATTATACTCAAGGTATCTTGGTCCTCTTGTTTCCAAATTTCATTCAAAACCCAAGCTTTTCCGAAAGGCAATATATAGTCTTCCGAAGGCTCGACTGAGGTTGCGCCTTTTGTACCGGGTACTTTACTCCAATACAATCCTTTGTGTTCAAAAATGACCACCGGATTCGGGTCGTGATAAGCCGCCTTCATCAAACCTTTTAAATCGGCTCCATTACTTGGGTAAGCAATTTTTATTCCTCGAATATTGGTCACCACGCTTTCTACAGAAGAAGAATGGTAAGGTCCTCCGCTTCCATAAGCGCCAATCGGCACACGTAAAATCATTGAAACAGGCCATTTTCCATTGGACAAATAACAACTTCTACTCACTTCTGTAAACAATTGATTAAGCCCTGGCCAAATATAATCTGCAAACTGAACTTCAACAATGGGTTTTAAACCAACCGCCGACATACCAACTGTTGAGCCTACAATAAATGCTTCTTGAATTGGTGTATTAAACACCCGATGATCACCAAATTTTTGAGCTAAGGTTGCGGCTTCTCTAAATACACCGCCTAATCTTCCGCCAACGTCTTGCCCATACAACAAACATTCAGGTTGCGATTTCATAAGCTCTTCAATAGCAAATAAAGCGCAATCGACCATCACCACTTTTTCTGCTCCCTCAGGACTTCTAGTGCCTACTTCTTCAGTAATCGGAGTTGGTGCGAAATCGTGAGTAAATAAATCTTCAGGCGTCGGGTCTTCAGCTTGTAGTGCAAGCTCGTAATCGTTGATTACTTTCTGCTTCACTTCATCTTCCATAGCAGAGATTTCATCTTCACTAAAGCCATTTTCTTTTAGCTGCTGAACAAGCACAGGGTATGGATCTCTTGATCTTGCTTCTTCTAAATCATCTCGGTAGAATTCCATTCGAACTCCCGAAGTATGGTGATTTAACAATGGACAAGTTGCGTGAACTAAAAACGGACGACGCTCTTTCCTTACGGTATTCAATACTTCTTGGAATTGTTGGTAGGAGGTTTCAAAGTCAGTTCCATCAATCGAAATAGCTTCTAAACCATGAAACCCTTGTGTATATTCAAAAGCGTTTTGAGCGCGTGTTTCTTCCGCATTGGCCGAAATATCCCAACCATTGTCTTGAACCAAGTAAATAATGGGAAGCTGTTTCAAGGCAGCCATTTGAAATGCCTCAGCGATTTCTCCTTCGGTAACAGAAGCATCGCCTAATGAACACACCACAACAGGGTTTTCTTCACTTTCGTACTCAAAAGGAGTTGCCTCTTGTTCTTTGTACCAAAAGCCCATTGCTGCTCCTGTTGCCGGTATGGCTTGCATTCCTGTTGCCGAACTTTGGTGTGGAATCTTTGGTTTGTCGGCATCCCGCAGGCTTGGATGAGAGTAATAGGTTCTTCCGCCTGAAAATGGGTCGTCTTTTTTAGCAAGAAGTTGCAACATAAGGTCTTTGGGCTGCATGCCAATGGCTAATAACATGGCATCGTCACGGTAATAGGGATAGACGTAATCTTGTGGAAGTAATTGCATTCCAACAGCGGTTTGAATAACTTCATGCCCTCGCGAAGTGGCGTGTACGTATTTGGATACTACTTTAAAATTTGCTTCGTAAAGCTCTGCCATTGCTTTCGCAGTAGCAACGTTTAAAAAAGCTTTTTTATATGTTTCTTTGTTTATCATTTTGCTAATTTATTTATTCTCTCGCTAAAGCGCAAAGACCATCTTTTTTATTCTCTCGCTAAGACGCAAAGACGCGAAGTCCATTCTCTTTATTCTCTCGCAAAGACGCAAAGACGCGAAGTCCATTCTCTTTATTCTCTCGCAAAGACGCAAAGACGCGAAGTCCGTTCTCTTTATTCTCTTGCTATGACACAAATACGCTATGAACCCTCTAAATTATTGACAACTCTAGTTATACCATTTTTTATAAGTGCCTCGTTAAAATTTATTAATAAGCCTAACTTACAATTTGTTAATCGCAAATAAGTCAATAACTGTTTAGGATGAACAGGTGCTATATGTTCTACTGATTTGAGCTCGACGATCACTTTTTTATTAACAATTAAATCAGCTCTAAATCCAAGTTTCATTTTAATGCCTTCCCATTGGACAGGTATAGGAACTTGAGAAGTAACATCAAAACCCTGTTTCACTAACTCATAATACATGATTTGTTCATAAACCGATTCTAAAAGTCCAGGTCCTAACTTAACATGTATCTTATAAGCTGTATCTACAATATAATTTGAAATTTGATTTTCGTTCATAACAAACCTTATTCGAGCTTTAAATCTCTACGATTTTTAATAAACATAAGACAAAATTTCTTTGCGCCTTTGCGACTTTGCGTGATATTTACAATTATCTTTTTTCTTCCATGTAATCCGCAATTCTTCTCAAGAAACTTCCCGCTAAAAACCCATCAACAATTCTATGGTCAAAGGAAAGCGATAGATACATCATGTGCCTGATTTCAATCTTATCTCCCTCTTCGTACTCGATGACTTCTGCTCTTTTTTTGATGATTCCAGTTGCTAAAATAGCAGCTTCAGGCTGATTTATAATTGGTGTTCCCATTAAGCTTCCAAAAGTACCGACATTAGAAATAGTAAACGTACTTCCTTTGGTATCATCCGATTTGAGTTTATTTTCTCTAGCTTTAGTGGCAAGAATATTTACTTCCTTCGCCAAAGAAGCTAAGTCTTTTTTGTCAGCATCTCTAACAACAGGGACAATTAAATTTCCCGAAGGTAAAGCAGTTGCCATACCAATATTAATTTCTTCTTTTACAATGATATTTTTTCCATCTAAGGACGAGTTAATCATCGGAAAATCTTGAATAGCTCTAGTTACCGCCTGAATAAACAAGGGAGTAAAAGTTAGCTTTTCTCCTGTTTCTTGTTGAAAAGAATCTTTATTTTTATTTCGCCAAGCAACCATTTCGGTTAAATCGGCTTCCACATAGGCAGTAACGTGTGGTGAAGTGTGCTTCGAAAACACCATGTGATCGGCAATCATTTGGCGCATTCTATCCATTTCCACTAGTTTTCCTTTTCCTTTATCTAGGTTCAACTCGGGAACTTTGAAGCCTACTTCTTTTTCAACTACCGTTTGACTAAACTGAAATGGGCGACCCGCAGTTAAATATTCATAAATATCTTTCTTTTTCAATCTTCCGTCAGCTCCTGTAGTAGGGATTCTAGCAAGCTCTTCGTAACTAATGTGATTCTCCTTAGCTATTTGCTCAACTAAAGGCGAAAAAAAGCGATTTTCACCTCTTTTAACTCCATTAGCGTCAGTGATATTTACAAATTGGTTGGAAGCTATAACCAACTTATCTCTTTTGTGTTGAACTTTATTTTCTATTGAAGGATTTGAAGGAGTTGTTTTTTCTGAAGATTCTTGCTTTTTTATTGAATTGGCTACTTCATTTGTAACCGAAGCATTAACAGCTTCAATAATTGCAATGACTTCACCGATTTTTATCACTTCATTTGGTTGTGCATTTATTTGAATAAGCTTACCTGAAAATGTTGCAGGCACTTCATTATCTACTTTATCAGTTCCAACTTCTAGAAGAATATCATTTTCATTGAAAACTTCCCCCTCTTGAAAATTCCAACTTAAAATAGTTCCTTCGGTTATACTTTCTCCCATTTTTGGGAGTTTAAATTCAATTCTTTCAGGGTTTTGTTCACTCATATTTGATTTTTCTAAGACTAAAAAAGTTGCTTTAAAAATGCGTTTTATTTTTTTCTAAATGTGTTTAGGGTTTCATAAAAGTCCTCTTGAATAGGTCTGTTTTCAGGGATTTCATTCAAGGGCGCGCATTCCTTCATTGTATCGTGGCAATCTGTTGGTAATTGTTGGTAGAGTTTTGTTCCCGCAGTCTTCCATTGAATCATTTCATCAGAAACTTCTTTAATGATCTTAGCAGGGTTTCCAACAACCAACGAACGCTTGGGAATAATCATTTCGGATCTTACAAAACTTAATGCGCCAACGATTGACTCATCGCCTACCATAGCGTCGTCCATAATAACGGCATTCATGCCAATGAGACAATTTTCTCCTAAATTAGCTCCATGAATGATAGCTCCGTGACCAACGTGCGCGCCTTTTTTTAGAGTAATGCTTTTCCCCGGAAACATGTGTACCGTACAATTTTCTTGAACATTGACGCCATCTTCTAAAATAATTTCGCCCCAATCTCCTCGAATTACAGCACTAGGTCCCACGTAACAATCTTTACCAATAATCACATTACCAATTAAAGTTGCTTGTGGATGTACAAAACTACTTGGATGTACAACGGGAATATGTCCTTTAAATGAGAAAAACATTTATTTGAAACGTTTTAATTTTTCTTTTGTGAATTCACTTAAGACAAGCTTTCCGCTAATTTTAGCTCTTTCTATGAGCAGAGAATCCCAATCCTCTGTACCTTTCCAGAACATTTGCTTCATGTGCTTTACAGCTTCGGGATTATACTCGCATAAGTTTTCAGCAAACTTGGCAACTTCTTCATCCAATTCCTCAGTTGAATCAAATACTTTTGTAAACAAACCTTTTTGTCTAGCCCATTCAGCCTCGTAAAAGCTATTGGCATCTATTGCAATTTGCGACATACCGCTAACACCAAGCTTACGTTGCACCGCAGGACCAACTACAAAAGGGCCAATTCCGATATTTAATTCACTTAACTTGATAGCTGCGTATTTAGTAGCCATACAGAAATCCATTGCGGCTGCTAAACCTACTCCGCCACCTACAACTTTACCTTGTACACGTCCAATGATAAATTTTGGGCACTTACGCATGGCATTAATAACATTGGCAAATCCGCTAAAAAACTTCTCTCCTTGGAGTTCATCTTCTATGCTTATAAGTTCTTTAAAACTTGCTCCTGCACAAAACGTTCTATCACCGCCTGATTTTAGTATGATAACTAACACATTATCATCATTACCTGCTTCTGTAATAGCATCAGCCAATTGAGCTAAAATATCACTTGGTAACGAATTATGTGCTGGATGAAAAAATTCTATGGTTGCTATTTGATTGTTTACACTCGATTTTACGTATGCTTTTGTCATATTATTACTTTTACTAAATCGTTTTCGAAGATACAAGATATTAAAATGAAAATGCAAAAATAAAGATTAAAAAAGAAATGAACGTCTGTTAATTTGAGTAATAGTTGATGTTTTGAGTGTTTTAAACAAAAAAATCCCCATACACTTTAGTGTATGGGGATTTTAAAAAAGGAAGGCGGCGACCTACTCTCCCACGGATGCAGTACCATCGGCGCTAATGAGCTTAACTTCTCTGTTCGGAATG
>JBHYFG010000005.1:168895-213177 GCA_051859645.1 Psychroflexus sp. | reverse complement strand
AGAAATGAGATTTGAAGCCCCCTAGCCCCGCCGCGGCGGGGAATTAACTATTAAGTAGTGAGAAATTAGAAATGAGAAATGAGAAGTGAAGCCCCCTAGCCCCGCCGCGGCGGGGAATTAACTATTAAGTAGTGAGAAATTAGAAATGAGATGTTGGATGTTGGATGTGAAAAACAAACACGAACAACGAAATTAGAAATAAGAAATTAGAAATGAGAAATTAGAAATTAGAAATTAGAAATTAGAAATTAGAATTTTTAAAAAAACACTAATCATAGACTACAGTCGTCAAATTCACTCTTCACTCTTCACTCATTCCCCCTTTGGGGGCTAGGGGGCCTCACTCTTCACTCATTCCCCCTTTGGGGGCTAGGGGGCCTCACACTTCACTTATCCCCCCTCTTGTACTGAGTATAATCGAAGTATTGGGGGCTAGGGGGCCTCACTCTTCACTCTTCACTTATTCCCCGCCGCGGCGGGATTAGAGGACCTCACTCATCACCAATATAAAAAAAATTAATCAGCATTGACATAAAAAATAATGTACATTAAATGTATAAATAATGTACATTAAATAAACAGATAAAGTACATTAAACCAATTAAGCCTGTTGCTCTATATAAACTCACTCGAGCATCACTCCGCTCACTATTCACGAACAATGAATATCGAACAATGAATATCGAACAACGAAATTAGAAATTAGAAATTAGATGTGGGATGTGGGATGTGAAAATAAACACGAACAACGAAATTAGAAATTAAAAATTAGAAATGAGATGTTGGATGTCGGATGTGAAAAACAAACACGAATCAAAGTTGACAGTCGTCAAATTGACTCTTCATTCTTCACACTTCACACTTCACTTATCCCCCCTTTGGGGGCTAGGGGGCCTCACTCTTCACTCTTCACTCTTCACTCTTCACACTTCACTATTCACTCATCACTGTTCACTGTTCACGTACAACGAGTTACAAACCCTCCAAACGCTCACGCAACAATTTATTTTCTCGCTCTAAAGATTCTACAAGTTTTTCTAGATACTCAGGATTTGTACTATTGTTTTGGTCCCTGTTTTTAGTTTTACCAACAATAGCATTGGTAAAAGTATTCTCACATATATTAAACACCTGACTAGGCTCAAACTCCATGATTTGCCTTACTTCTACCTGCAAAATTTCGGCAATTTGCTGGAGGCGTTTAATCCCAATATCTACATTGCCTTGCTCGATTTTAGCATAGCCACTGGGACTCATCTCCAAAAAAGCGGCCATTTCCTCTCGGGTATAGTTTTTCAGTTCCCTGAATTTTTTAATGTTACGGGGTATTTTTTCTATCAACATATGACTCATTAAAATTTAGTTTTCGCATCAAAAGTACAAATTAGAACAAGAAAAGCAGAAATATCTTAGCTTAAATTTAGCTAATCTATCTTTTTAAGATAAAACAATCCTTTATAAGGTATTATTTATACGCTGAGTTAGCCCACCCGCAACTGCAAAGGCTAACTTTACTCCCTGAAAAATGTAGTAAATGTTTTCAAAAATGTGTGTGGTTATCCAATTGTTCCTGCTAAGCTGTTTTTGCTGTTTGGCAGGAGTTACCGCACACGCTAATCAAACAGTATTTTCAGGTTGGGATAAAGTGCACGTACAGCCCGGAACCCTTACTACACTTTCGGATGCCGAACAAACCACTACTACCACTCAATTATATATAACTCCAGGTACCCTTACAAGTGGTTGGAATCAGGTTAGTGTACAAAAAACACAAACCCCAATTCGGGTATATATAACCGAAGGAACTCCAGTAGCCGGCTTAGAAAACATGCAGCAGGCGAAGATCAGCTACATTGCTCCTCAACCTTCAACCCAACTAAAAGCGCAAACCGAAGAGTCTCCTTGTTTACCCCCTTTGCCTATTCCTGATCCAAAAGAACAGGGAAATCATGCTATTTCCGTGATTTCACCTGTTAAAACCAAAGAGCATTTCTCTATAACTAAAACTCAAGGTATAACCTATTTAAGCCTTTCAACTACCAGAACCCAAAACCTGAGGACTACAAATAACTCCTATACAACCGATTATTATCCCACCCCTTTAACTAACCTGCCTTTTCTTTCAGGCTTTTCTGGCCTAGCTCCACCTACGGAATAAAGAATATCGAACAACGAAATTAGAAATTAGATGTATGTCAGCTCGAGTGTTTCGCTTGGTAAACCTATGAATTGAAAATTAGATTTCTTGCGAAATATATCGAGAGCTGAGGGATGTTAGATGTCGGATTTCGGATTTCGGATGTGAAAACAAACACGAATCAGAGTCGTCAGTCGACAAAAGACAACTATCGAATACTGAATAAAGAATAATAAAATAAAAAATTGAAGAGTAAGCAGTGAGCGGTGAATAGCGAAGAATAAAAAATAACAAATTTGAATTTTGAAATATGAAATAATTCCAGTTCACTCTTCACTCTTCACAAAAAACAAGTAAACCATTAATAAATACTAAATAAATGAAAACAAAAATGAAAACCACAAACGTACAAACTCCCCTCTTTGGGAGAGGTTGGGGGAGGCTCTTCCTCATGCTCGCCTTTATCGGCTTGAGCAACACATTTGCCCAAGTTAAAATTGGAGAAAATGCAACAAACGTGCATGAATCTGCCATCCTTGAATTAGAAAGTGATACACAGGGCTTTTTACCACCAAGGATGACATCTGCTGAAAGGGATGCTATACCAAGTCCACCAGAAGGATTGATTATATACAACACAGATATTTCAAGCTTAGAATTATCGAATGGTACTCATTGGGTAAATTTGACTTCATTAGAAAGAGTCGAAATTACCAATTCGGGAACCCCAACAGGCAGTGGCTTAGTAGGTATAGGAACTGATGACCCTGATGACAATGCGGCGCTCGATATTGAATCTACCGAAAAAGGATTACTCCCTACTCGACTTACATCGGCTCAGCGTGATGCCATTCCTTCACCCGCCGCAGGTTTGATGATTTACAATACCACTTCCGAAACTTTAGAATACAGCGATGGTACTCATTGGGTTGATTCGATGACAGGGGATAAAATTCCGATCAATAGTGATCCTGCACCTAGTCCTTCTAAAGGCGTTGGAATCGGGATAAGTACTCCAGATGCCAATGCTGTCTTAGAAGTAGCATCTACCATACAAGGCTTTTTGCCACCACGGATGACCACCTCAGATCGTGATGACATAAATAATCCAGCGGAGGGTTTAGTTTTATATAACACGGATAATAAAGGGATTGAATTTTACAATGGTGTTAGATGGTTTTCTATGGCATATGCATCTGCCACAGGTGGGACAGAAACTGTTATTGAACAAGATGGTAAATTTTACCGTGTGCATTCGTTTACCGATGTTGGTACGTCAACGTTAGAAGTCACTCGCGGCGGCAAGTTTGAGTACCTCGTTGTCGGCGGCGGTGGTGGTGGTGGACATGCGGCTGGCGGTGGTGGTGGAGCTGGTGGCTATCGCTCTTCAGTCGCAGGAGAAAGTTCTGGCGGCGGCGCCTCTGCGGAATCTCCGCTTTTGCTTACCGCAGCGTCTTATTCAGTAACCGTTGGAGCAGGTGGCAATCGAGGAAGCGGTAGCAATAGCAATGGGAGCAATGGTGGTAATTCCGTCTTTGGTTCAATTACCGCCATAGGTGGTGGTGGTGGTGGTGGTGGTATCAACAACGGACTAAGCGGTGGCTCTGGTGGCGGCGGAGGATTTGGTGGAAATCCGACAACTGGAGGCTCAGGTACACCTGGTCAGGGATTCGCAGGTGGAAATGGCGATAATATTCCAAATATGGAAAGGGCAGCAGGCGGCGGTGGTGGTGCTGGCGCTCCTGGTGAAAATAAGGGTATCGCCACAGGCGGAGCAGGCGGAGCAGGTATTTTTTCATCTATTACCGGAACTGCAATTCAACGAGCCGGTGGCGGCGGTGGTAGTGGATTAGATTTTAGAGGTGATGGTGGAGCTGGTGGCGGCGGTGCGGGAACACGAAACGGCGGAGGAAATGCAGGCAACGGAGATGCAAATACTGGCGGTGGCGGTGGTTCGGCTTGGAATATGGTCAACCTGTCCGGCAACGGCGGCTCTGGCATCGTGATTGTCCGTTACGAAATCAGTCAAGCCGAATACGAGGCAGAACAATGATTATTACATTCGACACTGCAGCCAAGACGCTGAGTATACAGCGCGAAGAGCGGCCCTACGGCGGCGACATCGTGGCGGCATTTAAGCGGCATGGGCAAACGATCTCGCTCAAGGGCGTGAGCTGACCCGTCCTAAAAAAGTTGACAATTTACCATACCGTTCCGCAGGGCGGTATGGTTTTTTTTTGACCACGTTAGATATGAGTTTTTTTGTATATGCTTTGAGAAGCAAGAAAGATGGTAATAATTTTGTTGGTTATTCAAAAGAGGTTCGAAAGCGTCTAAAAGAATTAAGTACAAAGCGATGCACTGAGTGTAATCGAAGTGAATTAAGATTGAGTGAATTTTAAATGATAAATGAATTTCTCAGTGTGCATTGCGTTTTAAGCTCTGCGTTCTCTGCGTGCAATAAAGAGGAAAGCTTGGCTACATTGCGCCTTTGCGTCTTTGCGAGAGTAATTCAATTTTGAATTGTAAATTTTAAATTTTAAATGAGTTTCTCTGCGTGAAATAAAAAATAACAAATTTGAATTTTGAAATATGAAATACTCATCACGGTTCACGAACAACGAATATAAAAAATCAGAATGGGATGTCTCTCTTCGTTCGACATGACAATTTACACGCTCTTTGTCATTCCGACGAAGGAGGAATCGCATCTGAGTAAGCATTTGATACAGAAAAACTGAAATGAAGTTTTGGATGTGGGATGTGAAGCCCCCTAGCCCCCAAAGGGGGGAATTAACTATTAAGTAGTGAGAAATTAGAAATTAGAAATAAGAAATGTGATGTTGGATGTGGGATGTGGGATGTGCGCCTTTGCGTCTTTGCGCGAGTAATTCAATTTTGAATTGTAAATTTTAAATTTTAAATGAGTTTATCTGCGTGAAATAAAAAATAACAAATTTGAATTTTGAAATATGAAATATGAAATAATTCCAGTTCACTCTTCACTCTTCACTCATCACTGTTCACTCTTCACTTATTCCCCCTCTGGGGGCTAGGGGGCCTCACTCATCACTGTTCACTCTTCACTTATTCCCCCTCTGGGGGCTAGGGGGCCTCACTCTTCACTCATTCCCCCTCTGGGGGCTAGGGGGCCTTACTCTTCACTCATTCCCCCTCTGGGGGCTAGGGGGCCTTACTCTTCACTCTTTATCCCGCATAACCTTAGTGATACAAAACATACCTTGTAAAGATATTATTTGTATTCTCAGTTAAAGAAAAAATCAAAATACAACTCAATTTTGCATTGATAATTAATGCTTAAACAAAGTGAAACTAAAATTTAACTAAATGAAAAAAATTACATCAATAGCATTGCTTGTGTTTTCTGTAAATGTAGGATTTGCACAGCTATATATTGCTCAGAATGCGGAGTTGAGAGCTACAGGAACAAACCTGTATTCCAATGAAAATGTAGTAAACGAGGGTAGTATCATGTTTTCGGGAGAAGCTGACTTCATTCTGGACGCGGGATTAGATAATTCTGCTACTTCGGCAACGCTTTCTTTAGGAGATGCACGCTTGGTGATAGGAAGTGGTGAATCGCTTTCATCAAGTACCGATACTTTTATTTTTAAAGGCAGGGATGGGAATCAATTAGGGGATCAAGTTAAGCACCTTGTGCTGAATAAAACATCTGGAACAGTTAATGTTACCGGAGGGCATTTAGGGGTTGCTGAAACTTTTTTAGCAACTTCAGGAACTTTAAACGCCGCCTCTACTGTTACTTTACTTAACAGAGCAAATGGTACTTATGCACAAGTATTGCCCTCTGATGGAGGTTCAGTAACTTTAGAGGTAGAGCGTTTTATACCTGCCAAGCGTGCTTTTCGTTTGCTTAGTCCTTCTGTGGTAAGTACAGCAACCATTAATGCACAATGGCAGGAAGGTGCTGAACAATATAACGCAAATCCAGTACCTGGTTTTGGAACCCATATTACTGGTTTCGGTACTCAAAATCCAGATCCTGTGGTAAATAACGTAAACGGATTTGATTGGAACCCGTCTGGAAATGCTTCTTTATTTCCTTACAACAATGCTGGTCAGGCTTGGGTAACTAGCGGCGTGGCAAACACCGATACCGAAACATTATCCTACAATACTCCCTTGCGTTTGTTTGTGCGTGGCGACAGGACAACCGATTTAAGTAGTAATGATGCAGCTCCTTCAACCACCATACTTCGTACAAGAGGAAGTTTACGTATTGGTGACCATAATGTAACAGGATTGTCGTCAGGCGCTAACCACTTTAATTTTGTTGCCAATCCTTATGCGAGCCGTGTTGATTTTAGAAATGTAACTAAAACAAATATTACAGGGTTTATTTATGTGTGGGATGCTAGTTTTGGTGAGAGAGGCGCTTTTGCTACAGTAGATCTTAGCAACAACACACCCGATCCCGCTGGATCTCAAGCCAATGCTATACTAATGCCAGGTCAGGCCTTTTTTGTTCGCAATACAGCTGCTGGAAGCCCAAGTATAAACTTTACGGAAACACACAAAGCAATAGGAGAAAACCACATAAGCATTTTTTCAGAAGAAATTTTCTTAAATCTTGGATTGCGTGCAATTAGCAACAATCAAACAATTCCATTAGACGGGGTTGGTTTTCGATTTAATGATGCATATAATAGTGAGGTGGATGATTCAGATGCGAGAAAGCTGGGTAATCCAGATGAAAACTTCCTAATCATTAAGGATGGTAACTTGCTAGCTATCGAAAAAAGACCTTTGCCGCTTGAAGAGGAAACGGTTGCTTTAGGGTTTTTAGGACACCAATACGAAAATTACCAATTTGTTCCTCAGTTTACTTACGATAATTCAGTATTAAAAGTCTATTTAAAAGACAATTACCTGAACACCCAAACTGAATTGTCTGCCAACGAAGCGATAAACTTTCAGGTAGACCATAGCTTACTAGAAAGCACCAATGCATTTCGTTTTGAATTGATTTTTAGCCCAGTTACACTAGCAAACGAAGACTTTGAAGCGGTTAATTTTGGTCTGTACCCAAATCCAGCAACTACCGAAGTGCAAATTAGCTTACCGCAATTAACATCTGCAGATGGGTGGAACATAGAGGTGTACGACATCAACGGAAAACAAGTATTTGCAACAAATACTATTGCCAATGAAAGACTTCACAACATAGATGTTCGTTCTTTAAATAGCGGTGTTTACCTTATTAAAGTAAGCAACAATCAACATACATCTACCCAGAAATTAATTAAAAAATAAACAAATCATGAAAGTAAAATATATGAGTGCATTTGCTTTTTATCTAGCAATTGGTCTGACCAGCATGCTCGCACAAGGCGATTTAGAATCCATTATATTTCCAACAGACCCATCAGACGAGATTGAAGCCCCTATAGATGAGTTGTTTCCAATGCTTGTCTTGATTGTAGTAGGAACAGTTGTTGGGATTAAGTACATACATAAACATAGAAAAATTAGTTAGTTAGTTAATTTTTTTCAGAGCCTTGCCATGGTATTCGTGGCAAGGTTTTTTTTGAAAAAACCTTTAAAAATCGCACCAAGTGAGTGAATCAGATTTCTACTTTTATTTTTTGATGTTCTTGCTAGGACTAATACTTGTGTTGATTTATATCAAATTTATTAAAAGTCAGTAATAATAACAAAATGTAATTATGCACTTATCAATGCTATTTATTCTACTGATCTGCTTTACTGTAATTGATCCTTAATTTCTTTATGCTTGTTATGAATAAAACATACATACTCATCATAGATTCGTGTAAGATAACCACTTTTGTACACAGGAAACTATTTCAGCAACAAACCAATTATGAGTGTAAGGAGTTTTGGAGTCCAGAAGATGCCTTAGCCTTTATTAATTCAACTGATCTATCCTGTTCATTAATTGTAACAGGCTTCTATTTATCAGACAAAAGTACAGGCATTGAATTTATTGAAAAAGTAGAATCAATATACCGCAACAAGCAACTTCCTATTACCTTTCAATCCGTTATTATATCTAGTGCGTATGAAGTTTTACAAAAGGAATTTTTAACCACCCGTGCAACAAGCATAAAGTACACCTTGCCTAAACCTTTGACTTATAAAGTAGTTATGAAAGTACTTAATTAGATTTCGCACTTATAAGCGAGACACGTATTAAAAATTAAGCATAAAGTTGCGCTTGGAGGTAGGTTGTTAAACACTTCAACTTATTGTCAAACATATACATGAAAGGATAAACAACAACCAACATCATTCAATGGTTAAAACTTCATAAAAAAACCCTATTAAAGTAGCAATAAAAGCTATAAAAAACAAAGAAAGCAGCTTTCTTTAAAATATAAAATACGCCTTAAGAAGGTAATATTAATATTGATGGTAGAGTGTACCATATATTTAAATATTACTTTTAATTTACGAAAATTAACACAAACAACAGATATTTTATGAATATAATTAGTTTTATCATTATATTTATGTTGCTAGCAAATACTTTGCAAGCGCAATTTTATATTAGTGATGATGCGTATTTATTTTCAGGGGACCAACTTAAACTGTACACCAATGAAAATGTTATTAACAAAGGTAGCATAACCTTTACAGGAGACGCAGCTTTTTATGTTGATGCAGGCTTAGACAATCGAGAAGGAATTATCAATTATAACAATGTTACCTTGCACATTGGCTCAGGAACAGAAAGGTCCAACACGACCGATGCTTTTTACTTTAAAAATCGTAATTCAGAAACACAAATTGGCGAGCAAGTTCGTTTCGTGGTTTTAAATAAACTGGGCACTACCGATGTTTTAGAAGGACACTTGGGTATTACCGATTGGTTTCGGTCAGAATTAGGAACTTTAAATGGAGGAAGAAGAGTTACCCTTTTAAACCGAAGCAGTTCAGAATTAGCTCAAGTTTTACCATCCACAGGCGGAACGGCTGTTTTAGAAACGGAGCGTTTTATTCCAGGGCGAAGAGCCTTCAGATTTCTTTCCCCAAGTGCAACCACATTAAGCAGTATCCGAAGCAATTGGCAGGAAGCTGCCTCAGCTTGGAATGATAACCCAAACCCCGGTTTTGGTACACACATTACTGGCTTAGGAGAAGAAAACCCCGTGCCAGGAACCAACGATGGCACCAATGGGTTTGATTGGCAACCTTCGGGTAATCCGTCTATATTTCAATATAGCAACGCCAACGGGAGTTGGTCTGCAATGCAAAGTACAAGCCCTAACAATTTAGTCGCTGGAAGTCCAATACGCCTGATGGTTCGAGGTTCTAGAGACTTAGATATACGTTTTAATGCTTCTGCTCCCTCGACAACTATTTTAAGAGAAAATGGGCTCTTAACTCGTGGACAAAAAATTTACAACGATCCCTCTTTTGGTAGTGAAGAAAATGATTTAATCCTTATCGGTAACCCTTACCATACAGTGGTAGATTTAGAGGAGGTGTATACTAACTCAACCAACATCAAACCCTTTGTTGCCATTTGGGACCCTACATTAGGAGGACCACCAACTGTTGGTCAACCTGGTGGGCGTGGTGCTTATGTTTTAGTCGATATTTTGAATAACGAAACCAACGTGCCTTCAGCTATGACTAAATATTTACAACCCAAACAAGCAGCTTTCTTTTATGCTGATGGAAACGGCGCACCAAGTATTGTTTTTTCAGAATCAGCAAAAGCGCCAGAGCAAAATGCTACCGCTGTTTTTAGCAGTCCTGCACCACATATTGCCATTACTTTATACGACCAAGAGGCTTACAATACCAATGACACCCCAGATGATGGATTAAAAATCTTTTTCAAAGCGGGAGCAAACAATGCCTTAGATCAAGAAGACGTGCTAAAAATTCAAAACCAAGACGAAAATTTGGCTAGGTTATTCGGTTCTTTTCTGTTGAGTTACGAAACTAGGGACTTACCGGTGGACAGTGAAATTTTACCTTTGTTTGTAAATCAATACGCCACCACCGATTATGTGTTTACGACCAACATTGTAGACTTACCAACAGAGACCAAAGTTTACTTACGGGACAATTACTTACAAACCAACACTTTGCTTCCTGACGGAACTTCTACTTATGCATTTAGTGTAGACCCAAATGTTCCTGCAAGCCAAGCCTTTACGCGTTTCAGGCTTCAGTTTGAAATAGAAACCTTAGGGAATCAAAACTTTGAGCAAGCCAGTTTTGCCTTGTACCCAAACCCTGTAATACATAACAAAATATGGATTTCAGCAGCTAGTTTAGCCGGAGAAAATGTTGTGATAAATGTGTTCGATGTACTTGGCAAAAAAGTAGCTAGCTATCATGAGGAAGTAAGCACTAACGGGCAAGTGCATCTAACTGATGTAACACTTACTTCTGGACTTTATTTGGTAGAGTTAACTACTGAAAGTAATAAGTTTACTACGAAGTTTGTTAAAAAGTAAGCCTTAAAAAGCTATCTATATTATGTTTATTCTACCAAAAGAAAATGATTTCGAAACTAATTTGAGCGTTGTGTAATATTATGTTAGCAAAAGAAAAACATTAATTTAAGAATAAATAATTATGAAGAACATACTTTTCTATAGTAATTGTACAGTATTAACCGATAGCTTAGAAACAAAGCTAGACGATTTAGCCTGTCTTTGTAAACTCAAGTTAGGAGAGAATGTACTCTTACCAGCATCTGTATATTCGGTGTATGATTTGATTATTATTCATGTAGTTAAGAATAACTTTTTACATGCCGCTAAAGTTGTAAAAGAGCTACACCGACAAAAGCAAAACAACTGTGTTATACTAACCGTCGGCTTACGAAAAAATCAGAAAGACGCATTATTTGCATTAAACCCGTTATTAGTTTTCAATCTTTACAAGCTAAATTCAGAAATTGTTTTTAATCTTAAGTCTATTATCAAACATTACGGCAATAATCAAGACCAAAAAAACATAACTTCCTCTCAAATTCTGGAGGAAAAAGTTAATTTGGAAGATGCTCAACGTAAACTGAGTATTTTATCAAGACGTGAATTAGAGCTATTTAACTACCTTCTAGACAATAAAAATTTTAAAGAAATACGTTATGAAATGGGGATAAAACAATCGACAATAGCTACAATAAAATACAGACTTTTTACAAAATTAAAAGTAAATTCCCTTGTAGACTTAACTCGTTTCGCGTACGAACACCAATTAATCAAGCAAGAAGTTTATTAGTTGTGTTTTAAAAATTGTGCTTTTTTGGATTAGTTTCAAACAATGATTTGTTATTTTAAAAACCCCACATTCCTTTTAAACCCTTCATACTTCGTTCGTTTTACAGCAGACTTCTTAAATATCTCTTGAAAAACTTCTTGGGTAATTTCTTGCCATTCTTTCTTAGAGTAATTTAGTAAGCGTTTATCAGGTTGGAATAAAGGTTCACTATGCGCTTTGCTAAATTTATTCCACGGACAAACATCTTGGCAAATATCGCAGCCAAATGCCCAATCATCAAAGGTGTTTTTAAATTCTGTAGGAATACTTTCTTTTAATTCAATCGTAAAGTAGGAAATACACTTGCTTCCATCTACCACATAAGGTTCGACAATGGCTTGCGTTGGGCATGCATCTATACAAGCGGTACAACTTCCACAGTGATCGGTCACGGGAGTATCGTAGGCTAAATCTAAATCGATGATCAACTCTGCAATAAAGTAAAATGAACCGACTTGTTTAGTCAGTAAATTCGAGTGTTTGCCTATCCACCCAAGTCCACTTCGTTTTGCCCATGCTTTATCTAAAACAGGCGCAGAATCTACAAAAGCACGTCCATGCACCTCTCCTATTTCTTCTTGAATAAAGGCTAAAAGTTGTTTCAATTTATCTTTTACTACAAAATGGTAATCTTGTCCGTAAGCATACTTACTAATGTTATAGGAATCTTCTCGTTGAAATTCAGATGGATAATAATTGTACAAAAGCGAAACCACAGATTTGCTTCCCTCAACCAATTTTGTAGGGTCTAGTCGCTTATCGAAATGGTTTTCCATGTACTTCATTTCGCCGTGCATTCCTTGTTGAAGCCATTTTTCTAAGCGAGGGGCTTCTTCTTCTAAAAATTCAGCTTTACTAACACCACAAGACAAAAACCCCAAAGATTTTGCATGGGTTTTAATAAGGTCTGTGTATCGTTGTTTTTGTGAATTCATTAGAGAGTTTCAAAAGTCAAATACGCATTCTTTGGTTTTAGGCTTATAAGTGGAAGAATTTCGATTTCCTTGTTTAGTTGTTTCAATTTCAAGCGTGAAAAAACTTCTTGTAGAATCAAAGTAATTTCATACATCGCAAAGTTATTTCCTATGCATTTCCTTGGCCCCGCACCAAAGGGAAAGTACTGAGAAGAGTAGTTTTCCCCTTTAAGGAAGCGTTCAGGTTTAAATGCTGAAGCCTCTTCCCAAAGTTTTGGATTGCGGTGCATTTCATAAATTGAAAAAAGCAAACTGGTTCCTTTTGGGATAAGCATATCGTTGAAGGTGATTGGAATTTTATTTACCCTGTCTATAAAATAAACAGGTGGATACAAACGCATGGACTCTTCAATAACGGCGGTTGTGTAGGAGGCGTTTGAAAGTATCTCCATAGGAGACTTTGTTTTATTTTCTTGTGCTTCTTCAATTAACTTTTGCTGAACATTTGGATGTTTAGCAACGAGTTGAAAGGTAAAACTAAGCGCATTTGAGGTAGTTTCATGCCCTGCGATGAATAAAATTAAGATTTCATCAAGCAACTTTTGATGCGTCATAAAACTTCCATCTTCGTAAGTAGTATGAAGCAACATGTCTAGCAAATCATCGTGATGCTCCTTACTGTTTTTTCTCTCCTCGATAATGCTTTCAATAATGTGAAGGGCTTCATCTGTTTGAAGTAATACTTTTTTTAATTCACCACTTAGTAGAAACCACCATTTTTTATAGGGCTGACGAAGCTCTTTGACAAGCATTTGCTGTGCGTTTTCGGTAACTTCCTGCAAGCGATTGATTTGCTCTTCTGAAATAGCATCGCTAAACAGACTTCGTGCAACTACTTTAAAAGCTAAGTCATTAAAAAAAGGAAAAATATCTATGCTCTTATTAAGTGGTAACGTATCTACTTCTTCTTTAATGAGTTGCTTCATTTGGTCCAAAAGCAACAGAATATTTTTTTTGTAAAAAGTAGGTTGAAGTAATTTTCGCTGTGTTTTCCATTCCTCACCTTCAACGGTAAGCAAACCTTTTCCAACATATTTGACCAAATCTTTTGTTTGAATTGGTGATTTCTTAAAATCTTTTTGTTGCTTTTGTAAAGCAAGTAAAGCCAATTTAGTATCTCTTGAGAAAACTACATGTTTGCCAAAACCAAGGTTTAGTTGAAACGTATCTCCATGTTTAGAGAAGTTTTTATGATGAAAAGGCAAGGGATTTTTAAGAATACGAAGGCTATTCTTAAAGAAGTGAAAGGAAGCTACTTGTGGTATTGATTTTGCCATAATTGAAGCTTTTAAAACAAGCCTCCTTGTTTTGGTGTTTTAGATTTCCCTAAATGCTTATAAGCTGCATCTGTTGCTTCTCGCCCTCTCGGTGTACGCATGATAAAACCGTTTTGTATCAAAAATGGTTCATACACTTCTTCAATGGTTTCAGCATTTTCGCTAACCGCAGTTGCTAAAGTTGTTAGACCAACTGGACCTCCTTTAAATTTATCAATAAGAGTCAATAAAATTTTATTATCCATTTCATCTAAACCAAAAGCATCAACATTTAGTGCTTTAAGCGAATATTGAGCAATTTGGAGATCAATTTTACCGTTTCCTTTTATTTGGGCAAAATCGCGAACTCTCCTAAGAAGGGCGTTTGCTATTCGAGGAGTCCCTCTACTTCTACCAGCAATTTCAATGGACGCATTTTCTTCGATAGGCAAGTTGAGTATGGATGCGCTTCGCTGAATAATGTGGGAAAGTAATTCAGTTGAATAGTATTCTAATCTACTTGAAATTCCAAATCTAGCTCTCATTGGAGCGGTAAGTAATCCTGAACGTGTAGTTGCACCAACAAGGGTAAACGGATTTAAATTGATTTGAACAGATCGTGCATTCGGCCCGCTTTCAATCATAATATCAATCTTGTAATCTTCCATTGCTGAATAAAGGTATTCTTCAACAACTGGGCTTAAACGGTGAATCTCATCTATGAATAAGACATCTCTCGGCTCTAGGTTGGTAAGTAACCCGGCCAAATCACCTGGCTTGTCTATAACTGGACCTGAAGTGATTTTTATTCCAGCGTTTAACTCGCTAGCAAGAATATGTGCAAGTGTTGTTTTTCCTAAACCAGGAGGACCATGTAGAAGTGTGTGATCTAAAGCTTCTTCTCTTAAATTGGCAGCTTTTACAAAAATCTGTAAATTCTCTAAGGCATGTTGCTGGCCTGCAAAATCGTCGAATGTGAGAGGGCGAAGGGCTCTTTCTATATCGTGTTCTTCTTTAGAGAAGTGTTCACCTGTAGGATCCAAATGTTCATTCATAATACAAAGATAAGAAATGAAATTAGGATACTAACCAATAACGAGGCCTATTTGGTAAAAGAAGAAAGCCCTCTTAAGGAGGGCTTTTATTATATTCTTGAAATAAACTAGTGGTTCATTTCTTCTTCATTATCTTGAACTGGTACGTTTTGAGGAATAAAATCTTGTCCTTCAATTACGTAATCTGACTCATCTTTATTTAATTTACTATAGTCGTAAGCCCATCTGTAAACTGTTGGAAGTGCGCCTGGCCAGTTTCCATGAATATGTTTTACCGGAGTTGTCCATTCTAAGGTAGTAGACCTCCATGGGTTCTGTTCTGCTTTTTTACCGTAGAAAATAGAATGAATAAAATTGTAAACAAAGAACAATTGCCCTGCCGCTGTTAGTAGAGCAAACAATGTAATTAAAACGTTTACATCAGCTAAATCATCAAAATATGGAAAAGCTGTATTGGTATAGTAACGTCTTGGAAGACCAGCCATTCCAATAAAGTGCATTGGAAAAAATACTCCGTAAGCACCGACAGCGGTAATCCAAAAATGTAAGTATCCTAAATTCTTATTCATCATTCGTCCAAACATTTTCGGGAACCAGTGGTAAACACCAGCAAACAATCCATATAATGCAGAGATACCCATAACTAAGTGGAAGTGAGCTACTACGAAATAAGTATCGTGAACATTAATATCTAGAGTAGAATCTCCTAAAATAATACCTGTTAAACCACCGGTAATAAAAGTTGACACTAGTCCAATAGAGAACAACATACCAGGGTTCATCTGCAGATTACCTTTCCACAGGGTTGTAATGTAGTTAAAGGCTTTTACAGCTGATGGGATTGCAATTAACAATGTTGTAAAAGTAAATACGGAACCTAAGAATGGATTCATCCCAGAAACGAACATGTGGTGTCCCCAAACTACGGTAGATAAAAATGCAATAGCAAGAATAGAGGCAACCATGGCTCTATAGCCGAAGATAGGTTTTCTTGCGTTTGTAGCAATTACTTCTGAAGTTATACCTAAAGCAGGTAAAAGAACAATATATACCTCAGGGTGACCAAGGAACCAAAATAAATGCTCATATAACACAGGAGATCCTCCTTGGTGACTTAAAACTTCCCCTTGGATGTAAATATCACTAAGGAAGAAAGAAGTACCAAAACTTCTATCCATAATTAATAGCAAAGCAGCTGATAAAAGTACAGGAAAAGAAACGGTACCAATAATAGCAGTTACAAAAAATGCCCATACTGTTAAAGGTAAGCGCGTCATAGACATTCCTTTGGTTCTTAGGTTTAAAACTGTTACAATATAGTTTAATGAACCTAATAAAGAAGATGCAATAAAAATTGCCATAGAAACCAACCACAAGGTCATACCCATTCCAGAACCTGCTATTGCTTCAGGCAATGCACTCAATGGAGGGTAGACTGTCCAACCAGCAGATGCAGGGCCAGACTCTACAAAAAGTGATGATAACATTATTACAGAGGAGATAAAAAATAGCCAGTAAGAAACCATGTTAAGGAATCCAGAAGCCATATCTCGAGCTCCAATCTGCAATGGGATAAGTAAGTTACTAAAAGTACCACTTAAACCAGCAGTTAATACAAAAAATACCATTATGGTACCGTGAATGGTAACTAAGGCTAAATAAGCGCCAGGGTCCATAACACCGTCAGGAGCAAATTTTCCTAAGGTTACCTCAAAAATCCAAAAAGACTTCTCAGGCCATGCCAATTGCAATCTAAACAATAAAGACATTGCAATACCAACAAAACCCATAATCAAACCAGTAATTAGGTACTGCTTTGCAATCATTTTGTGATCGGTACTGAAAATATATTTTTCGATAAAAGTTTGCTCATGATGGTGCTCGTCGTGAGCGTGGTCATCTAAGTGTGCTTGTGATGCTACAGCCATACTAAAATCCTTTTTTAACAATTAATTATTTATAAGTTCTCCAAATGTTTGTTGGTCGTTTAACCAATCTTGAAATTCTTCTTCAGTTTCAACAATAATCTTCATTTGCATGTTGTAATGAGAAACTCCACAAATTTTATTACAAAGTAAGTAGTAGTCAAATTCGTAGTTCATTTCATCTTCATCAAGATCTTCTCTCGTTTTGCGAATATCGTTAATGGTTCTGACTTTATCAACCATGTAATCGGTATTTCGTATTTCTTTAGTAGTTGTTGTAGGTGTAAAACCAAACTCGGTAATCATCCCAGGAACAACGTTCATTTGTGCTCTAAAGTGAGGAAAATAAGCAGAGTGTAAAACGTCTTGAGAACGGAACTTAAACAAAACAGGACGATTAACAGGTAAATGAAGTTCATTTACGATAATATCGTCTTCTGCGTATGGGTCAGACTCGTCCAAACCTAATTGATTAGCTCCTTCAATAAAGCGAACATTAGCTTTTCCAAGAGTACCATCTGCTCCCGCATATCTTGCTCTCCAGTCAAATTGATAAGCATATACTTCTACAATTAACGTATCGTCAGTTTCTTCTGGGTTCATAATTTCGGCCCAACTAAAAAGCCCGTAAATAATTAAACCTGCAAGAACTACAACCGGTACAATTGTCCAAATAAATTCAAGTCTATCATTATCAGCGAAAAATAAGGCACGTTGTCCCTTTTTTCCTCTGTACTTGTAGCCAAAATAATGCAAAAGTGCTTGTGTAAATATTTGCACAACCATAATAATACCAATTGATATGAACATTAAACGATCATAATCTGCACCATGTGCTGCAGAAGCTTCTGGCAAATAAAACTTACTGTAATTCCAAAAAGAGTATCCCATTAAAAGGTAAAAGAATACCATAAAAGCGATTAAAATCTTACCTTGAGTATCATTGTCTTTATCATCAGCAATTTGTGAATCGGATGCCCCAGCTGGTTTCGACAATTGTACAATTTTTGAAATTTGCCAGAAGGTTACACCCAAAAGAGCAATTACAATTATAATTAAGAATGCTGTCATTTTTATAAGTTTTCTATTTCAATAATATTAATAATGGAAATGCTTACTTTCCTTCAATAATGGGAAGTTCTTTGCAATAAGTGGTGCCTTAGTTAGGCCATTAAAAATCACATAGGTAAACAATCCACCCATTAAAAGAACTGCACTAACTTCTGAAATTCCTATTGACCAAGACTCCCCAACTGTGCCTGGCATAATCATAACATAGAAGTTCATATAATGGCCACATAGTATAACAATACCAACCATTACAATGATCCAAGGAATTCGCTTAAAATCAGTATTTACTAATACAAGAAGTGGGAACAAGAAGTTAACGGCTGCCATTCCAAAGAAAGGTAGCGTATAATCTTCTATACGTGCAATGTAATAAACGGCTTCTTCAGGAATGTTAGCATACCAAATAAGTAGGAACTGAGAGAACCATAAATACTCAAAGAAAATACTAATACCAAACATAAATTTAGCTAAATCGTGTAAGTGGCTACTATTTACTTCTTCTAAATACCCTCTAGATTTTAGATAAATAGTAACTAAAGCGATAGCGGTAATACCTGAAACAAACATACTTGCAAACACATACCATCCAAACAAAGTGCTGAACCAGTGAGTATCTATACTCATAATAAAATCCCAAGACATCATCGATTCAGTTACAATGAAGAATACTAGGAATACAGCTGATAGCTTAAAGTTCTTTTTGTATAGCGAAATATCGCTATTGGAATCCATAGCCCGAGAATTTTTCCTCATTAAGTGTGATAAGAAAGCCCATCCACCAATGTAAACAGCTGCTCTTATTAAAAAGAATGGGACATTAAGATAACCCACTTTATTTGCAATAATTTCGTCGTGTTCAACTACTTCTGGATCCATCCAAATAAAAAGATGATTCAAATGAAGAGATGACATAACCAACAATACAAACACAAGAATACCACCTGGCAAAATAAAGGTAGAAATAGCCTCCATTACTCTAAATAAAACTGGAGACCATCCCGCTTGCGCTGCATTTTGAATGGCATAAAAAGCAAATGCTCCTACGGATAACAGAAAAAAGAAAAGTGCTGCTACATAAATTGCTGCCCAAGGTTTATTTTGAAGTTGATGAAAAACATGTTCAGCATGCTCTGCATCGTCATGATGATCGGCGGCATGTGCCGAAGCACCATGATCGTGATGTTGTGCAGCAAGTATTTCTTGAACTTCTTCAACAGAAGATGGTGCGTTGTAAAACCCATACGATAAACCTATTACTCCTAAAATAATTAGAACAATTGAGGTTAACTTAAGTTTGTTTGACATTTTATACATAGTACGTAATATTGTCGTTAATATCTATTAATTAAAGTGCTTATTCAGCGTCTACAAATTCTCTTGTTTCTTTTCCTTCTAGTTGATCCTTAAGGGTCATTACATAGTGCGTAACTTGCCATAGTTCTTCTATGCTCATTTGTGAAGCATAAGACCCCATGGTGTTAATCCCGTGATACATTACATGGTATGTGCTACCTTCCGTAATCGCACGACCAACATCATCGTAACTTGGTACGCCTAAGATTTTCTCTCTTTCTACAAGGTAGCCTTTGCCATTTCCATTACCACCGTGACAAGTGGCACAATAGATATTGTAGTACTCCATACCTTTGTTGTAATTTTCTTCAGTGTAAGGCAAAGGATTTTTCAACTCAACTTTAGCAAGGTTATATCCCTCTGAGTTGTTTTCGTAATCGTAAGGCAACCATCCTCTGGAAATAGACTGTTCAACTGGCTCCAAAGCTTGCTGTCCGTTAGGAAATATATCATATTCACCGTATGTATCATAAGGTATAGACTCATACATATCTGGGAAGTACTGAAAGTTTGGTTTACGTTTGTCAAAACAAGAGGTAAACAACATTCCTACTAAGGTTAAAAGTAATATGCTTTTTATACTTTTCATATCTCTTTATTATCTTTTTAAATCAATTTCAACTGCACCTGTACTGTGCAAAAACTCGGCAACTTCCTGAATATCGTTATTACCAACACTTACCTCCATTAAAAATAGGTCGTCAGTAGTTCTTACATCGGGATTTTCTGCTTCTTTAAAAGGCCACAACTTACTTCTCATGTAAAAAGTAATCACCATTAAGTGAGCTGCAAAGAATACAGTCATCTCAAAAGCGGTAGGAATAAACGACGGTAAATTTTCCAACAAACTAAAGCTAGGCTTACCTCCAATATTTTGAGGCCAATCTACAATCATGATGTAATTCATCATTGTAATAGCAACGGTAAGACCAACACAACCATATAAGAAAGATGTAATTGCTAATCTGGTATGCTTAAGTCCTAAAGCTTTGTCTAGTCCGTGAACTGGGAAAGGACAAAAAACTTCTTCAATGTGATATTTTTTCTCGCGTGTTTTTTTAACAGCGTTCATCAAAATATCATCGTCGTTATAAAATGCATATAAAACTTTCGATGCCATAATTATTCTGATTTAGGTTCATCTTCTGAAGAAAATTCATCAGAAGAAGTGTTGGACTTATTGTTTAAAATTGCTTTAAAATCTGGTAAAGGCTTTTGCTTAGGCATTACAAAATGATCAGCGTCATCTCCATGCTCTGCTCTTAATTTTTTATACTTTTCACCAGAAGATTTCAATATGGTTTTAACTTCTGCCTGTGCAATTACAGGGAAGGTTCTTGCATACAATAGGAATAGTACAAAGAAGAAACCTATTGTTCCGATGAAGATACCGATATCAACAAAAGTAGGTGAGAACATTGTCCATGCAGAAGGCATATAATCTCTATGCAAAGAAGTAACAATAATTACAAAACGCTCGAACCACATACCAATGTTTACCACAATAGAGATAATAAAAGAGAACATAATACTTCTTCTTAGCTTAGGAAACCACATGAACTGTGGAGAAAAAACGTTACATGTCATCATCGCCCAATAAGCCCAAGCATAAGGTCCTGTTGCTCTGTTTAGGAAGGCATACTGCTCATATTCAACACCTGAATACCAAGCCATAAACAATTCAGTAATGTAAGCTACCCCAACAATAGAACCTGTTATCATGATTACAATATTCATCAACTCAATGTGTTGCACTGTAATATAATCTTCTAGGCTAACTACTTTACGCATGATGATTAATAGTGTATTTACCATGGCAAAACCAGAGAAAATCGCACCAGCAACGAAGTAAGGAGGAAAAATTGTAGTGTGCCATCCAGGAATTACAGAAGTTGCAAAGTCAAAAGATACAATCGTGTGTACTGAAAGTACAAGCGGAGTTGCTAAACCTGCCAAAACAAGAGAAACCTCTTCAAAGCGTTGCCAATCTTTAGCTCTACCACTCCATCCGAAAGAAAGAATGCCGTAAATGCGTTTTTGGAAAGGTTTAATGGCTCTATCTCTTAGCATTGCAAAATCTGGAAGTAAACCTGTCCACCAGAAAACTAATGATACAGATAAATAAGTTGAAATTGCAAATACATCCCAAAGAAGAGGCGAATTAAAGTTTACCCACAAAGATCCGTATTGGTTTGGTATGGGTAATACCCAATACGCTAACCATGGACGTCCCATGTGAATGATTGGGAAAAGACCAGCTTGTACAACTGAGAAAATTGTCATTGCTTCCGCAGAACGGTTAATAGCCATTCTCCACTTTTGTCTAAAAAGTAAAAGTACCGCAGAAATTAAGGTCCCCGCGTGACCAATACCTACCCACCATACGAAGTTGGTAATATCCCAAGCCCAGCCGATGGTTTTATTTAATCCCCAAGTTCCAATTCCGTTTGAGACAGTATAAACAATACATCCTAACCCCCATAAAAAGGCAATTAAGGCAATTGAAAAAACTATCCACCAAGATTTATTAGCCTTGCCTTCTACAGGTCTAGCTACTTCGACGGTTACATCGTGATAACTTTTATCTCCTGTAACTAAAGGCTTTCTAATAGGTGCTTCGTAATGAGACATAATACGCTTTTAAATTATTCTTTAGTTTATTAATTAGGCTTCTGTTGTGTTTCTAACTTTGGTATGATACACTACGTTAGGTTTTGTACCTAAGTACTCTAACAAGTGGTAAGCTCTGTTGTCTTCTTTTAGTTTAGCAACTTTGCTTTCTTTATCATTTATATCTCCAAATACCATTGCTCCGCTATCACAAGCATTTGAGCATGCCGTTTGGAATTCTCCATCTTTAATCGGCCTACCTTCGCGCTTAGCGTCTAATATGGTTTTTTGAGTCATCTGAATACACATAGAACATTTTTCCATAACTCCTCTAGAACGAACAGTTACATCAGGGTTAAGAACCATACGACCTAGGTCATTATTCATGTGGTAATCGAACTCATCGTTTTGATTGTATCTAAACCAGTTGAAACGTCTTACCTTGTAAGGACAGTTGTTTGCACAATATCTTGTACCAACACAACGGTTGTAAGTCATGTGATTTTGACCTTGTCTTCCGTGTGCCGAAGCAGCAACAGGACAAACTGTTTCACATGGAGCATGATTACAATGCTGACACATTACTGGCTGGAATATAACTTCAACATTTTCACCTGAAGGCTTCTCCATTCTTCCAAAAGAACCTAAAGCACCTTTGGATTCTTCATCACCCAAGATATATCCTGTTAAATCAAGACCTGAAATCTCATCTTTCTGCTCGTAATCTTCAATTATTGTTTCGTTAGACGAATAGTACCTATCAATACGCAACCAATGCATATCACGGCTCTTTCTCATTTCTTGTTTACCAACGACAGGAACGTTGTTTTCACTATGACAAGCGATTACACAAGCACCGCAACCGGTACAAGCATTTAAATCAATAGACAAATTGAAGTGATGACCAATGGAACGATCGAATTCTGCCCATAAATCAACATCAGGTGAATTAACGGGAGTTTCAATATGGTTAAGAGAAACCTGAGGGATTTTATTCCAATAGTCTTTATCCTTGGTATTGAAGATTTCCAAGGTAGTTTCCTTAACGATGTCTTTTCTACCCATCATTGTGTTATGCAACTGAACACAGGCAAATTCGTGATTTCCAGCTACTTTTTCAACGGATACGTTCGTTTGAACCGAATTAAAATCTTTATAGAGAGGGTATGCATTTACCCCTGTTTGCATTTCTTTCTGAATAGCAACTTTTCGTCCATAACCAAGGGCTAAACCAACAGAACCAATGGCTTGACCAGGCTGAATTAAAACTGGAACTTTTTCAAGAACTACATCGCCAACTGTAACTTGAGCATAACTTCCATCTAGACCTCCGTTAGCTACATTGTTATTTGACAAACCTAGTGCTTCAGCATCGGCTTTACTAACAGTTAAGTAATTGTCCCAAGAGGTTCTTGTAATAGGATCTGGAAATTCTTGTAACCATGGGTTATTAGCTTGTTGGCCATCGCCTAGACCTGCTTTTGTGTAAAGTGTTAATTCTAGTCCAGAAGTAGTTGAGGACTTCATTAATTCGTTAGCAGCTTTGTTAGCATCTACAGCATTAGCAACAAGATCAATTGAATTGTTTGCTGTAAAATAACCGTCATGAAGTGTATGATTCCATGACAATCCGTCAAAATTTGATTGGAAATGGGCTTTCACATGATCATAATAGCTTCCATCCAAATCAGCTAATTTAATTAGGCAATCTTGGAATTGACGGGTATTAAATAATGGCTTGATGGTAGGCTGAATTAACGCATAGTCATTCAACGTAAATTGAACATCTCCCCATGACTCAAGGTAGTGAGGAGTTGCAGCAACAAACTCAACAAGTTCGGCTGTTTCATCCATTTTCATTGTAAAGTCAACAACCACACCAACCTTTTCAAGTCCACTTTTAAAAGCCTCTGAGTTTGGTAAAGTGTACGCTGGATTAAGACCTGCAATAAACAAGGCACCAACTTTTCCTGCATTCATATCTTTAACCAAACTAGCAACTTCGGTTGCATTACCCTCCTTCATCATTCTAGGATTAGATAAATCCATCAACGAAGTATTTAATAAAAGGTTTATTTCATGAGTCAGCGACTGCGCGTGTGAATCGTCGATTCCACATAAAACAACTGATTTAGTGGGTGACTTTTTAATTAACTTTACAGCACTATCAACTTGTGCTTTGGTTGCAGCATCAAGCTTTGAAGAAGCTACATTAGCTACAAGTTGGTTGTAAAGCTCTACTATAATTTGTTTTTGAACACTTGGCTTTACAGCAACACGCTTATCTGAATTTGCACCAGACAAAGACATATTTGCTTCGAAGTGAATATGTTTAGACATTTTTCCTTTAGAAGGAACACGAGAGGCTGCGTATGAAGAATCATAACCACCTCCTTGCCAATCTCCTAAAAAGTCAGCACCAACACCTACAATTACTTCAGCATCGGTAAAATTATAATTAGGAAGCGCACGCACACCATACTTTGCCTCGAAAGCATCAAGCGCTGCTGAATCTGAAACAGCATCGTAAACCACATGTTTAGTTGTAGGATACTTTTCAGCAAATTTAGCCACCAACGCTTTTGTTGAAGGACTAGCAAAAGATTGAGTAAGCAAAACAATCGGCTTGTCTCCAACTTCAGAAAGCCTGGACTTTAACGAAGTATCAAAATTTGCCCAAGTCGTTTCAGCACCCGAAATCATTGGATTTTGTAGGCGCTGAGTATCATAAAGAGACAAAACAGAAGCATGAATCCTAGCCTTACCAGCTTTAGGGGTTGTTGCATCTTTATTGCTCTCTATCTTAATAGGGCGTCCTTCACGTGTTTTAACCAATAAACTTCCAAAATCAAAACCATCTGCAATGGCAGTCGCGTAGTAATCTGCCACTCCCGGCACAAGACGTTCTGGTTGAACTACGTATGGGATCGACTTAATAACCGGGCCTTCACAAGCCGCTAAAGAAGCAGCCGCAGTACTAAAACCAACGTATTTAAGGAAATCTCTACGGGTTGTTTTTGAATTTTCCAAGGAGTCCTTATCACCTAAAAACTCATCTGTAGGTATATGGTCTACAAACTCATTTTGCGCAAGTGCTTCAACTATTGGACTATTCTCCTTTAGCTCTTCTTCACTTCTCCAGTATTTCTTTTCTGATGACATATCTTGTTGCTAAAATTCTACAATTTATTTATTAGTAATGACATTTTCCACACTCTAGACCTCCCATTTGAGCAGCCGTCAAGCGTTCAACACCATACTTTTTAGAAAGTTCTTCATGAATTTTTTCGTAATACTCATTGCCTTCCATTTTCACATTAGTTTCGCGGTGACAATTGATACACCAACCCATTGTAAGCGGTGAATGCTGATAAAGAATTTCCATTTCCTCAACTGGACCGTGACAAGTCTGGCATTCAATTTGTCCAACAGTTACGTGCTGAGCGTGATTGAAATAAGCAAAATCAGGCAAGTTGTGAATTCGAACCCACTTTACAGGCTTTGTTTTCCCTGTGTATGACTGAGTTTCTGGATCCCAGCCGGTTGCTTCATAAAGCTTCTTTATTTCATTGTCATAAAACTCTTTCGAGTATTCATCATTGCCAGTTTCTTCTGAAACTTCTGCGATTTGTTTGTGACAATTCATACAAACATTCAACGAAGGGATTCCAGAATGCTTAGAAACACGAGCAGTAGAGTGACAATACTTACACTCAATCTCGTTTTCACCAGCATGAATCTTGTGTGAGTAATGAATTGGCTGAATAGGCTCATAACCTTGGTCGATGCCCACCTGCATAAGATAACCATATCCACCGTAAGCAACTCCCAACAACACCACTACAACCGTAACCAAAACCAAAAACTGATTTTCAGCAAATGCCACCCAGATTGGCTTTGAAGGCTCTTTATCTTCTTTATACAGCTCTATTCCTTGCGCTTCTGCAAACCTTCTAAGCGTTTTGTTAACCAAATAAAGAATAACAGAAAGCATCAACAAAACGAATGCCAAAATCCCAAAGACTATTTCATTAGAAACACCTCCACCAGACTCGCCTCCTGAAGAAGCAACAGCATCCTCCTTTTTATCCTCTCGCTTTCGTTGAGGCTGCTCAACATAAGCCAAGATATTATCGATATCGGAATTGCTCAACTGAGGAAAAGCGTTCATCGCTGCACGATTATACTCCTCATAAATAGCAATTGCACGAGAATCTCCCGATTTGATTAGCGCTTGACTGTTTTTAATCCATGCATAAAGCCACTCTAAATCTCCATTGTACTTGTCGATAACGCCATGTAAAGCTGGACCAACAGCTTTCTTGTAAGGTTTGTGACATGCGGCACATAATGAATTAAAAAGCTCCTTTCCTTTTTGCGGATCGGCGTCAGGAACAGCTTCAATGGTAACAAAACCACCTTCATCTTCTTGCGCATAACTTCCTAAAAAAGAAAAACTTAGAAACAAAAATAAAATAAACTTCAATTGCGAAGGGCGAAATAACACCTTTTCCATACTGCGAATTGTTAACGTTTTAAAAATAAATTTACTCAAAACCATTTGTTTTGACCTAAAAAAAATTGATTACAAAAGTAAGATAAAAGCGTGATTTGTGGAATAGCGGGATATTCAAAAAAATAATTTATACACTTTCTAAATAAGAGAAAAGATGTTAATTAAAATGTTTCCTTTACATTTGTCGTAGTTAAAAAACTTGTTTTATGAACAGCATTCAATTTTTAGTATTAATTTCTTTTTTTTTGATAAAAATGAGTGTCAATGCTCAACATCAACACCCATTGGATGAAGCAAAAGATTTATCATCACTTATTCAGTTAAAAGCAGAATTGAGCAAAAAGTCTGAACTCAAAGAATTTTACAGGATTCAACTTCACTCTGGTTCGCGAGTAGAGGCTGAAAAAATAATTAAAACATTTAACTCATCCGACATTCAATTGGATAGTGATATAATATATGAAACACCAAATTTTAAAGTTTGGGTAGGATTTTTCAGAAATAGACTTAATGCAGAACACGTATATAGTGAACTAAAAGAGGACTTCCCTAAAGCAATTATTATCAAGCCAGGAAGAAATTAAATTGATTTAGAGAGCAAGTATTTAATTCTTAAAGCACAAAAACTAATCCGTTCCTTTTTACAATTTATGGCTAATCCCTGTTAATAGCTATTAAATTACACGACAAAAATTGATATTCTTTAATCAGTTTTGCCCTATCCCTGTCTCGTATAATTTTACGTGGTAATTCTCGGGACAAGAAGGAGCCTGATTTTTCTTAATTCTTCCTTTAGAAGCGAGGAAAGAATCAAGGAACCTTAGAATATTTACTTTTGTCGTTTACTAAAAAACAAATTAATATATCATTGCCTACATCTTTTTCAGCATTTATAAGCGAACCCAAACTGATGTTTTTTCGTAAATATTTCTGAAAGAATTTTGTACTCTTTCAATTAATAGCAACTTTGAAAAAATATTTAATTATGGCAGACACCTATTACGACCCAAAAGACTTAAGAAACTTTAGTAAAATTTCAGAATGGAATGAGGAGCTTGGCGGAAAATTCTTTGACTATTATGGAAAAGTATTTGAAGATGGTGCATTAACCGCGAGAGAGAAATCGCTTATAGCTTTGGCTGTTGCGCATGTTGTTAAATGCCCATATTGCATAGACGCGTACACTAAGGATGGACTTCAGAAAGGCATAACTAAAGAGGAAATGATGGAAGCTGTGCACACAGGCGCCGCAATAGAGGCTGGTGCAAACTTAGTTCACGCTACACAAATGATGAAAAAATACGAAAAATTAAGTCACTAAACACATGGCTACAAAATCGCTAAAAGCTAGAGAAAAAGCAATTGCAAAAGCCGAAGAACAACTTAAATTTTTATCGTCTGGGATATTTGAAAACGGTGAATTACAACGTTTTTCGGAGCAAATAAAAAACAGTGGAGACTTTCCACTAAAACCCAATAAACTTGAAATCTTACAATTAAACTTAGGTTACATGTGTAATCAAGTTTGTGAGCATTGTCATGTAGATGCGGGCCCAGACCGAAAGGAAATAATGTCTAAAGAAACTATGTTACTTTGCCTCGAAGCTATCAAAAATACAGGTGCACATACCTTAGATTTAACTGGAGGAGCCCCTGAAATGAACCCAAATTTCAGATGGTTTGTGGAGGAAGCTTCGAAAGTTGGTATAAAAGATTTTATTGTTCGTTCTAACCTTACCATAATAAAAGCCAACAAAAAATTTGCTGATTTACCTGAGTTTTTTAAACAACATAACATACACGTTGTTAGTTCAATGCCTCATTGGACCAAGGGAAAAACAGACAAACAACGCGGAGATGGGGTATTTGATAAGTCAATTGAGGCTTTACGTGACCTTAACCAAGTTGGATATGGAATGCCAGGTTCATCGCTCCGTCTCGATTTAGTGTACAATCCATCTGGGGCTTTTCTTCCATCCGACCAAAATGCAATGGAAAAAGATTTTAAAAAAGCTTTGTTAGAGGAATTTGGAATTCATTTTCATCAACTTTTTGCTATCACCAACTTGCCCATTTCTAGGTTTTTGGATTATTTAATCGCTTCCGAAAATTACGAAGATTATATGTACAGTCTTGTTGAAGCGTTCAATCCTTCTGCTGTAAAAAATGTAATGTGCAAGAATACACTTTCAGTGAGCTGGGATGGGTACCTCTACGATTGTGACTTCAATCAAATGCTAGAACTAAAAGTTGAAGGACCACTACAACACATTAGCGAATTCAACGAAGAAATACTTCAAAAAAGAGCCATCAAAATTTCACAACATTGCTACGGATGCACAGCTGGCGCCGGAAGTTCTTGCCAAGGGAATATTGCCTAAATTTACTTATGTGTTAATGAGCTAATGAGCTAAATCGATGATTTAATAATATTACATAACATTGAATGTATTTATTGAACTCACACAAAAGTTATAAACGCTAGCTTATACTAATTTGTTATATTGCAAGGATGAAATTACTATTATGAATAGTTCGTTAAATTCAATAGAATTAATCAAAGAAAAGAATGTAATTACGTTAATCACTTAGTTTATTTCTTTCAAAAGTTGGAGAACTAGAATAAGGCATCAACTTAAACAACAGAGATTGGATAGTATGCTTAAACATCAAATAAATATAATATTATTAATATCATTTCTAAGTTATCAACTTAGTGCACAAAATATTAGCGAAGTAATTGAAAAGTACACTACTGGTTCAGTTGAATGGATACATGCTACTGAAATACAACCAGAAAAATTTTTGTTTTTGGATGCTAGAGAGAAAGAAGAATTTAGCGTCAGTAAAATTCATAATGCTAAATATGTAGGATATAGTCAATTTGAAATTGCAGAAATTTCAAAGCAATTTCCTAATAAAAATCAACCCATAATAGTCTATTGTTCGCTTGGAGTTCGTTCTGAACATGTAGCGCTTCAACTGAAAGAAGCAGGTTACAGTAAAGTCTACAATTTATACGGCGGTATATTTGAATGGAAAAATAAAGGTTTTGAGGTCTTCGATTCTGCCAATCGACCTACAGAAAATGTACATGCATTTAGTAAAAAATGGGGCATCTATTTAACAAAAGGAAAACGCGTTTATGAATAATTCTATACTACTTATATTCACAAAATACCCTTCACTTGGAAAATGCAAAACCAGACTTGCGAAAAGTATCGGAGATGAAAAAGCGCTTGAAGTATACCAACACTTATTGGACAAAACAGCACAAGTTGCTGCAAAGATAAATATGGATGTTGCGGTATTTTTTAGCGAAAAAATTCACAAGCATAATCGCTGGAGCTTTGCCCAATACCAAAAACTTCAGTCGGAAGGTAATTTGGGAGAAAAAATGAAAAATGCTTTTAAATGGGCTTTCGATATGAAATACAAAAGAGTGTGCATTATAGGAAGTGATTTGTGGGATATTGAAGCATCTGAACTTGAAACCGCATTTGAAGCCTTATTAAAGTACGACATATGCATTGGTCCCGCAAAAGACGGAGGATATTATTTGATTGGCAGTAATTCGTACAGACCAGAACTAGTAGACTTAAATGAATGGAGCACCCCAAATGTATACAAAAAAACAATTGAAAAAGCAGGTAGCAACAGCGTTTTCGTGTTGAAAGAGAAAAATGATATAGACACTATTGAAGATTTAAAGGAAATTCCGTTTTTTGAACATTACCTTTGCTAGTGAAATAATTTATCCATGCGTACAGTTAAAACAATAAATACAAAATTTAATAGTTTAGATTCCCATGAAAGAAGCACTTAAAAAAACAGTTGAATACCTAATTGAAAAAGGGTTCGATAAACCAGAAATAGGAATTGTATTAGGTACTGGACTTGGCAAACTTGTGAGTCATGTAAACATTGAAAAAGAAATATCCTACAATCATATCCCCCATTTTCCGACAGCAACTGTCGAGTTTCATCAGGGAAAATTCATTTTTGGGACCTTGAGCGAAAAAAAAGTTGTAGTCATGCAAGGACGTTTTCACCTTTACGAAGGATACAGTTTGCAAGATATTACCTACCCTATCCGAATAATGAAAGAATTAGGAATCGAAAAACTTCTTATATCTAATGCAGCAGGAGCTATTAATCCCCAATTCAAAAAAGGAGAATTAATGCTATTGGACGACCACATTAATCTTCAAGGAAGTTCACCGCTTGCATTTAATACAGTTTCGCAATACGGAGAACGTTTTGTAGACATGCTAGCCCCTTACGATTTAAAATTAAATTCCCTTTTTAAAGAAATCGCAATAAAAGAAAACATTCAGTTGCATGAAGGAGTTTATGCATCGGTGGTTGGTCCGCAGCTAGAAACAAGAGCAGAGTACCGCTTTCTTAAAATTATTGGAGCAGATGCGGTTGGAATGAGCACTGTGCCAGAGGTAATTGTTGCCAATCATTTAAAGCTACCCGTAGCTGCTATTTCTGTTCTTACCGATGAGTGCGATCCAGATCACCTACAACCGGTGAATGTTCAAGAAATTATTGCTATTGCTGAAAAAGCAGAACCCAAACTTGTAAAACTTTTTGCAGAGGTCATTAAAAATTTATAATTATGTCAGACTACTTAGCAACCACCCGGAATGTTTATAAAGAAGCAGCTCTAACGCCAGATGTAGGATTGTGTTGTACTACGAACCCAGTTTGGGGATTGCCTGGATTAAAAATTCCACGAATTATGCAAGAAATGAACTACGGATGCGGAAGCACAGTTCATGCACGTGATCTTACTAACCAACCTAAAATTCTATATGTTGGAGTTGGTGGCGGAATGGAATTGTTACAATTTTCATATTTCAACCGAAGTAAAGGGGGTGTAATTGGCGTAGATAGTGTCGATGAAATGCTTGCAGCGTCCAGCAGAAATTTCAAAGAAGCTGAAAAGTTAAATCCTTGGTTTTCATCAGATTTTGTCGATTTACGAAAAGGAGATGCGCTCCAGCTTCCTGTTGAAGATAATTCCATTGATGTTGCTGCTCAAAATTGTTTATTCAATATTTTTAAAGAAGAGGATTTGCAAACAGCAATAAAGGAAATGTACCGAGTACTAAAACCACACGGACGTTTGGTAATGAGCGATCCTACATGCGAGCAAAAAATGAACAACGAACTTAGGAATGACGAGCGTTTACGTGCGCTTTGCCTAAGCGGAAGCTTACCCATTAACGAATACATTAAAGCGCTAACCGATGTAGGTTTTGGAACCATTGAAATTAGAGCTAGAAAACCTTACCGCGTTTTAAGCCCAAACCACTACCCTACCAAAGAACTCATTTATATTGAAAGTATTGAAGTCGCAGCAATTAAAGATCCTATGCCTAACGACGGGCCTTGTATTTTTACAGGTAGAGCGGCTATTTATTTCGGAAATGAACGCCAGTTTGACGATGGTAAAGGCCACGTTTTACTTCAAAATCAACCCCTTGCCATTTGCGACAAAACAGCCAATGCGCTTGCTTCTTTAAACAGAAAAGACATTTACATAAGCGAATCAACGTTCCATTACGATGGTGGCGGTTGTTGTTAGCGCTAACCATAAAGAAAGTTAGCTGGACTTTTTGTAAACTTTGCAATATAATGTTTGAAAATAAGTTTACTAAATACGTAAAAACAAAAACGGGAAGGTTGAGTGGAGTGCTTACTTTTTAAAAATAAATCCTCATAGCAACAAAATTATACCCGTTATTGGTTGAAATAACAGGAAAAGAAAAGTAAGTTGGTAAATCTTACTCGATTTGAGTAAGCCTACAAATAAAGTTTACTTAAAAGTTTAAAAGTGTATTTTTGTCCTGTGAAGAATAGAATAATGCTAGATTAACTTATACTTCATCTGGAAATTAAACGAATATTAAATTAAAAAAATAGCAATGAAATACATCGTGACGTGGGCTATATGTCTTGTCTTTGGGATAACTTCTTTTGGACAAGAAATTAATTGGATGACAATGAATGAAGCCTTAGCAGCCCAAGAAAAAAAACCTAAAAAAATAATCTTAGATGCTTACACAGAGTGGTGTGGTCCTTGTAAAATGATGGACAAAAACACTTTTGCTCATCCAAAGGTAGCTGCCTATATCAACAAACATTTTTACGCTGTAAAGTTTAACGCCGAAGGAACCGAAGTGGTTAACTACAAGGACTTTGAATACACAAATCCTAATCACGACCCCAACCGAAAAGGTCGAAATGCGCAACATTTTTTTGCACATGCGCTAAAAGTTTCGGCATATCCAACACTTGTTTTTTTTGATGAAAATTCAGAAATCATCTCGCCTGTAGTAGGGTACCAAACACCAGAACAATTGGAGTTATACCTAAAAATGATTGCTACTGACGACTACAAAGAAATTACAACACAAGAAAGCTGGCAGAAATACCAAAAAAAGTTTAAGTCTACATTCTAAGCTTAAACTTGTAAATCAACAAAATTAATAAGGTCGATTTCCTCTTTAATAGGAGAGATGAACTCAAGGTAAAGCGGTTTAATATTATCCTCCATGGGTTCGGCATCAGGCAAATCTTGCTTTCTTGGGTCTACTTGCTCACCATCTACCCAAAAACGGTAACAAACGTGAGGACCCGTAGCTAATCCTGTAGAGCCCACATAACCAATCACTTCACCTTGTTTAACATACTGCCCCACTTTTACAGCACGTTTAGACATATGTAAATATTGAGTTGCATACTTACTCGTATGTTTTACTTTAACGTAATTTCCATTACCAGCGGTATACCCAGAGTGCGTAACTACTCCGTCCGCAGTAGACCAGATAGGGGTTCCAGTGGGCGCAGCATAATCAGTACCCTTATGTGCTTTCCATGTTTTTTGGACAGGGTGAAATCTTTTAGGCGAATAATACGAAGAAATCCTTGAATATTGAAGCGGAGCTTTTAAGAAGAAACTACGTAGGGTATTCCCTTCTTCATCGAAATAATCATACCGGTTATTTATGCTGTCAATTAAAAAGTTGAAGGCGTAGAAATCTCGGTCTTTGTGTTTAAAAACAGCTGCTTCAATTTTATCAATCCCTGCAAAAACTGTATCGTTTATAAACTTTTCTGTATATAAAATTTTAAACTGATCGCCTTTTTGAATTCTGAAGAAGTCGATGCTCCATTGGTAAATATCCGCAAATTTATTGGTCATTAAGTAATGAATTCCAGCTTGGTCTATCGCATCCGAAAGCGAAGATGAGATCACACCCGAAGCCATTTGACGTTTTATTGTCACGGGCTTTTCACCTTTTACACCAAAAATACTGTCGCCTAGTGAAACGCTAGCATAATGAATAGGCGATTTTTCGTATATAAAATACAAAGGAGTTGCTATTGAGTCTTTAGATTTCAGTAAAACATAAGGACGCCCAATATTCACTCTTCTAAAATCAAGAATAGAATCAGGAACTTTTTGTGTAATTTGGTATACTTTGGCTGGCCCAACTCCATTTCTATCCATTATACTTCCAAAAAAATCACCTTTTCTGACGGTATCCCTGATAACTTCAAAGTCATCTAAATTAAATCCATACTCGATTTGAGATACTTTTTCTTTTTCAGCTAACTTTTGCTTTTTAGTTGGGGGACTTTCGCTTTGTTGATTACCGCAAGAAAACAAAAAAGATAAGACGAATAGGCAGCTAGCAAACCAAGCTAATTTAAAAAATGTTTTATTTTGGGTGTAGTCCATTTAGGTTATGTCTTTCAAATTGTTTATTATATAAACGTGTTTTCTAGGAAATATTGCTAAAATAAGTTTGTAATTTAGGATCTATATTCTTTTACAGCTTCAACAAATGCTATTGCATTTTCAACTGGAATATTTGGCAAAATTCCATGGCCAAGGTTGGCTATGTATCGGTCTTTTCCAAATTCATCAATCATTTGTTTTACCATCTGTTTTATCTCCTCAGGAGGCGACAATAAACGCGATGGGTCGAAGTTTCCTTGCAAGGTAATTTGCCCACCTGTAAGGTAACGAGCATTTTTTGGCGAGCATGTCCAATCTACCCCAAGCGCACTCGCACCGGATTTCGCCATAACATCCAAGGCAAACCAACATCCTTTTCCAAAAGCAATAACAGGGATTTCATCTTTTAAGGCGTCTATAATTTGCTGCATGTATTGCCAAGAAAATTCTTGGTAATCTTTTGGAGAAAGCATGCCTCCCCAAGAATCAAAAACTTGAACAGCATCAACTCCTACTTCAACTTTACCCTTTAAATAAGCAATGGTAGTATCGGTAATTTTTTGTAATAATTGGTGCGCTAATAAAGGTTGTGTAAAACAAAATTCTTTGGCTTTATCAAAATTCTTTGAACCTTGTCCTTGTACGCAGTAACATAAAATTGTCCACGGAGAACCAGCAAATCCGATTAATGGAACCCTGTTTGCCAGTGCTTCTTTGGTAAGTTTTATTGCGTCATATACATAACCAAGTTCCTCATAAACATTCGGAACAACTACTTGATCCAAGCCTTTTTTGTCACGAATTGGGTTAGGCAACCAAGGGCCAACACCTGGACGCATTTCAACTTCTATTTGCATGGCTTGAGGAACCACCAAAATATCACTAAATAAAATAGCAGCATCGGTTCCTACTTGATCAATAGGCATAACGGTTATTTCTGTAGCCAATTCGGGAGTACGACAGCGTGTAAAAAAATCGTATTTGTCCTTTAATTTCATGAAGTCAGGCAAATATCTACCTGCTTGCCGCATCATCCAAACGGGTGGTCTTTCAACGGTTTCACCTTTTAATGCTCTCAGAAATAAATCGTTTTGTAACATATCGTGTATAAATTTCGGATGGCAAATTTACGTTTATTTCGTGGCTTTACCTAATGCTAACTCAGGAAAGACAAAAATGCTTCTCGAGAAATTTCTCGTGCACCTAAACTTTCTAAATGCGGTGTATAAACTTGACAATCGATAAGGCGTACACCATACGATTGCAGATAATTAACCCAAAAAATAAATCCATATTTAGAAGCGTTGCTAAGTTTACTAAACATGCTTTCTCCACAAAACACTTGCTTTTCCTTAAGCCAGATTCCATAAAGCCCTCCTACCAAGTCGTTATTGTGCCAAACCTCAACAGAGTATGCGTAACCTTTTTGGTGAAGATGGATATAGGCTTCTTTCATTTCTGGGGTTATCCAAGTACCTGATTGTTCATCGCGTTTAATCTTTGCACAAGCATCGATAACAGCTTCAAAGTTTTTATTTATACTTGTGCTAAATGCTTTTTTGTTAATGATTTGTTTCATGCTTTTCGAAACCTTTAACTCCTCAGGAAAAAGAACCATTCTAGGGTTGGGACTCCACCACAAAATAGGTTCATCTTCGCTGTACCAAGGAAAAATACCGTTCTTGTAGGCAAGAAGTAAACGTTCCGTAGATAAATCGCCACCAAAAGCTAGTAAACCATCGGCAAAGGCGCTTGATGGTTCAGGAAATTCTAATTTCGATGTAAGTTGTGGTATCATTTAAACACGTCTTAATCGCTAAAATAATTTATATCAATCGCCTTAACAAGGCCTACTTCTTGACCTCTAGCTGCGTCCCTAGTTAGCAGTTCATCATTAATTTTTAAAACATAGCCAAACATCAGGGTACTTGCTTTTTTATAGTAATAATCTACAAGCAAATGACCTTCTGCGTTTAAGGAAAGACG
Organism: Psychroflexus sp.; assembly: GCA_051859645.1. Lineage (GTDB taxonomy): Bacteria > Bacteroidota > Bacteroidia > Flavobacteriales > Flavobacteriaceae > Psychroflexus. The sequence goes on along the minus strand of JBHYFG010000005.1, from coordinate 177,250 downwards.
GACACGGTCTTTGTTATCTTTATAATAAAATGGTGGCAACATCCCTTTTTCTTTGGAATGAAAAAATTCGAAATACCCCTTTTTGGAAAATTTTCCTTCAAAAGTTTTACTTGTTAGCTCATTTTGAAAATTAATATACGTAATTTCAACATGACTATCGTCTGGAAAAGACAAATCAAACCAGTCCGAAAGTGCATCATCAACATAAAAAACGCTTGAAGGCATGTTGAAATTATAGGTGCTAAATAACTTTAAGTAGTATTCGTTCTCGAACCTACCTTCATAATTTTGTGAGATAGGATAAATACTTTCTTTGGGCACTTTGAAAGTTGGCTTGCAAGAAATAAAAAAGGATACCAAAATAATAACTGAATATCGAATCTTCATGAGTTGATTTTTATAATAATTCCTTTTTTAGCAAGAAGTATACCATCATACAAAATACATGTCTTATATTCTATAGAATTGAAAGTATAAGGTTAATTTTTATAACTTCTCCTTAAACAATTTATAGATTCGCTTATATTCATCTAACCAACTCGAAGCAGTCCTAAAACCGTGATCTTCGATGGGGTAAATAGCCATTTCCCAATTTTCTTTTTCCAATTCGATTAGGCGTTGCGTAAGACGAACAACGTCCTGAAAATGAACATTTACATCCAAAACTCCGTGTGCAATGAGTAAATCTCCTTGCAATCCTTCTGCAAAATAAATGGGACTCGACTTTCTGTATGCTTCGGGGTCATCGACAGGCTCGTTAAGAATATTCGAGGTGTATCCATGATTGTAATGCGCCCAATCGGTTACCGAACGCAGAGCGGCTCCTGCGGCAAAAGTTTCAGGCTCATTAAACATAGCCATCAACGTAATAAATCCGCCATAACTTCCACCGTAAATTCCTATCCTAGAGGCATCAACTCCGTGGTTTTCGACAAGGTAATGAACAGCATCTACTTGATCGCTCAAATCTTTTCCGCCCATGTGACGGTAAATCGACGTACGCCAATCCCTTCCATAACCTGCCGATGCATTGTAGTCGACATCAATAACCGTAAAACCTTCACGCACTAATTTCTGATGAAACATAAATTCTCTAAAGTAAGTAGACCACCATTTATGAGCATTTTGCAAATAACCGGCTCCATGAACAAAAACTACCGCCGCTCCATTTTTGATTTCTTCTTTTGGAACATATAGGCGTGCATGCACCGCTTCATTATCTCTATTCTGAAAAGTAATGAACTCAGGTTCTTGAAAATTTAGCGATTTAAATTCAGCTGAAACTCCATCAGTTAGCTTAATGGATGTTGCTTTTAAAGTATTCTTTTGAAGGTAAATTTCCCATGGCGTAGTCGCATTGGAATAATTAATGGCAAGTTGTTTTTCGTCAGGCGAAAGAAAACTTAAGTTGCTTCCTGAAAGGCTTGTCAACTGAACGGCTTCTCCTCCTTTGAGTGGCATTTTATACAAGTGTCTTTCACCGGGGTGAATTTCAGAAGAAGTAAAATACCAATGCTTTCCATCTCTTGAAACTTGCGGATCAAACACTTCAAAATTCCCTTGTGTTAGTGCCTTGGTAGTTTTGTTGTTCGTATCGTACACATACAAATGCGAATTGCCGCTCTCCTCCGATTGAAAATACACCCCACTTCCATCAGGCAACCAATCCAAGACCCCATAAGCTCCGTACGAATTGATGCCCGGCCCACCTATCCACGCCTCGTCTTTTTGGTGATTAATGACTTCAACTTTGTCGTTCTTGAGTAAACATATCCATCGGTGTTTGTTGTCCGAACGCCTTACTTCCATAATAGCTTCATCGCTAGTTGGACTAAATTTTGGAGTAGAAAAAATTAATTTCGATTTCCACGAAGACCAATCTTTGTCAGGGTAATCTTCGGTAAATTGTGGCAATTTGTTCATTTCAGGTAAATCAAATTCTACCGTATAAGCGGTGTCTTTTGTGAACGAATACCACGTTAGTCGGTAATCAACTTTCTGATTTCCAACTTTGGAACGCGCGTCTAAATTTTTGGTATAGCCTGAAGCATCTATATAATTAGGAACTTTTGTGGTTGTGGAAGCTTCGTATTTATTGAGAAGCAAGTAAGCAAAATCTGCACTTGTTGCAACAGAGGCGTCACGAAGCGACCAATCGCCTAAATAGAAGGTAAATTCTTCTTCTGACTTTACTCTTCTTGCTTTCTTCTTTTGTTCATCAGCTTCTTCTTGTTTTCTAACTTCTTCAAGCAATACAAGATTTTCTTTTTTTAGCCAAGCGTCTTTAGGTGAAAGATTTGACTCATTTTGAGGAGCTTTCCCGTTTTTTATTCGAGTTAGTCGTGAAGCTACTTTAGAAGAAGCATCCCATAAAAATAAGTCGTAGCCCAATTGAAAACTAATGTCTTTTCCGTTGATGAATTGTGGATTTCTAACTGTTTCAGAGAAAACTGCAACATCCTCCTTCTTTCCTGATTTTACATCATAAAGTTGAAGTTTTTCTCCCGAAGCAACTACTCTTTTTGTGAAGTTCTTGTTGTAAAGAGTTCTCGTTTTTGCTGAAGTCAACACATCTCTACGATGAACAGATTGAATCACTTTTGTTTTAGGATTCAATTGAAAGATGCTATCGTTTTGCTCTGTCGCATGTCGATCGGAAAAGTAGATGTATTTACTCTGTTCATCCCAACCAATTATGGAAGGCGAAACACCCATCCAATCTGGGTCTTGCATGATGGTTTTAAGGTCAATTTCTTGGGCCTTGGCTATGGAAAAGAAGCCTAAAAATAGACTTATAAGAATCACTTTACATTCGTTCCACTTCATATAATTCATCTTTTGTCAGTTCTATCAATCCATTTTCTTGCAGTCGATAAGTTAGGTATTTCCAACTGATTCGATCTTTGAGCACCTTTTTTAGCATTTGCAAGCCTTCCTTTCTTTTTCCTGCGTTGATGGTAGAAATAGCTTTCCAATAACTAATTTCAATTTGATCGGGTATAAGTTGCTCTGCCTTTTCGTATAATTTAATAGCTTCTGTAAAATTCCCTTTTTCAATGGTAACGTCTGCTTTGTTCATAAATTCATATGCATTATGAACTTGCAACAATCGCTTTAGTTCTACTAATGGCTGTTTGTAATCATCTACCCGTAAATCAATTTTGCGCTCAGAAGGATGTTTGGGCTCGGCTGATTTAGCATCGATAACGACCAAAGCTGCTGACTGCATTCCTCGGATGTCGCCACCCTCATTTTCGGCAGCTTCTAACGCCTTTAGCATTCGTTCTGCAAGAGGTAAATGCGCGTTGCTTTCGTATGCATTTCTCATAGCATCAACCACTTTGTCTGTTGCCATCATATTGGCTTGAACAGAAAAGTTCTTACCAATGTAATGCCCTGCATGCGCAATGCATTTGTCGCCTGTAAAAGCGGCTACTTCACCCGAAGCGCTTATAAAAGCTACTTGCCGAAAAGCTTGGCCTTCATCTTTAGTACGAATCATATCCAAGGCTTCTTGAGCGCCCATTTGTTGCATGAGTTCAAGCCCTTGTGTGCCATAATCTGTATTGGCAAATGACTGCGTAGCGACCACTCCTGCGTTGGTCAACGTCCACGGAACTACTTTTCCAACCGCAAACCAATGGCTTTGTGCGGCGACTCCCATTTCGCCTGTATTTTCATCGTAAGCTACAATTGAATAGGTGTGTGCAAAATCGTCTTTTAATGGCAATTTTTGTGCAAAAGAGATATGCGTAAAAACAGTCAGCGCTAGTAAAATTTTTATGTTGTTCATTGATGATATTATTAAATAATCCTTCGTGTTTTTAATGTCTTTTGAAGTAGATATATGCTTCAAATCTAACAAGTTCATTTAAATTAAGAATACTCTTTTATTTTTCTTTCCGAACTAACCAATTCGTCAATCTTTGGTAATTGGTTATAAAAAAGAAAGCCGATTATACTATAAAGAGCTTCAGTTTAGCATTTCTGAAATCTCTTCTTTCAACTTAGGCAGATGATTTATAACTATACTCCAAATCATATCGTCGGATATTACATCGTATCCGTGAATGATTCTATTTCTTGTAGCAACAATTTTATCTGAATTCGTAAGCTTAAATTTTTTGTCTTTTTTACGAATCCTATTTACGGCTTCTCCTATAATTTCTAAATTACGTTCAATCGCTCTTTTTGTCTTAATATCAGATAGGTATTCGCTAAAAATCTTTGGTTTATCATCATAGTAACCATCAATCTCATTTATTGATTGCAAAATATCGTAAAGCCATGTTTTTATTTCGCTATCCATAAATTAAATGCTTTGAAGAATCAATAGATTCTCTTAGGTAGGGATTTTTTATTGCTTTGTCTTCAAGCAAATCAACGGGTCTTTTGAATAATTTCTCTAATGATGATTTTAGATCAAAATAATTATCAGCATAATCATAAGTACTTACACCCGAAAAGTCAACCAATAAATCGATATCACTTGACTTATTAAACTTATCTGTCAAAACCGAACCAAACACAAACAACTTTGAGACCTTGTGTTTATTACATAAGGTTTTAATTTTATCAATATGTTTATCAATTAAAATCACAATCTAAAAATACAGTTTTTAAAATTTTCGGTCTTTGTTATCTTACAAAGTTAACACAGTAGTTTTACTTTTCATAGCCTTAGCAGCAAAGTTTATTTCTTGTTTTCTTTCCGTACTAACCAATCTGCCAATCTTTGGTAATTGGTTATAAAAAGAAAGCCGATTAGTATATTGATGCCTTCCAAAATCCATTCCCTGAAAAAGTAGGACGTTTTATATTGAATGCCTTCTGCAAAGTTCAACCTTCCATCGGTTACTTGTTCTTTGAAAGCGATATAGGAATTGTGGAGAAAACTCGGCAGATAGTCAACAACTAAAAAGCCTCCAATCAGCAAGATAGCAAACTTAACAAGTTTCTTTGTAGTGAAATCCCCCAAAATAATTTGGTCATCATCAAAACCCTTATCGATTTTCAGTAAATCTATAATTCGATCGACTTTTAAAATCAGGAAAACATAAATGCTAGCGACAAATGTAGTTAATCCAAGAATCCATACTAATGCTACCCATTGAAAATCCCGAAACATAAAACCTATGTTTGCTGGGATATAGTTAAACACAACTAGGATAAGCGAATAAAGCCCAAACAACTTGATGATGATTCTAAAAAAGTCTCTTTTTGTCATGTGATTAAAAAATAGATCAATGCTAGTTATTATTTTACAACTTCATCTCAGGCACATTCTCAGGAACAATCATATCTCCTTCGGTTACGTCGATAATCGTTTGTACACTAACTCCCGGAGCGCGCTCCAACAATTTAAACTTGCCCTCTATGATTTCAATCACCGCTAGATTAGTAACAATTTTGGTTACACAAGCAACGCCTGTCAGTGGCAAAGAACATTTTTTAAGCAATTTGGATTCTCCTGCTTTGTTGGTGTGCATCATGGCGACAATAATATTTTCAGCAGAACCTACTAAATCCATAGCGCCTCCCATTCCTTTGACCATTTTGCCAGGAATTTTCCAATTGGCAATGTCTCCATCTTGTGAAACTTCCATCGCTCCAAGAATGGTTAAATCGACATGCTTGCCACGAATCATTCCAAAACTCATAGATGAGTCAAAAAAACTTGCTCCTGGAAGAGCCGTAATCGTCTGTTTTCCAGCGTTGATTAAATCGGGGTCAACTTCTGCTTCCGTGGGGAAAGGTCCCATTCCTAGAATTCCATTTTCACTCTGAAATTCAACTTCTATATCGTCTCTTACAAAGTTGGCTACAAGCGTTGGTATACCAATACCAAGATTAACGTAGTAACCATCTTTCACTTCCTTTGCGATGCGTTTCGCTATTCCGTTTTTGTCTAACATTTTTACTGATTTGAAAATTTGAAAATTAGTCGATTTGAAAATTACTCTGTCTAATAATTTGAAAATTAGTTGATTTGAAAATGTCTTATTGAGCTTAATTATTCTTTGTTGTTGAAATAATTTTGCTGATTATTTTGATTATAACTTCTAATTCTTTTAAAAACGAATCTTCAGGATTTGGGTAATGTTTTGAAGCCTTACACAAATCTAACCAATACTGTGTTTCGTCTGCTTCTTTAGCTGAGATTTTAAACTTGTGGATAAAATCTGCCTTACTTTCAGCATTCTGAGCTTCTCTAGTATTTGAACCAATTGATGTCCCGCTTTTAAATAACTGCGTTGCCATTTCATACTTTTTCAAATCCCTGAGCAACTCACAAAAATCAATTATTTTAAGGGAAAAATCAAAAGTTAGCTTTACGATTAAATTTTGTTTATCATTTCTCATAATGAAGATGTTTTAAATATTTTTGTAAAGTAATAAATAAGAATCAAAAAATTCCATTTTATACAATTGTGACAATTAAACATATATTTAATTATCAAATTTTCAAATTAACACATCTTCAAATTAACCTACCCTCTAACCGTCCGTTGCTCAATTCGTTTCTCGTATTTCTCCCCTTGAAAAATACGTTGTACAAAAATTCCTGGAACGTGAATAAAATTGGGGTCGAGCTCGCCAGGCTTGACTAATTCTTCCACTTCAACAACGGTAACTTTTGCGGCTCCACACATTACAGGGTTAAAATTTCTTGCGGTTCCTTTAAAGATAAGGTTTCCTGCTTCGTCTCCTTTCCATGCTTTAATAAAGGCAAAATCTGCCACAAAAGCCTCTTCCATGATATGAGGTTTTCCGTTAAACTCTCGTACTTCCTTTCCATCGGCAACTTCAGTTCCGTAGCCCGCAGGGGTAAAAAAAGCAGGGATTCCGTTTTGGGCGGCGCGACAACGTTCTGCCAAAGTTCCTTGAGGGATTAAGTCAACTTGCAATTCGCCTGAAAGCATTTGACGCTCGAACTCGGCATTTTCTCCCACATAAGAAGAAATCATTTTATCGATTTGTTTTTTATGAAGCAATAAGCCTAGTCCAAAATCATCGACGCCGGCATTATTAGAAATACAAGTGAGGTTTTTGACATTGCTTTGCACTAATGCAGCGATGCAGTTTTCGGCAATCCCGCTTAGCCCAAAACCACCAAACATAAAGGTCATACCATCTTTTACACCTGCAATAGCTTCGTGTACATTGGCTACTGTTTTACGTATCATATTGAGTAAATTTTTGTGAAAAATACTCAATTTTGAGGGCTTCTACAAATGGAAAAATGAAAAATTAAAAGATTTGAGGCAAATAAATAAAGGATATGAAATCAAATCATCTTTTAAGCCAAAACTTAATTTGATTTATACCAGTTATTAGTTGAAATTACTGGAAAAGAAAGCAATGATTTTTTTCTTTATGTGAATTAGAAAAATCAAGCATAGCCTAAGCAATGGTTTCTTTTTATAATGATACAGAAAGGAAAAAAGGGCGTTTTAATACGGTAATTTCAATTAGTAAATGGTATTACTTGCTTTTTGAATCGGTTTTCAAAAAGTAGGCGACGACTGCTCCAATAACTATCCCTATGGATACATTAAATAAAATGGCATTTTTAATGTAGGCTTCTATAGAATTAAAGTTAGTTGCAACTTCTAGTTTCCCGTTGTTTGCTACATAACTTTCAATAGCTAAATCGATGAATTGTGGCGAAAGAAATTTATTCATGTAAAATACCGTTGCTGGCGAAATTCCAGCGATAATAAGGGAAAGCACGCCTGCTGACAAAAAGAGTTGTTGCCAAGTGGCTTTGCCTTCAAAATATTTCTCTCGTTTTTCTTTAAGCGAAAACACAAAAAAGGCAATCATAGGAAAAACAATCAATAAAGAATAAAACGCATGCTGTTGAATATGGGCATCGTGCCAGCCCAAAAACTTTTCGAACGAAAGCCACAAAAGATTGAAACCTGTAAAATATAAAGCCCATTTAAATTCTATTTCGAACTTACTCATGCGTAAATAGTTTATTTATTCACAAAGATACAAAGAAGCGACCATTTTAGGAGAGAAATCTATGGACTTCATTCCTTTTTGAATTCCTCTTCAGTTGAGTAGAAAGTTTGCTTAATTACAAAGACGCACAGTTCAAGCGTTTTATAAAATATGAATTTCTAAAAGTAGCAAAAGTGATTTTACATCAAAATAGGTGTGACCCAAAGGCTAACAAACAGAAGTTAAAAAAAATGCACAAGGACTTTTTTCAATGTAAGCCTTTGTGCATTCTATAATCTCAATTCTTTGTACTTAATTCTTTGTACTCAATTCTTTGTACTCAATTCTTTGTACTCAATTCTTTGTACTCAATTCTTTGTACTCAATTCTTTGTACTCAATTCTT
>JBHYFG010000005.1:129198-168795 GCA_051859645.1 Psychroflexus sp. | reverse complement strand
TTGTACTCAATTCTTTGTACTCAATTCTTTGTACTCAATTCTTTGTACTCAATTCTTTGTACTCAATTCTTTGTACTTAATTCTTTGTACTCAATTCTTTGTACTCAATTCTTTGTACTCAATTCTTTGTACTTAATTCTTTGTACTCAATTCTAATTATTGTTTCATAAGCACCCATTCGCCTCTTGCAATTAAAGGCTCAGCTTGCTTAAATTTAACTGATTTTTCTTCGCCTGTAGCAATATTTTTAATAGTTACTTTATCGTTTCTACCAATTTTTGGCTGATCGCGAACAATTGTTTCTACGGGTTGTGGAGCTGGACGTCCTGCACCTTGCATAGCCGCTCGGTTTTGGGCTGCTTGCTCGTCTAAGTTACGAACTTCATCTTTACGCGCTTGGATTTGTTCTTTTGGTCGACTTAATCTTGCTTCTTGAATTCCAGGATTTTCTCGTTGAGGAATTTCGCCTTTAAACAAGAACGAGATTACTTCTTTGTTCACCTCTTCAATCATTTTTTTGAACAATTCGAAGGCTTCAAATTTATAGATAAGCAAAGGATCTTTTTGTTCATGAACTGCCAATTGAACACTTTGTTTCAGCTCGTCCATTTTACGTAAGTGATTTTTCCAAGACTCGTCAATGATAGCTAATGTAATGTTCTTTTCAAAATCAGTCACCAATTGCTTACCTTCACTTTCGTAGGCTTCTTTTAAATTAGTAGCGACTTGCAAGGTCTTCACACCATCGGTAAATGGCACTGCAATTCGTTCGAAACGCTCGCCATGTTGTTCGTAAACTTGCTTTATTACAGGTAAGGCAATTTCGGCATTGCGCACCATTTTGTCTGCGTAATTTTGGTAAGCAACTTTATATAATTCGCCGGAAAGTTTTTGTTCTGGCAACTTTTCAAACGCATCTTTTGTAAACGGTGGAGTTAAAGAAAAGAAACGAACGCTATCGAACTCCAAGCCTTCAAAGTCGTTAGTGGCTTTGTGTTGCGAAACCATCACCTCGGCGGTGTCGTAAATCATGTTGGCAATATCAATGCGAAGACGTTCGCCAAAAAGGGCATTGTATCTTCGTTTATAAATTACCTCTCGTTGGGCGTTCATTACATCATCATACTCTAATAATCGCTTACGTATACCAAAGTTGTTTTCTTCTACTTTTTTCTGAGCTCTTTCTATGGACTTTGTGATCATGGAATGCTGAATAACTTCACCTTCTTTAAGGCCCATTCTATCCATAATTTTGGCCATTCGTTCCGAACCAAACAAACGCATTAAGTTGTCTTCTAAAGAAACATAAAACTGAGAGCTTCCTGGGTCTCCTTGACGACCAGCACGACCACGTAACTGTCTGTCTACACGTCTTGAATCATGTCTTTCGGTACCAATAATGGCTAAACCTCCTGCTTTTTTTACTTCGTCTGAAAGCTTAATATCGGTACCACGACCCGCCATGTTAGTGGCTATAGTAACAATACCAGCTTTACCAGCATCGGCAACAATATCGGCTTCTTTTTTATGCAATTTGGCATTTAGTACATTGTGCGGAATGTTTCTAATCTTCAACATTCTGCTTAACAGTTCAGAAATTTCAACAGAAGTTGTACCAATCAATACAGGGCGGCCTGCTTTTGAAAGCTTGACAACTTCTTCTATAATTGCGTTGTATTTCTCACGCTTGGTTTTAAATACCATATCCTCTCTATCATCGCGAGCGATGGGACGATTGGTAGGTATTTCCATTACATCTAATTTATAAATTTCCCATAACTCGCCAGCTTCGGTAACTGCTGTACCCGTCATCCCTGAAAGTTTACGGTACATACGGAAATAATTCTGCAGCGTTACGGTTGCAAAGGTTTGGGTTGCATCTTCAATTTTTACGTTTTCTTTGGCTTCAATCGCTTGGTGAAGTCCGTCGCTGTAACGTCTTCCATCCATGATACGTCCTGTTTGCTCATCGACAATTTTCACCTTGTTGTCCATGACAACATATTCAGTATCTTTTTCGAATAGTGTGTATGCTTTTAGCAATTGGCGCAAGGTATGAATGCGTTCACTTTTTACGCTGAAATCGCGGTATAATTCTTCTTTTTTAGCAACTTCTTCTTCTTTTGAAAGGCCTTCTTTTTCAATTTTTGCAATTTCCATTCCGATTTCGGGAAGCACAAAAAAGTCTGGATTTTCTTTTCCTGAAAGAAACTCAACACCTTTATCGGTTAGATCTATCTGGTTAGATTTTTCTTCAATAACAAAATAAAGTTCCGCATCTACCTTTGGCATTTCGCGGTTGTTATCTTGCATATAATAGTTTTCTGTTTTCTGAAGAATTTGCCTAACGCCGTCTTCACTTAAAAACTTAATTAAGGCCTTATTTTTTGGCAATCCTCTGTAAACGCGTAACAATTGAAAGCCTCCTTCTTTTGTATCGCCTTCCGAAATTAATTTTTTTGCTTCTGCTAAAACGCCGGTAAGGTATTTTCGTTGTACTTCTACAATACTTGCAACTTGAGGTTTTAGGACTTCAAATTCGTGTACATCACCTTTAGGAACTGGACCAGATATAATTAAAGGTGTACGTGCATCGTCAATTAATACCGAATCAACCTCATCTACAATTGCATAATTGTGTTTGCGTTGAACCAGATCTTTTGGCGAGTGACTCATGTTGTCGCGTAGGTAGTCAAAACCAAATTCGTTGTTAGTTCCGTAGGTAATATCAGAATTGTAGGCATTTCTTCGTTCTTCCGAGTTTGGGCGGTGGTTATCGATACAATCGATAGTCATCCCGTGAAATTCGAAAATAGGCGCCATCCAAAGGCTATCTCGTTTGGCTAAGTAATCGTTTACAGTTACTACATGAACTCCTTTTCCTGTAAGTGCGTTTAGGTAAATTGGAAGTGTAGCGACTAGGGTTTTACCTTCACCAGTTTGCATTTCTGCCACTTTCCCTTGGTGAAGCGCAATACCTCCGATTAACTGAACATCGTAATGAATCATGTCCCAAGTAACTTCCTTTCCTGCTGCATTCCAGGTGTTTTTCCAAACAGCTTTATCTCCTAGAAGCGAAACATAGTCTTTGCTTCCTGAAAATTCACGGTCCTTTTCTGAAGCAGTTACTTCTAAAGTGGCGTTATGGTAAAAACGTTTTGCTGTTTCTTTAACCGTAGCAAAAGCTTCTGGTAGTATTTTTTCTAGAATTGCTTCTGATGTTTTATAAATTTCATCTTGTAGCGCATCAATTTCTTCGTAAAGATTTTCTTGTTCTACAATGTCTTTTGTTTCGGTAGCTTGCTTGGTTAACGAGAGTACTTTATCTTCTAATTCTTGCGTTGCTTCTGCAATTTGTTGTTTGAACTGAAGGGTCTGCATACGTAACTCATCTAACGTATACTTTTCGAAAGTTGCTTCTAAAGCTTTAATTTTATTGAGAAGAGGTTTAACTACTTTTAAATCTTTTTGCGATTTATCTCCTACAAATACTTTTAAGACTGAGTCTAATAATCCCATAATTTGGACTTAATTTTATTGAACTTCAAAGGTAATGAAAAAAAAAAGTCTCTAAAGGAGACTTTTGAATGTTTTATATGCTTGAGGCGTTAATATTCGTCCTCATTCCACAGGTAATCTTCATCTGTGGGGTAATCTGGCCAAATTTCGTCCATTGAATCGTAAATATCATCTTCGTCTTCAATTGACTGAAGGTTTTCTACTACTTCCAACGGGGCTCCTGTTCGTATAGCGTAATCGATTAATTCATCCTTAGTTGCCGGCCAAGGAGCATCGCTTAAATAAGAAGCCAATTCTAATGTCCAATACATATGATACGTATTTAAATTTTTGCAAATGTAATTTTTTTGCGTTAATAGTCAAGTAAATGAATTATTAATTTAAAAAAGTTTTTAGGACTTAAATTTACTTAGCATCATTTTCAATATCAGCCTTATAAACTTAGTACTTCTCAGGTATCCATTTAACCTCCTCGGCATTTACATCCTGGCTTATTTTTCTTGCTAAAACGAATAAGTAATCCGACAATCTGTTTAAATAAGACAACACAAGTGAATCGAATTCTTCTACATGGTAAAGCGCCGTAGAAAGACGTTCGGCGCGACGACAAATACACCTTGCGATGTGGCAATGCGAAACCGAAGGATGACCTCCAGGTAAGACAAAATGCGTCATCGGGGGTAAAGCGTCGTTCATTATGTCGATTTGCTCTTCTAGTTTTGCAATATCAAATTCGCTTATTTTTGGGATATTTAATCGGTCTTTTCCGTTTTTCAACTGAGCTTTTGCTGGATCAGTAGCCAAAATTGCACCAAGGGTAAATAATCTATCTTGAATATGTTGAAGCATCAATTTTGAAGACTTGTCTTCAATAAGGTCTCGAACTAAGCCTATGTATGAATTCAGTTCGTCTACGGTACCATAAGCATCTATACGCAAATGTGATTTGGGTACACGCGTTCCTCCAAATAATGCTGTGGTTCCTTTATCTCCTGTTTTTGTGTATATTTTCATCTGTTTATTTTATTGTTTTTTAGTTGCCAGATGCGACACGTCCCGACTGTTTTCGAAATCATTCTCATGTGTATAAAAAATTCGTCTACACGTGTTTCCTCTGATTTCTGTTTATTTATGACCCATTTAAAAATGAAGGATTATGATGTTCAATTACCTATTTATTTCAGCATTCATTAATCATCACAAATGAATATTCAGCAATCGTTGTTCGGTTTTCGTTGTTCGGTTTTCGTTATTCGTTATTCGTTATTCGTTATTCCTTATTCGTTATTCCTTATTCGTTATTCCTTATTCGTTATTCGATACTCGTTATTCGTTATTCCTTATTCCTTATTCATTTTTTGTTTACTCTTTTTCTTCTCTTCAAAATTTTGCCTAAAATTTCGTTTGGATCGATGGTAGCGTTTGTTTTGATTGCGCTTATTATTGATGAATACCAGACCAAATAGTAGCGCAATGCCTACAATAAGTAAGACTAGTTGCAAATCGGCTGATAAACTTTCTAGTAATTCCATACCAAGGATTTAAACGTAATTATTTCAACTAAAATTAATATTTCATGGCATTCTTGCTACAAAACACGAACAATTAATAACCAATTTTCGAACGCACTCTCTGTAGAACTTCATCCGCAACAAGTGAAGCTTTTTTAGCTCCCTCTTTCAATATTGCTTCAACTTCATCTAAATTATTGATGTAGTAATTATAAGCTTCCCTCTGAGCGGAGAATTTTTCACAAATCAATTCAAACAGTGCTTGCTTTGCATGCCCATAACCAAAATTACCAGCTTCATACTTGGTGCGCAAGTCTTCTATTTCAGCAGGATTACCTAGCAACTGGAACAATTTAAACACATTACATGTATTCGGATCCTTTGGTTCTTCCAGGCCTTTGGAATCTGTTTCTATACGCATGATGCTTTTTCTTAAGACCTTATCTGTTTCAAAAATATTGATAATATTCCCTTTGGATTTACTCATTTTCTCACCATCGGTTCCTGGGATTAATTGTGTGTGTTCTTGAATTTTCGCATCAGGCAACACAAAAGTTTCGCCAAATTTTGCGTGAAATCTAGAAGCGACATCCCGTGTAATTTCCAGATGTTGCAGTTGGTCCTTCCCAACGGGAACAACTTCTGCATCGTATAATAAAATATCAGCTGCCATAAGCATAGGATAAGTGAACAAACCTGCATTTACATCCTCTAAACGGTCTGCTTTATCTTTAAAAGAATGAGCTAAAGTAAGGCGTTGGTAAGGAAAAAAACAGTTTAAGTACCAAGAAAGCTCTGTTACTTGTGGTACGTCACTTTGCCTGTAAAAAACGCTTTTCTCTGTATTCAAACCGAATGCAAGCCAAGTTGCAGCTGTAGAATAGGTGTTACTTCTTAAGGTAGTTGCATCTTTTATTTGCGTGAGTGAATGCATATCTGCAATAAATAAAAAAGAGGCTTCGTTAGCTTGATTAGCCATTTCAATGGCTGGTATAATTGCTCCAAGCAAATTACCCAAATGCGGGGTTCCTGTACTTTGTACGCCGGTAAGAATTCGTGACATTACTGAATTTATTTGGCTTCAAAAGTACATTAATTTTAAAAAAATCATGCCAAAATAATGCCATAATAACGCAAAACTGAAGCTATGATTCAGTGTAGAATTTAATTTATTGGAAAATTGGGATTTTTCAGGACAGTAAATTCAAACAATAAAAACTATTGTTTAAAGGTATAGGTCAATTAGTCCTTCGGGGGTAGAAAAATAAATGATTTTGCTGCTTTTGTCCACTTGTTGAATAAATTCATCATTCAAAGGGATTAAAATTTCTTTCCCATGTCGCTCAATGACAAACAAAGCCTGAGGCCCATTGTCTTGAATATTGGTAATAACACCTATTTCGCCGTATGCTTCGTCTATTGCCTTAAAACCTATGACCTCATGAAAATAAAATTGGTCCTCAGCCAATTCTGGCAACTCACTAAGCGGAAGGTATACAGAAAGGTTAATTAACTCATCTGCATCTTCCTCTGCATCTACATCTTCAAACTTAACACGCAATAAATCAGACTTATGTAGAGAGGATTTTTCAATAAAAAACGGAATCAGTTTTTTGTGGAAGTCCACTAAAACTGATTCCGTTTGAAGGTAAGATTCGGGTTCATCTGTATCTAATTTGATAAGCAATTCGCCCTTAAAACTAAATTTAGAAACGATTTTTCCTAGGTAAAAACACTCTTCCTTGGTCATCGTTTCTTTTAATTAAGCTTCTTTTTCTTCTTGATTTTCTTCAGCAGCAGCCTCTACTTCTTCAGTAGCTTCTTCTGCATTTGCAGCCTCTGCCTCTTCTTGTGCAGCTTTTGCTTCAGCTTCACGCTTAGCGTTTACTGCCTTTTCAGCTTCTAATGCTGCAGCTTTTGCAGCATCCGCATCACTAGCTAATTGTTGTTTTTTAGAAAACACTTTGTCTTCTTTTTCTTTCATCCAAGCTTCAAATTTTTCATTCGCTTGCTCTTCAGTTAACGCACCTTTGTCAACACCTCCTAACAAGTGTTTTTTCATCATTGCACCTTTGTACGAAAGAATTCTTTTAGCTGTATCGGTTGGTTGAGCACCGTTACGTAACCACTTAACCGCACCATCAACATTCAAATCGATTGTTGCTGGGTTAGTAGTTGGATTGTAAATTCCTAATTTCTCTAAGAATTTACCATCTCTTTTTGCACGGGCATCTGCCGCTACAATCCAGAAAAATGGTTTCCCTTTTTTTCCGTGTCTTTGTAATCTGATTTTTACTGGCATAAAAATTAAATTTTGGAGTACGCGACTCCTGTTATTAATAAATTTTAAATCGAGCGGCAAAGATACAACAAATAATCATACAAAAAACAGCGAATTAATTTTCAGTGTTTTAATGCATTACAAGCAACTCGTTAGAGTGCAAATTCAAAAAACATTTAAACACGTGGGCTTCTTTTCTTGACAAAATAAAAAATAAATGTACATTTGTTTCTTTATAATATACATTCTTATGCGCAACTTAATTTTTCTATTTTTAGTTTCTCTTCTAGCTGTTTCTTGCGATGATACTGAACTCAATACACCTATTATTCAAGGTGAAGTAGATGGCCAATTTTACCGTTCGCGAGCTCAAGCCGTGGTAGACGATGAAGGAAAACTAGTAATTAGAGGATCAGAATTTGACGTACTTACCTTGCGAATTAACGGAAATTCGCCAGGTGTTTACCCAATTACTAGCAATTCTAATTCCAGAGCTACCTTTTTAAGGGATGGACAACTTTTTATTACATCTGGACCTAATACAGGAGGAGAAATAGTAGTAGATAAAGTAAATGAATTTGGTGTAAGCGGAAGCTTTTTCTTCAATGCCCGATTAAATGGTGTTGGCCGAATGATTAACTTTTCTAGAGGCGTGTTTTTTGATGTGCCTTTTTTAAACGAAGAAATTGAAATTGAAATCGAAATACCTGACCTTCCAGGCTTGCCAGGCGAAGAAGAGGAAGGATAAACAACTATTACAAGCCCCGATTTTCGGGGTTTTTTCTTTACACGATTTTTTCTAAAAATTTATTCACATTCATTATGACAACTTGGGATAAACTCTTGTCGTTACGAAAATACGGCGATAAAAATAAACGTTTACGCAAAGAACAAGACGATAATCGACTAGGTTTTGAAGTCGACTATGATCGAATTATTTTTTCATCTGCCTTTAGAAGTCTTCAAGACAAAACACAAGTTATCCCGTTTTCGAAGACAGATTTTGTACATACGCGACTTACCCATAGCTTAGAGGTTTCCGTTGTAGGGCGTTCGTTAGGTCGATTAGTAGGTAAAGAAATTTTAAAAAAATATCCAGAACTAAGTAGTTTCCATGGCTACCTAGCCCATGATTTTGGGGCAATTGTAGCAGCGGCGTCACTTGCACACGACATTGGCAACCCCCCTTTTGGACATTCAGGAGAAAAAGCTATAGGCGAATTTTTCTCGGTAGGTAAAGGCGCGCGTTTTAAAAATGAACTCTCCGATGCGGAATACCAAGATTTAACTCATTTTGAAGGGAATGCCAACGGTTTCAAACTACTTAACCAATCTGAACCCGGAAAAGAAGGTGGATTGAGAATTTCCTATGCAACCCTCGGAGCCTTCACAAAATACCCGAAAGAAAGTCTTCCGCACAAACCTACTAAGCATATATCTGATAAAAAATTTGGTTTTTTTCAAACTGAAAAATCTTTTTTCGAAAACCT
Organism: Psychroflexus sp.; assembly: GCA_051859645.1. Taxonomy (GTDB): domain Bacteria; phylum Bacteroidota; class Bacteroidia; order Flavobacteriales; family Flavobacteriaceae; genus Psychroflexus. The sequence goes on along the minus strand of JBHYFG010000005.1, from coordinate 159,994 downwards.
TGCTAACGAACTTGGCTTGCAGCGTGTAGATGAAAATTCCGTACGCTATTTCAGGCATCCGCTTTCCTTTTTAGTAGAAGCAGCCGACGATATTTGCTACACAGTAATCGATTTTGAAGACGGGGTAAATCTTGGTTTAATTGAAGAAGACTTAGCCTTAGAATATTTCTCGAATATTATTGCTAATCGAGTAGACACCAAACGCTACAGCGAACTGTCGAGCACTTCTAACCGAATGAACTATTTACGCTCTCTAGCTATAGCTTCCCTTATTGAAGAAGCCGTTAGGGTATTTTTAGAAAATGAAGAAGCCATCCGTAAAGGAGAATTTCATACATCATTGTTAGAAAAATCAACGTACAAAGCCCAAGTAAACGACATTATTAAGGTATCAATCGAAAAAATTTACCGCAGTAGAGAAGTACTAGAAAAAGAAATTTCCGGGTACAAAGTAATTCAAAGCTTACTAGAGGTTTTTACTACGGCAGCAAGTAACGAAGTAAACGGAAAAGCAACCAACTACGACAAACTATTACTAAGCAACTTTTTAGCACAAATCGACTTAGAGCAATACACTACATACGAGTATTTACTTGAAATTAGTTGCTACATTGCTTCTATGACCGACGGAAACGCCCTACGAGTTTACCGAAACATTCAAGCCAATACGGTATTTTCATAAAAGAGTGAGGTGAGGCCCCCTAACCCCCATAGGGGGAATGAAAAGTGAGAAATGAGAGGTGAGAAGAGTGAGGTGAGGCCCCCTAACCCCCATAGGGGGAATGAAAAGTGAAAAATGAGAAATGAGAGGTGAGAAATGAGATGAGTGATGAGTGAGGTGAGGCCCGCTAACCCCCATAGGGGGAATGAAAAGTGAAAAATGAAAAATGAAAAATGAGAAATGAAAAATGAGAAATGAGAGGTGAGAAATGAGAGGTGAGAAATGAGATGAGTGATGACTGATGACTTAAAACAGTAGACAAACGACAGATTTAATAAGACTGTAATTTAATTACGTAATCGCCTGCCCTCTCTATCTACTCAGATAACTTAGGGAATTAATCCCTTTAAACATAGTGAACTTGAAGTAAACAAAAAATAAATGAGTGATGACTGAGGACTGACGACTTAAACAGTAGACAAACCAGAGACAATCGTAAAAAATCATCAGACAACTTTAATTGTAAAATTTCACATTTTTACTTCCAAATTTAAAAACACAATTTGAACCCAAACAAACTACATATAACTAATACTAACAACTTAGTAAACGCTATCTGGGTGAGTAATTACACCATTAGTTCGTTTTTTCTGTGTCTCCTTTTTCTAAGTTTAACAAGCCTATGTAAAGCACAGGAAATAGCTTTTATAGAGGAGTCCAATTTTACCTACGAATGCGATTGTAAAAATTGGAGCGATGGACTTTCTATTAGCGTAGGAGCAAGTTTCAATGCACCACAAGAAATTAGTAACTACTTAAATTTATTGAATGCTTCACCGCTACCTGACGAAACTTTGTGGTTGGGATTGGGTTGGTCGTTTCGTTCCGAAGAAGATATGCACTTATTCGATATTTTGGTTGGTTTGGGAGACGCGTCTTCCAATAACGAAAACTTCAAACTTACCTATCGAGAAAACGATTTTATGTTTCGTTACTACCGAAAAGTTTTTAGTGCTAATGCAGGCTCCTCTTTTGGATTAGGAGTACAGACTTCATTTTTATTATCTTCGCTTCAAGTAACACAACGTAATTTAGGTGTAGATTTAGCCACCGATACCTTTGTTCCAAATACACAAAACCTGAGCAATAACGCATGGATGCTAGGCCCTAGCCTAAGCTTAAACTGGGTGAGTAGCGAAAAACAAAAATTAATAGCGCGTGTCGTTTTAAGTTATGATTTTTCACTTTACACCTCGGCTTGGAAAGTAGCTCAAGCCAACACAAATGCGAGTTTCAACGAAAAAAAAGACAGGATTCAATTCAGTTTACTAATCCCTTTATTTACCCGATAAAATTCGTTATGCAAATTCAACTAGCATCAGAAATTATTGATTTACACCCGAGCGGAGCAATTTTTTGGCCTTCAAAAAAAGTCTTGTTTATTGCAGACGTACACCTAGGAAAAATAGAGCATTTTAGAAAAAATGGGAGCCCAATTCCTCCAGAAGCAAGCAAAAAAAATACCGAAAAATTGAGTAAGGTCATTGCTTTTTATTCGCCGCAAGAAGTCGTTTTTTTAGGTGATTTATTTCATTCGGCTAGCAACAGCTCGTGGTTTTTATTTGAAACTTGGGTGAAGCAACAAAAAAAAATAAATTTTAGCTTAGTAGTCGGAAACCACGATATAATAGCCAGAACTAAGTTTGAAAACATTGGTATAAGACTACTAGACATCTGGGAATCGAAGCCTTTTTTGGGCACACATTACCCAACAGAAAAAGAAGGTTTTTTTAACTTATGCGGACATATTCATCCGGGCTTTTTACTGAAAGGCGAAGGCAAACAATACCTCAAACTAGCATGTTTTCATCAGCGCAAGAATCAACTAATTTTACCAGCATTTGGAAGCTTCACAGGAAAGTTTATAGTGCAACCTAGCGAACATGAAAAAGTTTACCTTATTGGAGGCGAGCAAGTTTTTAGTTTGGAAGGGTAGAGTGTGACTAGAGCTTACAAGACAACAATCTATTTTTAAACAATAATATTCATTCCAGAAGCACTAACGTCTTTTGCGAAAAAAAAATTGAATTTTCGTATCTCAAATTTTAATTTTTAAATCGGACTCTGTTTCTATTCTAATTCACAGGTCAGCATAAATTTATGGGAAAAACCAATTATTGAGAACCGACGCAGGAGGTTCACGAGCTCCCTGAAAACACAATAAGCATCACACGAGAAATTGGTTTATTCATTTGTTGTTATTTTCTTTAATTGGAATTCATGAATCTCGTTCCTCGATTTCAATCCCGTACGTACGGGATTTACTTAGAATTCACAGGAATACAAACCAGGAGAACCAAAACTAGACGGTTGTGAATTGGTTTATTCATTCGTTGTTATTTTCTTTAATTGGAATTCATGAATCTCGTTCCTCGATTTCAATCCCGTACGTACGGGATTTACTTAGAATTCACAGGTTAGAAGCTAATGGTTTAACACAAGACAGAGTTGTGAATTTGTATTTTTACCTAGGATTCACAGGAACCTAGCATATTAGCGCATTCTCTTACTGGTTGTGAATTGCTTTCAATCCCGTACGTACGGGATTTACCTAGGATTCACAGGAATTCCGCAGACAACTCTTCGACAATGTTAGTTGTGAATTGGTTTCAATCCCGTACGTACGGGATTTACTTAGAATTCACAGGTTTAAGAGTGGAGTTAGTAGGTTCTTGGTGTTGTGAATTGGTTTCAAAATTGTATTTTTACTTAGAATTCACAGGAACGTTGAATCTTCGAAGGCCTTAGTCGATGTTGTGAATTGGTTTCAAAATTGTATTTTTACTTAGAATTCACAGGCTCGGTTAATGTTAAAGCCGTTTTTCACATGTTGTGAATTGGTTTCAAAATTGTATTTTTACTTAGAATTCACAGGAAACTCATTCTACTGACGTTTGATTTGTTAGTTGTGAATTGGTTTCAAAATTGTATTTTTACTTAGAATTCACAGGTAATTTTAAAGAGGTTTGACACCTTTTTGAGTTGTGAATTGGTTTCAAAATTGTATTTTTACTTAGAATTCACAGGAAATAGCGTGTGCATTACCCTCTACGCTTTGTTGTGAATTGGTTTCAAAATTGTATTTTTACTTAGAATTCACAGGAAATTCAATAAAAAGGTTAAAGATTATTGCGTTGTGAATTGGTTTCAAAATTGTATTTTTACTTAGAATTCACAGGTTGTAGGTATAGGGGCGCAAAATGCTATAGGTTGTGAATTGGTTTCAAAATTGTATTTTTACTTAGAATTCACAGGTTATTACGCTATTAACGTTCATTTGCGCCTGTTGTGAATTGGTTTCAAAATTGTATTTTTACTTAGAATTCACAGGTCAGAAATATTTGAAATAGTAGGTTATAAGGTTGTGAATTGGTTTCAAAATTGTATTTTTACTTAGAATTCACAGGTGCGCAAAATTCATTTGCATCCGTTGCACAGTTGTGAATTGGTTTCAAAATTGTATTTTTACTTAGAATTCACAGGGTGTCGGCTTTAAGTTGCTGACTCCCTGTTTTTTGTAATTCAAATAGAATTCGAAAATTAAATGCAAATCAAACTAAAGATTGTTAGTTACCATCATTAAAACAATTCTAGTTGTTGTGTGGGTGCATCTGGTTTGGTTTCTTTTTTGCCGTGGAAAAGTTCGATCATTCCAAATTGTTTATCTGTAATCTGCATAATACCTACCTTGCCTTTTTTGGGTAAGGCATTCTTGACTCGTTTGATGTGTACTTCCATGTTTTCTCTACTGGCACAAAATCGGGTGTAAATAGAAAACTGGAACATACCAAATCCGTCGTCCAGAAGTGATTTCCGAAATCGTGTGGCTGCGCTACGTTCCGATTTGGTTTCGGTGGGTAAATCAAAAAAAACCATTACCCACATAACTCTGTATTGGTTTAAACGTGAAAATTTTTCTTCCAACATAGCTAACTAATTGATGGTAACTCATCTGTATTTCCTTTACTTGAATTCGGGATATAACATACGTCTTGAACTACCTTGCAAACAAAAAAACAGGCTTGTGGTTGTTCGGCTTAAAGCATTCATTAGCGGGCTTTTTTGCTGGTCGATTAGCACATCCAACACAGGGATTTGTAACAGCTTCATTTTTATTTCTGTGCTCAATTCAATTTCTGAAGGACATCCCAATTCATGAAATATATCGTACACCAAATCGTCCACATAAATTTGGTAGGGTTCCATTAAATCGTCCGCCAAACAATAGGCATTGTATTTGTTCCTATGAAAAATCCCTAAGTTAGGCAATAAACCGCTTCCTATAATGGCTCTTGCCATTGCTGCTCTCAAAATAGCATACCCGTAATTAAGCATTTCATTAGGTGAAATTCCTTTGGGATTTCGAGTAAATTGGGGGACATCAAACAAATGTTGCCAATAGTAAGCGGCGGCGACTCCTTCGTGGTTTTCTGCATCACCACTTTTTACATATTTAGACCAATACATTAATTTACGTTCGTCTTTCATACGTTTTTTTAAATGGGCTGCCTGATTGATTATTTTTTGGGTAACGGTTTGTTGCCACAGGTTTTTTTTGAGCGGAACACTTGCGTCCACTTGGTAACGTATGCGTTCCATCTGTTCGCTATGCCCACTTAGTGGCTGAAGTAGACTGATTGGCATGTGTTGCTGATCGCAATTAACAATAGCAGTCTTGTTTTGAATTAATTTGGTAATCAATCCATTGGTTAGGGTGATTTGTTGATTTTCGAGTACCAACATTCCTATATCTTCAATTGGTACGCTTCTATCGGGTTTGTCTTCCTCAGGAAAACGAATCAACAATTGTTGGTTTTTGGTGCTAAGGTAGGCCGGATTGCTGAAAAACAAGGTACGTTTAATCATAATGTAGCGGTGTTAAATCGATCTTCCTTCCATTTTTTGGGATTGTTGAGGATGTAATTGGTTATGTTTGTAAACGAAACCTCATCCCTAATAATATGATCATAAAATCGGGTTTGCCATTCAAATTCTATTTTAGGACACGCCAACCGTATGTGTTTGGTGCATACCGTTTTGTATTGTTGAATAATGCGCGACACCGAACCCGATTTGGGGGAAATGTTTTGGTAAAATGAATTTTTATTATCGTTGGAAATGGGAACGCCCGCCATATTCGTTTTGTCATTACGTTTCAAATCAGGATTTATGTTTGGCGTAACGACGTTTGACGTAGAGACGTTTGAATCAAACGTCTCTACGTCAAACGTCGAATTACCGTCATTCCCCATTTCATCCAATATCAACATCCCGTGCACGTGATTGGGCATGACCACAAATGCCCCCAATGAAACATGGGGATTCAAAAATGGAATTTGGTGCCAACATCCTTGGGCAATCATTCCAGGGGTTGATAATTTCATTTTTCCCTGTGTACATTCCCCGAAAAAAGGTTCTCGGTTATGGGTGCAAATCGTGATAAAATATGCCCCCGCATTACGGTAATCCCAACCCGGTAATCGGGCGGAGGGAATACGGTATTTGTTGCGGAATTTTTGCATGGTTTGCAGAGGTTTTCTAATCATTCAAGTTACAATTTAATATTCGCCAACATGAACAACATCACCTAAATGATTCAATCTAACTTTTACTAATTCCCCTAATGGAGGTAAACTTTTAATTTGCTGATAAACTATACCCTTAAGTTTTAAATCTTTAACCAACATTGTTTCTAAATGATGTCTAAAAATAAAATCCCTAACTGTATTATTACCATAATTGATTACAGATAATGATTGTACTCTAAATAAATTCTCACTTATCAAAGCTTTATTATCAGGATTCAGTAAATCGATTTCACTTGGAATAAAACCTTTCTCTTCGTTAGGAAAAACAAACATTTCGTTTTGTTTCATCGTAAATAAAAACTCCCATCCTTTTTCATGGTCTTTATTAATAATGGGTAAACCCGCATTTTTTCTTGCTACTGCTTCATAAAACGAAACCACTTCTTCCTGAAAGTTTCCTTTTTCATCCCTGTAAATCGCCACATGATGATTATTTCCAGTACTCACATAATCATTAGGAATTGGTTTACTGTTTGTGTCCAATATTTCCTCTCCTAAATGATTTTTTGAAAGATGTAGAGGTTCTGCGTTAGAAACTCCTGTAATTTTAACCCGCTTAATTTTGATGCCTTTTTCTTTGTTGAGCCAAATTGGGTTTTTATCTAAATCTGCAAAGGCTTCTTTAGGTTTGTCATTAAAGTCTTTAAGTCTTTTTTGAAGGATTTGCTTTACGCCCTCATCTACAACTTTATCAATTTTTAAATCAGGTGTTATTTCTTTTCTGATCGTAAATCTTTCTTCTAACCAAGCAAGTCTCACTTTTTCAGGTACGGTTTCCTGTGTACCATTTAGATAAACTGGGGTTTTTGCAAGCGAATTTTTACCTGTAAACGCATTTTTAGGATTGTTTTCAAACTCTTCCAATCTTTTTAAAAGTGCATTTCTATAACTTTGGTTAGAAACTAGGTTGATATAATCTTTATCAAATTTACCTCCAACTTTTTCAGTTTTGGTTTCATAATAGTTAGACTTTCCATAAATAGTTTCTTTATGTAATTGTCCTCTCGGTGTTTCAACAGTTTGGTATTTGAAAGTGTTTTTACCTCTTACATTTATCTTGTTTTTATTCTTGGTCGTAACCTTATTTTTAGTCTTGTGTGAAATTAGAATCTGAGACAGATGCTCTTGTGAAGCTTTACGGATACCTAAAAAAGGAGCTTTAAATTTCCGTTTCCCTCTTTCGTCTTTAAAAGTATAAACGTTTTCAAGTGCAATTATATTTTTGTTAGTTTTAGCATTCAAATTGTTTAAATACTGAATCATTCCTGGTTTAGTAAAAGCAACAGTAATGGCATCCATGGCGTGGTGTCTATGGTCATTTCGTTTTGTCCAGTCTTTGATTCTTGGCAGTTTTTTACCTTCTTTATTTTCTTTGTAATAAGTCAAACCAACTTTTTCATATTTGTCCCAATTCAATTCTTGCATAACTTGAATTAAGCCCCAGTCTTCTCTTAGTTTACTAGTTATGGTTCCAGAAGTTAAGCTTACACGTCTTGTTACATCGAGTAAAATTTCAGCTGCTTTTTTAGCTATATAGGCTGAATTTCCTAAGTCTCTATTTAAAAAATCTTCAGGAATATCTTTTAAAGACATTAGTAGCTTTCTATGCTTCGAACCTGTAATTTTTCCTGCTTTATAAAGTTCATCAACACGAGTCTTGTATTTATCTAATCCTTCTTTTCCATATTTTCGCTCTACAAAATCTAGAGCTGTTTCATCACCTTTATCTAAGTTGCTTTCCCGAGTTTCTAGGGTTTTGTTAGAAAACGAATCATCAAATAATCTTGATTTAGGGATAATGTGTTCAATATCGTATTTCTTAGAGAATAAATCTTCAGGCTTGACGTATTCATCTGTATAAAGTGTTCTGTAGCCATTGGATTCTAATTCTTTATATAGTTTATACCTTATTAAGTCGTTTCTGCTAACATGAGGTAAGCCAAACTTGTTTTTAATTTCTTCTCGGTATTGCTCATGCTCTCTTGTAGCTTTTCCAATAGCTTTGGTCATACGATCACGTTGTTCTTTTGTGTTTTTTAATTCGCGAGCAAGCTCAATTCTAATTTCATCTGGTCTCCCCATTTTCTCGTCTTCAATAATCGCATTTATAACATTGATACATTGATTCAAGATTTTTTCTACAACGGGGTTTCGTAAACTGTTTTTCTTTAGTATTTCTAGTTTAGGTTTTAGCTCTCGTTCTTCATTTTGCTTTTTTGTTACTGAATTAGAATGATTATAGCCCGCCAATTCACAAGCATCAGAATAAATTTTGCCCTCTTGAAGGTAAGGCATTATTTTACGAATAGCTCTTGCGCTTAAATTGCCGTAATCATCTTGAAAACGCATATTTATTAAGTAGGGCATATGATCATCCTTAAAACCAAAATTTGATTTTAGTTTTTCTTCTAGAGATGAAGTACCAGTTCTAGAAAAATCATCTTCGTAAGAATAGAGTAAATGCCACAATTCGTAAGATTTTTGTTTTGAAAATTCATTTCCTTCTAACGTGGCATTAAAATCTAGGATTTGTTTATCGATTCCAATTTCATCAAAACATAGTTTTAAAGTTTTTTGCAATTCAACAGCTTCAATGTTGGTATAGTTGATATTGTCATATCCTTCTATTTTTAAAATTTCTTTGTATGCTTCAAGAAGATTATAGTTGGTTCTATTGCCTTCAATTTTTTGAAAGTTAATTTTCCATTCTTCTGGTTTTAAACCAAACTCTCTTAAAACTTGTATATCACTTAACTTATCAGTCCAATTAAGCTTTTGAAACAATTCAGTATTAGAGTCTTCTTCAATGTGATAAACTTCATTGGTTTCTATATTTGTAATTCTTATTGAATTTAAGTTTTGCCAAACTTTAAATTCTTGAAAAAGAGGAGAAGATTTCGGTACTACACGATGACCAACATTTTTTTTCTTTTTTATTCCGTCAATATTTACCTCTTGTTCCCAACTCTCGAACTCGCAGTAGCTGATAAGTCCTTTTTGCGACTTTAAACGTCTTTGATAAAAAATGATTTCGTTTTGAATTTTATTTCTTAAAACTTCATTTAATTCAGGATAAAATTCAGCTTGCTTATACCATATTTTTTTAAATTCAATTTCATAATCCTGACGGTAAAAAACTTGGTTTTTAAGGCTTGTATGTGGATTTTTAGAAATCTGATTGTGAAGGTATTGACCAACTGTTAAATCTTTAAAATACAACTCTTTACTTCTGTCGCTAATTTCACTTAAATAACCACTTGATTGATTAATTTCGTTATTGATTTCTTGTAAAACAATGGCTAAATGTTCTAATTCAACCTGTTCAATAAGAGCTATTTTTCGAAGTCTATACGTCTCTAGCTTTTTTTCATCTCTATTGCCTTCAAGTTTTATTCCTTGTAAACTGAATGGTTTTTCACATATTTTCCAAGTTTGATTTTTGTTTTTACCTGCTAATTCAGTAAATAAATTGTCCTCTAAAATTTCAGGATAAAACTGCTTTTGCTTTTGCCAAACTTTATGAAATTCATTTTCTAAATCTGACCGGTAATAATTGGGCAATGTTTTTTTTCCTTCTTTTAACAGATTATAAGAAAATTCACCCGGTGTTAAATTTTTTTCATAGAGTTGCTTTGTGATTCCCATGGAATCGATGAGTTCTCCTTCTTCGCTATTATTTGCCTTTCTACTGCTTTTATACCCGCGTTTTTTGTTGATAGCTAAAAGGATACGAACAAATTCATCTTTTTCAACTTTTTCGGTTACTGCCTTATTTCTCAAATTGAGAAGTTCGTGAGTTGAATTATTTCCAGTTTCAGCGAGTTTTGTATCATCATTAATAAAACCAATAATTTTTAACTCTTCGATTAATACTTTTCTTCTCAGTTGGTATCTGAACTTATTTCTTCTTGCACCACGTTTCAAGGTTCTATCAGCATTAATAGTAATACTATTTCCTTTTTTAAAATCGTTTTCTTCGTCGGTCGAGAGAGGAACAACTCTAACACCTGTTTTGATTATTGAAGACTGCTCATTTTCATTTTCAGCCTCATTAACATAAGCCCAACCTATTGAGGTCGTCCCTAAATCCAATCCTAAAATTCTTTTCATAATATGTCAATTTAAAATGTTATTCTACTCCTTTTCTATATAAGTCTATAGCCTCATCGGCTCTGTTTTGTGTGAGGTCTTTGCTTAATAAATGGTCTTGTTTCACTAATAGTTTTGTGGTAATTTTTACAGCCATATAGTCCATTCCGTACCTCAAGCCTTCTGGATTAATGCTGCTAATTTGTGCATTAAGCTGTACGCCTTTATCTATCATATTCGCTAAAACAATATTCTCGAAAGCGGGTATGTAACCAATTTTATTGTTTTTACAAAGTACGGCAATAGCAAAACTATCGTGTATATTGTCGGGTTCTCGTTTCAACTCTATTAGACTATTTATGTTCATTTTTAAAATCTCAATTTCATCTTTGTAAAAAGTACTTCCTCTTATGTAGTTATCATACACAGTAATTTCTTGAAGTTGATATAAAAGGTCATTATTGTTAAGCCCAATACCATTAATCATAAATGAACCACCTCCAAGACCTACAAGTTTTAAAAAATCGTTCCGTTTCATTTTTTTTTACTATATTTGTTTCACAATTTTGAACCAATTCACAATAAGGATTATTCCGTTGTGAAAACATTCAAGGTGGCAAATTAAGTTTTGTCGCCTTTTTTTGTGCTTAAATGTTCCACTTTCAAAAAAAACAATACTTCTGCCAATTGCCTTCGCAACAAAAATCAACCCATAAGATTCCTCAATCGGATGAAGAAGGAAAGTATACTATTTAGTAGCGGATGTCATTTTGAGTTAGTGATATATTTTTACATCCTCAAATATAGTTTTTATTTTTAAACAATCCTAAAGCAATTTCTTCACCTCCTAACTTAAATTCCCCTAAAATTTTACCATATCTAACTTCTATGTAGTATTATTGCGAATTAAATGAATACAGTTTTATGAAGCGTCAATTTTTCTATTCTTTATCGCTTATCTTTTCTCTTACTTCATCAGTAATAGCTCAAGAAACAGATAGTTTACAAACAAAAGAAATGGTTGTTTTAGACTCCTTGATTCAGGATGAAAAATCAATTGTACAAGAGCAGATTTTCCATGAACTTGAACACGACTCGATCGTTTTAAAAATACTGGATTTTGAACCAAGTAAGGTGGTAGACTCACTTTGGCTGGGTGAACTTACTCAATTTGAATTGCTTCAACGATTCAAACCTCAGCTGCTTCTAACCGAACCTATAGATTCTATTTACACCAAAGTTTCAACCGAAGAATTAAAACTTCGTTTGGACGCCTTAAATGAACGTACCCCTTTTGATATTGCTTACCACCCAAGTTTAGAGCGCATTATCAATTTCTACCTTCACCGAGACCCAGAAACCACCCAACGTTTGTTAAACTTAGGTCAGTTTTATTTTCCGATGTTTGAAGAAGTTTTTGATGCCTACGATATCCCGCTAGAAATGAAATACCTCGCAGTAGTCGAGTCGGCACTAAATCCGAAGGCTAAGTCGCCAGTAGGCGCAACTGGGATATGGCAATTTATGTATGGAACAGGAAAAATGTTCGACTTGGAGGTGAGTAGTTATGTAGATGAACGTATGGACCCCATAAAATCTACCGATGCAGCAGCAAAATACCTGAGTAAACTATACGATGTTTTTAATGATTGGGACTTGGCTTTAGCGGCATATAACTCTGGCCCTGGCAATGTAAACAAAGCCATTCGTCGTAGCGGAGGAAAAACCAATTATTGGGAAATTCGTCCTTTTTTACCTCGCGAAACGGCTGGATATGTTCCATCGTTTCATGCGGTTATGTATTTATATGAATATGCCGAAGCACATGGTTTTTCATACGATAAAAGCGAATACTCTATTTTTACAACAGACACTGTCCATGTAAAAAGCACCATCAAACTTTCACAAGTTGCGGCGGTTACTAAACTGGATGAAGAAATTGTAGAATTTTTAAACCCTAGCTATAAACTTGGTATTATTCCAGACGACCCCAAACGCAATTACTACCTAAGATTACCTCAGCAAGAAGCAGGTGTTTTTGCAGCTAACGAAGCAGAAATTTACGCCTTTACCACCTTGCAAATTGCCGCCGAAAAACAGCCACTTCCGCAGTATGTAAAAACCTCTGATGTAATTACGTACCGAGTTAGGTCTGGCGATTTTCTTGGAAAAATTGCTAACTCATATGGTGTTCGGGTAAGCGATATCAAGCGATGGAACAACCTAAAATCGGATAAATTAAGCATAGGACAACGCTTAAAAATACATCCTAAAAATTTGTCGGCTGCCACGCAAGTTGTGGTGCAAGAACCTAAGAAAAAAAACAACAGAAGCGAGGAAGATATGCAAACTTATGTGGTTGAAGAAGGCGACTCGCTATGGAGTATTTCGCGTAAATTTCCAGAAATTACAATAGAAGATATTAAACAACAAAACAACCTAAGGAGCATTAGGCTTCAACCAGGAATGGAACTTAAAATTTAAACATTCTAAAGGACAGCATTATTATACTTAATTTTATAAACAATTACCCATGAAAAAAATCAGTTTACTTTTCGTTTTTCTTGCTTTCGCAGCTTGCAAAACACAAGACAACTCGCCAAAAACAGAAAATGTTTCTCCTACAACTTACGCAGCTTCAATTACCCCAGAAGCCTTGAGCAAACATTTATACGTTATCGCTTCAGACGAATTTGAAGGAAGAAATACAGGCGAAAAAGGACAAAAATTAGCAGCCGATTACTTGGTTAATTTTTACACCGAATTAGGTATTGCCCCCGGAAATGGCGATTCTTACTTCCAGCAAATCCCAAGTAGTTACTTCAAGGACCGTTACGGAGATTCAGAAAATGTACTGGCTTTTATAAAAGGTACAGAACTACCTGAGGAAGTAATTGTAGTTTCCGCTCACTACGACCATGTTGGGATGGACGACGATGGGAATATTTTTAATGGTGCAGACGATGATGGATCTGGAACAGTAGCCGTAATGCAAATTGCGGAAGCTTTTCAAAAGGCTGTAAAAGACGGAAATGGTCCCAAAAGAAGCATATTGTTCCTGCATGTTACAGCTGAAGAAATTGGGCTTTTAGGTTCTAAATTTTATTCAGAAAACCCTGTATACCCTTTAGAAAATACCGTATCTAATCTGAATATAGACATGATTGGTAGAACAGACACGAAACACCAAGAAGGAGACGAGTATATATACTTGATTGGTGCCGATCGTTTAAGCACTGAGTTGCACGAATTATCTGTAGCTGTAAATGAAAACTTTACTAAATTAGACTTAGATTTTAGCTATAATGCAGAAGATGAACCGATGCGTTTGTACTATAGAAGCGATCACTATAATTTTGCAAAGCACGGCATTCCATCCATTTTTTACTTCAACGGATTGCATGAAGATTACCACCAACCAACAGATACGGCAGACAAAATCGATTACCCTTTATTGGCTAAACGATCTCAATTAGTATTTCATACCGCTTGGGAAATTGCTAACCGTGAAAAAAGGTTAGTAGTGGATAAACCTACAAAGTAAAACCTGTTATTGGTTTAAATTACTGATATAATTATTTTTGGTTGACTTCTCAGCTTTTGGTTTTCAAAAAACTTAGCTATTCACAACATAGCAAAAGCGTAAACGAAGTTTGAGTCATATTAGTTGTTTACTATTAAACCCGACTTACCATAGAAGGTAAAGAATGAGCCGAACTACTTGGATTTAGTCGGGTTAATACCATTTATCAATTCTTAATTCTTAATTCTCAATTCTTAATTCTTAATTCTTAATTCTCAATTCTTAATTCTTAATTCTTAATTCTTAATTCTCAATTCTCTTCAATTCAATAGGTAATAACTATAAAGTTAACTTAATCCTACGTCCAGAACCATCATTAAAACAAAGCCTACAATTAACGCCATTGTGGCTTTATCTGTGTGTTGCGATTGCTGAGACTCAGGAACTACTTCTTCAATAATCACAAAAATCATTGCACCCGCTGCAAAGCCTAAAGCGTAAGGCATTAAGGGTAAAAAGCTAGCTACCGCCCAAGCCCCAATAACTGCAGAAATAGGCTCTACAATTGCAGACAATTGTCCAAAATTAAAACTTCTCCAGTTACTCAATCCTAATCCCTTTAAAGGCATAGCAACTGCAAATCCTTCAGGTATATTTTGTATGGCCATGCCAATGGTTAGGGCAACAGCACCGGCAATACTCGCACCTTCTACCCCTAATGCAGCGCCACCAAACAAAATCCCTATCGCTAATCCTTCTGGTATGTTATGAAGTGTAATCGCCAAAGTAAGAAGTACAGATTTATGCCACGGGGTTTTTATACCTTCTTTGTTCTGTTCTTTGAAATTAACATGCAAGTGTGGCAAAAGCTTATCCAACGAATAAATAAAAATAGCCCCTAAAACAAAACCTATTGCTGTAGGAATGACTTTGGCAAATCCAACCTCGCTAGTCATTTGAATTGAAGGCAAAAGAAGACTAAAAAAACTTGCTCCTAACATAACCCCAGCTGCAAAACCTAAGGTTACATCAAACAAGGTTCTGTCGAATTTTCTAATAAAAAAAACAACCGAAGCACCTAAAGCTGTACAAAGCCATGTAAAGGTTGCAGCAATTAAAGCAGCTTCTACAGAAGTAAAACGCTCAAAAAAAGAAATAATTACTTCCATTACTTAGATGAAATATATAAATTGCTTGAAACACGATTGGTAATTCGTAAACTTTTATCGTGTATGCGAATCAACAAAGATTGATCAAAACTTTCTTTTTCAATTACTTCAATAGTAACCCCAAGAGAAATTTGATGTTTATCTAAAAATTGAAGAAACTCAGGAGTAGAGTCTTTAACCCCAACGCAAATTCCCTTTTCGTTAATAGAAAGTTCGCTTAACAATCGTTTTTTCGATGGATTAAAATTCCCGTCTTTGTCTGGAATAGGGTCTCCGTGCGGATCTCTAGTGGGAAAATTTAAAAACTTATCTAATTCTGTAATCAGTTTCTTGGATTTTATATGCTCTAACTGCTCTGCAACTTCATGGACCTCATCCCAAGAAAAATTCAATTTTTCAACTAAAAAAACCTCCCAAAGTCGATGCTTTCGTATGATGTCTATTGCGGTTTTAGCACCTAAATTACTTAGCGTTACTCCTTGGTACTTTTTGTAATGTACCAACTCTTTATCGGCCATTTTTTTCACCATATCGGTTACAGAGGATGCTTTGGTGTCCATTTTTTCCGCCAAGGCATTCGTACTTACTCCATTCTTGCTTTGTTGCTGAAGATGAAATATTGCCTTTAAGTAATTTTCCTCAGATAAACTGTACATGCTAATTTTTAGGCAAAGATAACTTAAAAAAGTTATTTTCAATTTTATGAATATTATTTTTAGTCAAGTCTAAAAATTACACAAATGAACATGCTTTGTAACTAAAAACAAGAAGAGCAATGGTATAAAAACGTTTCACATGGCAGATTTATATCAGTCATAAGTTGAAATTACTGGAAAAGAAAGCGATGATTTTTTTTCTTTATGTGAAGTAAAAAAACATACCTTTGTTTGAAATCTTTACGTAAAACATAAGCAATCCTTTCATCAATTAAAACTAGCAACTATAGTATAAAAACAATGGAATTTGATAACAAAAAATACAAAGTTTATACTTGGAAAAATTGGATGATGCTTCATTGGGTTTTAAATCCAGGCCTAGCGATAAACGAATTAATTTTAGGTCAAAGAATTCCTAAAATTAGCTTAGAAGATAAAACAATTAACAAGCCAAGAATTGAAAGGTCACTTGTCCCTTGCCCACATTGCCATACACTTCACGATGGAAGGACCTGGTCCACTCAAAACGGAACGGCGTATAAAAATTGGTTTGGACTTTATTGTAAAAACTGTGGAAATATCATTCCTTGTTTAACTAACGGACTAAGTTTTATTATTCTTGTGGTTACTTTTCCAGTTTGGGGATGGTTTAGAAAGAGATTGAAAAATAAATGGCTAGAAAAACAACCAGCACGATATGAAAATGTTGATGTAATTCAAATTCCAAATCCTTTTGACAAAAGTAATTGGATTAAAACAGGGCTAACTTGGGGGGTACTTATGTTTTTAATCATGTCAATCATTTATCCATATGTAACAGGACAAGGAATCACTTGGAAAACCATCGTTTTAGGTATCGTAATTTGGACAATTGGTGGTCTTGTATTTGGATATTCCATGAAACTGTTCATGAATAAGGCCCTCCAAAAGAAATAAACAAATACAGAGAAACAACCAAATTCTCACACCAAGTGTGCTAAAGCAAAACTTTTCTGCTTTTTTGTCTCTTTTCTCGAACTAGCACTTATTTTTGTACCGTTATTAAAGCGCACTAAATAAATCGCATACACCTTGAACGCCTACCGAAAACTTATACAAAACACCTTCCTTTACGGACTTTCCACAGTGGTGCCGCGAATGATTTCGGTAGTTCTATTGCCACTTTATACAGGAGTTTTAGAGAATGCAAGTTTTGGAGATTACTCGATTTTATTTGTTTATTTTGGAATATTTAACGTCATCCTTGCCTACGGAATGGAGACAGGTTTTTTCCGCTTTTACGAAAGTGAAGCTGATAAACAAAAAGTTATTCATACCTCTACTTGGAGTATCCTAGCAACCACATTTTTATTTTTAGTTATTGCATGGCTAAATGTTTCAACTATTGCGCAATGGGTTGGTTTTGAGGTACTTTTAGTCAAACTGATGATTGGTATTTTAGTACTAGATGCCTTGGCCGTCATTCCTTTTGCTTGGCTAAGAGCAACTAATAAATCAGGAAGATTTGCGGTCATAAAAATCATCAATGTAAGTGTCAATTTGTTGCTGAATGTCTTTTTACTTATTTACTTAACAGACTTAGCAGAGCAAAGTTCATTTTTCGAATCACTTTATATAAGTGACTTCGAAGTTCCCTATATTTTTATATCCAATTTCATTGCTAGTTTGGTCACCTTGCTTTTGTTAGGGGATTTTTTAGCAAAAATTCGTTTTCAGTTCGACTGGGAGCTATGGAAGCGAATTATTCGCTATTCCTATCCTGTGTTGATTGCTGGAATGGCTTACACGGTCAACGAGTTGGTCGATCGACTTTTGTTAGACTTTATGCTAGATGAAACCACCTCAAGAGCTCAAGTTGGAATTTACAGTGCGTGTTACAAACTCGGAATGTTTATGACGCTCTTTGCGACCGCCTTTAGATTAGGAATTGAACCCTTCTTTTTTAGTCATGCCAAAACACAAAACCCACAAAAAGGATATGCTTTAATCACTAAGTATTTTGCCATTATCGGGAGTTTTATTTTATTGGTAGTAGTTGTGTTTGCAGACATTTTAAAATTATTTTTAATAAGAGACGAAAGTTTTTGGGAAGGGATGCAAGTAGTGCCATTAATTCTTTTAGCTAACCTTTGTTTGGGTATTTACCACAATTTGTCGGTTTGGTACAAAGTAACCGATAGAACAATGATTGGCGCATATATTTCTTCTTTTGGAGCATTTTTAACCATCTTTATAAATATTTGGCTCATACCTATTTTAGGCTATGTTGGTTCGGCAATAGCAACGGTTTGCGCTTACGCAAGCATGATGCTCATCTCGTATATTGTAGGGCAACGTTACTACCCCATTCCGTATCGAATTGGTCGGATTTCTACGTATATGCTACTAAGTATTGGCTTGGGAGGGATTTACTTTTACTTGTTCAGAGAAAATTACTGGGTAGGAATCAGCTTTATTATATTATTCAGCGGTTTGATGGTTTTCAATGAAAAAAATGAAATTAAGAGTTTATATTTCAAAAACACAAAATAAATAATTTATGAAAGTATCCATCATCAATAAATCATCACACGAGCTCCCTGCTTACGAGACAGAAGCATCTGCGGGAGTAGACATTCGAGCGAATATTACTGAAAGCATCATTTTAAAACCCTTAGAAAGAAAACTAATTCCTACCGGACTTTTCATTGAATTGCCTTTGGGATTTGAAGCGCAAGTAAGACCAAGAAGCGGTTTAGCTTTAAAAAAGGGAATCACAGTTTTAAATACTCCAGGCACTATAGACGCTGACTACCGTGGAGAAATAGGCGTGATTCTAGTAAATTTATCCAATGAAGCTTTTGTGGTAGAAGATGGCGACCGAATAGCGCAAATTGTTTTTGCTAAACATGAGCAAGCAAGTTTTATTGAAGTCGAACAACTCAATGAAACCAAAAGAGGTGTAGGCGGATTTGGAAGTACAGGTAGAAAGTAAAACTTCAGTTAAAGATTCAGGTTTCCTTTTTGATTTTTTGCCTTTAGGGTGAATTATGTAAAGTTTAAATTTTTGGATTGTTGAAAAGTATTCCGCTAATTAACCCTTAAATTTTATGTTTTCGGGTATTTTTGCAGATGCACTAAATTAAAATTAACTAAATAACCTAAGCTGTGACATAACCATTTATAATGCAGTGAAACAGCGTTAATAAAAACACCTATGAAAATTATTGTACCCATGGCGGGGAGAGGCTCGCGACTTAGACCACATACGCTAACTGTACCAAAACCACTTATTCCCATAGCCGGAAAACCCATCGTTCAACGTTTGGTAGAAGACATCGCACAAGTACTTGACGAGCACATAGATGAGGTGGCTTTCGTGATTGGTAAAGATTTTGGACAAGAGATTGAAGATAAACTTGTGAAAATTGCAGAAGCACTCGGCGCAAAAGCAAGCATCTATATTCAAGACGAACCTTTGGGTACTGGTCATGCCATAATGTGTGCAGAAGATTCCTTGGAAGGTCCAGCGGTAGTTGCTTATGCCGATACACTTTTTAAAGCAGACTTCAACTTAGATAAAGACGCCGACGCAGTGATGTGGGTAAAACAAGTAGAAAACCCAGAAGCTTACGGAGTGGTAAAATTAAACGAAGAAGGGCACATTGTCGATTTAGTTGAAAAACCTTCAACCTTTGTAAGCGATTTGGCTGTTATCGGCATTTATTATTTCAAAGATGTTGCCGTTCTCAAAAATGAGTTGCAATCCGTTTTAGATGAAAAACTGTTAAGAGGAGGTGAATACCAAATCAATGACGGTATTCAAAAAATGAAGGAAAACGGAGCCATTTTCAAGCCAGGAAAAGTAGACGAATGGATGGATTGCGGAAACAAAAAAGTAACCGTCGAAACCAATACAAGAGTCTTACAATTTCTTCACCGAGAGGACGATGAAGTTTTAATTCATCATTCTGTTGTACTAGATAATGCTGAAATCATAAAGCCTTGCTTTATAGGTAAAAATGTAGTCCTAAAAAACACTACCGTTGGACCAAATGTTTCCTTGGGAAATGGCACAATTGTTGAAGATTCAACCCTAAAAAATTCATTAATACAAGAACACTCCCATATAAAAAATGCTAATCTGGATCAAGCAATGGTTGGAAATCACGCTAAATTCGATGGAAAATTCACCAGCATAAGTATTGGAGACTATTCGGTGTTAGAATAAATAATTTAAGGAGCACGCATGTACATGTTTTATTCACACAAGAGGATTATCCCCGATGCCAAAAGACTTGTCGCACTTGCTCACCTGAAATAGCAAATCATAAAAAATGAAACAATTCCTAACTTTTCTGCTTTACATAAGTTTGACTTATTCTGCTTTTTCGCAAGATGAGCAAAACTTTTCAGACGAAATAAACAGAGATGAGTTAGGAAACGTTTCAGATGAATTTCAGGAAAAGTTTTTTAATGCCATTACCCAACGTGCCATTTTAAATCACGAAAAAGCAAATGAATTACTTGGCGATTTGCTTAAAATTTCACCTGATGAAGGTATTTTATATCTAGAGAAAGCAAAAAATCATTTTGCCCTCGAACAATATGAAGAAGCAGAAATTAACTTCCTACAAGCAATTAAAAAATTACCTTCCGAAACTAAGGCTGAAACAAGAATAAACCTATTAAAAGTCTACCAAGCTACACAAAACTACACAAAAGGTTTAGCAACGGCTAATGAATTGGCAAGGAATGACGCATCTTATTTAGAAGTTTCGGCTAATATTTTAATGACCACTAAGCAACCCAAAGAAGCATTAAAAAAACTGGACGAGCTTGAAAGTGCTATGGGAGTTTCGGAGAGCAGCGAACGCTTAAGGGAAATTATTTATTTAGAAAATCAGCTTTACAAAGAGGCTATAAAGTACTACAAAAGCAAAACACAAAGCGATCCTGAAAATGTGTTGTGGTTTGCAAAGTTAATGCGTTTTTACAGCCAAAATGGACAGGTAAAAGAAAGCATAAAAATTGGAGAAGAAGCGCTAATTATCAATCCATACCAGCCTGATGTTCTGGCGATGCTTAGCTTGGCTTATTTAGTAGAAGATGAAGTTAATAAAGCCATTCCATTTATTGAAAGCAGCCTTTCTCACAACGAAATAAGTGAACGAAATAAAGTTTTAATTATTCAGAGTTTTAAACGCTTTGTTGAAGAAAACCCTAGCTATCAATCAGAATTAATTCGCATTTTAGACCTTGCTATTGCTTCTGGCGAAAGTAATGCCAGCAATGAAGAAAGAGGAATGTACCTTCGAAGTAAAGACAAGGAAAAAGCCCTAGAAAGTTTCAAATTAGCTTTGCAAGACCAACCAGGAAAACTGCCTGTAATTAAAGAAGTAATTACACTTCACCTTGCTTTAGAACAATATTTTGAAGCCTTAGAAGTTAGTATACAAGCCCTTGAAATTTACCCTACGTTAAGCGAACTTTTTCTACTAAAAGCCAAAGCAGAAATTGGACTAGAAAAATACGAAGATGCGGTAGATTCGTTAGAAGAAGGATTGGATTATTTGTTTGATTTACCTGAATTAGAAAAACAAATATACCTTCAGTTAAGCATTGCTTACCAAGAACTTCAGATGGAAGAAAAGGCAGAAGAATTCAGAAAAAAAGCAGAAAAATAAGACCGTAAATTAACAAAAATACCACGTAAATGCCCCACCCATTCGGCTTTAAAAATAACCTTATAAGTTTACTTCAAAAAAACAAGCTTTTAGCCATTTTTATCCTTAGCATCGCTTTTTTTGCGACAAGCTGTAAACCAACTGCAAAGCTTAGCGCCGAGAGCACTCTAGAGCCAAAAGCCTTTAAAAGCGTAATGAATGCTCATGCTAAAAACAGTCCAAGCTTTAAAAGCATAAGCGGGAGGATTCGAGCAAATTTTCAGGACGAAAACACCAACCAAAGCATAAGCATTGACTACCGAATAGAGCGAGGCAAAACCATCTGGATGAGCGCAAAAGCACTAGGTTTAGTAAAAGTAGCCAATGCAATGATTACGCCAGAACGAGTTCTTTTTTATGACCGTATAAATAAGCAATACTTCGACGGCGACTTTCAGCTAATTAGTCAACTTGTTGGTATTGATCTTGACTTCGAGAAATTAGAAAATTTACTCTACGGTCAAATGCTTTTCGACTTAGAAAATAAACAAGTAAACGCTGGAAGTGTTTCTGGAAATAACTTTTTATTTACCACATTAGTCAATCCAACTTTGCAACAAGATGTTTTTATAAAATCAGAAGATTATAGCTTACAGTCTCAACAATTCAGCTATATAAATGCAAAGCAAAACTTAATTGTTAGTTATCCTTCTTACCAGACGATTGAAAAAAAACCCTTTCCAAAAGAAATTTTGGTCATTGGTAGGCAAGAAAATCAAGAAATTAAGATACTTTTGGAGTATAGAAACGTTCAGGTAAATGAATCGTTGAGTTTTCCGTTTTCTATTCCTGATGGATATACTAAAATAGACTTGTAATGAATTGTAAGCCTAGTGTGATTGTTGTTTTTTTGGTAATGTTTTTTTGTTCGGCTGTTGGTCATGCACAAACAAGAGCACAGCTTGAAAAACAACGCCAAGCGATTCAGCAAGAATTGGCTCAAATTTCAGCCATCTACAAAGCCACAAAAAAAGAAGAAAGCTCCTTATTGGAGCAACTTTCTGAGTTATCGCAACGTATTTCTGCTACCGAACGCCTTATCCGAGTGAACAATCAAGAAGCGAATTTACTCACCAGAGAGATTGATGAAAACACCAACAAATTAGAAAAACTTCGTAAAGACTTAGAAGAGCTTAAACAAGAATATGCCCAAATTATAAATCAATCTTACAAGGCTAAATCAGACCAAAGTAGAATCATGTTTTTACTTTCGTCAGAAAATTTTCTTCAAGCTTATAAACGGATACAATACATGAAGCAATTGGCCAATTACCGCCAAAAGCAAGGTGAGACAATTCGCGAACAAAGCATTGCCCTAGAGGAAATGAACCAAGCTTTATTTCAGCAAAAAAAAGAAAAAGAAAAAGTACTGGAAGCCAACAGAAAAGTACAAAATGAACTTTTAGCAGATAAGAAAACGCAAGAAAAAATGGTGGCTGAAGTAAAGAAAAAAGAAAAACAATACCTTAAAGAAATAAAACAAAAAGAAAAAGAAATTGCAAGAGTCGATGCAGAAATAGAAAAAGCAATTAAAGCAGCTATCGCAGCAGCCAACAAAAAAGTAGGATCTAGCTCTAAAACAAGCTTTAAGCTTACCCCGGAAGCAAAAGCATTGGCAGACGATTTTGCAAAAAACAAAGGAAAACTTCCATGGCCTGTAAAAGCAGGAAGGCTATCAGTAGGATATGGCAACAGCAAACACCCCATGCTTAAAAATATTGAAATCCAGAGCAACGGAATTAGAATAGATACCGATGAAAATGGGGTTGCGCTTGCAATTTTTGATGGAGAGGTGTCGCAAATTAGCCTGATAAGAGGCTCTAATAAATTTGTGATTATTAGGCATGGAAATTACACAAGTATTTACCACAACCTAACCGATATTTACGTTAAAAATGGACAAAAAATTACAACAGGACAGGCCATAGGTAAAATAGGCATCAGCAGCTCAAGTAAAACCTACGAATTGAAGTTTCAAATGTACCAAAACACGACCAAACTGAATCCGTTGGATTGGATTTTAAAAATGAATTAAAAATTTAGTACTATACACAACGAATAAAAAATGAATAAAGCATTAAAAATTAGCCTAAGCATTATTCTTTGCTTACTGGTGGCTTTTTTGGGGTCCATTGCAACTCAATCAAGTGTTGGGAGTTGGTATACTACTTTGAATAAACCTTTTTTTAACCCTCCCAATTGGCTTTTTGGCCCAGTATGGACCTTGCTTTACATTATGATGGGAGTTAGCTCAGGTATAATTTGGGACAAAAAGGGAACGATAAAAAATAAAGCCATCGGATGGTTTACTGTTCAACTAAGCCTTAATTTAAGCTGGTCTTTTGCCTTTTTTTACTTCGAAAGCCCACGAGCAGCATTAATTGTAATTTTATTACTTTGGGCGAGTATTTTTAGGTGTATACAGGTTTTCAAACCCATTTCTTTAACTGCGGCCTACTTACTTGTTCCATACCTTCTTTGGGTAAGTTTTGCCACTTTGCTTAATGCTGAAATTTGGCGCCTAAATTAAGTTTATGCACTTGTATTTTTTTGGTCAGTAAAGAATTAAAGACCATTGTCAAACTAAAGAAATTACCATAATAAAACATGAAAAAAGATATTATAATCCCAACCGTTAACGATATACATATTGCAGCTGTTTACGTGTTAAATGAAAGCTTTAATACCTACGAATGGAATGTATACCTCATCAACAATCAGTCAACTGCAATAGAAACTGTACTTGTGGTATCCAAAGGTGCAAAAGAAGGAACTACAACCTCTGTACTTCGCAAACAAATTAAAGTTCTTCCAGCCAAATCCTTTGTTAAGTTAGAATATTTGCATGACGATTTACTTTCAGTTGAAAATCGATTTTTGGTTAGCTTCTTTCAAGACAATCAACTTTTTGATAAGACGTTTATTTTTTCCAAAGGGAGTATTCATAAAAATGCTTGTATAAAATTACCTATTATTCCAGAAAAAGGGGTTTTAGCCCACTAAATTAAAATACGAAATGAAGCGTGTTAGCAAAATAAAAAAATGCTGGTTAGTAGGTCTAAGCTTGCCTTTTGTTGGGTTTGGAATTTGGATGTACCATCGCTTTGACCCTTTGCAACATGCCATATTCCCTCCTTGCCCATTCCATTATGCAACCGACTTGTATTGCCCTGGTTGCGGAAGTCAACGCGCCCTTCATGCGCTTTTGCATGGCGATATTTGGGGAGCCATCCAACATAATTTCCTATTACTTCTGCTGTTTATTGTTGGGCTGTACAAGGCATATTTAATCCTAACTAAAAAATCAGAGCACAGCTCAAATTTCTTGTACAAAAACCAAACTCCTTGGATTGTTCTGCTTCTTGTCCTGAGTTTTTGGGTACTTAGGAATATTCCTTATACACCGTTTACATTCCTTGCTCCGTAAACTGCAAGCAAAAAAGATTTTTTATATAAGTATATATAGGTGAACTTAACAAAAAAGAAAAATTGGACGAGGCAATGAGATGGTCATAAATGCAAAAAGAAAGCTAGCAAGGCTAAAAATTTTCTTCGAAAGAGAATAGTTTTTTCTTATGTATTCAGTAGAAATTTAGATTTTAATTAGACTTATTTCACCCAAAAGAATGTTACTTTGCAGAGGATTTAAAATGAATCTAAGAAATTTGTCATATTAATTTAACTTTTAAACGCTACAGCATAAATTTGAGTTTATTGATTATGAATGTAGGCTAAATTTAGGTTATAAAAGTTGAACGAATTGAGCAAATAAAACACGCATGTACAAAAGAAGAAAGATTACGTTAGTTAGCGGGATATATTGCACCTGTACATTAAAACAATAAAATAAACAGATGAAAGGAGTATTACTTGTAAACTTAGGATCACCAAAAAGCACAGATCCAAAAGATGTAAAAGTGTATTTAGATGAATTCCTTATGGATGAACGGGTTATAGATTTACCTTACATTTTACGTGCCATCTTGGTAAAAGGAATTATTTTAAACACCCGACCTAAAAAATCAGCAGAGGCATATTCAAAAATATGGTGGGATGAAGGTTCGCCACTCATAGTTTTATCTAGGCGATTACAGGAAAAAATAGATAATTTTACAAGTGTCCCTATTTCATTAGCAATGCGCTATGGAGAACCTTCTATCCTAAACGGAATGAAGGAATTACACGAAAAAGGGGTAGACGAAGTCTTGCTGCTTCCTCTTTACCCTCAATACGCAATGGCTACAACAGAAACAATTATTGTTCTTGCAGAAGCGCTTCAAAAAGAACATTTCCCATCCATGAAAATCACGGTAGTTCCACCTTTTTATAACCACCCCGACTATATTAATGTTCTTTCTAGAAGTATAGCTGAGAAATTAGACAACTTAGATTATGAGCACCTACTTTTTAGTTATCACGGAGTTCCTGAGCGGCATATTCGAAAAAGTGACATTACTAAAAGTCACTGCAAAATGGACGGAAAATGTTGTGTAACACCTTCGCCAGCACATCAATATTGTTACAAGCACCAGTGTTTGGAAACTACCCGTTTAGTAGGTGAAAAGTTGGGTTTAAAGGAGGGAACGTTTAGTTCGTCCTTTCAATCTAGACTTGGCTTTGATCCATGGCTAAAGCCTTATACGGACAGAACCATTGAAAAATTTGGGATAGAGGGCATGAAAAAGATGGCCATTGTAACACCTGCATTTGTTTCTGATTGTTTAGAAACACTAGAAGAGATAGCAATGGAGGGAGAGGAAATATTCGAAGAAGTTGGTGGTAAAGAATTTACCTTCATTCCTTGTCTTAACGACCGTGAAGATTGGGTAAAAACCTTAAGCCGTTGGATTGATGAGTGGGCGCTTCAAGAATAAATAAAAGGAATGCTAAGCGCCTTGAAAAAAATCGTGTGCTAAATTAAGTTGACATAAAAAATTGCTAGTAAGTCAACGTAAATTTAGGAAGTAAACTAAGAAAGTAAAAACTTACGAAGAAATTTTAATCGCACTAAGTACAAAAGAAGAGCCTGAACATCACTACAAAATTGGTAGTCACCCAATTGTATACAAAACAAGTAGTATGTTGCTAAAAAATAAAGCCCCAAGAAGCAAACCACTACGTTTATTTGATTATGAAAAAAGACGATGAAAAAGAGAAGCTTAAACACAAAATAAAAAAGCTCGAGGCTAAACTTGAACAGGTTGAACTAAAAGGAAGGGCTTACCAAATCATGGTAGAAATAGCCAAAGAACAATACAACATAGATCTTAAAAAAACTAGCACCAAACGCTCAAAAAATTGAAAGAAAGGTTAATAAAAGTAAGTAATACCCTACATTAGTTGAAATTACTAAAAAGGAAAAAACTTTTCACGATAACTTCGAGATGTTTTTTTCTTTAAGCAAATTTGAAAAATAAAACATAGGTTTAGCTTTGGTTGCTTTTTGTGATGACATTGAAAGAAAAAAGGGCGTTTTTTTAGGGTAATTTCAATTGGCCAATGGTGTTAGCTTTGTAGGGCTGTTTGAAAAAAAGCAAGTTGTATCATACAAAATTACTAGGTTAGTAAAAACAATAGGTAAGAAATGAAGAAATCCAATGCAGAAGAGTTAGGGATAGCCCCTATCGGAAAGTTGTTGCTCAAACAATCTATTCCAGCTTCGATTGGTATTTTGGTCATGTCTATTAACATTTTAGTGGATACTATTTTTGTTGGAAATTGGATAGGTTCAAACGCTATCGCCGCAATTAATGTGGTACTTCCGGTTTCGTTTTTTATAGCTGCACTCGGAATGGCCATTGGCATTGGAGGGTCCTCTATTATTTCGCGTGCACTCGGTGCCAACAATAAAACCAAAGCCCTAAAAACCTTTGGTAACCAAATAAGCATTACCTTGCTATTAACGGTTTCTATGGTGATTATCGGATTGGTATTCATCAATCAACTTATTCCAGCCTTTGGAGGCAAAGGGGCTATTTTTGAACCCGCTAAAGTTTACTACCGTATTGTGCTTTATGGCGTTCCTATTCTTGCACTTGCCATGATGGGAAACACTGTAATTCGTGCTGAGGGAAAGCCAAAATTTGCAATGATTGCTATGATTATTCCTTCGGTGGGAAATCTTATTTTAGATTATGTCTTTATAAAAATTTTCGATTTAGGAATGCACGGTGCTGCGTGGGCTACAACCGCATCTTATGCGTTGTGTTTGGGGTATATTTTATGGTTTTTCTTTTCCCAAAACTCAGAGCTAAAGGTACAATGGAAAGATTTTATTTTCAAATCGGAAATTCTGCAAGAAATTAGTTCTTTAGGCTTTGTTACCCTTGCAAGACAAGCGGTAGTAAGTGTTACGTATTTACTACTTAATAATATTTTATTTGATTTAGGAGGAGAAGCCTCCGTAACTAGTTATGCGATTATTGCACGAATGCTAATGTTTGCATTGTTTCCTGTACTTGGGGTAACTCAAGGATTTCTCCCTATTGCAGGCTATAATTACGGAGCTGAATACTATCCTAGAGTTAGAGAATCCATCAACAAAGCTATTATTTACGCTAGTATTGTAGCTTTCTTTGTGTTTGGAGTAATCATGCTTTTTCCTGTTGAAATTGTTTCTGTTTTCACTCAAGAAGAAGCAATTTTAAAGCAAACACCTCCTGCCATGCGATGGGTATTTGCAGCGGTCCCAATTATTTCGCTTCAATTAATTGGTTCAGCATATTTCCAGGCCATTGGTAAGGCCCTACCAGCACTTTTGCTTACCCTAACTAGGCAAGGCTTCTTTTTTATTCCGTTGCTACTTGTACTTCCCTCCTATTTTGGAGAACTAGGCGTGTGGATTTCTTTCCCGCTTGCCGATGTAATTGCTACCATTGTAACGGCTTACTTCCTCAACAAAGAAATTAAAAACACACTAATCCATAATTGATTAGGGTTAACAATAAAAACTTTTACTAGTTGAAAGCATTGGCATGAACCTAAATTTGCAACTCATCACTCAGGAGGCTGGTCATACCAAAAACAGTAAAGCCCATTAAGAAATTTTCTAAGACTTGCGGGTAAGCTGAACTAAGTTAAAATCATTCCCAAGTAAAATGTCTTTTTCGTTTAACCTATTTTTAGAGGACTCATTTTCTAGCTTTAAAACCCCTCTTGGACAAACGGCGGCACAAACCCCACAACCTACACAAGAAGAACGTACAATATTCTCGCCGCGTTGAGCGTAAGCACGAACATCTATACCCATCTCGCAATAGGTAGAACAATTTCCACA
This sequence comes from Psychroflexus sp., assembly GCA_051859645.1. Taxonomy (GTDB): domain Bacteria; phylum Bacteroidota; class Bacteroidia; order Flavobacteriales; family Flavobacteriaceae; genus Psychroflexus. The sequence continues at coordinate 131,267 of JBHYFG010000005.1, read as the reverse complement.
GGAAATGCACTGACCTCCGTTGGTCGTTATCCTAAATTTAGAAAACAAACGCTGTTGAAATCCAAGAATAGCGGCCATAGGACAACCAAACCTACACCAAACACGATTGCCTAAAATTGGGTAAAAGCCTGTTCCTATTACCCCAGAAAAAATACTGCCAATCAAAAATCCGTAACTGCCTCTCAGTACTTCTTGATCAACTAAAAATAAATCTTGGGTATATCCTAAAAAATGAATCCCTACTAAGGAAAGTAAAATTACGGTAAATGAAATACCCGATAAGGTTGCATCTTTAGCCAATTGTTTGCGTTTAAAATAAAGCGCCCATACCGCCACAGAACTCAGTAAAAAAGCAACCAAACCAAGAAAAACGTCTTTGGTAAGCCAGTATTTTTCTGTATCATAACCAAGGTAAGTAGAAATTACCGCTGTGGTCATGACCACCACAAAAACAGTCACCAAATGTACCATCCAACGTTCAATTTTCCAGGCTTTGGTAGATTTATCGCTTAAATGCCTAAAGGGATCTCCAGCGGTTTCTGCCAATCCCCCACAACCACAAACCCAAGAACAATACCAGCGTTTTCCGTATTTGTAAGTTAGTATGGGAGTAATAATAAAAATAGAAACCACTCCAAAAATAAGTAAACTTAGTCCTAAACTTCCCGCATTTATAAATTCATCCACTCGGTATTGCTCAAAATTATAGTAGTTTAATGGCCAGATATTTTTCAAATCATAGTAAGGTAAGGCAAAAGAATCGCCATTAAGTCTTGCCATAAATTCGGGAATAAGAAAAGCAAAACTCAATTGAAAAAACGTAACCGAAATGGTACGAATGCGTTGGTAAGGATTATGCCTGTACTTCCAGATAAATTTTATCCCAAAGGTTAAAACAGCAAGGGTATACAAAACTCCATAAACAAACCATTGGCTTGCCGGATAACCACTTAATAACTTACTTAGTGGGTCAAACATGCCTACTAAACCTGTGTTATTACCTTCGGAATTAAGCCCCAAAAGATGGGGGTAAAAATATAGAATAATGTAAAAACCCGTAAGAAAAACCCCCAAAGAAAAGCCTTTTACTCCTCTTGAAGTTAAGGATTTAAAATACACATGGTTATTTTTTATTCCTGCAGAAGTGTTTTTATAGCTTACAAACGAGTAACCCACCACTCCTCCTATTAGCAATATACAAACGAGAAACCAAGACCAGTTACCAAACCAAGTGGAAGTGTTTACGCCTAAAGTGGCTAAAAGCATTAACAATAATCCTAGGCTACCCACGAGTAAAAAAAACCGTTGCTTAGCGTTTAAGTTTCCAGCATCTCCTGTTAACGATATATTTGGTGTACTTTGCATATTACTTCATTTCTTTTTTTATCGAACTTCATCTTCAATTAGACGTCTTAAGGCTTTGTTCCTTCACGTTTGCATTTTTCCCAAGCACCAAGTAATTGTTGTTGATATGGTGGAGTAAACTCTGCATCAAACTGTGCTTCATTAAAACGATGTAAAACTTCATCTACCGTTGCTTCGTTACGTAAGACATCGTCAAAAAAAGCGTGTCTTAACCGAATACCGAACGAATTAATTCCCTTTAAAACACCCGATTTTTTATCATATTCAATTTCAATGCATTTTTCTTGGTTTTCTAGTCGCCAATAAAAATGTGCATTCCCTTGCTTAGGGGTAGGAAAAACCCATCCATAGGTTTGGTATTCTATATCAAAAAACTTAGCTGAATTGAACCACGGGCCAGGTTGGTAGGCTTGAGGATTACCGCATAAGGTTTGCGCCAAGGTTTCGCCCATGATTCTACCGGTATACCAAACTGCTTCAACAGGAGCACGATTTCCTAAGGCGTATTTTCGCTCGGCACAATCACCAATGGCGTAGATACCCTTACAATTAGTTTCAAAAAATTCATCGATTAAAACTCCTTTATGGGTTTCAATTTCAGAAGACTTCAAAAAATCTATGTTTGGGGAAACACCTGCCGTTAATCCTACTACATCGCAGGGTATTTCTTCATTTGTTTCGCTTATAATAACCGAAGAAACATG
>JBHYFG010000005.1:0-129100 GCA_051859645.1 Psychroflexus sp. | reverse complement strand
GGGAAACACCTGCCGTTAATCCTACTACATCGCAGGGTATTTCTTCATTTGTTTCGCTTATAATAACCGAAGAAACATGTTTGCTGTTTTTGCTTTTTACCTCCTTTAAGTTAACCCCTAATCGAAGGTCGATTCCATGAGAAAGGATGTGTTTATTAAGTATTTCTGATGAAAAACTTGGCAAAACGTTGTTCCAAAAGCTTTTTTCCCGAACCAAAAAAGTTACGGGTATATTTCTAGACGCGAACATTTCAGCTAGCTCGATTCCGATGAGTCCACCGCCTACAATTACTGCTCTACTACAAATGGCAACATTGGGAGCATTGCGCTCTAAAAGCTCTAGGTCTTGTTTGGAATATAAGCCTTGTACGCCTTCTAGGTTTTCGCCAGGCCAACCAAACTTATTGGGTTTGGACCCGGTAGCAAGCACCAGTTTATCGAAATGAAAGAAACTTCCGTCGACTAATTTGAGTTTTTTTTCCTGAGGAAGCACCTCGACAACACGAGCTTGTTTTAATGCAATGTTGTTTTTTTTCCAAAAATCTTCTTCGTAGGGTTGTAGGTGCTCCCATTTCATGTGTCCCATATACACGTACATTAAGGCCGTGCGCGAAAAGAAAAATGGAGCTTCGTCTGAAATTATACTAATCTTTTTATTTGATAATTTTCTAATGTGTCTCGCAAGACTAACTCCGGCGATTCCATTTCCGACAATTACAATGTGTTCTTCCTGTTGCATTCAACTCCCTTAATTGTTGCACAAATTACAGCATTAACTTGAATTGGCACACACAAAATTTGGTTAATTTCTTTTGGACGAGCTATTACTGCGATTCATGAGCTAGAAACAACCATTCATCCTTTATTTGTTTAGATAAGGATATACACATCCTACATTTGCTTCGAACTTAAATAATTAGAACATGAAAACAGTACTTTTTTTAATCAGCTTTGTAATAATGAATGTTGGAATTCAATTCAACAGCTTAAAAACAAACAGCGAAACCTTCGACTTAAAGGTGAAATTTACCCATGTTTCTGTAGAAGCTAAAGGCGAAATTTACGTAGCTATGTACAACAACGAAACTGACTTTATGACGTCCAACATGTACCGTGGCGAAATAGTAAAAGTTACCGATGAAGAAGCACTTTTTGTAGTTTTCAAAGAGTTACCAAAAGGAGAATACGCTATTTCTGCCTTTCACGATGTAAACGGAAACAAAACCATGGATTTTGATGCTAACGGAATGCCAAAAGAAGCTTGGGTTACATCTGGAAATGCTTCAAAATACGAAGTGCCAAGTTGGAGCAGTACAAAAATTGCACTAAAGGAAAACCGAGAGATTGAGCTTCAGTTTTAATGGTGAAGGTGGAACTTAAGCAATAAGCCCATGAAGTTTAAAAAATTTCATGGGCTTAGTGTTTACAACCTCTGAGTTTGTAATTATCTCTCAAGGTAAAGGGAGAAATCAAGAAAAATCAGGCTCCTTCTTGTCCCGTGAAATACAACGTACATTTATACGGGATAGGGTTGGGGCCGAACTGATTTGACGACTTTCAATTTTGTCGTGTACTATGTTTGTTTACATAAACACAACTGAATTTCTTCATGAAACCTTACAAATTGATTAAAACAAATATATAGTGCTTAAAAATTCTAATTTTACAGAAAAAATGTACAAAATGTTAAAGTATTTGTTAATTCAAAAAATCTACGCGTGAGGGATTGTAGTGGAAATCCTTTTGGAGAGGGACGAACCAAAAGATTGTAGCGGAAAGCCCGACCCCTTGCAGCGCAAGCGGGGCACGCCCAAATCATGCTGCTGGAAACCATTGCATTATCCATTATTGCTTACTAAAAATAAGTTTTAACAAGTCTTTCGTTTGTAATTTTGCGTATTTTCGTTGCTTCAAAACAAATAAGGTATGAAGGCTGAAGATTTCAGGTACACAAATGAACTAAAAACTCCAAGTATGGCTACTTACAAAGCGATGTCGCCAAGCAATATTGCGCTTGTAAAGTATTGGGGGAAAGAGGATATTCAACTCCCAAAAAACACGTCTATTAGTTTTACACTTCAACATTGTCATACCCAAACGGGTTTATCTGTAAGCCCTAAAAAAGGGAAAGAAAGACAAATCAAGTTATTTTTAGACGAAGTTGAAACTCCTTCTTTTGTGCCTAAAATTGAAAAATTCCTTCGATTAATTGAGGATTATTGTCCTTATCTACACGAGGTAGATCTACAAATACATACGCATAACACATTTCCGCACAGTAGCGGTATTGCTTCTTCTGCTAGTGGTATGAGTGCCTTAGCGCTTTGCATTATGCAAGTGGAAAAAAGCCTTAACCCAAACATAAACGAGGATTATTTTTGGAAAAAAACTTCGTTTTTAGCGCGTTTAGGTTCAGGGAGTGCTTGTAGAAGCTTGGCTGGTGGTCTTGTGGTTTGGGGGCAACATGAAGCCGTTGCTGGGAGTTCCCTTTTATATGGGGTCGAATTTAATGAAGCTGTACATCCGGTATTTAAGGATTACCAAGATTGTATATTATTAGTTGATAAAGGCGAAAAAAAAGTAAGTAGCACTATTGGTCATAGTTTAATGAATGGGCATCCTTTTGCTGAAAAACGTTTTGAGCAGGCCGAAGATAACATTAGTAAAATAGCTGAAATAGTTAGGAATGGTGATTTAAAAGCCTTTATGCGATTGGTAGAATCGGAGGCGCTTACACTCCATGGGATGATGATGACAAGCAATCCTTACTTTATTTTAATGAGCCCTAAAACGCTGGAAGTGCTTAATGAAATTTGGACTTACCGTGACGAAACTAAAATTCCTGTTTGCTTTACGCTTGATGCTGGCGCCAATGTTCATGTGCTCTATCCTAAAAAATATGCGAAAGAAGTGGAAGCTTTTATTGAAAATAAATTAAAAGAATTCTGCGAAAACGGACAGTATATTTTGGACGAGGTTGGTGTTGGAGCCAAAATTTTACCGGTTTAGGTGAGGTTTTATTGCAGCTTTGGGTGACTAGTGTTACTACTTTACTTAGCTTTTTACATCAAGCGCGTCTCGCAATGCATTTCCTATTAACATAAATGCCATTACTAAAAGCATGATTCCCATTCCTGGAATTATTGCTAAATAGGCTTTTCCTAATAAAATATAGCTGTAGTGATCTTTTATCATACCGCCCCAACTCGGGGTTGGAGGTTGTGCGCCAATGCCCAAAAAACTCAATCCGCTTTCAACTAAAATAGCAGAAGCAAAATTAGCAGCTGAAATAACAATTACTGGAGCCAATGCATTGGGTAGAATGTGATTTTTTATAATTCGAAAATGCCCAAAGCCTAATGCTTTTGCCGCAGTTACGTAAGGCATTTCTTTTAGACTTAAAAACTGTCCTCTTACTATTCGTGCTACTTCTACCCACATGGTAAGTCCCACTGCTATAAATACTTGCCAATAGCCTTTGCCTAAAGCTAAGGTAATTGCTATTACTAATAATAAGGTAGGAATGGACCAAGTAACATTAATTAACCACATAATTAGAGCATCTGTTTTTCCGCCAAAGTATCCAGCTATTGCTCCTAATGTAATACCTACCAATAAGGAGATAAAAACAGCAATAAGCCCAATGGATAAAGAAATACGCAAGCCCACTAACATCCTACTTAGCATATCTCTGCCATACCGGTCTGTCCCTAACCAAAAGGTTTTATTTTTAAGGTATTTGGAGGTTAATTCAGCAGAAGTTAAGTGGGTTGGATAAACTGTGCGAGAAACCTCCGAAGCTATTTGCTGCTCTCCTTCAGTATTAAAGGGAAAGTACACTAACTTGTCTGGTAAAACCTTTATGGCTAGAACGGGAATTTCTTCTGAAGGATCGGGATTTCCAAAAAACAACCTACTTAATAAAGATGAGTTGTTTTTAGTAACATTAGGTACTTCTAAAACATCAACACTAAATCCTGGTGGCTGCGAATGTATAGAAAGTGCCATCTGATTGGCATTCCTAGACGAGTCTGGCGCAATTAAATATGCAAAAATAGCCAAGAAAAAGGCTACAACAATAAACCAAAAGCTACCAAGACCCCAAAAATTTTGCTTAAATTTCTGTAAAGCCATTTGTGTGAGTGAGGTATTGGTAACGCTTGACATTTGATTGTTGAATTAATTGTACTAAAATACAGAAGAGTTTGCTTTTTTTGCCCAACTAGGTAACAAAGCGAAGATATGTTTATATAAATTATTCAAAACGGGCAATTACTGCTTGGATAAATCGAGTTTCGATATCCTCTTTATCTTCCCAATTATGGTAGGAAGGTTTTACTTCTTCTTCTAAAAACGAAATGGCTTCTGCTGGCGTTGCAAATGTATTTAACTGAGAAAGTACACGGTTATAATCGGCGACATCATTTTCAAATAAATGCTTCGTAAAAGCAATTCTGTCGTTTAATCCAATTTTTATTCCTTTACGCAATTGGTCGTTCAGTGACTTTTTTTCTTGCGAAAATAAGTCCATGGTTTTTTGTGGGCTTGCAGCAGGATTTTCTTTTGGTTTATTTAGTTGTTTTGAAGCTGGTGTTGTAATAAAGGGTTCATCGTCTTCAACTGGTTGCGTAGTATTTTTAGTATTTTGCTCGGAAACTTCAATTTCTGGTGTTTCGTTTTTGTTTTCTGGTGAAGCCTTCGAGGTTTCTGGCGACTTGTTCTCTTGTTCTGGTAAATTTTCCTCTTCTAAATTCCGAAGTTTTGTTTCTTCCGTAGCTGAAGGAGATACAGGCTCAAATTGTGGCAACTGGTCGAAGTGAACACCGAAATCTTCCTCTACGGAAGCATTTTCAACTTTGAGGGTTCTGACTTCCTCCTCAACTGGCACTTTCGCTGAAATTACTTCTTCTTCTAATGAGGCTTCTTGAGAGGTTTGGTTTGGTTTATGTGCCTCTACTTCTTCTTGAATTTCTTCTTGAATTTCTTCTTGAATTTCTTCTTGAATTTCTTTTTGAAGTACTACTTGTGTTTCTTCTGGCAGAAATGAATCAGCTTCTGCCTTAGTGTTTGCTTCGTCTTCAGAAAAGCCTTTATCATCTTTAGGCTTAGTTAAGCTGGTTTCGGTAAGGCTTGAAGGTTCTAATTCGCCTATTTCTTTTTCTACAAAAGCGACAAATTCTCGTTTTCCTATGGTGGGTTGTGGTCCTTCAAAATGTTTTTCTGCGTAGGCTAAAACACTTAATTTTTCATATAACTGTTGTGCTTTTTCCTTCAACTGGAAGATATCCGATTTATTTTTTAGTTGTAATATGCTGTGTGCAAGGCTTATTAGCTCACCTTCTAAGACTTTCTTCATAAGTTTATTCTTTTTGTTTTCTGCGCTTTTATTTTTTAGTAATTTTACAACTTCTAAAAAAATGAGTGTTTAATTTTACAAGGGTCTAAATTACAAAATGTTTCTCGAAAACACGGTAAATCATAAAGAGCAATTTGGGTGGATAGAAGTCATCTGTGGCAGTATGTTTTCTGGTAAAACAGAAGAGCTAATCAGGCGATTGAAACGCGCAAAATTTGCCAAACAAAAAGTCGAAATTTTTAAGCCCGCAATTGATAAACGCTACGATGATGAAATGGTGGTATCGCACGATGCCAACGAAATTAGATCGACACCCGTTCCTGCTGCAGCAAATATTCGTTTGTTAGCGGATGGTTGCGATGTAATAGGAATCGATGAAGCACAGTTTTTTGACGATGAAATTATTTCTGTTTGCAACGATTTGGCCAACCAAGGTGTTCGTGTAATTGTTGCTGGATTAGACATGGATTTTAAAGGAAATCCTTTTGGTCCAATGCCTTTTTTAATGGCAACCGCAGAATACGTTACGAAAGTGCACGCTGTTTGCACACGCACTGGAAATTTAGCGCAGTTTAGCTTTAGAAAATCTACCAACAAAGACTTAGTGCTTTTAGGTGAAACAGATGAGTATGAACCCTTAAGTCGTGCTGCCTATTACAAAGCAATTCGCAATGAAGAGCTACAACAGACTAGGGTAAACAACCCGCAAGATATGTCTACCGACAAAGAATAAAAAATGCCCAAACTAAAAGAAACCCGCTTAGAAATTGACATTAAAGCTTTGTCGATGAATTATCAGGTGCTTACCCACAAGCTTCAGCCTAGCACTAAAGTAATGGGAGTAGTAAAGGCTTTCGCGTACGGAACCGACTCTATTATTGTAGGAAAAAAACTAGTTGAATTAGGGGCTTCTTACTTGGCTGTTGCTTACATAGAAGAAGGTATGCGCTTTAGAAGACGAGGAATCCAAACCCCTATTTTAGTTTTTTATCCACAACTTGAGGATTTAACCAAACTCATAAAATACAACCTAACCCCAAGTGTTTACAACTTTAATTTCCTGAAGCATTTAATTGAAAAGCTGAAACAAAAGAAAGTAAGAAACTTTCCTATTCACCTTAAAATGAATACAGGAATGAATCGATTAGGTTTTGATATGCACCAACTTCAAGACTTAAAACACCTGCTAACACAGCAAGATTCGGTAAAAGTTGAAGCCTTATTTTCTCACCTTTCGTCGGCGGGAAATTCAACCGAAAAGGAATTTACCCTAAACCAAATTGCGTGTTTTAAGGAAGCAAAAGATTATTTCGAAAAGCACATTCAGCCCAACCTCCTCACCCACTTATGCAACACCAGCGGAACCATAAATTATCCAGAAGCAGAATTCGACATGGTACGTGTAGGTATTGGTTTGTATGGTTACGGAAATAACGAAAAGGAAGTAAACAGCGTTCTTCCCATTGCTTCGCTAAAAACGGTAGTATCGCAATTACGCGAAATTCCTGAGGGCGCGAGTGTGGGATACGACAGAAAATTTAAAGCATCACAACCTACGAAAGTGGCTACACTCCCATTAGGTTATGCCGATGGAATTGCCAGAATTTATGGCAACGGTAAAGCTTGCGTGTTAATTAACGGACAAAAAGCCTACAGCATAGGAAACATTTGCATGGATACTATGATGGTAGATGTTACGCATATTAATAATTGCCAAGAAGGCTCCGAAGTTCTTGTTTTCGGAAAAGAACACACCGCAATAGATTTTGATATTGAAAAACAAAGCATTCCCTACGAGTTAATTACCTGTATCTCTCAACGTGTTACTCGGTTAGTGGTTAGTTAATTTTAGCGTGTAAAACTAAAAACTTCACAAAATACAAGTACAGTTACGCGCTAACCGGCAAAATAATCTAAATTTTAAGGTAAAAAAAAGATATATTTTCAAAACCAATTGAATACTAGTATTTTTACGCAAAATTTTAAAAAATGAGTAATTTTTATACCCTAAGTGTTAAGGCCATCAAACGCCTTACCGATAAAGCCGTTCAACTAAGTTTTGAGGTTCCAGAAGAGCTTCGCGCGAGTTATCAGTTTATTCCTGGGCAATACCTAAGCCTACAAACCCAGATAAATAACGAGAAAGTACGTCGTTCCTATTCCATTTGCTCTTCTCCAGAGGAAGATTTAGCGGTTGCCATCAAAGAAATTGAAAACGGAGTTTTTTCAAGCTATGCAAATCAACAACTCAACGTTGGCGATGTTTTGGAAGTTCATCCACCTGAAGGTAATTTTCAGCTTGCGCCTTCCTCAACTCCAAAAAAATATGTAGCATTTGCCGCAGGAAGTGGTATAACTCCTATTTTAAGCATGCTTCAAAGTACGTTAAAACAATCCCCAGAAAGTGAATTTGTGTTGGTGTACGGAAACAAATCAAAAGCTGATGCAATGTTTATAGCGGAATTGCAGGATTTAAAATCGACCTACGGAAATCGTTTTCATTTAATAGAAGTGTACAGCAGAACCCAGGAACTTAATGCAAAATTTGGCAGAATTGAAAAGCCAATTGTCAATTACGTCCTAAAAAACATGTACAAAGAAGTAGATTTTGACGCTTACTTTTTGTGCGGTCCAGAAGAAATGATTCAAAACGCAAGCGCGACCATTCAGGAAAATGACGTTGCAAAAGAAAAAATTCACTTTGAATTATTTTACTCTTCGGCTACGGAAGAAGTTGAGCTAAAAGAAGGAATGACCGCTATAAACGTTACCGTGGACGATGAAACTTTTAGTTTCAACATGCAACAAAACGAAATTGTTTTAGATGCAGTTTTAGCGCAGGATATAGACGCTCCTTATTCTTGTCAAGGCGGAATTTGTAGCAGCTGTGTGGCAAAAGTTACCAATGGAAAAGCCATCATGAAAAAGAACCAAATTTTAACCGACGAAGAAGTGGAAGAAGGACTTATCCTTACTTGCCAAGCAGTTCCTGTAACTTCAGAAATAAGCATCGATTACGACGATTTATAACCCAATACCATGACACAAAAAGTACGCGTACGCTTTGCTCCAAGCCCAACGGGACCCTTGCACATAGGAGGAGTAAGAACAGCATTATACAATTATTTGTTTGCCAAAAAACACCACGGCGATTTTCTGCTTCGAATTGAGGATACCGACCAAACCCGATTTGTAGAAGGAGCGGAAGAATACATCAAGCAAAGCCTTGCTTGGTGTGGGATTCCTTACAACGAAGGACCTGGGAAAGAAGGTGATTGTGGGCCCTACAAACAGAGCGAACGAAGAGAAATTTACCAAAAATACATCCAACAGCTAATCGACAAAGGGGCGGCTTATTACGCTTTCGATACGCCCGAGGAATTAAGCCAATTGCGGGAAGAATATGAAGCTAAAGGCGAAAAATTTAGCTATGGACCTTCCAACAGAAATGAACTAAACAACTCACTTCACTTGCCAAAAGAACGACTAGAAGAACGCCTAAATTCTGGCGAAGCTTACGTCATTCGTTTCAAAACGCCAATTAACTTTAGTCTTTCCATGAAGGATGAAATTCGCGGATACATAGAGGTAAACACGGATGTCTTAGACGATAAAGTACTTTTTAAAAGTGATGGTTTACCTACCTACCACTTGGCCAATATTGTAGATGATCACCTAATGAAAATTACGCATGTAATTCGAGGAGAAGAATGGTTGCCTTCAATGCCATTGCACGTACTTTTATACCAAGCTTTTGGGTGGGATGTACCAAAATTTGCACACTTACCCTTAATTTTAAAACCAAACGGAAAAGGAAAACTAAGCAAGCGCGATGGCGACAAAGAAGGTTTTCCAGTATTTCCGTTAGCGTGGAAGGACCCCCATTCTGGCGAAACCTCTCGAGGATATAAAGAAGACGGCTACTTGCCAAGTGCGGTTGTAAATATGCTTGCCTTCCTTGGTTGGAATCCTGGTACCGAACAAGAATTATTTAGCCTGGAAGAATTGGTTCAAGCTTTCGATTTAAGCAAGGTAAATAAATCTGGAGCAAAATTCGACCCCAATAAAACCAAGTGGTTTCAACAACAATACTTCCAAGCTTGCCCGATTGAAATATTAGCAGTCTCGTTTATGGAAGAACTTAAAAAAATGAATGTTTCTACCACTATAGATTACGTAACACATGTGGTAGAGGCGGTAAAAGAACGTGCTGTATTTGTCAGCGATTTATGGGATTTAAGTAGCTACTACTTTGAAGCGCCAAAAGATTTTGAACCCAAGGCCAGCAAAAAAGTTTGGAAAGAGGACACTTCTGAAATTATTAAAAAATTAATTGAAGTGGTTTCTGAAGTGGATAATTTTTCTCAAGAAAACCTTCAACAACACGTCAAAAATTGGATTGGCGAAACAGGAATGAGCTTCGGAAAAGTAATGCAACCCTTTAGGCTTTCTTTGGTTGGAGACATGATGGGACCAGATGTGTTTCACATTTCCTCATCCATCGGGAAAAACGAAACGGTTAATCGGTTAAATTTTGCCATAAAAAGCTTGAGTTTTTAAAGTAAAAAACTAGAAATCTACTACTCCAATTGAATAGTTGGTAAAAATTCACTAGTTTTAATGCCTTAATTTGAGTAATTGATAACAAAAATGAACTTAAACAATAACGCAAAAAAATGAAACACGAATGTATAAAGCTTCTTCACACAGGAGGATGATTATACGTGTCGCATCGAAGAATAATATTGAATAACGAATATCAAATACTGAAATTAGAAGTGAGAAGTGAGTAATTTGAATTTTTGAAATGACAAATTATATTGATGAAACACGAATGTATAAAGCTTCTACACACACAGGAGGATGATTATACGTGTCGCATCTGACCATTAAAAAGCAAATAATATAAACAGATGAAAATAAACAAAAAAATAGGCTTATCCCTAGTAACAGCAAGCATGCTATTTATGGCTTGCGAGACAGAAGAAAAAGAAACCTCCACGCCAGGTATTGATCTTGCTTATATGGATACTTCGGTACGCCCGCAAGACGATTTTTACAATTTTGTAAACGGAACTTGGATGAAAGAAACTGAAATTCCTGACGACAGAACACGTTGGGGCGGTTTTCAAGTGCTGCGTAAAACAACAGATGATAAAGTTTTGGAACTCCTTGCAGAGGCAAAAGCCTCCGGCGAATATGCTGCAAGCACAGACCAAGGAAAGGCGATTTTAATTTATGAGTCATACCTAGATACCTTATCCAGAAATGAAGCTGGAATTTCACCCGTTGCTCCCTACATGGAAAAACTAGCTTCGGTTGAAAATGTAGAGCAGTTACAGCATTTATTTGCGAATCACCCTACCTACTTTTCAAATCCATTTTTTGGGTTTTCAGCTTATTCAGACCCAGACGATAGCTCGATGAATGTAGCTTATTTATCAACCGGAAGCCTTGGTTTACCAGACCGTGATTATTACTTAAACGACGATGAAGATTCTGAAGAAATACGCCAAAAATATGTGGCTCACGTAAGTAGAATGCTTCAATTTTTAGGTGATAGTGAAGCGGATGCCAATGCACAAGCAGAAGCAATATTAGCTTTTGAAACCCGCTTAGCAGAACCAAAATTAGACAAAGTTCAACGAAGAGATTTCAGAAATTACAACAACCGTTATACCATCGAAACAGTAAAAGAAGTTACGCCATCCATCAATTGGGAACAATTTGCTGAAGATTTAGGTGTAAAAGAACAACTCGATGTAGTTTTAGTAATGGAACCTGCCTACATGAAAGAATTAGAAAAAATTCTTCAAGAAGGAGATATCGAGCTAATGAAAACCCTAGTTAGATGGGCTACTTTTAATCGATACACAGGACGACTTACTACCGAAATAGAAAAAGCTGATTGGGATTTTTACAGCAAAACACTTAGTGGAGCACTCCAACAATTGCCCATCGAAGAACGTGCCCTTTCTGTAGTGAACGGTTCTTTAGGTGAAGCCGTTGGCCAAATTTATGTGGAAAAAATGTTCCCACCAGAAGCAAAAGAAAAAGCAGAAGAAATGATTGGCAATGTAATTCTAGCTTTTCAAAACAGAATCGCTGCATTGGATTGGATGACAGACGACACAAAAGAAAAAGCCATCGAAAAATTACAAAAATTCACCGTAAAAATTGGGTATCCTGACGAATTTGAGGACTACAGCGAAATGGATGTTTCGGCTGACAAATCTTTCTTCGAGAACATGTCGGCTGTTTCAGCTTGGGGCTTGAAAAAAAGTCTGTCTAAAATTGGTGAACCTGTAGATAAATCTGAGTGGGGCATGTCGCCACAAACAGTAAATGCATACTTTAGTCCGATGAACAACGAGATTGTATTTCCTGCGGCCATTTTACAACCACCTTTCTACGATTACAAAGCCGACGAAGCTGTTAATTATGGAGGAATCGGATCGGTAATTGGACATGAAATTTCTCATGCATTCGACGATTCTGGTTCGCGCTTTGATGCTGATGGAAATTTAAAAAACTGGTGGACAGAAGAGGATTTAGCTAACTTTACAGAACGAGGAAAAGCATTGGCTGATTTGTACAGTTCTATTGAAGTTTTGGACGGAGTTTTCATTAATGGTGAGTTTACTCTAGGAGAAAACATTGGCGACTTAGGTGGTGTGTTAGGAGGTTACGACGGATTACAGCTTCACCTAGAGAAACATGGACGACCAGATGATATAGATGGTTTTACACCTGAACAACGTTTCTTTATTTCATGGGCTACTGTTTGGAGAACTAAAATTAGAGAAGAAGCCTTAAAAACTCAAGTTAAAACAGATCCTCACTCACCAGGTCAACAACGTGCTGTTGTACCACTTCAAAACATAGATGCTTTCTATGAAGCATTCGATATTCAAGAAGGTGATGCATTGTACATTGCACCAGAAGATCGTGTAAGAATTTGGTAAGTTTATAGCAAATTTATCTTGTAAAAAAATCCCGATTAAGTCCATACTTAATCGGGATTTTTCTATTTACACTGAAAATTTCAATGGATAACTTATACCATTAAGCTTTAATAATTGATGGTATAAACAGAGCGGGTAGTTACATCACTAGATTCTTCACCCTTTAGTTTAAACTTGGTTTTGGGTGAATCTTCATTTTTTACAGCTACAAACTTAGTGGCATTGTTGTACCTAAATGAAGATATGCAGTGTTTTGTTATACTAACTTGAGAAGGTAAATATTGCCCATTAGCATGTAACGTAAATAATACATGATACGTGTTTCTTGCTTCTTTATCTTTTAGTATGCACGCATTCGAAGGACAAGCCAACTCGGATGCGTAAATTTCAGTAAAAACGTTTTGAGTTTGATTGATAATTAAAAAACCTTCGTAACTTGCTTTTCTGTGTGAAGGAGAAAATGAAACTTTGATGTAGCGTTCGCTGTTTGTGGTCCATTCATCTTCTTTTGCATAGGTATAACGCTCTGGACGCTTTAGGAAATCAGGACGATTTTCGTTGGTAGTCATTGCCCAAGTCCGGAAGGGCATCATGAGCTGAAAATCGATTAAACTTCCGCTGTTTTCAGCTAAACCTTCATTAAGTTGAATGTCTTTAGTAAACCTAATACCGTATTTGTATAATTTAAATTTTACATCTGGAAGTGTGGTTTGAAGTAAACTAGCACCTTCAATAGAAGGGTCATTTCCTTCTACAACTTCAAAAGAATAACTCAATTGGTTCGCTCTGCTTTTGAAAATTCGGTATGAATAGGAAGATTGTTGGGTACTCTGTAATGGCAATTCGGTTCGTTGTTCTGCTAATTTTTGATTCAACTCTTCAATTTGCTGGGGTGTTAAATTTGAGTGCTTTTTTAACCGCCAATTGATTTGGTTATGCAGTACCTCATCTTCTTTTAACAACGAGAGTAAGTAGGTTTCCTCGTATACTTGCTGGTTGTCAAAATTTGTATACGTTGCTCTTACCATGTTAACAAGTGTATCATTATCCGTGGATTGAGCATAAAAATTCATGCCAACAAAAAGAACGAGGATATGGTAGAAATGGTTTTTCATATATTATTATTTTTTGCTCCCTAACTATTTAGGGAGCAAAATTTAGAATGATTTATGAACATGAATTTCCTAAATCCCTAACCAAGCACTCCATGGAATACGAGAAATTAGTAACAAGAAGGCTATGGTGTAAAATATAGATAACAACTTAAATTTTGGCTTAGAGACTGCTTTTTTCTTGTGTTTTGAGTAACCAATGGTGATAAAGACAATTGTTAGAATCATGGTAGTTGGATGTTCTACCACATAAAGTCTTAATGTAGCGTCCTTCATTACTTCGCCCATGCCTAAAGCGCTTATTTGTTTAGTGTAAGGAGATACAATATACACCAGAATACCAATTAACAATTGAATATGAGATACAATTAATGCAAAAAGGGAAACTCGAAAATCTCGAGACTCATAAGGTTTATTAGTAAAAAACTTGATAAGCGCATTTAAGGTTGCAAGAAATACAACCAGTACTACTAGGTAAGCCCAGTAAGAGTGTAAAATTTTAATCGTAGTGTACATGTTTTTTGGTATTGATTAAACAAAAAGTGCCTTTAATTCGGTGGCTTCGCTTGGTTTCATTTTTCCTGCAAGCACTAAACTAAGTTGTTTACGGCGCAAGGCAGCATCGTATCTTTCTTTTTCTAATTTCGATTGCGGTTCGATGGTGGGAACGGGAACGGGATTTCCTGTATCATCTACTGCAACAAAGGTATAAATTGCTTCGTTTGCTTTGGTTCGGCGTCCGCTTTCTCGGTCTTCAATCCAAACATCTAAAAATATTTCCATAGAGGTTTTAAAGGTGCGGGAAACTTTAGCTTCAACCGTAACAACACTTCCTAAAGGAACGGCTTTGTTGAAGGCGACGTGATTAACCGATGCCGTTACCACAATTCTTCTGGAATGTCTTCTAGCGGCAATACTTGCTGCACGATCCATACGTGCAAGTAATTCGCCTCCAAAAAGGTTATTTAGGGGATTGGTTTCTCCAGGAAGCACCAAATCGGTAAGCGTGGTTTTAGAATCTTCTGGTGTTTTGACCATTTTTTATTTTTTTTGCAAAGATAGGCTTTGCAATTTAATCGTATTGGTCTTCAGGATAGTTTATAACTTAAAATCCACTTAAAAAAATCAGATAAGAAAAAATCATTGTTTTCTTTTCTGGTAATTTCAAACAATAACTAATAAAAATGGACAATCCAGTGAGGAGGTAACAACAAAAAAACCTTGCTGAGCAAGGTTTTTTTTATACGTTGTATACGCTAGTTTAAAACGGTAAATCGTCGTTTTCGTCGTCAGCATTTAAGTTTTCGACTGGTGCAAATTGCTCTACTGGAGGCATTGGAGGCATATTTCCAGCTGCTGCTTGGTTTGAAACAGCTTCAATTCTCCATCCTTGGATGGTATTAAAGTATTTGGTTTCTCCTTGCGGACTTACCCATTCTCTTCCTCGTAGATTAATGCCAATTTTTACATCTTGGCCCACTGAAAAACTGTTAAGTTTATCGGTATTGTCCTGAATAAACTCTACTAATATATGTTGTGGGTATTGCTCTTCAGTAGTTACTACTACTTCTCTTTTTCGAAAACCATTGGTTCCGTATTCTTTTGTCTCTCCAATTAATTTGATTTTTCCTTGTACTTCCATTGTTCAGTATTTATTTGGCTAATAATATTTTCCAGGCGTCTAAAACAGCATCTTTATTTAAGTATTCTTGGGCAAGCTGATGATGCTCATCAACCGACAAATTTTTCATCTTGTCTTTTAACGCATTTTCTTGGACAAAGGTAGTAATTTCTTCTTGATTTGGTAGTGTTTCCACATTACCTAATTTCCCTAAGTCGTTACCTGTTAATACCGTAGAAAAACGTATTTGCTCCGGGATTTGATCTACCCCAATTCCTAGCGTTGCAAGTGGCTTAGGGACTTCGAACATCCCTAAATTTGCGCGCGAATACCAGTTGCCTCCCATTCGAGCAACCAAGTCAATTTTATGCTGGTCAATTTTCAAATCTTCGTCAAGTAAACCATCAGCAACGTGGACTTTTACTACTTCAGTAATAATTAAATTTCCTGCACCCCCTTCTTCACCTAGGCTAACTACTTCCTTGACTTTACATTCAAACTGAACGGGAGATTCTTTCACCCTAAATGGCTGGACTAAATCCGATGCTAACATGGTAAATCCTGCTTTTTCAAACTCGTTTACGCCCTCAGGATACTCGGTACTAGAAAGGGACATTTGTTGCACCATTGCATAACTAACTACGTTAACAACTACTTCTTTAGTGGCAATTGCGTTAGCTAAAGTATGCTTGGTAGTATTTCCTCTTACTCGTCTTGCAGGCGAAAAAATAAGAACGGGTGGGTTGGCGCTAAAAACATTAAAAAAACTATAAGGCGAAAGATTTGGTCTTCCTTTTTCATCTATAGTACTTGCAAAAGCAATGGGGCGAGGGCCAATGGACCCTAGCAAAATTCCATGCATTTGTGGAGTGCTCAATTCACTTGCTAAAAAGCTTTTCATACAAAAAAATTAAGGCATAAAAGTACTAAAAAAAGCTTGTAGATTGAACTGAAATAGTAATTTTGAAAGTACAGGCAACAAAAAACAATTGAGCAAACAATTACATTTGCTCTTTACACCCAAGATTTAAAAGCAACTATAATCTAGTAGTATTCCTCTTATTAGACAAAAAGAACACATAAATGAACAAGCTCAACTACATTGAAGAAAAAGTAAAAGAACAATTGTTAAATGCAGAAGCTGGACATGACTGGGATCATGTTTTAAGGGTGTGTACCAACGCCAAACAACTTCTTAAAAAAGAAAAAGCTGATACAGTAATTGTCATGCTTGGTTGTTTGCTTCACGATATTGCAGATTCAAAATTTCACAATGGCGATGAAGAACTAGGGCCTAAAATAGCGCTTCAATGGATGCAAGAAGCAAATTACAGCGATTATATCCAGAAGGAAGTAGAAGCGATTATTAGGGGAATTTCATTTAAAAATTCATTTGATGCTTCCATGCCAAAAAGTATCGAATTTCAACTTGTGCAAGACGCAGATCGGTTAGATGCAATTGGAGCTGTGGGTATTGCAAGGGCTTTTCATTACGGAGGTTTCAAAAACAGAAGCCTATTTAATGCAAGCATTCCGCCTGTCGTTTATGCTTCAAAAGAAGCGTACAAAAAATCAACTTCGCCAACCATTAATCATTTTTACGAAAAACTATTGCTGCTAAAAGATCAGATGAATACCGTCGAAGCAAAGTTAATTGCTGAAGAAAGACACCAAACAATGCTTCATTTTCTGGATGCTTTTTTTGAAGAAGTGCAAGAAAAACCATTTTCAATTAAAAAATAGAAAAAAAATTCATGAAACAAACAATTGAAAATCATGTTATTAGATCATTTTCATGTACATTTTCAGAAGAGTTTAACATCCAAAACAAAAATAAAATGAACCCTAACTGATTTTTCTGCGTAACTATTTTTAGAAACATAAAATAACAATAAAATGAAAAAGATGAAACGTACCATTTACGTATTTGCTATGCTAGTAGCAACAAATTTTGCACTTACTTCTTGTAGTAGTGATGATGATAACCAAGTTGTAACAAATCCATCATTAATTGAAGGATTCTTAGAGGTTAGAACTGCCATTGATGGTGTGGCGGACTTTATTGATGGGCCAATTGGTAATTTGACTGTTGATTTAGGAACGCTTACTATGGCAGAAGGAGGTTTTACTGCTGCTGTTGTAAATCCACAAGCAAGAAACAGCGCATTATCTGCCGCTCAAGCATACAGTGCAAACCCTTCTGATGCTAATGCTATTGCATCCGCTGAAGCAAGTTCAGCACTAGTAATTGCAAACAGAAATGCTATTGCTGCTAACTTTATACAAATTTTAGGTGATGATTTTCCAAGCATGCAAGACTTAGGAAACTTTATCGATGGGGTGCAAAATGGAATAAACAGACCTAACAATTTAAACAATGTTGAAACTGCAGCATTTAATTTAATTGTAGATGTACAAACAAACGGTGCTATTGTGGAATTTTTACTTAACGCCGCTAACACTAAATTTGGATTAGAGTTAGACGTACCATCTTACAATGCACCCGCTATACCAAGTATGGCAAACGCCACTAATTTGATTAACACAGCTACTGCCTCTGTTGCCGCAGTTGGCGCATTAGCAGTTCCTTCTGTTGTGGCTATTCAAGAAATAGTAGATGAATTATTAATGCCTCAAGCCTTAGAAGGTTACGAAAACTTAAGAGCAGCAATTGATGGCGTTGCAGACTTTATAAATGGCCCAATTGGTAGCTTAACTGTGGATTTAGGAGTGTTAACAATGGCTGAGGGAGGTTTTACAGCATTTATGGTAAACGCACAAACCAGAGCTGAAGCTGTTAATGCAGTAGGAGCGTACAATGAAAACCCAAATGCAATGAATGCAATTGCAGCCTCTATGGCATTGGAGAACCTTGTTGTAGCTAACCGTGTAGCAATTATTGGAGATTTTGAGCAAATATTAGGAGATGATTTCCCATCCAATGAAGACTTAGGCGCTTTAATTGCCTCAGTTGAAGCAAGCTTACCAAAACCATCAAACTTATCTGATGTTGAATCGGCAGCCTTTGATGTTTTAGTTGCTGTTCAAATTAATGGAAATGCAGTTGAAGCCTTATTAGGAGTTGCTAACACTAAATTTGATTTAGGGTTAGAAATCCCAAGTTACATGGGACCTGGACTTCCAAACATGTCTACCGAAGAAAACTTTTTAGCTACTGCTATAACATCTGTAGAAGCAGTAGGAGCACTTGCTGTTCCTTCAGTTGAAGCTATCCAACAAATAGTAGACGGATTATTAGGTGATGACTAAACGTATTAAGTACTATTTTTTATAAGGTTTTACAAAAGAGTGAACTATACTAGTTCACTCTTTTCTTGTTTTGTTTGCTAGCCTAATTAGGTAACATCATTCACTTGGTTAAATAATTCTGTTTTTTTACTCATTTTCTACCTATTGTTTTTTAACTACTTCTTCAAAAATCCTCGAATCTAATGCTCCTTTGATTTCAATAAATTAAAACAGGAATAGGCCTCTATCAAAAAACTACAAAACATCAATTATATTGAAATAGTACCAATAAGTATTTACACTGAGTGATTTCCCAACAAATAAGAATTACTATTGCGTAGTAATACGCTTAAGTTTCTTATTTTTACGCAAATTATTTTAGGCACATGGCATCTTCATTTGAAAAATATCAGAAAAGACGACTTATTTCTTCCTATTTTTCGGTAGTCATTAGCATATCCTTGGTCTTGTTTTTACTAGGATTACTATCCATTTTGGTGCTCAACACAAAGCGAGTTGCTGATCATTTTAAGGAACAAATTGCGTTAAGTATTTACCTAAAAGATTCAGCTAAAGAAGTAGAAATAGACCAATTGGAAAAAAAACTTTCCTTGGCAGAATACACAAAATCGACTCAATTTATCTCTAAAGATGACGCTGCTAAATCCTACAAAGCAGAAATCGGGGAAGATTTTATGGATTTTTTGGGCTACAATCCGCTCCAAAATTCAATTGATGTTTACTTTAAAGCAGACTATGTTTCAGAAGTAAAAATTGCAGAAATTAAGCGAGATTTGATGGAATACGATTTTGTAGATGAGGTTTTGTATGACAAACCCCTTATTGCTATGTTAAATGAAAACATCAAAAAACTAAGCTTTTGGATGCTGGTTATTAGTGGTATTTTTACTTTTATTGCTGTTTTACTCATCAATAGCTCAATTAGGTTATCCGTATATTCAAAACGATTTATTATCAAAACCATGCAAATGGTGGGTGCAACCAAAAGTTTTATACGTCGCCCATTTATCTGGAAAAGTGTAAAGCTTGGAATGGTGGGATCATTACTCTCGCTTGCAGGTATGGCTGTTGTACTGTATTATTTAAATGAAAGTTTTCCTGAGCTTCAAATTATTCAAGAAGAACTGATTATTGCCGCCATTTTTTTAGGCATTTTTACCTTAGGCATACTAATTACTTGGATTAGTACGTTTTTTGCTACACAGCGTTTTTTAAACCTAAAAACTGACGAATTATATTTTTAACACATGGGAGAATCGAAAAGAAAAGAAAACAAAAAACAACCTAAAGAATTTATTTTTCAAGCCAAAAACTATAAAATCATGTTTGTGGGTTTGTTTTTTATAGCGCTTGGTTTTGTATTAATGGCTGGCGGCGGCAGTGATGATCCATCCGTATTTAATCCAGAGATTTTTAACTGGCAACGCATTCGTTTAGCTCCTACCCTTATCCTAATTGGCTTTGGAATTCAAATTTATGCCATTTTAGCCCCTTCTTCCAACAAAAAGTCATAGTTAATGAATTTACCTACTTCTGCGGAAGCTTACCTAGAAGGTCAAGTATTGTTGTTTAACAAACCACTTCATTGGACTTCCTTTCAACTGGTAAATAAAGTGCGTTGGATATTAAAACAACACTTCCAGCTAAAAAAAATAAAAGTTGGGCATGCTGGTACGTTGGACCCCTTAGCTACTGGTTTAGTAATTATCTGTACAGGTAAGTACACCAAGCGAATTGAAGAATTTATGGGGAAACCAAAAACCTATGATGGTATTTTTAAGTTAGGCGCCACAACACCTTCCTTCGATTTAGAAACAGAAATTGATGCTGAATTTCCCATAGCTCATATCTCGAACGAACTTATAGAAGAAAAAAGAAAAACTTTTTTAGGAGAAATAGAACAACTACCCCCTGTTTTTTCAGCAATTAAAAAAGATGGAAAACGATTATACGAATATGCAAGAAAAGGAGAAGAAGTAGAATTAAAACCAAGAAAAGTTCATATTAGCGATTTTGAAATTGTAAAAAATGAACTACCTAATTTGCATTTTGAAGTAAGTTGCAGCAAAGGTACTTACATACGCAGTTTGGCCTACGATTTTGGAAGGGCATTGAACTCGGGCGCACATTTAACCAAATTACGCCGTACCAAAATCGGTGAACATGACTTGGAATCTGCTATTCAATTAGAAGAATTTCAAGACTTTTTTGGCGTATCTTAAATTGAATTATGAACCCTTAAGGCTATTTAAAAATAGCTTATCCTTCTTGATAAACTTGACCTCGGTGCGGTTTTAACGCATCACGGTGAATTTTCATTTGACTTTCTTCAACGACCATAAAAGCAATGCAATGGTGTTCGTTTACAAGTTCGTGGCCTACAATCTGAAGCGATAATTGTTCCTTTTGGATGTACTCCTTTAGGTGTATGCAGTGGTGTTCTGCAATTTTTTGTGCATCCGGCCCTCTAAAGTCCCAAATAAATTTAATATTCATAGGTTACTTTTTTATCGTTGTATTTTATAGTATTTACTTTCGAAAAGAAGTCTAAACCATTAAATTTAATAGTTTAACAAATTAAGTATTGCTCTTATTCGTTTCAAAATCTTTCAGTGTTTTTCCGTCTTTAGATTTCCATTCGGTTAGTCCATTTGCATTTCTTCCCATTACAATTACCGCTGATGTTGACGGACTGCTAAAAATATAGTCGTCTGTAAATTCAAAAAACTCATTTTTCTTAATCAAAACTCCATCTTCAATAAGCTTGTTCCTTAGTGCAATAAAATTCGGTGATATGGACTTCACAACTGTTAAAGCTGCTTTAGAACCTTTAAAAACCACAAAGCCCTCTGAACTTGGCGCACCTTTTCCATCAGCTCCACGAGCGCCTTTTAAAAAAAATAAGTCTTGTTTCTGTTTAGGCTTGAATTCCCTCTTCTCATCAAAAACTTTATGACCAAGAGAGTTAACTAAAAGTTTGATGTTTTCAATAAACTCTTCCATTTCAGCTCTGTCAGATTCAGAAATAGAGGACTGAGTTGGAATAATTGAATTATCAACTTTGTAACGATTTACTACGTTTGCAATTTCATGTAATCTATTTTCCAAATATTTAATATGAGCTTTATTTAAATTTTCATCTTTACTAATAAACACAATTGTTTCATTCCAAAAATCCTTTGATGTCAACTGTTGATTTAATCGCTTAAGAATTGATTCAGCCTCACCAATATAAACTTTATCTTTGCCGTTGTCATCTTTACCAAACAAAAGGTAGACACCTGTACTTTTTAAATCGTCTCGATCTGAACATTCCTTTATCTTAATACGTGGAATTTTATATGCTTTTCCAGACCAGTTCGAAAGTTCACAGCTCATTCTGCCATTTGGCTCACCATCGATTAAAAATATTTTAATTGTTTTACCGAATTTCATTCTTTCTGATTTATCTAATTACGATAATTAATGATTAAAACTGTTTGTTCATAATGCCTTACTTTAACTAAAGAATACACTTTTATAAATCAAAACCCCATCACCGATTTCCTTGTTGTTCAAAAAAATAAACTTCTGTAGCTCCGTATCCATATTCTCTTACATCTGCTGGATAAAAATCCAAATCGTCGTGTCTTCTTAACAAAGTTTCTAATTCAGATTTTAGCACCCCCTCGCCTACGCCATGAATAAAAACTACTCGTTTTATTCGCTTAGTTCGCGCAAAATAAAGTTGTTGCTGAGCGGTTTCAAGTTGCTTGTTTAGCATATCATAGTTGGTTAAGCCGCGTGTATTTTCAACAATAGCTTCTATGTGTAAGTCCACTTCTAAGGCTGGAATTTGTTTGGAAGCACGCTTGAAACTTCGTGGTTTTTGCTGCGATTTTTCCTTAAGCCTAAGTTGCTGTTGTAATTCCTTGTCGTTTACAGATAGCTTTACTTTTGTGGGAATTAAAATTAATTCCTTTGAAGATGCTTTCATCAAAAAGCCCTCTTCGGTTTCTACCATAAACATGCCGTTAGACAACACTTCTACGATTTTTCCTGTTAAGTCGTCATCTAACCAAGAAACCTTGTCTTTTAATTGAAACTTTTTGCTCATGCACCTAATTTTTTAATGACTAGTCGTTTGTAGGTTGAAAATCATTGAATTGTTATGCCTTAACTAAACGCCATTTATCAATTGAAATTACCGCAGTTAAACCTCTGTTTTTACTGTTTCACTACAAAAAGAAAAAAATCATCACTTCCTAATACCGCAACCTCAACTAATCGCTGGTGTTACTTTTTTTCAAGGTCTTCTTCTAATTCAGGTGAAGATTCGTTTTTTTCTGAAGATTCGTCGGGCGTTGAAGATTGATTGTCGTCTACCCATTGTCGTGTAGACCCGTATAAACCAATCATTAAAACTACTAAGCCTCCTATTTTTAGCTCTACAATATCTTTTTCAGTAGCGATATCATATATCAATAAAACCGCACCAATACCAATTAAAATACTGAAAATTGTTTGTTTTTTTATATTAACCATGTCGTTCCTTCAGTTAAAAAGAATGTAACTCTCAAGGTGTAAATATACGTAAACACAATGAACAATAGGAAAAGAAGTAATTCCATTTATCAGTTTCAACTATTGGGACAATACCGTTTATCAATTGAAATTACCCTAATAAAACGCCCTTTTTTCCTTTCTGTTTCATTACAAAAAGAAAGCGTAGCTAAGGTTATGCTTGACTTTTCTAATTTACACAAAGAAAACAATCATCGCTTTCTTTTCCGATAATTTCAACTCATGACTGGTATAAATTATCAAAGGTTTCATTTACATTAAAAAATTACACAAAATTAGCCATGCGATAAGACTACCAATTAAAGCACAAACAAAAACTAATAAAATCGTCTTATTTAGAAAAGAATACCGGACTTAATTAGTTAGTAAGTTAGAATGTATTACACTTTTGCTTCTGTTTTTCCTTCAGCTTTTTGCATAAACTCTTCGGCCTTTTCAACCATGTTTTTACTACCGCAGAAAAAAGGTGCTCGCTCATGAAGCTCTGTAGGTTGCAAATCTAAAATTCGGGTAAAGCCGTCACTTGCTTTTCCTCCCGCTTGCTCTGCAATAAATGCTATAGGGTTACATTCGTACAACAAGCGTAGTTTTCCGTTGCTGGCTTTGGAGCTTTTGGGGTACATATAAATACCTCCTTTGATCATGTTTCTATGAAAATCCGAAACCAAAGAACCAATATATCTTGAGGTGTATGGCCTTCCATCTTCTTCAGCTTGGCAATACTTAATATAATCTTTAACGCCTTGCGGAAAATGTACATAATTACCTTCGTTGATAGAATATATGCTTCCATCCTCAGGAATTCGAATATTAGGATGACTTAAATAATATGTGCCAATAGCGGGATTGAGCGTAAATCCATTTACCCCGCAACCTGTGGTATATACCAACATGGTAGAGGTACCGTAAATTATATAGCCCGCAGCTACTTGTTGGTTTCCTGGCTGTAAAAAGTCCCGCATTTCAACCGGCTGGCCAACGGGGGTAACTCTTCGATATACCGAAAAAATAGTCCCTACCGAAACATTAACATCTATATTAGAGCTTCCGTCCAATGGATCCATTAACACCACATACTTGTTGTTGTGTTTTTCATTTTGACCTTGAATGGTGATGTAATTATCGTTTTCTTCTGAAGCTATTCCACAAACAATCTCTCTATTTATCAAGGTCTGAATAAAGGTTTCGTTGGCGTAAACATCTAGCTTTTGTTGCTGTTCACCTTGTATATTTTCTCCACCCGCGGCACCTGTTATATCCACAAGTCCAGCTTTGTTTACTTCGTGGTTTACCACTTTTGCGGCTAAACGAATGGAATTGATAAGCCTTGATAATTCTCCTGAAGAGTACTGGAAAGATCCTTGATTCTCAATTATAAATTCTCCCAGCGTCTGGTTAGCTTTTCTCATTTTTACGAAATCGTTGTAGTTTCGGCAAAAGTATTAAAAAACTCTTAGCATTACCAAAAAATAGTGGTATTAATTTAAAGTAAATTACATTTGCGCAAAATAAGTGAAATGGACTTTCAAATTAGAGAAGCTCAGGAGGTTGATGTACCAGCAATCCTTCAGTTAATAAATGAATTAGCTGTTTTCGAAAAAGAACCTGATGCTGTTGTTATCACAGAAGAAACCCTACTTAGGTACGGATTTTCAGGCGAAGCTTTTTTTCATTGCTACGTTGCTGAATTTAGAGGTGAAGTAGTAGGTATGGCTTTATTTTACCCGCGTTTTTCTACTTGGAAAGGAAAAAGTATTCACTTAGAAGATCTTATAGTTACGCAGTCTATGCGAGGCAAAGGCATAGGACGAGCCTTGTTGGACCGTGTAGTTGAATTTGCAAAAGCACAAAAATTACTAAGAGTAGAATGGGTAGTCTTGGACTGGAACACCCCTGCTGTTGAATTTTATAAAAATTATGGTGCTAATGTGATGAAGGAATGGAATACCGTTCACTTATCGTTGAATTATTAATAATTAATTTATATATATAAAATGCAAGTGTTTAAATTTGGAGGTGCGTCTGTAAAGGACTCCGCTGGCGTTAGAAATATAGCTAACGTGATGAAGCTGATGGGAACCGAAAAAAAAGTTCTAGTAATTTCAGCCATGGGAAAAACAACCAATGCCTTAGAAGCAATAATTGAATTGTATTTTGCTAAGGATAAACAGCTTGCAGAACATATAAAGCAACTTAAACACTACCACTACACAATTTTAGACGAATTATTTGAGTCGACTTCGCATCCTGCCTATACTAAGGTAAATTACTTTTTTGATGAATTAGAAATTTTCTTGGACAGAAACAAATCGCCTAATTACGATTATGTATACGATCAAGTTGTGAGTTTTGGCGAGCTTATTTCTACTTCGGTAGTTAGTCAATACTTGAAATCTATTGGCATGAAAAACACCTGGCTCGATGCTCGAAATTTAGTAGATACAGACGATACGTACAGGGATGCAAAAGTTGATTGGGAACGTACGCAAACGAAAATAAATGCGCATGTAGAGTTAGATGAACTATGCATTACCCAAGGATTTATAGGCTCCGACCAAAATAACTTTACAACTACCTTAGGCAGAGAAGGTTCTGATTACACGGCTGCCATTTTCGCCTATTGCTTAAATGCTGAAAATGTTACCATTTGGAAAGATGTTCCTGGAGTACTTAATGGCGACCCGAATGTTTTTGAAAATCCTGTATTATTAAATAAAATTTCCTACGAAGAAGCTATCGAGCTTGCTTTTTACGGAGCATCGGTTATTCACCCAAAAACACTTCAGCCGCTTCAGAAAAAAGAGATTCCACTTTTTGTAAAGTCTTTTGCAGACCCAACAAAAGCCGGAACTTCGGTAGAAAAAGCTAACCTTATTGAGCCTTTAGTCCCGTGTTTTATAGTCAAGAAAAACCTTGTTCTTTTGTCGCTGTCTGCTTTAGACTTCTCGTTTTTTGTGGAAGAAAACATAAGCGAAGTATTTGCTTTGCTTCACAAGCATCAAATTAAAGTAGACTTAATTCAAAATTCAGCGATTAGCTTTTCGGTATGTGTTGATAATAAGTTTAAAAACGTAGATAAGGTAATCGAAATCCTGAAAGCAAAATTTAAAGTCAGCTTCAACAAAGGGGTTTCTTTGTATACCGTGCGTCATTTTGACGAGGCAGCGGTAAAAACAATCGAAAAAGACAAACAAGTTTTGCTTAAGCAATTAACAAGAGAAACCATTCAATTGGTTGTAAAAGAATAATGTCGCTAATTATCTTGAGTTCGATTTATAATAAGTTGTTTTAGACAAATTGTGGGTTTTAAATGGCGTTTGATGTGCAAAGCATTTGGCTATTAAACAACCCGCAGAAAGAATACACAAAAAAGACACAAAGTTGTTTAAAGCTAACGAAACATTATGGCTGTTAGTTCTTGAAATACAACAAGATGCACTTGATAATTATGTCGAACTCAAGTTAATTTATTAACCTACATTATTGGTATAAAAATAGTTACGTCTTGTAGTGCCTGAGAAAAACTAGAATTTTCGAACCTCAAATTTATTTCCAGTAATTTCAACTAATCACTGGTATAAGTTGGTTATATAAAGTAGCAAAAAAAGATAATGAACCTTGTATTGTGTACTTTTAACCGAGGAGGTTCTTGTTTGTTCTGTTTTGCGTTAGGGATTGTAGTGAAAATCCTTTTGGTGAGGTACGAGCCAAAAGATTGTAGCGAAAAGCCCGCCCGAATGCTTTGCATGAAGGGAACGCCCAACTAAAAATTATACCATTTGTCAATTGAAATAACTGGTATTACTTGAAGAATTCTGCATGTATTTATTTCCTGCCTTTTGTTGAGTTGCTTTTCTTTTTATTGGCTAGGTAAACGCCAAGCAAAATAACCAAACCGGCCAAGAGTTGAAGCCAGTTAAATTTTTCGCCATCTAACAATCCCCACATTAATGCAATGATGGGTATAAGGTAAGTTACTGAGGTAGAAAATACGGGATTAGATAATTGTATTAATCGATTAAAAATAATTTTAGCAACTGCCGTCCCCAAAATACCCAACAAAGCGATGTAAGCTAACGAACGTTGAACTTCTGATTGACTTAAAAATTCTGCATCAAAAAAACCCGTGAATAGAAGTATTAAAATAGAGGGAATCATGAGCACCATGAACGAGCCTGTGGCGATTCCGAGAGCAGAAATTTTCTCTAGGTAGGTTTTAATAATGTTTGCATTAAAGGCATACATGGTTGAAGCAATAATAGGCAAAACGCCATACCAATAATTTTGGTCTGGATTTAGGTTAGCACCGAGTAAAATTAGGCCTACCGAGCCAATTAAGCCTACCACTACCCCTGAAAATTGTTGCTTATGAAAAACCCCTCCAAAAAATAAAATCCCCACAACAAAAGCAATAAGCGGCACCGTTGAGTTAAGAATAGCAGCGACTGCCGAATCTATTTCAGTTTCTGCATAGGCAAACAAAAAAGTAGGGATTAAAGAGCCTAGAAAACCAGAAATAGCAATCCATTTCCATTGAGAACGTTGAATTTGCTTGACTTTTTTATATCCAATACTCATCAAAAAAAGGCCTGCAAGCAATGTTCTGAAAGATCCAAGTTGAAGCGGCGATAAACCCACTAAGCCACGTTTGATCAAAATAAAGGAGCTTCCCCACAAAAGAGCTAAACCAATTAAGTAAGCCCATTTCAATTGTTGATTGTTCACGCTATTTTTTTCGGCAAAAATGAATATAAATTATAAGCTTTGTGTTAAGAATACCCGAAAAAAACAAAACCGCCCCACACACACAGGGACGGTTTTAAAAAAGCTTGACATTATGAGGAAAAGCTTATGGGAATTATATTATGCTACTTGTAGCAGTTATCAATTGAAATTACCGCAACAAAAGGCACTTTTTTTTAGTTTGTGCATTGAATAAACAATACTTGTAATTGTATTTTTATCTTTTACAAAATTACTTTTAATTAAAAGGCAAAAAAATACCCCCTAAGGGGGATATTTAGCTTAATTATGTTAAATTTTAGGCTTCAACAACAGCAATTACAAGCTTGGTAAGGTGTTCAATTTGATCGTCTTCCAGCTCTGTGTGCATGGGGAGCGAAAAAACTTCATCAACTAGGCGATTGGTTACAGGGAAGTCGCTTTCCACATAACGCTCGTCTTTATAAGCTTTTTGCAAGTGCAATGGTATGGGGTAATAAATGCCGAAAGGCAAGCCTTCTTCTTGAAATTTAGCTGCTAGCTCGTCCCTTTTTCCATTGGTAATTCGCAGTGTGTATTGATGAAAAACATGACAATCGCAAGTCGAACACATGCCACAAGACTTGGAACAGTTTTTTTCTGTTATTGTTTCTGGTGTGATAATCGATGGACAATCTTCAAAGGCTTTGGTGTATTTTCTTGCTGCCTCTTGGCGCGCTTTATTATAGGTGTCCAAATGCGGCAATTTTGCTCGTAATATAGCCGCTTGTATGCTGTCTAATCGAGAGTTTACTCCTACTACATCATGGTGGTAACGAACGTACATTCCGTGGTTAACAATCCCTCTAATGGTATGCGCAAGGTCGTCGTCATTAGTAAAAATTGCGCCTCCATCCCCATAGCATCCTAAGTTTTTGGAGGGAAAAAAGGAAGTTGCTCCTACATGACCAATGGTTCCGGCTTTCTGCACACGGCCGTCTGGGAATGTGTAATTGGCTCCAATAGCTTGTGCATTATCTTCGATTACATATAAATTATGTTCTTTGGCTAATTGCATAATCGCATTCATTTCGGCTACGTGCCCAAATAAATGAACAGGAACGATGGCCTTCGTACGAGGTGTAATGGCTCTTTTTATCGCTTCTATATCGATGTTATACGAAATAGGGTTTACATCAACCAATACGGGGGTTAACTGTAATAAAGCAATTACTTCAACAGTTGCTGCGAAGGTAAAATCGGCTGTAATTACTTCGTCTCCCGGTTGTAAACCAAGTCCCATCATGGCAATTTGAAGCGCATCAGTTCCGTTAGCACAGGGAATTACGTGTTTTACCCCCAAGTAGGCTTCTAATTCCTTCTGAAAAGCATGCACTTCTGGTCCATTTATAAATGCTCCTGACTCAATTACTTCCAAAACCGAAGTATCGACTTGAGATTTTATTTTTTCGTATTGACTTTTTACGTCAACCATTTGAATTTTCTTCATTCAGCAAATGTTTTATACAATTACGTACAAAAGTACGCTTAAAAATATCAATTCCCAAACCTTCGTTCCAATACCATTTTTCAATTGAAATTACCGCAATAAACAGCCGTTTCTTCGTTTTACTTCATTACAAAAAGGAAGGATTTGTGGGTTTTATTAAACCGATATGACTAATAAATTTCCTTTAGCATTATCAATTAAAACTACCTTAACAGAAGAATGAGTTTTTCTTTTCCAGTAACTTCAAAAAATTACTGGTATAAAATACTGTATTGCAATTTAGGCTGTAAACTAAGTAGCAACTAAAAGCCCCTTAAAATGTAGAATTTCGACATTTTAAAGGGCTAATGTATGCGGGTAAATAGACTATTCTCTAGTTACGTCTAAAATTTCGAAGGTAATGTTTCCATTCGGCACTGAAATTTGAGCTTCTTCCCCGGCTTTCTTACCCAGTAAACCTTTCCCAATAGGGGAATCTACAGAAATTTTTCCTGTTTTTAAATCAGCTTCGCTTTGGGCTACCAATTTGTATTTCATCTCCATTCCGTTGGCTTTGTTTTTTAGTTTAACGGTGGAGTGTATTAATACCTTAGAGATGTCCAGTTGAGATTCGTCTATCACGCGGGCATTGGCAACTACCTCTTCGAGCTTAGAAATACGCATTTCTAACATTCCTTGGGCTTCTTTTGCTGCATCATACTCTGCGTTTTCGCTCAAATCTCCCTTGTCTCTTGCCTCTGCAATAGCTTGTGAAGCTTTTGGACGCTCTACATCTCGCAGGTGATCCAATTCGGCCTTTAACTTTTTAAGGCCTTCTTCTGAATAATAAGATACTTTGCTCATATGTTCAATATTTTTGTACCATAAAAAAAGAAGAATCCCGTTTTTGGCAGGATTCTATACTGCAAATGTACGAATTTTTTTAACGTTAGAATTTTCTACAATTCGATATTCTGTTTTTCACTTAATTCCAGTTAAATTAATCAAAAGTTTACGAAGTGTTTGTTTTTGAAGAGGTTTTCTACCGATAAAAAGCGGTATTGATGATTGATAAAAAAACCGCTCAGTTGAGCGGTTTTTTGGTATTCTAATTCAATTGAATGATGTCAGTTACACATCAAAACTTAACTGGTATAAAAACAAGCCATTATTTCTTGATTAATTTCTGGGTAAAACTTCCTTCGTTTGTTTGAATGCGAACTAAATAAACCCCCGCAGAAAGTTGAGCTGTATTTACTTGGTGAGTAGGTTTTGCTGTTTCTAAGGATTGGCGCAATACCTCTTTCCCCATTAGGTTGAATATGCTTACTTCATTAGCTTGCATTTGTTGAGCAAGGTGAATGTTTAACTCGTTAGCAACTGGGTTAGGGTATAGTTCTAATTGCCCAACCTGAACTTCATCTACACTTAGTGTAACCATACCTACTTCTAAATTGAAACGCTGATTGTTTACGCTTCCTGCAATTGAAGGGTCTACAGAGAATGAAATCTCATTTATTCCGGTTTCCAGTACATAGCTTTCTTGGGTAAATGTATCATTTACTTTTAAGGTAAGGTCTGCAGGGAAATTTTGTAGGTTAATTTGCATTACATAGTTTTCGTGCTGATAGTTAGTAGTAAACAATGAATATACTTCTCCAACTTCAGGAAGTGCACGACTTTCTATACTAAGTAATTGGTTATTGGATACCAATGCCAAATTCTCTGAAGTATTGCCCATTTTTGCAGCATCGTTGCTATCAATGGCATTGTTGCCATTTTCGAAGAAACGCAATCCAATTGCGTCTTGTTCTTTTCCTCCGTTAGCAAAACGATTAGCTTCGTACAAACGCATGTTTACATAAGGGATGCTTGGTTCAGAAAAAATTGCAGTTTGCGCTTCTCCCGTGCTTTTTGAAGCCTCGGTAAAAGTTATTGTTCTGTCCCCCGAAGCGTTGGTATTTCTAAAAAATACTGCCTGACCAGGTTGTAAGAATTTGTTTACAGCGGTACTTCCTGGACTTGGAATATCTCCATCAGTTACAGTTGCATTATCTGTGTTACCTGTTGTTATTGTAACAAAAGCACCATTGTCTGCTAAGGTTGGGTCCCAATAGTAAGCAAAACCATTTTCTATACCACTTCCAAAACCTAATTCAGCTAAATCAACCACTGCTTGGTATGGATTTCCTACAAACGAAAATTGATGATTTCCAGAAGCCATATCTGGAGCTAAAACACTTCCTGTAGCTAAAGTTCCCTTTGCGCTTAGTGTTACGTCATTTGCATCAGCTGCATTGTTATTTAAAGGAACTGTTCTATCCCCACGAACAAACGTACGGTAACCTCTGCCATGTAGAAACGCTACATTGGTATTTCCAACTGCCACCCATTGGTTGTCAAAAGTAAACATAGAAGAGCTATTTGAATCTGTGGCATCAAAGCCATTTGTTGTACCACCCGCACCTGTAACGTGCATATTCTGTTGCCATGAATTAGCTATACTCACATCGCTTACAGGAGAGGATAAAAAGCGAAATGCACGTTTATTGTCACTTCGTTTTGGAATAAAACGTTCTACGGTTACATTGCCGATTATTGTTCCTGATGAGTTTCCGTATTGAGCGGTTCCGGTGGCAGTGCTTTTAAATACTAAATCACCGTTAACATTGATGATTCCTCTGTTAGTTAACACCACATCTTCATTAACTGTAAGCGTTCTATCTTCAGCTATAACTATTTCTCCTGTGGAGGTAAAGTTTTCATCAAGAAAAACATTATGATTGACGTTTACAATGCCATTTCCATTAGGAATATCTCCATTTGCCCAAGTTGATGAAGAAGAAAAGTCTCCATCAGCTATTGTTGTGTATGAGGGGCGTTCTATTTTAAATTCATTAAAATAAATTTGTCTTGCGTCTCCACTATCAAGCCTTCCTGAATACAATTCAAATCCTGCAATATTTCCATTTAAATCAAAGGTCTGATCAAAATTTGTAGAACCAATTCTTGGAGTTGCTTGTATTCTATATTCAGTTTCATTTATCCTAGTAATTGTAAAATTCATTGCATTAGTACCATAGTCAGAAAACAATGTACCGCTAGTAGAGACTTGAGGTAGTCCATAACTAATATTTGAAGAATTACCCATATTAAAATTTAAAAGTACACTACCTGATGCATTTATTAAGTCAATGCCTTTAAATCCATCCGAATTATTTGCATCGAAATTCATTCCCATTTGAAAAGTAAATACATCTCCAATTTGCATTTCGCCATTACTGAAAAAACGTCTTGCTTTTGCTTCATTACCATCTACATTTGGATTTGAGAATAAACCAAAAGATTGAGAACTCATTCCTGAGATACCTGCACTACTTGGGTTTCCAACAAAGTGACCAGCAAAACCATTCTCGCCACCATTTGAAGTTAATGTCCACTGTCCAAAACCTTGACCTTGGTTAGTCCCTGATGTCCAACTGGGAGGATTATAGTTACCTCCCGCATCCTCAGCGACTGTCTCAAACGTCTGCCCCCAAACATTACCTCCAAAAAAGAAGGTAGCAATCAATCCTAAAGTAAGTAAATATCTTTTCATAAACTATGTTTTAAAAAATTCAACTTTCAAATGTATTTATTTTTTACGAAAAGGTTTAAGTTGCGGGATTTACGACAACGATGTAGTACAAAAATTTAACATTTAATTTGCCATACTGTCGAAGTAATACTACTAAAAATTCAAGAAAAATTAAACTATCACAATAAACCCTAGCTTTTCTCTACTCAAGAACAGCCGCTATCATTTTTTGGGTAGCTCCCGTTCGGGCTTGAATAAAATGCTCGTTGATAATTCCGGTTTGGTTGCGGAATTTTTCGTTAGTCACCAATTTGGTCGCGATTTGTTGAAACGAATCTGCATCACTCACACTAAACAAACCGGCATATTGCTGTAGCTCTTTTGCTTCTGGAAATTTGCTGAAGTTTTTCCCTATAATAATGGGCACTCCAAAGGTCGCTGGTTCTAAAATATTATGTAAACCACTATCGCCCATTCCGCCACCAACATAAGCTATGTGTGCGTAAGAATATACTTTAGACAATAAGCCTACCGTATCTAAAATAAGTACACTGGAGGTTTCCAGCGATTCATTTTCTTGTTTGGTGTATCGAATAGTTGGAACCTTCAATTTAGATTCGAGTTTTAAGATAGAAGCTTCACTTATTTGATGAGGAGCAATAATGCATTTCAGTGAAGGGTTGTGGTTTATAAAATCGATAAAAATTGCTTCGTCTTCTGGCCAAGTGCTTCCCAAAACAAAGCAAACTGATTGCCCTACAAAACGTGTTGCAAAATCCAACTCATTATTCATTGCTAATTGCTGCGAAACACGATCGTAACGGGTATCTCCTGATACCATAACATTGGTAAAGCCAATCGTATTAAGAAGTTTTTCCGAGGGTGGGGTTTGAACAAAAAAGTAATCGATGTATTGAAGCGATTGCCTAAAAAAACCTCCCCAAGGTTTGAAGTAAACTTGATTTTCCCGAAATAAAGCCGAGATTAAATAGGTTTTCGCTTGTTGTTTATGGAGTTCGAACAAAAAGTTAGGCCATATTTCATACTTGACAAAAAACGCTTTCTCTACCGAAACAGCCGCTAAAAATTTTCTTGCATTTTGCGGTGTATCCAAGGGTAAATATACTTCTAAAGTAGCTGGTGTCTTCCCTTTTTTGACGAGGTATCCAGAAGGTGAAAAAAAGGTCACTAGTATTTTTCGGTTGGGTTCTCTTTCCTTCACGGCTAAAATTACAGGTAGCGCTTGTTCGTATTCCCCCAAAGACGCAGCATGAAACCAATACAAGGGCTCACCAGGTGAAAAAGCTTGTTGAAGCTCCTGAAAAACTTGCTTGCGTCCGTTTACAAATTCCTTCATTTTGGAACTGAAAAAACCTGTTACAGGAAGAAATATCTCGACTAATCGTACTAAAAATGAGTATATAAATCGCAAATTGAAAAATTACAACAGAACAATTTCTGAAATTACAGCACAAAAGTATGTAAATTAAAAATAAGAATTTTTAAAAAAATAATAGCTTTAATAAAGTTCAAAAAAACCACCTTGCTATCATACAAACAAGGTGGCTTTCTTAAAAAATAAATGAACTACTATTCTTTAATCTCTTCTTCCGTTACTCGCTCTAACACCCAAGTGGAAGGCAATTCTGGGATGTGGTTGGCGTATATGGCTTCTTTTTGCTCTGCTACTTCAGGCATGTAAATACCATCATAAGGTTTGGAAAAGTGAAGGGTCAACATATCATTTTCATACTCACCTTTTATATTTACTACAGTTTTATAATCCATAGCCGCATAATCACCTCTAAGGCCAAAACTACTTGCATATAAATAAAAATCAGGATTTGTACTTTCAGCATCTGGCCGTTCTGTATTTAAAATTTCATTTGTTTTGTATATACTTTTGGATGTAAACAAATTCTTATAGTTTAGACGATTATAAACCGTTTTGCCGTCATGAATAAGTTTTGAAAAACCAATTAATTTATTTTCAATTTTTCCTTTCCTAATTTCTACTTGCTTATATAGTAGTATCAAATAAAATTCCGTTTCCTCATCTTGGTATTTCCAAGTACCTTCCAAATCTTGTATATTTAGAGGTGTTTCTTGCGCATTTAAAAAGCTACTTGATATAACAAGAAGCATAGCGACTATAATTTTATTTATATTTTTCATTTTAATTACAATTTTGTATTTCGTTAATATCATTCCCGTCTCTATTGACTACAACTCTTTTCCATTGGTTAAAATTACCTGTATTCCCTTTTTGTAATGTTAATTTATAAAAAACTTTACTGTAATTCAATTTAGAAAAAACCACCTTGCTATCATACAAACAAGGTGGCTTTCTTAAAAAATAAATGAACTACTATTCTTTAATCTCTTCTTCCGTTACTCGCTCTAACAACCAAGTAGAAGGCAATTCTGGGATGTGGTTGGCGTACATAGCTTCTTTTTTTTGCTCAGCATCAGGTCCTATAAGTTTTAGACGTGGTTTTGAAAAATGTAGCGTTAGTAACTCGTTATCATATTCACATTTAACATTAACTAATCCACCATAGTTTGCAATTAAAAAGGTCCCCACTAAAGAGTCATTTATATTCCTAATCTTTATGTTAACATTATTATCAATATCTTCAATGCCATTAATTTCTTTCAAATTCAAAACTTCTTTATTAACATTTTTAAGTTTATGTAAATTATCATAAATAAGTTCATTTTGATGTGATAATTTTGCATATCCAACCAAAAAATACATAATGTCTCCCTTGTAAACTTCAACTTGTTTATACTTTAAGTTTATGTAAAACTCAACCTCGCCATCTTGGTATTTCCATGTACCTTCTAAATCTTCCCAATTTTGGGTTGAATTCTGTGCATAGCTTAATGAAGTGAAAATTATCACTAAAGCTAGTGTTATTTTTTGTATAGTTTTCATTTTAATTACAGAAAAATGAATGAGCTAAATAGCGTCATTTGATGGTTAAATATGTATTAGCTTTATTATAACTGGCGCATTAGCAAAAGCAGTCAAAAATGTTAAAAATTTTAGTGAATAAATAAATTTCAGCTATTCTTAAAATCAGCGTAGTTAAAGTTCAGTTCGTCAATAATTTTCAGGTCGGTTTATGTGTTGCACAACGTCTCGCGCATAACGAAAGTGGAGGCTTAAAATGCGCAGGGTTTTCGGTTAATGTTTTACATTTTTAAAAATACAAAGTTTTTTGATTTGACTATAATTCCGCCATAAACTATATGCGCTGTTGTGGTTAGTATTTTATTCCAATAAAGTATTTATTCGATTCTCAATTTCTTTTAATTTTCTTTCAAGTTCAATTGGAATAAGTTCATTCAATTTACTCATCTCTTTTACGTGTTCAAAAGCTTTTTTATAATTGACTTTACTTCCTGTTTTTTCATCATTTATATGTTGATTTAATTTATCAAGAGACGTTTTTAGTTTATTTACAAATCCTTCATTTAATAAATGAGAAATTGCAATGATATCTTTAATGTTTTTCGAAAAATAATTAGCAATCAGACCAACATCTTCCATTGAATTAAAATTGTGAACAGCACTTTCACGATTTGAAATTTCAAATTTTACCGTTTCTAACTTTTGTCTTCGGTTTTCAAAAAGATCTATTTTAGTTTTCTTTAATTCTATTTTGTTTTGTCTTGCGGAAATCTTTTGATTAAACACAATGTTTATTATGCCAATAATTAGTGACGCTAATGAGGCAATAATTACAACTAAAATTTCAGTTTCTATTTCCATTTTTTTCTAATGTATAAGTTTGGGCTTATATTAATCACAACTAATAACTACTTGGTATATACAATGAAATTGGGATGGTATAGATTGTGTTTTTTGCAACTCCATCCGATATGGTTGGCAAAAGTTTAGGCAATCCTTTTAGGGAAGCTTCGGCAAGATCATCCAAGTCTTCGTGAATAGCTGCTCCTTTAATGTACTCTACTTCACCATCTTCGGTTATTCTAAGCTTTACAAAAGTTTGAAATACAAGGTCATTTGTTTCTCCTTTTTTTATAATATTGTTGTCTCGCAGTATTTGAGCTGCTTTTACAATATCATATTTCTTTTGAATATGCTCCGTCAGGTTTTGAGATAAACAATATCTGCGCTTCACATTGTCCTTTACTTTTTTGCACCTAGGAAAGGTTGCGTGGGAGTCCAAAGGATAAAACAAAAAGCTATCTTTTTCCTTAGGCTCTTTCCATATGTTTTCTTTGAAGTAGTTATTTTTCTCTTTTGAAGCTTGGTATTTTTCGTAATCGCGTTCTAATAAAGTTTTATGAAAAACAAACCTTTCTTTATCCTTTTTTATCATCACCTTCAGCAAAGCTAACTGCTTATAGTATTGTTCTTTGGTGAGCGTAGTAGATTCGTTAGTACTAGCTTCTTCTATCATTTGTTCCCTTAATTGTGTAAATCCAGTTGCATCGACCAACTTTTCCATTTCGTCTACATAAAAATTGATGTATGCTTGAAGAGTGGGATTTTCTTGCGAGTTTACTAGATAAAAAAAGAAAAAAGAAGGGATAAATAACAACAGCTTTAATTTTGTTTTCATGTTTTCTAAAATATAATGTATGTGAACTATTAGCGGATTAAATTGACTAACGATTGATAATAAAAGCGGCGGCTAACCAAGTTGCGCTCCCGATGCCAAAATACTTCCAGTTTCTTCGTTTTTTTATTTTTTTAGACTCATGCACATAACTGGTGTAGTAGTCATAATCGTTCATTAGTTTTTCGTCTGGGTAGTTTAAGTTTTTTCGGTTAGGCTCCGCTCCAGAAGTAACTGCCGCAGGAATAAAGCCAATAACCGGAGAGAATAAGAGTGTTGCAACACCTATCCAAATGCCGCCTGAATTTTTCCCTCTGTAGTTAGCTTGAGCATCCAAAATGGCTTTCATTTTTAACTCTTTTTCGCTTAAATTGAAATAAACAAAAACATCATCTTGGCTCGGAAAATCTTCAGTAAAAGAAGATTCTACTTGAAAAGTAGACAAAAAAAGAGCACTTGAATGCTCAGAAAAAGATTGGCCTTTCGCCATAAAAAATGGGAGAAAAACGATAACTGATAGGATAGCTATTTTATTCATTGTAAAAGTATTAATACCAATTTAACCATCAAATGACGCTATTTAGCTCATTCATTTTTCCATATATTGCCTTGTTCACAATTTCCGTCCCGTACGTACGGGATGCAAATTATTCACAGCGTTATATATGAAAAAAGCAATTTCGCTCTCTTAACGACATTTGATAGTCAAATTGGTATAAATTAGTTAAGTGAAATTAAGTTATTTTTTTGAATTAACCAAATTTATCCACTAATACCATTTACCAATTGAAATTACCACAATAAAAGGGATTTCTTCAAAAATGAAAACAAGATTTTTTTGAAAATTAGCCAAATAAAAGCAAAAGCCAGACGGTGTATGCTATTTCCAACCTCCGCCCAAGGCGCGATATAGATCTATGGTAGATAGTAGCAAATCGCGTTTGGATTGCACCAAATCTAACTCGGTTTGTAGTACATTTTGCTGAGCATTAAGCACTTCAAGGTAGTCTGCTAATCCGTTAATAAGCAATTCTTTTGCTCCTAAATAGGCTTCTTCGTAAGCGGCAAACTCGTTTCCTTTGATGCTAATTTTCTGCTGAAACAGTTCAACTTCATAAAGGGCGTCCGAAACTTCTTGACCTGCTTGTAAGACTTTTTGCTGAAAGTTCAAGGCTTGTTGTTCCTTCATGATTTCGGCGGCTTCACGTTGCGTCTTTAATCTTCTTCTGTTGAAAATAGGTTGCGATACTCCTCCAAAAGCGTTGTAAAAAAACGAATTTGGATTAATGAAATTGCTAAACTCTAAGCTTTGAAGACCCGCTGAAGCATTCAATATCAAACTTGGGTAAAGGTTCGCTTTGGCGACATTTTCTAATTGAAAGGCGTTAACAAAAGCTTGTTCTGCTTCTCGTACATCGGGTCTGTTTTGAAGCAGTTGAACGGGGTAACCTGTCGCTACCTCCGAAGAAAGTACAATGCTATCTAACGTACTTCGGTTGGGATAAGTTGGGTAGACTGCTTTCAGAATACTCATCCTATTTTCTGCCCGACGTAATTCATTTTTTAAATCGATTAATATGGCTTCGGCTGCATGAACTTGAGCTTTGGTCTGTTGAACTCCTACTTCGGTAAGCTGACCAGAGGACTTTAACGCAAGCGAAGTTTCGTAACTTTCTTGGCGCGCTTTTATGGTTTTTTCTGTAATTTCAATTTGCTTATCTAAGGTTGAAATTTGAACATAGGTTGAAGCTATTTCGGCAACTAAACTTGTCTTTACTGCTTGATGGGCAGCAATACTTTGCAATTGAGCTGCTTGCTGCGCGCGTTGGTTGCTTTTTATTTTCCCCCAAATATCAGCTTCCCAGCTAAAATTTACATCGGCTTCGTATTGAGTAATAGAGTTGAAGAAGCTACCAAATTGGGAGTTGCTAGCGAGGTTTTGATAGTTTACCCCACCATCGAAATTTATTTCTGGAAAAAAACCAGCTTTGGCTTCTTTTGCATAGGCATTCGCCAATAAAATTTGATTGAGCGCCAAACGAATGTCTATGTTATTTTCTAAGGCTTCTTCAATATGCAACTGAAGCGTTTCGTCTTTAAAAAAATCACGCCATGAAAGGTCGGCTACATTGCTGCTGTCGGCTTGAAAAGCATCGGTTCTAAATAGCGTTTCGTCTGGAACAAAAGACTCAGGTTGTTCATATTCTTTAGCAATAAAACAAGCCTTCAGCATAAAAATGCAAAGACCGTAACCAAGGAGTTGTATGCTTGTTTTTATCTTCATTTTATTCTGTCGCTTGTGTTATGCTTGGCTTTCCTGTTATTTTTTCTTGTAAATACTGAAAAATGCTAAATAAAACGGGAATAACAAAAATTCCCACTAAAGTTCCTATCAGCAATCCCCCGGCCGCTCCTGTACCAATGGATTGGTTTCCTTTTGCTCCTACTCCTTGCGCAAAAACTAAGGGAAGTAGTCCTAATACAAAAGCCAGCGATGTCATTAAAATAGGACGTAGCCTCATTTTTGCAGCGTCTAAAGAGGAGCGAGCAATGCTGTAACCTTGTCGGCGTCGTTGTATTCCGAATTCGACTATTAAAATTGCATTTTTAGCTAATAATCCTACCAACATCACCAAGGCAATTTGAAAGTAAATATTGTTTTGCAAACCGCTAAAGTAGGTTACTGCGTATGCGCCAGCTACACCAATAGGTAAGGATAAAATTACTGCAAAAGGAAGCAGGTAACTTTCGTATTGAGCGGCTAAAAAGAAGTAAGCAAACAATACGCTTAACAAGAAGACGATAATGGCTTGACCTGCCACTGTAATTTCTTCTCGTGTAATACCCGAAAAGTCGATGTCGTAGTTATTAGGCAACTGTTTTGCTGCTTCTCTAACGGCTTCAATAGCATCTCCAGAGCTCATGTTAGGAGCAGAGGAACCATTAACTGCAACCGCATTATACAAGTTGAAACGTTTTACGGTTTGTGGTCCGTAAACTCTTTTTAACTCAATAAACTCGGTAATAGGAGCCATTTCTCCCGAACTTGTTTTTACAAAAATACTGTTTAATTGTTCTTCGTTGTTTCGGTCTTCTGGATAGGCTTGTGCAAATACGCGAAACTGTTTTC
The DNA here is from genome assembly GCA_051859645.1 of Psychroflexus sp. Classification (GTDB taxonomy): domain Bacteria; phylum Bacteroidota; class Bacteroidia; order Flavobacteriales; family Flavobacteriaceae; genus Psychroflexus. The sequence goes on along the minus strand of JBHYFG010000005.1, from coordinate 88,724 downwards.
CAAATTTATTAAAATCGGCTACATAAAAACCTCCGATGTAGGCTTGAAGTGTACCAATAATTTCACTAATTTCAATGCCACTTAATTTAGCTTTAGGCACATCTATCTCCAATTGAAGTTGAGGAAAACCAGTATTGAAGGAGTTGGAAGCAAAGCCAATGCGCGGGTCTTGATTAAGCAACTCAACAAACTCTTTAGCCGCCCGATCTAAATCATTTAAATCGCCATAACTTCTATCCACTAACTGCACTTCAAAACCATCGGCACTTCCGTATCCTGGAACGCTGGATGGGGTAAAAAAGATGACATTAGCATCTGAAATATGAGCAGTTTTTGCTTTAAGCTCCTTTACTAAATTATCTACGTTGGTTTCTGGAGTAGTACGTTCGCTCCATGGGTCTAGAATAATAAAGCCTTGCGCGTAGGAGCTTCCCGATCCAGAGAAAAAGTTTCTCCCGCTGGTAATGGATGCATTTCGTACGCCGGGTATGTCTTTAATGCTTTGATAAACCTGGTCTGAGGCAATTACCGTTCGGTCTAAAGAAGCTCCAATTGGCAATTCCATGTTCATAAAAATAACCCCTCTATCTTCGGTAGGAACAAAGCCTTTTGGCATGTTTTGATCTAGGATATAAGCTCCAACTACAGAAAAAAGGATGATTCCAAAACTCAACCATTTTTTACGCATTAAAAATTGAAGACTAGCCATATACTTGTCTCGCAAGTAATTGTAAGAGGTATTAAAGGCTTTGTAAAATCCACTTAGGAAGCTTTTTTTCTTTTTTTCTTTAGGTTGAAGAATAATCGCACAAAGCGCTGGGCTTAAGGTTAATGCATTAATTGAAGATATAACTATAGCAATAATGAGCGTAACTCCAAATTGTTCATAAAAAACACCAGCAGGTCCTTTTATAAATGTTACGGGAATAAATACGGCAGCCATGACTAAGGTAGTAGAAATTATCGCCCCGCTTATTTCGTTCATTGCGGTAATAGAGGCAAGCCTGGCATTTTTTTGTCCTTCTTCTATTTTAGTGTAAACCGCTTCCGATACCACAATGGCATCATCTACCACAATTCCGATAGCCAACACCAAAGCGAAAAGCGTAAGTAAATTTATAGAGTAACCAAATAAATTCATGAAAAAGAAGGTTCCTATAAGGGAAACAGGAACAGCAATGGCAGGAATAAGCGTGGTTTTTAAATCCTGAAGGAAAATAAATACCACGGCAAAAACCAGCAAGAAGGCTTGAATTAAGGTAGATTTTACTTTGTCTATCGAAGCGGTAAGAAAACGATTGGTATCATAGTTAATGATGTAATCCATCCCTTCTGGGAAGTTTGCTTTTAATTCTTCTAATTTTACATAGAGGCGTTCGATAATTTCTTGCGCATTCGAGCCCGGCGTTTGAAAAACCCCAAAACTCATTCCTGGGTGACCTTTGGAGCGTGTTTTTGTCGAATAAGAAAAGGCATCTAATTCTATATCGGCTACATCTTTTAAACGAAGAATCTTGTCGTTATCAATTACTTTAATGATAATATTCTCGTATTCTTCTTTACTTTTAAAGCGTCCCTTGTACTTGATTACATACTCGAAAGCTTCGCCAGCATTTTGTCCTAAGGAACCTGCGGCAGCTTCAATACTTTGTTCGCGAACCGCTTGTATAACCTCCGATGCGTTTAAATTGTAATTTGCCATTTTTGAAGGATTCAACCATAAACGCATAGCGTAATCTTTTCCTCCAAACACATTTACATCGGCTACTCCGTTTACACGTTCTAATTCGGGCTTTACATTAATGTTTAAGTAATTCTGTACAAATGTATCGTCGTAGGTTGGGTTAGCAGAAAACACCGAAATATAAACCAAGGCCGTATTGGTTTGTTTTTGGGTAATAATTCCCGAACGAACCACTTCTTCTGGAAGCAAAGCATTAGCGCGGGTTACCCTATTTTGTACGTTTACAGCTGCAATATCCGCATTGTATTCTTGCTCGAAAAAAATATTAATTTGTGCTGAACCATCGTTGCTAGCGGTAGATGTAATGTAGGTCATCCCTTCTACCCCATTAATTTGTTCTTCGAGCGGATTAATTACGCTTTCGATAATGGTTTCGGCATTTGCGCCAGGGTAAGTTGCACTTACTTGAACAGTTGGTGGCGCAATATCGGGATATTGAGTAACTGGCAAATCTAAAGCACCTAAAATACCGAGCATTACAAGAATAATCGATATAACAGTGGATAAAACAGGTCTGTTGATAAAGGTCTTTAGCATAACTTATTTAAATACCGTTTCGTAAGAAGACAAAATTTCTTCCATACTAATTTTGTTGCTATTAATTTTCTCGCCGTCCTTTACACGGTTTGCACCTTTTGCTAAAATTAGTTCGCCTTCTTCGAATCCATTTTTTAAAACATAAACTTGGTCGGTAGCGTTTTCTATACTAATCACATTTTCTACTAAGGAGTCGTTGATTACTTTATACACAAAGGTTTTATTTTGACGCTCGAAAGTTGAAATAATAGGTACTACTAATTTACTTTGGTAGTGCGTTGGAATACGAACCTTCCCGCTTCCACCGTCGCGAATTAAACTCGCATCATTTCTGAAACGGGCTCTAAAACTTACACTTCCTGTAGTGGTATTAATTTCTCCAGAAATGGCTTCAATTTTGCCTTTATGCTGAAAGGTTTTACCGTTGGAAAGTATGAGTTCTATTTCTGGAAGCTCATCAATTTTTTCTTGCATGGTTTTGCCTTCCGCTTCACTTATAAAATCAAGAAAATCTTTTTCATTCATTGAAAAGTAAACAAAAACCTCATCTATTTGCGACACTCTTGTAAGCGGCGTCATGTCGGTAGGGCTTACTAATGCCCCATTTCTGTAGTTAATGCGACCCATAACTCCGTTAACTGGGCTTGTAATATTGGCATAATTAATATTGGCGCGAACACTTTGATAGTTAGCCTTCGCATCTTCATAATTTGCTTTTGCAGTTTCCAATTGAATTTCGCTAACAATGTTTTTCTCGACAAGGGGCTTTATTTTTTCCATTTCTACCCTGGCCACATCTACCCTAGCTTTTGCAGCGCTTGCTTGTTGGTCCAATGATTCTGTTTCTAAACGAAATAAAACTTGACCTTTTTTCACCTCTTGACCTTCATCGACAAGTACATCTGTAATGTAGCCCGAAACTTTCGCCCGAACTTCACTACTTACCACACCTTCAAAAGAAGCAGGATAGGTTTTGTAAGTCGTTACATCTGTTTTTTCAATTGCGATAACCGGTAAATTTTTAAGCTCTTGAGTCGCTTGTACTTTATCTTCTTCGCAAGAAGCAAAAAGAAAAAGTACTGAAAAGAGAATTAGTAACCTATGTATTTTTAAGTTCATTATTAGTGTGTATGCTTATTTGACTGCTATTTTATAAAGTGGTTTAATACCATTAATCTATTCATATAACCCTTGTTAAAACTGCGACAAAGGTAGCTTGCTTCTTTTTTGCTTTCGTAAAAGAAGCGTTAATATTTGTACCTACAAAAAAAGGGTCGCAATATGCGACCCTTTTAAAGAATGTAAACTTAGTTATTAGTTAAATTTACTATCATCTAATTTTTGGTTGATTTTAATTTCCTCGTATTCAATAGTTAAAGTCATTCCCATTCCTGTATCTTGAATCCAAGTTGAAGGAAACATTACACCATCTACCTCTTTGTAGTTATCATATTTCATAGAAGTAGTGAAAGATTGCCCCATCTGCTCAACTTTTGTTGAAGTTAATAGCTTCAATCCAGTTTCAACAGCGTAAAATTCAGTTACGTTTTCAGAAACTTGCACCATGTAAGCATCAACACCATCAATGTCTTGAATATTTTTCAAAACAGCATCTTCTGGAACGGAAAGTTCAGCAAAAACAACAGCAGATTTTTTCATTTCCTCTAACTGATCGCCTTGCATATCCATACGTTGACCTTGCATTTCTTGGTAAGCTTTATCTTTTGAAACAACTGTTTTCATGATTGGCATTGGGCCCATGTTTAAGCTGTTAAACATTTTCCCATCGTTGGTTACAACATACTCAACACTTAAGGTCTGGCCTTGAACACTTGTACTTCCTTTCATGGATAAATTTTTAACCCCTTTTGCCTTATCTCCACCAATAGCTTTTATGTAATCTGCGTACACAGTTTCCAAAGTTACTCCTGCAGGAATAGGCTTAGAAAATTCTGGTTTTTCTACCTCATTTGCGTCTTTATCGAAATACCTAACAGGAATACCTGTTGCTTCAAGTGCATTTGCTACTTCACTTCCTTTAGAAGCTATAACGATTCTAGCTTGGTCTGTTCTAAAATACTTGTTAGCAACACGGTATACATCCTCAACTGTTACTTTGTCTAAGTTTTCAAGGTATTTTTCGTAAAAGTCCTCAGGAAGGTTTTGGGTTTTGATACGAAGCGCATAATTAGAAATATTTCTAGGTTTTGAAGCTTCTCTTATAAAGCTTCCTGCAAAAGTAGCTTTAGCATTAGCCAACAACTTTTCATCTACTTTTTCTTCTCTAATACGATTGATCTGCTTTATCATTTCTAAAGCAATACTATCTGTAACTTCTAGCTTACCTGACGTACTTGCTCTGAAGGCTGTAGGATTTTTGCTTGCAGCTAGGCTAGACCTAGCACCGTAAGTCCAAGCTTTATCTTCTCTTAATGTTTTATTTAAATAACTTTCGAAGCCCCCTCCAGCAATTTGATTAGCAATTAATACAGGGAAATAATCAGGATGGTCTAAGGTTAAGTTAGTAGTATAAATCAAATGAACTTCTGACTGAACTGCATTTGGGACGTCAACAAAGTTAATTTCAGTTTGTTTTACATTGTCTGCAACCTTGTAAGTTTCTGATGGTGCATCATCACCTTTCCACTTTTTGAATAACTTATTGATTTGTTTTCTTACTTTTTTGAAGTCAACATCTCCAGAAACAATTAAATAAGCATTTCCAGGTACGAAGAAAGTATCGTAGTAGTTTTGGATATCTTCAAGCGTAACATTTTCAAAACTCTCGATAGTTTCAAATTCACCAAATGGATGGTCTTTTCCGAATGCAAGTGCACTTCTTACTTTGCTAGCTATACTTGCAGCACTTTTTTCGCTTGACTTAATTCCTTCGATGCTTTGATTTCTGAACTTATCTAACTGATCTTGGTCAAACTTTGGCATTAAAATAGCTTCAGCCATCATTTCAAGAAGTCTATCGCTGTATTTTGATAAACCTGCTGCGTAGGCGCCTGAGCCAAAAACCTCTAGGGTAGCCCCCATAAATTCAACTTCGTCTTCAAAATCTTCTTTTGAAGTTTTCTGCGTGCCTGTTCCCATCATATCTGAGAAAAGAGCCCCTGTTCCAATTTTATCACCTTCTGCATAGATATCGTTATCAATTGTAAGGTTGAATAAAACTCGTGGTAATTTTTTATCTTCTACCACCAAAACTTTGAGTCCATTTTTCAACTCAAAAGTTTGTGGTTTTCCTAAGTTTACTGAAGGCGCAGGACCTGGTTCAGGCATTTGATTGATGTCAATCTGCGCATAAGTTAGGCCTGAAACAAACAGTAATGCAATTACTATATTATTAATTAATTTTTTCATCTTTTGTTTTTTATTGTTCTTCTTCAACTGGTAAATAGTCTAAAATTAGACGTTGGTTTGGATTTAAGTATTTTTTGGCTGCATTTTGCATGTCTTGTGGAGTTACCGATCTGTACTCCTCTAATTGCTTATTAATTAAGCTAGCATCTCCAAACTTAGTTTGAAATTCAGCTAAGCTGCTTCCAATACCTTCTACACTTGCGTTAGAATTTACAAATTGAGTTTCTAATTGATTAAGTAGTTTTTGGTACTCATCGTCAGAAATAAGCTCGTTTTGCATGCGCTCAATTTCCTCGTCAATTTCAACTCTTAAGTCCTCAAGCGTATAGCCTTCCATAGGCAAAGCAAATACAAAATACATTCCTCCATTTCTCAAAGCGAAGTTTCCTGCTTGAACAGCTAAAGCCATTTTCTTATCCTCTACTAATTTTCGAGTTAATCGAGAGCTTTTACCTGAGCTTAAGACTTGCGAAATCATATCCAAGGCTTTTGCATCTTTCTCACCATCAGGCACAGTTCTGTATGCCATTGCTAAAGCTGGTATTTGAATATTTGGGTCGTGAAAAGTAGCATAAATAGTTTCTTCGATTGGTTCTTCTTCAAAAGGTCTTCTTTCTATTTTTTCTCCTCTTGGTATAGAACTAAAATAAAGGTCAATCCATTCTTTGGTCTGATCGATATCAATATCACCTGCAACTACTAAAACAGCATTGTTTGGGGCATAAAATTTATCAAAAAATGCGTTGAAATGCTCTAATTTTGGTCTATCCAAATCTTCTAGAGTACCTATGATTTCGTGACGATACCCTGTTGTTGGAAAAATATTTCGTGTAATCTGAGAAATCAAGTTTCCGTAAGGACGATTGTCTTGGGTTTGTTTTCTTTCTTCTTTAATTACTCCTCTTTGGGTATTTACACCAACAGTATCGATGTTTGGGTGGCGCATTCTTTCTGCTTCCATCCATAAACCAACTTGAAGGTTGTTAGAAGGCAAGATTTCGAAGTAGGTAGTTCTGTCCCAACTTGTATTGGCATTATTTACACCACCAAAGTCGGTGACAATTTTAAACCATTCTCCTCGCTCAATATTTTTAGTGCCTTCAAACAATAGGTGCTCAAAAAAGTGAGCCATTCCGGTTTTTCCTTCAGGATCGTCTTTTGAACCTACATTGTACATTACTTCCACCTTTACAAGTGGTGCACTATTGTCTTGATGCAAGATTACATCTAAGCCGTTATCTAGAGTGTACGACTCAAACTCAACTTTTTGCGCTTGTACAGCAAAGCTGAACAAAGCTACAAAAGCTAATAAACTAATTTTTCTTGTCATTTTTTTGTTTTTTTTAGATGATACTTTATTGGTAGATCTATGTAAAGATATGTTACAAATATCTATGTTTTTTTTTAGTCGAATGCGTGTTTTATGCTTGAAATTCTTATAATTCAATTAATTAACACGATACTAATCAAACACACAATAAATCCATTAAATTTATGTCAAAAAATAAAATTATGGACAAGTTTACATTACCTATGCGTTTTGGATTAGCACTCACAACTTCACTAATTGCATATTTCTTGGTGGTATCTTAGCCTTTGGACTACATACAAATCCGTTTTTCAGTTTGTTTAACGGAATTATCACAGGATCCGCCATTTTGAAGCGACTCGTTACAGGAGAATTGAATTAGGACAAGATTACAATTACACCAAAGGTTTCAGTTCGGGACTTGTAACTGGCTTTATCGCTTCTATTTTGTTTACTTTTTTTATGGCAATTTACGCGTCCGAAATCGATCCTGAATTTCTAAGCAAACTAATACCTGATTATGCTGCACATTACGACATAGGTATTGGTGTTTTTTCTTTTATCGTATTGTTAATGGGATTGGCAACGTCGGTTGTTCTAACCTTAACTTTTATGTAATTATTTAAACACAGAATTGAAAAATAACTTAGTAAAGCATTCCTCAGCATTCATAACAAAAAAATAATCAAATTTCGTTGCATAAAAAATCTCCAAAGTCAATTAAACTTTTCTATGTATTTCAAGCCTTACATAAATTCAAGTTATCAGAACATCAGTTGAACACACGAATGGTATTTCCAGATTTCTGAAGGCGGTAATTAAACAAGGGATAAAGTAGTCCATCCTCTAAAGGTTGGCCTGTTACTAAGCTATATGAATTTGGCGGATTACATTGCGATACTCCAACTAAACCCTGTAGTTGCATTCTAGAACAAGGCTGTGGAATTAAATTTGGGTCAGCTGCATCCCAAGCTAAAAAACTCCCTCCAGCATTTACCACAATAATTCCCTCATTACCAAAACCTCCTAAATAAATAGCATTTCCCGGAAAATTAAGCACCGAAAACTGGGGTAAGTTAAGGTTTATATTTACATCAAAACGAAGGTCCAACAAAAAAGGATTATCCCTTCTTACATCATCGCTCCTACATGCCGACAAAATTAAAATACCAACAAGCACTATGCATAACTTTTTCATATCCTTTCTTGAAACTATTAATTAAAATACAAAAGTAGCACAAAGTATACTCTAATACCAATTTATCAAATGAATGACCTTGCTTTTTAGCCTCATTCACCCCAAAAAACAGGCTTGCTCAAGTCTTAATATTATACTTATTGACAAAAAATTAACAAATCCTTACCTAAAATGCCTTTACCTTTAAACAAAAATATGAAACTTAACGGAATATTTTACGTGATATTTAGCACCTTGTTGCTCATCAGCCTCACCATTATGGTGGTTATGGATTTACCCTTCAACTGGGTATTTTTTATTAGCATGATTGGCCAAGGGATATTTCTTTTTGCTGTTTACAAAGTCCTAACAGACGATTACAAAACCGAAAAAACCTTTGAGCATTGGTATGAAGATAAACCCGAAAACATCAATTAGTTGGGCGTTTCAACGGGCTGTACACTATAGCTTTTTTGTTTCAGGCTAGTGTATTGTTTTTTTATGAGAGCTTCTTAGGTCGCTTCAAAAAAAAACATACAATTACGCCTTCACCTTCAAAAGGCTGCCGTTTCCATCCCTAACGCATCAACTTTTTGCTACCCTAGTTGCTTTTTTAAGATTCATCAGTACTATTGCTAATAAGATAAGACTTATTCCTATCCATTTAACTAAGTGTTGATCTTCAGAAAGAACTAAATACCCCATTACAACTGCCACAGGCAATTCTATTGCAGAAATAATAGCACCAATACCCACGTTAATTTTTGGCATTCCCGCGGTAAAAAATAATGGAGGTAAAATAGTACCAAATAAAGCTAAAATTGGACCCCACTTAATAAAAACAGACCAATTAAACGGATTTTCCGTATTTACTAATGAAGGAAAAGCAAAAACAATTACAACCAATAAACCACCTAACATCATCCATTTACTTCTTGTTATTGAATGTAACTCCAGAGCAACGCGGTTAGATGTAAATATAGTAACGGTGTATGAAAGTGCTGCTAGCATACCAAGCCCAATACCTATTAGTGAAACTTCTATTTCCGAAAATAAGATGTCTGCAGCCAAAACGGTACCTGATAATATGAGGATTACAGCAATAATTTTTCTTGGCGTTAAAGGTACCTTATTTACAACAGCATCTATTATTACCCCCATCCATACGCTTTGCATAAGCAGCACTATTCCAACAGAAACACTAATATGATGCATGGCTAAGTAGTAAAATATACTAGTAAACCCTAAAGAAGTCCCAGCTAGCATTAACCAAAGTATAGATGATTTTTTAGCTTTCTCGCTTTTCTTTTTGGTTGTCTTTTTTAATCCAAAATTTAACAAAGACAAGCCTATAAAGCCAATAACTAACTGGGCAAAAGTAATTTCATCCGTTGTAAAACCTTCTTGATAAGAGAGCTTAACAAAGGTTGTAAGTACTCCGTAGCAGGAAGCTGCAATGGCAACAAAAATGCTGCCTTTAAGTAATTGATTCATTTAAACTTAATCTAATTTATCGGCTAGTTTTTCAAAAATTTTTCGAGGATTTTTGTTCTCGTACAAAACTTTATGAACTGCATTTATTATAGGTACTTTAGTTTTTCGTTTACCGCTTTGTTCGTTTATAATATAAGCGCTTTTTACTGCGTAATAGCCCTCTGCCACCATATTCATTTCCATTTGAGCGCTTCTAACGGTGTAGCCTTTTCCAATCATATTTCCAAAAAAACGGTTCCTTGAAAAAGTAGAATAGCCCGTTACCAAGAGGTCGCCCAGATAAGCAGAATCATTAATATTTCGCTTCATCTTGTACCTTTTTTTGATGAACCGCTTCATCTCTCGTATGGCGTTGCTCATCAAAACGCTCTGAAAATTATCGCCATAGCCTAATCCATGTGCAATTCCAGCAGCAATGGCATAAATATTTTTAAGAACTGCCGCATATTCGGTACCAATAACATCTTCTGTAACCTTGCATTTAATGTAATTACTGCTTAAATTTTCCGCTACATAATTGGCATAATCTTCCGTAGCGCAGGCAATGGTTAAGTAAGACAGTCGCTCTAGAGCTACTTCCTCGGCATGACATGGCCCCGTAATAACTCCGATGTTTTCAAAAGGGACCTTAAGCTTTTCATTAAAATGTTCGCCAACAATTAAATAACTCTCAGGAACAATGCCTTTAATAGCCGAAAAAATAATTTTACCCTCTAAGGATTCATTTAAATTGCTAAGCTCATTGGTGAGAAATGCTGAAGGGATAACAAAAAGAAGGTATTTGCTTGCCTTAACAGCTTCATTTATATCGCTAGTTAAATGTAATTTGTCGGTATTAAATTCAATAGAACTAAGGTAGTTCGGATTGTGTTGTTGAGTTTTAATATGGTTTATAGCTTCTTGATTGCGCATGTACCAAGTTACTTTTTCTTGATTTTCGCAAAGCATTTTTACAATTGCCGTCGCCCAACTTCCACCTCCAAAAACCGAAAATTTTGCATTTTCTGCATTCATATTACTTATTTTTTAAAGGATTAACAAAAGTAGGATTTTTATTTGATTAGTCTTTGTATTCGCGCTAATTTCAGTGATTCCCCTTAAAAAAAAATAAAAAGTCGAAAATGCTTAAAAAGAAGACTCGTTGTTGGTTGAAATTACTACTAAAACAGAACGTTGTTTCATCACGGTAGTTGTAATTGATGGCCTGCATTATATCGTTACATCAGAACGTTTAAGTCGGATTTCAAATGTACTTCCCTTGTTTATTTCGCTGTAAGCTACTAATATTCTACCCTGGTGATAATCTTCTATAATCCGTTTTGCCAAGGACAACCCAAGCCCCCAGCCTCGTTTTTTAGTACTAAAACCCGGTTCAAAAATCCTGTTGAAATTCTTCGTTGGGATACCTTTACCTGTATCGGAAATAAGAATTTTTATGAAGTTTCCACTTCTAACTAATTCTATTTCTAGCTTCCCTTTTCCTTTCATCGCATCAATTGCATTTTTGGTTAGGTTTTCAATAGTCCAAGAATATAAGGGCTCATTCAACTCAACCCACACAGGCTCGTCTGGTAAATCTATATGAAATGTAATTAGTTTAGAGCTTCTATTTTTTAAGTAATCGAAAGATTGTCGAGTTGCTTTTGTAATGTCTGTTTTTAAAAGTTTAATTTGAGATCCTACTTTAGAAAAACGTTCTGTTATGGTTTTAAGCCGCTCGATGTCTTTTTCTATTTCGGCCAAATAAGCTTCATCTACATTTTTTTCAGAACGAAGAATTTCTAGCCATCCAAATAACGAGGACAAGGGAGTCCCTATTTGATGGGCCGTTTCTTTGGCCATTCCAGCCCAAAGTAAATTTTGTTCACTGGCCTTAGAAGTGTAATAAAAAAAATAAACCAGCGCTAAAAAAAGGATAATTACCAAAAAAAGAATAATTGGATAATATTTTATTTTACTAAGGGTTAGCGAATTACCGTAGTACAATGAGTAATACTCCCCGTCTTCCATATTCATGCGAATAGGTTCGTTCTCAATACCTATTTTTTCAATGTATTTTCTTAATTTCAAGGAATCCGAAACAACCTTTTCTGGGACATTATCTACCAACATTATATCGTTAGTACTGTTTAACATAATGGTTGGAATTTCTTGGTTAAGGACAAGTATATCCAGTTCAAACCCCAATTGCGTATCTTTAAGAGTAGCCTCACTAATAGATTCCATAGCCTTTACCCAAACCGACATTTTACTACGCTCATCCTCTTTAATACGGTCGTAAAATACACTGATATTCCATGTAATTAACCCCAATATAACTAAAGAAGTAATTACAATAAACCAGCGAGTAAAATCTTTATTATTAAAAACTGTCATTAAATTATTGCTAGATTTTACTTCAAATGTAGCACTAAAGGAAGTCTTTGCAAAGTATTTAGAAGAAAAAGCGCTACAAAAGTTAGTCAATGTCAAAATTCATCAATTATTCAGCGAACAATTAGGTCGAAATTAGGTTTTTAAGTAATTTATAACAACCAAAAATTGAAATCTCAATTTATAATAGTTAATTTTGATGCTTTAATTAATATTAATCAATAAACAAAATAGTTATGGCTTTTGAATTACCAAAATTAAATTATGCGCATGACGCACTAGAACCACATATCGATGCAAAAACAATGGAAATCCACCATGGAAAACACCATGCTGGATATACTTCTAAACTTAACGCAGCAATAGAAGGCACCGATTTAGAAGGTAAAGACATTGAAGAAATTTTACGCAATTTAGACATCTCTAATGGCGCTGTGAGAAATAACGGTGGTGGGTTTTACAATCACTCATTGTTTTGGGAAATTATGTCTCCAAATGGAGGAGGTAATCCTTCAGGCGAATTAGCAGAGGCAATCGATAAACATTTTGGTTCGTTCGAACAGTTTAAAGACGCTTTCTCTAATGCAGCCGCCACCCAATTTGGTTCTGGATGGGCATGGTTGTGTGTACATCAAGATGGCAGCTTAGAAGTATGTTCTACACCAAACCAAGACAATCCAATTATGCCAAACGTTGGATGCGCTGGAACTCCGATTTTAGGCTTAGATGTTTGGGAACATGCGTACTACTTAAACTACCAAAACAGAAGACCTGATTATATTGAAGCTTTTTTTAATGTAATTGACTGGAATAAAGTAGAAGAACTTTACAAAAGCAAGCAATAAATCTACAGCTCTACGATAAAATCCGCTCCCTAAAAGAGCGGATTTTTTATTACAAAGCATGGTTGTGAGATAAAAAATAAACCCCTATATTTGCACCCATTTTAATTTAAACCTGTACACTATGTATGCAATTGTAGAGATAGCAGGGCAGCAATTTAAGGTTGCAAAAGACCAGAAAGTGTTTGTTCACCGTTTAGCTTCAGAAGAAGGAGCTCAAGTAAGCTTTGATGAAGTTTTACTTTTAAGTAATGGTGAAGAAATTACCGTTGGCGCCCCAGCTATAGATGGTGCTCAAGTAAAAGCGAAAGTTTTGAAGCACTTGAAAGGCGATAAAGTTATCGTATTTAAGAAGAAAAGACGTAAAGGCTACCGTAAGAAAAACGGTCACAGACAGTACCTTACGCAAATTGTAATCGAGGAAATTATTGCTTCTGGAGCAACAAAAGCAGCCCCAACTAAAGAAGCAAAACCTGAACCAAAGAAAGCTGAGGCAAAAGCTGAAGCTTCTCAGGACTTGAATGACATGACTGTTGCAGATTTGAAAAAATTAGCAAAAGAAAATGGTCTTGAAGGATATTCAGCAATGAAAAAAGCTGAATTAATCGAGGCATTAAGCAAATAATAACCCTTTAAAAACCAAGAGAAATGGCACACAAAAAAGGAGTTGGTAGTTCAAAGAACGGAAGAGAGTCAGAATCGAAACGATTAGGCGTTAAAATCTTTGGAGGCCAAGCAGCTGTTGCAGGTAACATTATTGTTAGACAAAGAGGAACTGCACACAAACCTGGCGAAAATGTTTACGCAGGAAAAGATCATACCCTACACGCACAAGTGGACGGAATTGTAAAGTTTAAGAAATCTAAAGACAACAAGTCTTATGTTTCTATCGAGCCATTCGAGGCTTAAAAAAACTTTTATAAAAAAAAGCCAGCTCTGAAAGCTGGCTTTTTTTGTTTAGTAGTTTACAACTACTTATTCTTCAAGTTGTGCATAACGTAAATTAGATTGCTCAATTTTTTGCTCTAAAATAACTAAATTCTGAGCTTCAGAAGCATTTGCGTCTAGCTTAATAGCTGTTCCCTCTGGGGTATATACTTTATAAAAACCTTCTTCCATAGAAGCTAATTTAGTCAACTCTCCGTTTGGACCAACAGCATTCCAAGACTTATCCTCTGGTAGGAAAATCATCTGCAGCTCTTTTCCAGCATCTTTTCCTTCGACAACATGAATATGAAACTCATTTTTCTTTGCGGTCATACGTACTTTTTGACCATCTACTGTTGCATACTGAGTCTCTGACTCACCCTCGGCCATAGCAATAGGATTACTTCCGGTCCAAAACTCTAACAAATTGAAAAAAACAACGTCTCCAAAAAAGAACAAAGGATATACGGGTACTATGTTTAAAGCCCAAAAAATCAAGTTGTCTAAAAATTTATTGTCTGTTAAACCGTCATTCCAATCCCTCAGCTTATTAAACGCGCTAAAGGAACCTAAACATGAGGTACTCAGAATACTAATTGACAAAACACTACAAATTAACATTTTTCTTTTCATGATATATAATTTAAAATTGACTAGTCTAAGTTAAATATAATAACTTCAATAAATCATAAAAAATTATCAAATCTTATTTCTCCCAACTATTATCCTCAAGCACTTTATCTGCCATCAACCCACTTGGATCTATTTGGATTTTCACTACCCCACTATCTGAAGGAACTTCAAAATTATAAGTAGGCATTGCCCATGGCCAAGCTTGCTGAACATTCTGTGCATTGGGTTTTACCCAACGCATCATTTGTAAAGGAATGTAGTAATTTACCACCTTATTATCTGCATAGGTAACGCTAACTTCAATAGGCATAGGCATTAAGTCTTTACGCTCTAAAGTAATTTTTGTAGTATCCTCTTGTACTTCTACATTTGCAATCGCATAATCTATCGTGTTTATGGTTTGAGTCCAATCGACTAAATACCAATCTAATTGCGCACCTGATACTTTTTCTGCAACTCGTTTAAAATCGTTTGGAGTTGGATGCTTAAACTTCCATTCTTTGTAATATCGTTTTAAGGTTTCTTCTAGCAAATCTTCTCCTAAAATATACCCAAGTTGCGATACAAAAATAGCTCCTTTAGAGTAGGCACTAATTCCATAAGCTTGGTTGTAATTCCAACGATCTGCGTGAGTACTCATAGGTTGTTGCACGTCAGAATTAGCTAGAAAACGATATCCTCTATAACTACTAGCCATAGGGTTTTGCGAATTTTTACCCATTACTTTATCCATCGCAAGGGTTGAAATATAGGTTGTCATGCCTTCGTCCATCCATTCGTGCTTGGATTCATTGGTAGCTAAAACGTGCTGGAACCAAGAATGAGCTAACTCGTGTGCAGTTACACCTACTAAGCTTTCAAATGTTCTTTCACCAGTAATAAGCGTACACATGGCATACTCCATTCCGCCGTCGCCACCTTGTATTACAGAGTATTGTTTGTAAGGATATGGACCAATATGTTCATTGAAATACAATAAAATTTCTTCAGTTTTAGACTGAAGGTTCCTCCAATTCTCTTTTAATTCCTTCTTGTCCTTATAAAAAAAGTGTAGCATTGTTCCATCAGCTGCTTCATAGGTATCGTGTATAAAGTCAGGATCAGCTCCCCACGCAAAATCATGAACCATTGGCGCAACAAAGTGCCAAGTAAGCTTGCTTCCTTTTTTGTGTTTTATTTTTTTTCCGTTGGTTTGGTAACCGTGACCAATCTCGTTAGGATTTTGCAAGTATCCCGTTCCTCCAATTGTGTACTTACTATCAATCGTAATTTTCACGTCGAAATCTCCCCAAACTCCATGAAACTCTCTTCCAATGTAAGGATCTGCATGCCAACCTTCAAAATCATATTCTGCTAGTTTTGGGTACCATTGCGTCATGGAAAGCGCAACGCCTTCAGCACTGTTTCTTCCCGAACGTCTTATTTGGAGCGGAACTTGTCCTTCAAAATTCATGTCAAACACATGGCTTTCACCGGGGAGTATAGCTTGTTTCAAATCTACTTCTAAAATTGTTCCGGCTACTTTATAAGATAACTCATCGCTGTTTTGCCGTAAGCTATTTACTTTTATAAAGCCTATTTCGTCATCTTTAAGCTGCGCTATTCTATCCCCTACTCTTTTATCAGGATCTTGAATTGTTCTTGACCTAACATCCATTTCACTTCCTGGTTGAAACGCATTAAAATATAAATGGTAGAATACCCTATGAAGTGTGTCGGGTGAATTGTTAGTATAAGTTAACTTTTGAACTCCCGTGTATTGGAAGCTTTCGACATCCATATCTATTTCCATCTGATAATCGACATGCTGCTGCCAATAAGAGGTGTTATTTTGAGCAATAATACCTAATGCGGAAAAGAAGATTAAAAAACATACTTTATTCATATTTCTTAGTGTTTCTAATTGAATGATAAACGTGTTGTGTTAGAGATTTAAAAAGAGGCACTGTCGAAATTACTAGTTGAAACTAAGGGTAACTTCGACAGCACTACTTGAATTTATAGTGAATTATTTAGCCTTACTTGCTAAGATTAAAGCGTTATACAAATTAGCAATTTTTCCCGAAACAGAAAGTTCTGAAAAAGGCATTGTAGTTGAAGGGTCTCCACCAACAATAACATCGCCATCATAAGTAAGTCCACTGTCCATTATAATTTTCTTTACTTGGGCCGCTGAAAGTTTAGGGTAATACGAACGAATTAATGCAGCAATTCCCGCTACATTGGGTGCTGCCATAGATGTACCTTGCAAAAATTCATACTCGTTTAGCGGTGTGGTCGAGTATATTTGAGACCCAGGAGCAAAAATATCAACGCTTTTTTTACCATAATTAGAAAATCCAGACACCATTTCTTTACCATAACTAGGTGTAATAGATCCAACGTTAAGGAAATTATCAATAAACTCCGTTTCGTTTTCTGGCGTTTGATCATTTGGATAAACACGTGTTTCATCTAAATTTAATGCATCATTACCTGCTGCATTTACAATTAACACATCGTTATCGGCTGCGTACTTCATTGCTTCTTCCACTTTTTCAGGGTAGGTAGAAAAATATTTCCCAAAACTGGTATTTATCACTTTTGCACCATTATCTACGGCATAACGAAAAGCCATAGCAATATCTTTATCATATTCATCACCATCTGGTACCGCTCTTACCGATAAAATTCTTACGTTCTGAGCTACGCCATTTATACCAATATTGTTTGAACGATCTGCTGCTATAATTCCGGCAACATGAGTTCCATGCTTTGCGTCTTCTTTCTTTGGGTCTGGTCCTGAAACTTGATTATTCCCATAGATAGTTACACTAAAATCGTTTTCATCGTCACCTAATTTAGTTGATCGAGCCCTCAATTCTTTATTAAAATGAGTATCAACTCGTCCTTCGAAATAATTTATTCCTTCTTGTAATTGTTCAAAAACATCATCAATATCGCCACCACTTTGGCTTAAAACATTCATCAAGAAGCTTCTACTGCTTTTTAAGTCAGAGTCCTCAGGTTTAAATTCACTTAAATTATCAAACGTAAGCTCCTCTACTTGCATAGCTTTTTTCAATTCATCAACTCCTTCCTGTAAGTTTTTTTTAAGTGACTTATAATATTGTCCTCTTCTAACAGCATCGCCATATTCTTTATCCAACTCAGCCTTTGCTTTTTGATATAAAGCAAAAGCATTGGCATCTTTAGGCTGGTGATCCTTTTGAGGTACTCCATATACGTCTTCGTAATCTCTCACAATTCGAGTATACTCCATGTTTTCTTCGACTATATCGCCAAGAAAATTCCATCCGTGAATATCATCGATATAACCGTTTCCGTCATCGTCTTTACCGTTAAGCGTTTCATTTGGGTTAACCCACATAACATTCTTAAGGTCTTCATGTTCGTTATCAATACCGCTATCAATTACGCCAACAATAACTAGTTGCCCTTCCTGATCTCTAATAATTTCGGCGTAAGCCCTGTCAACACTCATTCCAGGAATGGTATCCTGAACCAAATCTGCTGCTGCCCAAGAAATGAGCTGCTCTTGCGTTAAGCGTTGTTTTTTTACTAATTGGCTATCGCTTTTTAAAGCAACTGCATCAAATTTTAAGCTTTTAGTGCTACATCCTGCTAAAAGACTGGCCGCCAACAATGCTCCAGAGAAAATACGAATCTGCTTCTTCATCTTACTTATATAATTCATTAAATGTGTATACTTTATCTAATCTTGCTCCTTTTTCTGTTGACTGAAGGCTTATAATTTCATTGTGCGCATCATGTTCTAAAAAAAGGTAATAATTATTTTGGCAAGCTTCCTCTAAAAAAGACTTTTTTTCGTCTAAGGTTAATAGAGGTCTTGTATCATACCCCATCACAAAAGGCAAAGGAACATGTCCAGCGGTGGGGAGTAAATCGGCCATAAAAACAAGTTTAGTGCCTTTGTAATCAATAATTGGAATCATCTGTTTCTCGGTATGCCCATCAACGAAAAGCACGTCAAATCCTAATTCGTCATAAAAATGACGTTGCGCTGTGCGGTTTAAAAAATGAAGATGACCAGAATCTTGCATAGGCATCAAATTTTCATGAAGAAACGATGCTTTTTCCCGAGCGTTAGGTTCAGTAGCCCACTTCCAATGATCCTCGTTAGTCCAGTATTTAGCATTTTTAAAAGCGAGTTCATAACCCGTTCTATCTTTATTCCATTGTACGCTTCCTCCACAATGGTCGAAATGTAAATGAGTCATAAAAACATCAGTAATGTCATCGCGATGAAAACCTTTTTCTTTAAGCGAATCGTCTAAATTATGGTTTCCCCATCGGTGATAATAACTAAAAAACTTATCAGATTGCTTATTTCCAAGCCCTGTATCAATTAAAATCAACTTATTTCCATTCTCAATAAGCAGGCTTGTGGCAGCGATATCAATCATATTATTTGCATCGGCTGGATTAGTTCGGGACCACAAACTTTTCGGAACTACGCCAAACATAGCGCCACCATCGAGTTTAAAATGACCCGTTTCTATTGGGTATAAATTCATATATAAAAAATAGGTAGCTGAGAGAAACTCTCAACAAAATTTCAAATCGCAAAATACAAATTTGAATTTAGTCTAGTAGTCCTTTTGTATAAAATTAGTAAAACCAACAAACAACATATTGGATAATCTATAAAATGATCCACTTCACTCGACGTCCAGAGAAAACCCTTCATTTCGCCCTCACTAAACCTCATTAAATAGCAAAAAAATGCTAAGGCATGCTTATACCATTTACCAATTGAAATTACAGTAACAAAACGCCCTTTTTCCTTTCTGTTTCATTATAAAAGAAACCATCATACCAATTGAACCTTAAAATGAGACTAAAATAAATTGAACTATTTGTTGGTTTAATTAGGCAAAAAAACCATCGCTTTCTTTTCCGGTAATTTCAACTAGTAACTGGTATTATTTCACTGGAAAAACATCCTTTACTAAGCGCCATATAATGTGTAACCTTACTAATCAAGTTAAAAGAAAAAAAACAAGAGAAAATTGGCTATCCTCTTAATCTGTCAAACACAATGCAGGATAAATGCGAGACAGGAATAAGACAGAACTGAGCTAGCAAATATCAATTTTTATCATGTACTTTACTAACACGCTTCGATTGAAGTAAAATTAAAATTTCAACAAAAAAGAAGTTTAAATTAAAACTTAATATATATCATTTTTGCAAATTTTATAAATCAAAAAATTATTAAATCGAAGCAAATCCTTTAGAACTCCGAGCTTGTAGTCATCAATTAAATCAATTCTAAATAACTATTAAATATATAAGGATTCTTGTAAATGAGTTAATTTGACTGTATTTTTGGAGAAAATTTAAAAAACATATCAATGGGAGGAATACTAAAGACTTCAATCGCGCGAAAAGTAGCAATGGCGCTTTCGGGATTATTTCTAGTCTTGTTTTTAGCACAACACTTTACAATTAACTTTACATCGGTAGTTAGCCCGGACACGTTCAATGAAATTTCGCATTTCATGGGGACAAATTTCTTGGTTCAAGCCGTATTGCAACCTATTTTAATTTTCGGAGTGGTTTTTCACTTTGTGATGGGTTTTGTTTTAGAAATTCAAAACAGAAAAGCACGCTCGGTAAAGTATGGAGTTTACAACGGAGGTGCTAACGCACCTTGGACTTCTAGAAATATGATTATTTCTGGAGCAGTTGTTTTAGCCTTTTTAGGACTTCACTTTTACGATTTTTGGATTCCCGAATTAAACGTTAAGTATATCCAAGGCGATATGTCTGGTATGCACAACGGGGAGTACCGTTATTACGCGGAAACAGTTGAAAAGTTTTCGGGAGACATTATAAGAACTGCGCTGTATGTAGTTTCTTTTGTATTGTTAATGCTTCATTTGTTGCACGGATTCGCTTCGTCATTCCAAACTATGGGGATTAACAACAAATATTCAAGTGGAATCAAAGTTTTTACCAAAGCTTTTGCAATTGTGATACCTTTAGGCTTCGCATTTATTGCTATCTTTCACTACTTTAATCACATATAAAAAATTATTGTATGTCAGTTTTAAATTCTAAAATACCATCAGGTCCATTGGCAGAAAAATGGACAAAACATAAAAACGAAATCAATTTAGTAAATCCCGCCAACAAACGTAACATTGACGTTATTGTTGTAGGAACTGGATTGGCTGGAGCTTCAGCATCGGCAACTTTAGCTGAACTTGGATACAATGTTAAAACATTTTGTTTTCAAGACTCTCCAAGAAGAGCTCACTCAATTGCTGCACAAGGAGGTATTAATGCTTCAAAAAACTACCAAGGAGACGGTGACTCAGATTATCGACTGTTTTATGATACGGTTAAAGGTGGCGATTACCGTTCACGCGAAGCAAACGTTTATCGATTAGCAGAAGTGTCTGGAAACATTATCGACCAATGTGTTGCTCAAGGAGTTCCATTCGCTAGAGAGTATGGAGGTTTACTAGACAACCGTTCGTTTGGTGGAGTACTTGTTTCAAGAACATTCTACGCAAAAGGCCAAACAGGTCAGCAATTATTGCTTGGTGCATACTCAGCAATGAACAGACAAATTAACCGAGGAAAAATTCAATCCTATACTCGTCATGAAATGATGGACGTTGTGTTAGTTGATGGAAAAGCTCGTGGAATTATCGCACGTAATTTAATTACTGGAGAAATTGAAAGACACTCCGCGCATGCGGTTGTGTTAGCTTCTGGAGGATACGGAAACGTATTCTTCCTTTCTACAAACGCAATGGGTAGTAATGTTACCGCTGCATGGAAAGCACATAAAAAAGGGGCTTTCTTTGCCAATCCGTGCTTTACCCAAATTCACCCAACCTGCATTCCTGTTTCTGGAGACTTACAAGCAAAGTTAACCCTAATGTCGGAGTCATTAAGAAATGATGGACGTATTTGGGTTCCTAAGAAACTAGAAGATGCAAAAGCAATTCGCGAAGGTAAGCTTAAGCCTACACAGCTAAAAGAAGAAGATAGAGACTACTACTTAGAGCGTCGATACCCTGCTTTCGGAAACTTAGTTCCACGTGATGTGGCTTCTAGAGCGGCAAAAGAACGATGTGATGCTGGATTTGGAGTAAACAAAACTGGGCAAGCGGTATACTTAGATTTTGCAAGCGCAATTGAACGCTACGGAAAAGAAAAAGCCTTTAGCTCTGGAAATAAAGATGCTTCACACGAAGAAATTATAAAATTAGGTAAGGAGGTAGTAGAAGCAAAATATGGCAACCTTTTCGATATGTACGAAAAAATTACCGACCAAAATCCATACGAAACTCCAATGATGATTTACCCTGCGGTACACTACACAATGGGAGGCCTTTGGGTAGATTACAACCTGATGACAACAATTCCAGGATGCTACGCAACAGGAGAAGCTAATTTCTCAGACCACGGAGCAAACAGACTTGGTGCCTCGGCATTAATGCAAGGTCTAGCAGATGGTTACTTCGTATTACCTTACACCATCGGAGACTACTTAGCCAACGATATTCGTACAGGAAAAATCCCTACCGATACCAAAGAATTTGACGAAGCAGAACAAAATGTTCGCAACCAAATTGATAGACTAATGAAAGTTCAGGGAGACAAACCCGTAGATTACTTCCACAGAAAGTTAGGTCTTATTATGTGGAACAAATGCGGTATGTCCCGAAACGAAAAAGAACTTAAAGAGGCTATTGAAGAAATTTCAGCACTTCGCGAAGAATTTTATAAAAATGTTCGTGTAACAGGTAAAACAAATGTTAAGAATGCTGAACTAGAAAAAGCACTACGAGTAGCGGACTTCTTAGAGCTAGGCGAGTTATTTGCTAAAGATGCATTGCAACGAAATGAATCTTGCGGTGGACACTTCAGAGAAGAATACCAAACTCCAGAAGGCGAAGCCTTAAGAGACGACGAAAACTACCGTTATGTTTCTGCTTGGGAATATAAAGGCGAGCCGAAAGATGCAGTTCTTCACAAAGAAGAATTAGTCTATGAAAATATAGAATTAAAAACTAGAAGTTACAAATAATGTTCAACAAGGAGAAGCAACAACTTTTACCTTAAAGTAATTATTTTAAAAAAAGAACAAAATGAAACTTACGTTAAAAATATGGCGCCAAGACAACGCCAACACTCAAGGAAAATTTGAAACATATCCATTAGACGGAGTAGAAGGAGACATGTCTTTCCTCGAAATGCTGGATGTACTAAATAATCAGTTAATCGAAACCGGTATCGAACCAGTAGAATTTGATCACGATTGCCGAGAAGGTATTTGCGGAATGTGTTCGTTACAAATTAATGGCGAACCTCACGGCCCAGACAGAAGAATTACAACCTGTCAATTACACATGCGTAAATTCAAAGACGGAGACACTATTACTATCGAGCCATTTAGAGCGAAGGCTTTCCCTGTTGTAAAGGATTTAGTCGTAGACCGCTCTGCTTTCGACAGAATTCAGCAAGCTGGTGGTTACATTTCTGTAAATACCTCTGGAAATACGCAAGACGCAAACAGCATTCCTATCGAAAAGGAAAACGCAGACATGGCATTTAATGCAGCTACTTGCATAGGATGCGGAGCTTGTGTTGCTGCTTGTAAAAACGCATCGGCAATGCTGTTTACCTCAGCTAAAGTTTCTCAGTATGCATTGCTTCCACAAGGAAAAGTTGAAGCTACTGAACGAGTCCTAAACATGGTAGCTCAGATGGACAAAGAAGGCTTTGGAAATTGTACCAACACTGGTGCGTGCGAGGTTGAGTGTCCAAAAGGGATTTCCCTCGAAAACATCGCTCGACTAAACCGCGAGTACCTATCTGCTAGCATTAAAGGTTAATAAATTAATACTTGAAATTCAGCCCCCTGCCTTTGTAGGGGGTTGTTTGTTTTCGGGCGTGTGCTTACTCAGAAAAGTCCAACCCCATAAAAAACGAGTCACAATAAAACACAACACCATTTTCAACAAAAATTAAGGCCAAAAGTAAGCACCGCGCTTTACGTTACTATTCCTCGCATTTAAAATTTACCAATTTCAAATGCTGTGGGATATCCACTTCAATCGCTCACGCAAATCCTTACAAAAAACAAAAAATTACTTCTTCAAGAAAATACTAAGCTAAACACCTAAAACTAAATGAAAGACAAACTACTACCATGATTAGTTACCTCTAAACAATAATTTTTACCAAACACTAAAGGCAAATTATCATGCACATGTCCCGCTGGAAAATTAAAAAGTACGGGGATGTTAAGTTCACGCGTATATTCCATAATAATTTCCTCAGCAGATTTTCCAAAAGGAATTGCATTATCATTCATATCAGACATACCGCCAACAATTACCCCTTTTAAAGAACTAAAAAACTTATTACGCTTAAAGTTTTGTAACATTCTATCAATATGATAAAGGTATTCATCTAGGTCTTCAATAAACAAAATACTTCCCTCTAAATGCGGGAAACTTTCACTCCCTAAAAGAGAATACAAAACAGAAAGATTACCTCCCACAAGCTTACCGTTAGTTTTTCCAAGTTTATTAGCAGGATGAGTTGGAACAGAATAACCCGGCAAATCACCTTTCAATAACTGAAACAAAACCTCAGCAGAAGCATTAGACTTTTCAGCTAAGCCAACAGGCATTTGTCCGTGAATACTCATTAAAGAAAGTCGATTTACATGGCAATGAAGCGATGTGACATCAGAGTAACCAACAATCCATTTAGGGTGTCGCTTTAGTAACGACCAATCAACCAAATCTACTATTCTAACGCTTCCATATCCCCCTTTAGCACACCAAATAGCTTTTACAGAAGGATCGATTAACATTTGTTCAAAATCGGTTGCACGTTCGTAGTCGTTGCCCGCAAATTGATTTTGTACCAGACCAATAGTCTTCCCTAATTTTACACGATATCCAGAATTTTGAATATAACTTATTGCATAGTCAAGATCTTTCACAGAAACAGATCTAGCTGTTGCAACAATACCAATTACATCATTAGGCTTCAAAAAAGGGGGTTGTATCATAAACCAGAGTTGTGTTACATTACAGATTAAAACACACAAAATTGCAGAAAGATTTTTGATAAAACTAAGTAAATTCAAACTTTTTAATTCAGTAAAAGAAGAAGAACTTAAAACAAAAAATTAAGCTATTAAATAATCTGACATCAGCTACTAAAGAAAAATATAATAAAAGGCACCATCAACAATAAACCATATTTATGAAAGCATTAGTAATATAGATAATAGCCAGCCATTAAATTTTGTATATTTGCAATCTAAATTAAGTTTAAATTAAAACAAAAATATATGTATCCACCAGAACTAGTTAAACCAATGAAAGAGGAATTAACTTCAGTTGGTTTTCAGGAGCTATTTTCTGCTAACGAAGTAGACCAAGCCTTAGCTCAGAAAGGAACAGCCTTAGTGCTTGTTAATTCTGTATGTGGTTGTGCGGCTGCGAATGCAAGACCAGGTGCAAAAATGTCCTTAGCAAACGATAAAAAACCAGACCATTTATTTACGGTTTTTGCAGGTGTAGATAGAGAAGCTACCGACAAAGCTAGAGCCCACATGATGCCGTTCCCTCCAAGTTCTCCTTCTATGGCTTTATTTAAAGATGGCGAATTAGTTCACATGCTGGAACGCCACCACATTGAAGGCAGACCAGCCCAAATGATTGCAGAAAATTTAGTTGATGCCTACAATGAACATTGTTAAGCAAAAACAAAAAAAGCATAAAAGCCATTTCTTTTTCGAAATGGCTTTTTTTATTATGCACGCATACATAATTAATTAGCACATTAGTTCACCTTATACCATTCATCAATTGAAATTACCATAATAAAAAGCACTTTTTTTCTTTTTCAGAAATTTCAACTCATAACTGGTATTAGCAATATTCTTTTATTTTTGTAATTTAGTATTTCATGAAGTTACTTGCCTATATTTTAAGCACAATTTATTACCTGATTTTTGGTCTTATACTTGTTATATTCCATGGCATCCAATGGGTATGTCATAGGGTTTTTGGCTATCAAGCCCACAAAAATAGTGTGGACATACTAAATTTTTTACTTCTTCGCACCCTTGTTTTTTTAGGAAGCGGTGTGCGTTTTGAAAATGACCACTCTTCAAAATTGAAAAAAAACACAACCTACATTATCGTAGCTAACCATCAAAGTATGTACGACATACCCCCGATAATTTGGCACTTAAGAAAACTTCACCCAAAATTTATAAGTAAAAAAGAACTAGGAAAAGGAATCCCGTCCATATCCTATAATTTAAGGCATGGCGGATCGGTACTTATCGACAGGAAAGATCCGCGCCAATCGCTAACCGCGATAAAAGATTTCTCTTTATATTTAAACGAAACTAAACATTCTGCCGTTATATTCCCAGAGGGAACTAGAAGCAGAACGGGAGAGCCAAAGCCGTTTTCGCCTAACGGCTTGCTGATGTTGTTCAAAAATTGTCCTGAAGCGGTAGTTTTACCTGTGAGCATCAACAATTCTTGGAAACTGCAACGCAACGGTAGTTTTCCTTTAGGAATTGGTGTGGGTGTAAAGATAAAAGTTCAAGCACCAATCCCTGTAAAAGACCACGAACCAAAACAACTACTAAGTTTAGTTGAAGAGGCCGTAAAAAAAGATATACAGTATAATACCCTTAATAAACTAGAAGATGTCAGCATTTAATATTCGACTTGAAGTCATGAAACAATTGGAACCTAAAATTGATCATTTAATTGAACAATTTTTAATCCCTGTAGAAAAAATATGGCAACCAACAGACTATTTACCTAATTCACAAAAAGAAAGCTTTTTCGAAGAAGTGAAAGAACTTAGAGAATTAGCCAAAGAACTACCTTACGATTTTTGGGTAGTTTTGGTAGGCGATACCATTACCGAAGAAGCCCTTCCGACCTACGAGTCTTGGCTGATGGATGTTGATGGAGTAAACCAACACGAGGGAGGAGAAGGAAGCCCTTGGGCAAAATGGGTAAGGCAATGGACGGGCGAAGAAAACAGACATGGTGATGTGCTTAATAAGTATTTATACCTTTCTGGTAGAGTAGATATGAAGCAAGTTGAAATTACAACTCAGTACCTAATAAACGATGGATTTGAAATAGGTACCGACAGAGACCCTTACAAAAACTTTGTATATACCAGTTTTCAGGAATTAGCAACTTACATATCTCACAATCGTGTGGCGCAAATTGCAAAAGAATACTCGAACAAATCCTTGTCCAGAATGTGTAAAATTATTTCTGGAGATGAAATGAGGCACCACAAAGCTTACAGTACTTTTGTAAAAGAGATTTTTGCATTAGACCCCTCTGAAATGATGATTGCTTTTAAGGAAATGATGGTCAATAAAATTGTAATGCCAGCACATTTTTTAAGAGAATCAGGTCAAAAAATTGGCAGTGCATTCGAAGATTTTTCTAACTCAGCACAACGCATAGGTGTTTACACTGGACAAGACTATATTGATATTATGAAAAAGCTAATCAGCGATTGGGAAGTAGATAAATTCTCTGCATTAACCGACGAAGCTGAAAAAGCAAGAGACTTCGTGATGAAATTGCCAGAACGTATGCAACGCCTACAACAACGAATAAGAATCCCAGAAGAAAGTGCAATTTTTTCATGGGTTAAACCCGCTTTGGTAAAAGGATAAATGATAAGCCTATAATAAGAACTTATAGGCTTCATTTTATTTTGAAAAAATAACTTCGCTGATGATCAACAAGCGTTTACTTATAAAGAATCTTTTAGCGCACAGCGACGAAAATAGTTTTTTCGACAAGAAACTTAAAGTCGATATTGGATCACAGGAAGGAAAAGCGAAATTCCTTAAACACATTTGCAGTCTTTCCAACGCCAACCCAACCAACAATGCTTTTTTGGTTATTGGGGTTAGAGACGCCGACAATACAATAGAAGGGGTTGATTTTTTTGATGATTCAAAAATTCAAAATTTAATCAATGCTTACCTAGACAAGCCGCCGTTAGTCAACTACGAAAACATTTCTTTTCCGCATCTTGGAGTAAAAAAAGTAGTTGGTTTGGTGACTATAAGACCTAAAAATGACTTTAGCATCTGTTCCTTACGGAAAAATATTTGGAAATACTACGGGGGAACAGTGTTTATGCGTGAGGGCAGCATTAGCAAACCAAAAGCATTCGATTTAAAAATTCAAGAAACCAACAAACAACGTGTTGCGGAATTAGAAAAAAATTCAAGAAACAATATTGAATTAACCCTAGACGGAGTTTTCGATTTTTTTAATGAAAACCAAAACTTTAAACCAAGTTACAAGGTATTTAGAGAATATTTTGTACTCTGCTGGGCAGGAAAAAAAAAGGTAGTTAAAGGAGTAAATTATTACTCTAGAGTGAATATTCAACTGGTAAACGAGCAAGTAAAACTCTTCTATTCTCATTACGATGAAGTGGAGATTGAAATAGGTGAAGATTATTTCAAAATTTTAGAATACGTTCAATTTGGCATCGAAAATAAGTGGAGATACTATCCGCTTGAAAAGGTTCGTATTGACTTTTTACCTAACATGACCTATCAAATAAATTCGGAGGTGGTTTTTGAGCCTCCAAAATTCGACAAAAAATCACTTTATCACTTTTACAACGTTAACAACACATTACTAGAAAAGATGAAAAAAGGTCAAAAGCTTAATCAAGTAGAACAACTAGACCTTTTAAACTTACCCTCGTTGTATTTAATTAGTCACTTTAATAATTTTGAAGGGGCTCTTGAAAAACTCGAGGAAGCTAGGCCTTTACTTAAAGAAAATGCGCCCGAAGCTTACGAACGTTGGAAAGATAACATGCGCATATTACGAAAATTAAAATACAATTAAACAATGAACAAAAAACAACGAACCTTTGTTATTGGCGATATACATGGAGGACTAAAGGCCCTGCTTGAATTGCTAGATAAAGCTGAAATTAATTCGGATGATTGTATTATATTTCTAGGTGATTATGTAGATGGATGGTCGGACTCTGCTCGCCTCATTTCATTTTTGATAGACTTCAAAAAAAATCATCAATGCATTTTATTACGCGGCAACCATGACGAATTGCTATATAATTACCTTGCTCACAACGATGCGCCTGAGAAATGGCTTTTGCACGGAGGAAAAAGTTCCGTAGAAGCTTACAGCACGTTAGATAAAGAAACAAGACAACAACATATTCAGTTTTTAGAAAGCCTGACCAACTATTATATCGATAAACAAAACAGGTTGTTTGTTCACGCAGGTTTTGCCAATTTAGGTGGTCCTGAATTAGAATTTTATCCAAACACTGTGTATTGGGATAGAAGTTTGTGGGAAATGGTTGTCGCCATGGAAAAAGGAATGGACAAAAATGACATTCGCTTTCCCAACCGATTGAAAATTTACAACGAAATATACATAGGACATACGCCCACTACTCGACTTGGCGCCTATGTTCCTATGGAATTCTACAATGTTTGGAACTTGGACACCGGAGCGGCGTTTAAAGGAAGTTTAAGCATGATGAATGTTGACACTAAAGAATACTGGCAAAGCACACCAGTTTATAAGCTATACCCTAACGAACAAGGAAGAAATTAATACCCGTTGTAAGTTGAAACAACTATAAAAGAATATAGCCTATCCGAACCACTTGAGAAAAGACATTTCTTTGCGTTAATTCAAAAAAAAAACGATTTACTTATTCTATTAGATGGTTTAACCGGTAATAAATAACGTACAGAAAAAAATAAGCACCCCCTAACTAACACAACTATTTTTTTCGGTTTATCTTATTTCAATTTAGCTTTCGTAGGACAAGGGCTACATTCATTAAAACATGAGTTTTTAATATGACTTTTCGGACTGAGCAGTAAAAATAAACACATAAAGACACGAAAAAAATGATTTCAAATGTTAACTTTGAATTTTTAACAAGATTCGTAACAAAGGCTTATACAAGCCATCGTTTCGTCTCTAGAATTTAACTAAAATGAAATTATTAGAACACAAAAATGTAATTATTACAGGTGCTAGTAGAGGGATTGGTAGAGGAATTGCCTTAGTATTTGCTCAACACGGAGCAAACATAGCATTTACCTATAACTCATCTATTCAGCCAGCCGAAGAGTTAGAAAATGAACTTACCAAACTTGGCGTAAAGGCAAAAGCATACAAATCAGACGCAGCAGATTACACCCAAGCAGAGCAATTTGTTGAAGAAGTTATAAAAGACTTTGGTAGCATTGATGCTGTAGTAAACAATGCAGGAATAACCAAAGATAACTTGCTAATGCGTATGTCGGAAGAAGACTTCAACAAAGTAATTCAAGTAAATTTAAACTCCGTTTTCAATTTAACTAAAGCAGTATTGCGCCCTTTATTAAAGCAGAAAAAAGGAAGCATTATTAACATAAGTTCAGTGGTGGGTGTAAAAGGAAATGCAGGCCAAGCTAACTATGCAGCGTCGAAGGCGGGTGTTATTGGTTTTTCAAAATCTACAGCACTTGAGCTTGGTTCTAGAAATATACGTTGCAACGTAATTGCACCCGGCTTTATTGAAACCGAAATGACCGCAAAATTAGATGAAAAAACAGTGGACGGATGGAGACAAGCCATACCGCTAAAAAGAGGTGGTTTACCTGAGGATGTAGCCAATGCTTGTGTGTTTTTAGCAAGCGATATGAGTGCTTACATTACAGGACAAACCATTAATGTAGACGGTGGAATGCTTACGTAGTAACAACCAACTTTCACTTTTAATAGCTGTTCATGTCCTTGTATTCAAGTTTATTTTTACTAGTAGGAGCTTTGTTAGCTCTATTCTTAGTGTATCTTCAATACAAGGACTTATTTTTTCAGCAACGAAGTAAATCCATAATTTTAGCAAGTTTGCGATGGATTTCTTACTCTATAGTTCTATTGCTGCTTGTAAATATTCAACTTGAGTCAACTACAACCGAAAAGCAAAACCAACAACTGATCCTCCTTTCAGATGCTTCAACCTCAATGCTTAACTTCACAAACGAAAATGAGGTAAGAGAGGTAATCAATCAAATTCAAACAAACGATAAGCTTCGGGAAAAATTTGATATTTCAAGCTTTAGTTTTGGCGAAGGACTTTCTGTTTTTCAAAAAACAGAAAACTTTCAAATTAATGAATCGCAAACAAACATTTCTAAAGCCTTAAGCGAACTACACGACATTTATAGAAACCAAGAGTACAGCCTTGTTTTAATTTCGGACGGAAACCAAAACCTTGGAGAGGACTACATACAAGTGGCGCGCCGACTTAACCAAAAAATTTTTCCTTTAGTTGTAGGAGACACCACAAAAATCGAGGACTTAAAAATTGATAGAATAAATAATAACAACTACGTTTTTCTGGACAATAAATTTCTAGTAGAAGTATTTATAAGCTACGAAGGAAATAAAGCTATAAACTCGACCACTAGGTTAATGCAAGCGGGAAACGAAGTAGCAAAAAAAGAAATCAATTTTTCTCCTAGCCGAAGAACACAGCGATTAACTTTTGAGGTTCTAGCAACCAAAAAAGGAATTCAAAAATACGAAATAGTTGTAGATCCGTTTGAAAATGAAACTTTCACTGAAAATAACTCAGCCACAATTTCCATAGAAGTAATAGACGACTTTAGCTCTATTTTAATACTTAGTAACCAAATACATCCAGATATTGGGATGCTAAAACGAAGCTTGGGAAAAAGCAAGAGAAGTAAAATTGAAACTTCCTTAGTAACTGAATTTGATGGAGACATAGGAAATTACAATTTGCTAATTTTATACCAACCAAACCGAACATTCAATTCGGTTATAAATCAAGCTCAATTAATTGGCTTAAATGCACTTATTTTCACAGGAACGAAAACAGACTATGCATTTGTTCAAGAAAAGTTTCCCTATTTTTCAAGAGAAACAAGCCGTTCGACAGAAGATTATTATCCGCTTTACAATCCCAAGTTCAACTTATTTCAACAAGAAGATATCGGTTTTGCTAACTTCCCTCCCCTGCAAGATCTTTTTGGAGAAATTCTGCCAAAGGGAAATACTTCGAGTTTACTCTTTCAGCAAATTCAAGGCTTTGCTACTGAAAACCCACTATTATTTTTCACCGAAGTTGAAGGGAAACGATATGGCTTTTTTATAGGAGAAAATAGTTGGCGCTGGAGAAGCCAGTATTTCGTGGACAACAAAAACGTTGAAGGTTTCGACGATTTTATGGGTAAAATTACGCAATACTTAACCTC
Organism: Psychroflexus sp.; assembly: GCA_051859645.1. Classification (GTDB taxonomy): domain Bacteria; phylum Bacteroidota; class Bacteroidia; order Flavobacteriales; family Flavobacteriaceae; genus Psychroflexus. The sequence goes on along the minus strand of JBHYFG010000005.1, from coordinate 56,981 downwards.
ATCGACAACCAAAAAGCGACTTATTGTAGAAGCGGAAAACTTATACACAACGAAATTAGGTACAGAAGTAAAAGCGACTTTTTTTGACGCTAATTATCAGCTGGATAGCCGAGCGCAGGTAAGCATTCAATTAACCAACTCACACACTAGTGAAACCAATGATTTTCCAATGCTATGGAAAGGGAACTACTTTGGCTTCCCGCTTAAAAACTTAGCGGATGGGGAATATGAATTTGAGGTTAGTGTAAACGATAAGGAATTTACATACAACGGAAAATTTACCCTAGAAGAAGCTGACCAAGAACAAAAAATTATTCGGCCAGACCTTGCGTCTATGCAATCCGTTGGATTCGAACAAAATTACTTTTTATTGTCTGACCTAGACGAACTAATGAGTTATTTAGCAGAAAAAGACAGTTTAAAGCCAAGCCTGAAAAGCGTTAAAAAAAACCAATCTTTAATAGATTGGCAATATTTGTTACTTTTTTTAATAGTATCTTTGTCAACAGAATGGTTTATTAGAAAATACAACGGATTAACTTAAAAATTTAACAATTATGGACAGATTACCCAAAGTCGCGTTGCCCTTCGTTATATTGGCAATTATTGTAATTATTATTATATCAAAGTCGGCTGTGAACATTTCTTCAGGACAAGCAGGAGTTTTATTTAAACGATTTGGCGAGGGGGTTGTAACCGATAAGCCACCAATGGGTGAAGGATTTCATATTGTTGCACCTTGGAACGATGTGTTTGTGTATGAAATAAGACAGCAAGCCTTAGAAGAAACAATGAAAGTACTATCCTCTAACGGTCTTGACATCCGTATTGAAGCTACGGTTTGGTTCAAGCCACAAGTGGAACAATTAGGATTTTTACACAAAGAACGGGGTGAAAAATATGTTTCGAGGGTTTTGCAACCGGCAATTAGTGCTGCTGCAAGAACTGTAATTGGACGCTATACGCCAGAACAATTATACGCAAGCAAACGAGAAGCGATACAAACGGAGATATACGAAGAAGCTAAAAAAACACTCGATAACCAATACGTAGAAATTGAGCGCATCCTTGTAAAAGACGTATCGTTACCAACTACTATTAAAGAAGCTATCGAGCGCAAGCTAAAGCAAGAGCAAGAAGCTTTAGAGTATGAGTACAGGTTAACCAAAGCCGTACAAGAAGCTGAAAGACAGCGAATTGACGCAGAAGGTAAAGCAAGAGCTAACGACATTTTGAACAAGTCGTTAACTCCAAATATCTTAAGAGAAAAAGGTATTCAGGCTACCATTGAATTATCTAAATCTAACAATGCAAAAGTCATTGTTATTGGCTCTGGAGATGATGGCTTGCCTTTAATACTAGGGAATAATTAAACAAAATCACCATAAATAAAAATCCAGCTTAAACAAGCTGGATTTTTTTATGAAGTCAAATGGCAGTTTCATGTAATCAAATGGCAGTTTCATGAAAAAACTGAAAAAAATTAATTTACAAAGCTTACTTTTATCAATTAAATTTAAGTTGTGTTTGTAAATAAGATAACACTTGCAAAAGCTAATACCCCAAAGGCCCTGCAAAATAAAACGATTGTAGCACTAATTGCATTCTTAGTTTTTGCTATGTCCCTACAAGCTCAAGAAACGTTTGTTAGGAAAATTTCATTTTTAGAAGGTTTACCAACACAAGTAATTTATGATCTTCATATTGCGCCTAATGGATTACTGTATATGGGGACCAATAAAGGATTAATCTCCTTTAATGGCGTTGAGTTTACAGAATATGAAATTAACAACAATATCGCGCTGTCCATAAGCGAGATAAAAAATGATGCTACTGGAAAAATTTGGTGTAAAAATTTTTCAAATCAATTGTTCTTTTTAAAGGACAATCAATTACATGTATTTGAACCTTTAGATACTTATTTCAAAACTTCAAACGACAATTTAATTTCTTATTACTTCGATGCAAATAATGAATTACATGTTCTCACTGAAATTAAATTATTACACATTAGCGAATTTGGAGAAATCACGACCTTGTTTAGTGGGGCAGAAGAAGGAGATTTTGTAAAAAACCCTTTTAACTCTCTTGATTATAATCCATCCCTTAAAGAACTGAAAGTTGCTTCTTCCAATAAGATATTCACATTTAAGAACAACAACTTAACTGAAACAACGGATGTCGCTAAGGGCCAAAAAGAAATAGCTCTCACAGCAAACGAATCTATTTACACCTTAAAGGGATTTAAAAATCAGGTATTCACTGAAAAAGGCAGAGGCTTTGTATTGCCTGGCATAGAAGACAGAACCTATTTTTATCATTTTAGTAAAATACAAAATGAGTTATGGTTGGCTACTTCCGACGGTATTCATTTACTAGATATTCAACAAAAAAAAATAGACAATAGCCTTCTTAGAGGAAAAAGAATTAGCGATATCGTTGAAGATTTAGAAGGTAATAGATGGGTTAGTAGCCTAGATGATGGGTTATACTTTATTGCAAACAAGCAAATAATTGAACATAAATTAACCAACCATGACGGAGGCGTTTTTACTAATGTAATTTCTATTGCGCTATCTGAAAGCAACCACATTTTTGCAGGAACATCAACGGGAGAAATTATTGAACTTGACCAAAATAAACAGCAGAAAATTATCTACAAATCTTCTAAAGAGCGAGAAATTGAATTTATATTTTTAGACGATGACAAAATTTTTTCGTCAGCTGGACTCTTTCAAAAAAACAAATCAACTCCTATAATAGATAATTACTTAGGAAAGCAAGTTGCAAAAGATAATTTGGGAAATTACATGATTGCTAGCTATAATAGAGCTGGGATTTTTTCTGATAAATTAACTGGAAGACCGAACATTCCGACTACTTATAAAAAAGAGAATATATCTCCATTTTTAGAAATCAATAAGTTGGAAATATACATTTTCAGGTACAAGCGCTCTAAAGTGGTGCATTTCTGTAATGACACCAAAACCTATTTCATAGGAAGTAGCGATGGCTTTTTTACGTATGATTTAAGCGGCAATGAGTACGAAATAAGAACCCCAAATAATGCTCCTATAATTGTGTCCGACCTTCAAGTTGAACCTGACAATTCATTTTGGATTGCAACAGGGCAAAGCGGAATAATGCGAGTTGTAGATGGCGAAGTAAAAGAATCCTTCACAGAAAATGATGGACTTTCGAACAATAAAATAATTAAAATTCAAAACCAAGCAGATTACGTTTGGATTGCCACAACTAAAGGCTTTGACCGACTCGACAAGCGCACAAAACAAATAGAAAATTTTAATTTTAACTTGGGTTTTAAAGGAATAACCATCAATAATTTTCTTGTTGATAGGCAAAACATATTGTGGTTTGCAACCAATAAAGGGTTAATTTCCGCACCCGCTTCTATTTTTTCGCCTGTCCAAATACCAAGCCCTAGAATTAGTGCAAAAAACAGTCAAAACTCTTCAATTCAATGCGAAGAGACTTTACCTTACAAGCAAAGTAGTATAAACTTTACTTTTGAAACTAACTTTTTTAAAAGCTTGGGAGATTATCAATTTGAATACCGAATTCTTCCATTGCAAAACGAATGGAAACAACAAAGTTCGAAAGTAAACACTTTAAGCTTTTTATCTTTAGGTCCAGGAAACTATCAGCTAGAAGCCAGGTTAAAATCAGGTAAAAAAACTTCAGCAATCGAGCAATTTAGTTTTAACGTAAAACCGCCATACTGGCAGTCCATTTGGTTTGTATTTTTATGTATTTCGCTCTTATTATTTGTGTTATTTATTGTATATCGATCAGCTGTAGAGAAAACAAGAAATAAAGAAATAATTAAAGAACAGTTGGCTATTTCTCAACTAACCGCATTACGCACACAGATGAATCCTCATTTCATGTTTAATGTATTAAATGCCGTTCAAGGTTTAATCTACAGCAATCAAAAAATTAAAGCGAATGAATACCTCGGTACTTTTTCAGAATTAATGAGAAAAACATTGGATATTTCAGACAAGCGAGAAGTAACGATTGAGGACGAAATAGAAACGATAAAACTCTATGTTTCATTAGAAGCTTCACGCTTTGAAGATGGCGACTTTGAATACAGCATACACATCCCAGAAGACATTCAATTAAGTGAATATACCATTCCTTCACTTATTATCCAACCCTTCGTAGAAAACGCAATTAAACACGGACTACTTCATAAAAAAGGAAAAAAAATACTTCGTTTAAGCATTCAGGAGTATGATGCTAATTGTTGGGCCTTCGAAATTATAGATAATGGAATTGGAAGAAAGGCTTCTTATGCCATCAATAAAAAAATGAAAAAACATGTTTCATTTGCAACAAATGCAACTGAAACAAGAATAGAACTTATGAATAAACTCACAGATTTTCCAATAGAAATTAGGATTGAGGATTTATATGGAAAATTTAACGAGGCCTTAGGAACCAAAATAACCCTACTAATACCCAAAAATAGAATCTAGGATGAGAAGTATTATTGTTGATGACGAAAAAAATGCGCGTTTAGCACTGCGTGGAATTTTAGAAGAAGGTTTTACATGTATTGAAGTTATAGATGAATGTGTAGATGTCCCGAGTGCTGTAAAATCTATACACAAAAACAAACCGCAACTTGTTTTCTTGGACATCTCTATGCCAGGGTATTCCGGTTTAGAATTGTTCAAGTTTTTTGAAGATGATGAGTTAAACTTCAAAGTGATTTTTGTAACCGCACATAGTGAATATGCAATTAATGCCTTTGAACTTTCGGCGGTGGATTATATCTTGAAACCGATTCAGTTCGAAAAACTTAAAAAAGCCATTGAAAAAGTCGAAGCATTAAACGAGCAACCCATCAAACAATTACAAGAAAACCTTGAAGCCAATACACCAAAAAAAATTGCTTTAGCAACAGGTGAAGGGATGGTTTTTTATGAACTAGACAAGATACTTTACCTCAAGGCAGAAGGCTCATACACTTCATTTATCCTAGAAAATTCCGAAAAAATATTAGTTACTAAACGCTTAGCTGAATTTGAACGACTTGAAAAAATAAGCTCGTTTATGCGCATTCACAGAAGCCATATTATTAATTACAACAAAATCTCTAAAATTCTCAAGCACGCGGGTGGTTCAGTTGTGATGGATAATAATGATGAGCTTTCAATCTCTAGCGACAAAAAAACAATACTTTTAGAAAAGTTCGGAGAATCTAGGTTTTAAGTTTATTCATTTCAATAAAGCTAAATATGTATATTCGCAAAAAATATACATGGATTATCTTCTTATTTTTTTAGGTTTTGCCTTACTCGTTATTGGTGGTGAATTTTTGGTTCGTTCGGCAGTTGGTATTTCTTTCAAACTTTCAATTTCAAAAGCAGTTATTGGGTTAACCGTTGTATCTTTTGCAACTTCTGCTCCAGAACTTTTAGTAAGCTTAAATGCTGCACTTAAAGGTTCGTCAGATATAGCAACCGGTAACGTAATTGGGTCCAACATAGCTAACATAGGACTTGTACTTGGACTTACTGCCATTATTTCACCACTTATGGTAGAACGTGAATTTTTAAAAATTCACTGGCCAGTAATGATGATTTTTTCTGTATTGTTTTATTATTTTTTATACAGTGATAGCCTAATAACTTTTTCTGAAGGGCTTCTGCTTATGGGGTTATTGGTTGTTTACATGATTTTTATGATACGAAGAAATCGGGGAACTAAGCTAAAAAACTTAGAAGATGTAGAGGAGCAACTCAATGCTGTTTCTTATATAAAAATAGTTATTTGGCTTGTAATTGGTGGACTTGGACTTAAATTTGGCGCCGACTTTCTTGTTGAAGGGTCCATAGGATTAGCCACAGCATTTGGTGTTTCTGAACGTGTAATTGCAGTTACTGTAATTGCCATAGGAACTAGCGTACCTGAACTTGCTGCATCAATAATCGCCGCCTTAAAAAATGAAAAAGCAATGTCTGTTGGAAATTTAATTGGCTCTAATATTTTTAATATTGCATCAGTTATTGGAATTACCGCCATGATAAAACCAATACAACTGCAATCAGCTGAAGTGTTGAGTGTAGACATGGTTTGGATGATTGGTGTAGCAGGACTAGTTTTACCGCTGGTTTTGCTTCAACCTAGCTATCAGCTAAAGCGTTACAAAGGTTTTTTGCTTTTCGTAGCATACTTAGCCTTTATGTACGTTGTTTTAGTATAATGCCCCGAGGTTTACTATAATGGTAAGCAAAATAATAATTCACTTTAGTTTCAGTTTCATTTCAATTCTCAAAGTTAACCAACAAGGATAAACCTTTTTTTTTCAGCACTAGACCTTCGCCATTTTGCAAACTGATGTTAGGGATTATACCTTTCAACTTAGCTTATAAAAACAACGTAACCCCAACTGAAATGTTCAAGAAGATTGCTTTGTTAAAAAAAGAAGAAAGTTCTTCAGGGGTACTTATCCCCATATTATCCCAACGAAGCTCCGGTTGAAAATATACCGCTAGATTGTTGATGATTTTATAGTTTGTTGTTCCAGATAGCATTAAAGTTGTAGCTGTATCTCTAAAACTTTCTATAATGTATAAGGTATCAAAATTGTTTTCAGAATTAAAGTTAGCCTTATTTCTATATACCGTTCTTCCTAAAGTAAACCGAGGATCGAAACTTAGTTTTGAATTTCTTAGTTGAAAGGAATAACCCACAACAAGGCCGTAAAGATTTACGCGTGTTTTTTCGTAATTTCCTAACTTACCTGTATCAGTAACCGCTCCTGAAAAATTTTGAAACCTAACACCTAAAAATAAATCTAACCAGTCGTAGTAAAAATTAAATTGAGCATCTACACCAGTACTAAAATCCATTCCTTTAGCCGCAAAATTGTTGCCTAATCCAGTTGGAAAAAGAAGCCCTACTTGTGTAAAAGTAAGTGCTTCCTTTCGCTCTATTTTTTCTGCTGCTGATGCTTGAATATTTTGCGTATAGACCTTACCACACAATAGAAGTGAAACGGCAAGAACCTTAAAAGTTAATCTCAAATTCATTATAGTCTTGGTTAATTGGTAAAAGTAAGTTTTGTTCTTCTTGGTCATTTACTTGGTAAGTAAGCTCGATGACTTCGTTTCTTTGCACCAACTCGTGAATGCTAAAAAAAGAAGTGCTTTGCTCCAGGATACCTTCTGAAGTTAAATTTCTAAAAGGTGTAACCTCTTCTGATAAGTTGATCGGTCTCCAAAAACTAAAAAACTCACCATTAAGCCTCCGATTGAAATTTCGTTTTATTTCGTAACGTAAATTTCCTTCAGACTCGCGGACAAAATTAATTTTAACTTCGGCAAACGGTAAAATACGAATCGGTTGAAGATTTACTCTTCCGTCTTGAAGATTGTTCAACGGAATTTCAAAGTTGGTAATAAGCGTTTCATCAGATGATAGTGAAAACTTAAACTCATCCGGAAGCTCTACAACCAAATTGGCAAGGTAGCTGTTTGATGACAATGAAGTAAAGTCGAATTCGCCATTATTATTTGTTACCCCTTCACCTAGAATTCCACTACCAATTGAAGTGTAAACTTGTAAATTTGGCTGTGGTACGTTGTTAATGTCCACTACTTTTCCCTTTACAAGAATGCGCCTGTCATTTTCAATATCGTTGCATTGTGTAAACAAAATTGGAATCAAGCTGAGAATGGTGAAAATTTGGTTTTTAAATTTCATGGTAAGCTAAGTTAAGCAATATAAGCATGGTAAAAGTAAGAAAATTAGTGTTTACAAGTAGGTTTAGAAAGTAAATTAACACAATACCATTTATCAATTGAAGTTACGGCAATAAAACGCTCTTTTTCCCTTTCCAGTAATTTCAACTTATAACTGGTGTAAACTAAAATAGCAGTGAAAATTCACTGCTATTTATTTATTGTTTATCGAGTCCGAATGAGTACTTTATTTTATTCCTAATTAAGCAATCACAGCTTCGTCTACCTTTTTAAAATCAAGTATTTTCTGGTTCCTAGTTAAATCTTCGAAGGTCTCTCGCTCTCTAATTAGGTGGGCTTGTCCGTTGTACCAAAGTATTTCTGCGGGTCTAAAGCGTGAATTATAATTACTTGCCATCGAGAAACAATAAGCTCCGGCGTTTCTAAATGCAAGCAAGTCGCCTTCGCGAATTTCGGCAATCATTTTGTTGTTTGCAAAAGTATCCGTTTCGCATATATAACCTACTACGGAGTAAAAACGTTTTTTTCCTTCGCTGTTCGAGATGTTTTCTATTTCGTGATTAGACCCATAAAACATTGGGCGGATAAGGTGGTTAAAACCCGTATCTACATGAGCAAAAACTGTGGAAGTAGTTTGTTTTACCACATTTACTTTGGCAACAAAAAAGCCTGATTCGCTTACCAAAAACTTACCTGGCTCGAACGCTAAACTTAGTTCTCTTCCGTAAGACTTGCAAAAAGCATTAAATCGCTTACTTAACTTTTCGCCTAACTCTTCTATGTTTGTTTCAATATCATTTGCGTGATAAGGAACTTTAAAACCGCTTCCAAAATCCAAAAATTCTAAATCATTAAAATTTTTAGCTGCATCAAACAGAATTTCCGCTGCGTAAAGGAAAACTTCAATATCTAAAATATCACTTCCTGTATGCATATGAATTCCGTTTATATTCATTTTGGTATTTTCTACAATACGAAGAATATGCGGCATTTGGTGGATTGAAATTCCGAACTTAGAATCAATATGACCTACAGAAATATTGGAGTTTCCTCCAGCCATAACATGAGGATTTATTCGAATACACACTGGAACCTTAGGATGCTTTGTTCCAAATTGCTCAAGAACAATTAGGTTATCTATATTAATTTGAACACCAAGCTTTACTGCTTCTTCCAGTTCTTCAACAGAAACCCCGTTTGGTGTATAAATAATTTTTGAAGGGTCTACTCCGGCTGCTAACCCAAGTTGTACTTCTTGAATAGAGACGGTGTCTAAACCACAGCCAAGTTCATTAAATAATTTCAGCACAGAAATATTGGAAAGTGCCTTTACTGCATAATGAAGGCGTAAGCTTTTAACCTTATCAAAAGCCTTTGTCAAACGTTTGTATTGGTGAATCATTTTTTCACTGTCATAAACATAAATTGGACTCCCGTAATCATTAGCAATTTGAATTAAATCTGCTCTTTCCATTTCTATTATTATTTGTTTTTATAATCTGTACCTGAGACTCTATAAGCGGGCAAAGGTAGCATTTATTCAAAAAAAAATCGCCGTTTGGCGATTTTTAAGTATTCTATAATTAAGCATTAAAGTACTTACTTCGCCAAATTGCAGTATTAAAATTCTTTCCTTTAGCAAAACCATAGTAAAGGCATATTCCTCCTACCCACTTAAACATAAACATGAACAACAGCAGGAATTCCGTAGTCGAGTTTTCGTCCATAAAAAAGCCTTTTGGAACAATATAAGTTAAGGCTAAGCTAAGTAAAAAAACCGTAGCCATAAAGGTTTCAAAGTTTTTAAACGGCCACATTTGCAACTTTCTTAGGGGGTGCAAATCGCTACCCCACTTGTGTATAAAATAGTAGTAGCCGTTTCCAATGGGAGCAAATAATAATGGGTCGTCGGCATTTTCTAGCTTAAATAATTTAGAAGGAGCAACCATCTGAAACCCTTGCAAAGAAATGTTATGCTGCCTTTCAAGTCTCTTAATTTCTTGGATAGCTTCTCTGGGCAATTCACTTTTATAAAGACCCGCATCTAAAAAACGAAGTCTATAATCCACACAAAGTTTTTCAATTTGAGATATATGGTAAATCCTTGATGTTTCCATCAAATCAAAATCGAACTTATTTTCAATTTCACCTTTAGAGGTTAGCACACGTTGTTCTATTTCATCATCATGCGCTGCATCTGCCTGCAACAACTGATACACCTGCTGAAGAACTTTCTGTTCGTCAACTTTCGATTTCAGTTTGTCGAGTCTCTCCTTAACGTTAGTGCTTTTCAACATAATTTATAATTTTTGTATAAATGTACAAATCCAACGTGATGATTTCCAAGTGAAGATTGAATTTTAACGTCTGTTAAGCATAAATTCAACACTTTAGCAATTATAAAAGAAAAGGAAAATAAATCTCTTTCAGCAGTTTTAAAACTATAATTAATTGTGTAGCACTAAAAAACAAAGGTTAGCTAATATTAATTTAGGAGTGGTATATTTTCAGAATCTATAAATTATAACTCAAATTTTTCGTTGATATTTGCAGTATTCTTAAAATTGAATTTTCCAATGAAGAAAATAGAATGTATTAGCGTTTTCGACATGCTAAAAATAGGCGTAGGCCCTTCTAGCTCTCATACGCTTGGCCCTTGGAGAGCCTCTCAGCGATGGATAGATGAGCTTAAAGAAGCTAAACTCTTCGAACAAGTTTCGGGTATAAAAATTCATTTGTATGGTTCTTTATCCTTAACAGGAATAGGGCATGCTACAGATGTTGCTGCTGTTTTAGGATTATGCGGACACGATCCTGTTAGCATGGATACGACACAAATAGACCCAGAAATTAGTTTGATTAAAGCTACTGGACAATTAAAATTGAATAATGAACTTTTCTTAAATTTTGATTTCGAAAACGATATCGTTTTTCATCAAGAGTTTTTAGCGTTTCACCCAAACGCCATTACTTACGAAGCTTCATTGGACAATGGAAGTAAAATCACTTCCACTTTTTATTCGATTGGCGGAGGATTTGTAGTAAAAGAAGAACGAGAAAACGCATTGCAGAACATAGAAGATTTTAAAAGCTTTCCGTTTCCTATTGAAACAGCAACAGAGCTCTTAGCACATTGTAAAGCGGAACAAAAATCGATTTCAGAAATTGTTTTAGAGAACGAACGCTCGTTGCGAACAGATGAAGAAATTGATCAAGGATTGGCGACTATCTGGGAAGTTATGCTGGCTTCTATGTATGAAGGTTGCCATACGGAGGGAATTTTACCCGGTGGGCTAAATGTTACCCGCCGAGCCCCTCAACTTAACAGAAAACTTCTTGCAGATAATTTTGAAAACTACACTTCTCCTCAAGAATGGCTTGAAATTATTCGTACTACAGAAGTTCGATTTAGGCAAATTTTACAATGGGTAAGCTGTTTTGCTATTGCCGTAAACGAGACTAACGCATCTTTAGGAAGAGTGGTAACTTCCCCTACAAACGGAAGTTCTGGAACCATGCCAGCCGTTATGATGTATTATATGGTCATAGAAAATCATCAAGCCAGTTTTGAAGACCTTAAAAAATTTATGTTAGTTGCTGGCGAAATAGGCTCTTTATTTAAAAAAGGGGCAACTATTTCTGCTGCAATGGGAGGTTGTCAAGCTGAAATTGGGGTTTCCTCTGCCATGGCGGCAGGTGCCTTAACCGAAGTAATGGGCGGCACTCCAGAACAAGTACTTATGGCGAGTGAAATTGCTATGGAGCATCACCTTGGCTTAACCTGCGACCCAATAGGTGGCTTGGTACAAATTCCTTGTATCGAACGAAACGCAATGGGCGCTATTAAAGCAATTAATGCCGCTGAAATTGCCATGGAAAGTGATGCAACCAAAGCAAAAGTTCCTTTAGACAAAATTATCAACACTATGTGGGAAACAGCAAAAGACATGAACACTAAATACAAAGAAACTTCGGAAGGTGGTCTTGCTTTACAAGTAAGTATGAGCGATTGCTAGGTTTCTTGTAGATACCATACCATTAATCAATTGAAATTACCGTAATAAAACGCCCTTTTTCTCTTTCTTTTCCAGTAATTTCAACAAATAAATAAATAAGCATGTAATAAAAAACGCCTTCAAATGAAGGCGTTTTACATACATGTTTAAGCTAGTTTACTTTTCTGTAGGTTAATCTTCTGTTTGGAGATTCTTCCACTTCAAAAGCTGTATTATTAAATACAAATCTAATTGAAAGAACTTCCTCATTGTTTTGGCCTGCTCTTCTTATGCGTAAAATGCCATCTTCAATATTATCCCATTCACCATTAAAATTAGCCGCTACTTGGCAGTTGTTTGAATCTTCACCAAAAAAAGATGTTTCTGTGTATGTAAAGTTTTGGTTAAAGGTAAAACCTCTTTTAACATCGCATGGAAAGTCATCTATGTTTTGGTTATTTTGGGTTATAAATTCTAACTCCCAAGTCCCTCTTAATCTGATAGAGTCTTGACTTATTGATACACCATCATCGTCGCTTGAGCAAGAGGTAATCATCACAAAAGCAAGGACTAAAAAACCGAATTGTACTAAATGTTTTTTCATAGTTATAAAATTTAATTTCAAAAATTAGATGATTTATTTAACATATTTAATTTCAAATAATTCAACTTAAGACAAGTGCAAATTTACGTTAAAAAACTATTATACGTATTTAAATACTTAAAAAGGTAAACGATACCCAACTGAAAATGCATTATTCCCAAACATATTTCTAATGCTATAATCTACAAACAAGCGTCCTCGAAATACATTTAAATAGCTACCTAACACAAAATTATAATTTAAATTTGTGCTTCCGGCAACTTCTAAAAATCCACCCCCTGCTCCTAAATAAGCTTTCAAGCCATTTTGCTTATCTATCGTAAACGGATAAATCATATTAAGTTGTCCCCCGTATGAAGTTGGATCTGCAATGCCGACAAATGCCTCAGGCAAAAGTTCAAATTTTGTATTCCCTATGCCGTAGTGTCCTCTTACACCAACATTAAAGGTTGTTTGATCGCCTAAATTAAACCCTGTAAAGGCTGCAATACCTTTGTAGGTAAGCTTATTCCATACCCAAGAAGATTTTTCTAGAACAATAAAATTATAACCAACATTTTGACTAGGGTCGGCACTTTTAATTAGAACTTTTCTTTCGCTCGTTTTTTTTTTAGAGGCTTCTTGTTTAGTATCCTCAACTTTTGATTCTGTTGAGTTTGTTGTATTATCTTCTTGTTTTTTTTCTATTCGATCGTTGAATGCCTGTATTTCTTTTTCTAGTTCCTGCATACGTTGTTGAAGCTCATCTTCCCGCTGTTTTGAAGCTTCTAAATTTTGCTGTACAAGTTGCATCATTTCTTTTTCTGCACGCTTAATTTCCGCAGAAGACACAGAATCATTTACTCGGTTTAATTGCTCTTTTTCAAGGTTGCTATTTCTAGGTTCACCTTTTTTACTTGAATTATCTTTTTCTTCGGTTGCTTCTTGCCCGCGTTCGTTTACAAGGGCTTCAATAAGCATTTGCACAGTTTTATCATTGGACTGAAAGCCCTCTGTTTTTTGTTGATTTTCAAGTTGAATTAATCGCCCTAATAAAGCCTCATTAAATTGTTTCTCTTGGTTTAAAGTTTGTTGTTGAGGTGCGTATTTTTCATCCAATCCTTGAAGAATTCTGTCAATTAAGCGTTCAAATTCTTCGGGAGTCATTTTGAAATACTCTCCTTGATTTGATTCAGGTGCCTGAACAATACGTTGAAGTTTAATCACTTCCGATAGGGATTTTTCAACTCTTTTTTTATCTTCTAAAATCTCAACCGCTTTTTTAGTATTGTTCTGCTGAGTAGCATTTTTCAACTCTTCGTTAAGTTGCTGAATTTCATCTTCATAAGACTTTCTTAATTGCTTTAAGCGTTGGTATTCTTGGTTATCTGAAATAGCTAATTGTTTTTCGATGTTTTGAAGTTCATTTGCTTCAGAATCATCTAAAGTAAATGAAGTATCTACTTTTTTACCTAATTGAAACTTAACTCCTGCATTGTATAATAAGTGTGTTTGTAAAACATCAGTGCCGTCAAATGTTTGGGTATCTAAGCCCGACGTGGCCATGGCTCGAACTCCTCCGGTAAGTAAAAAATTTCTCCCAAGAGGAATATCTAAACCTAGACCAGCATTGGCAAAATTAGAACTTTGCGCAGACAATCCTCCCGTAGAACCAAGGTAGCCAGATTGTACGTTTAACCTCCCGCCACCTAAAATTAAGTAAGGGACAACCCCGTTGCCATCGTTAAGTTTAGCACGCAACTCTAATCCATACATATTTAATCTTTCAAAATCTGTAGAAATACGTTCATCGCTTAAGCCTTGATAAAAATAAGTACGTACACCAACATATTCGTTAAAATCTGTACCAAAGTAAGCTCCCGCCATCCATGTATTTCTGTACAAGGAATTACTATCAAAGTTTGCATAAGCTATACTAGGTTCAAGCACCCAACTCCATCCTTTAAAACCTCCTTTAAATTTTTCAAGATAGGCTTTATCCAATGCAGATAATTCGCCTGGTTTTCGCCCTCCTAAATAAATCTGAAGCGCGGCAAGTGCACTAAAATTAAGCAAATCCTCGCTAGAAAATTCACTTGGATTTACCCCTAATTCTGAAACCTGTTCGGGTGTTAATAACGAATTGACAGGGTTTGTATTAAATCCTGTTGCTCTCCCTTCAAGTAAAAAATTAATGCGATCGGTAAGTGCAAAACGTAACCCCAAACCTAAACTTGCATATATTTGTTCAGTAGAATTAGCCGCTGCAGAAAGCTTGATGTTTTGAATACCTGTACCAAGTGTTACATATGGACTTACGGCCGCAGAAGAAAAATTAATCTTAGCCTCTCCTCCCCAACGGGTTAAACGTAGGTCTTGTTGTTGAAAATTTGCGGCATCAAAATCTGAAAAACCAAACGAAGAAAAATCAGTCTGCATACCTTCTGAAGTCATGAAAACGCCACTTAACTCGAGGTATTCTCCAAAGCCAAAGCCAACCTTACCTCCAAACAAAAAGTCGTCGCCCAAACCAGCTTGGTTATCCCACCAAACATATTCAGCAATAGGAGAAAATGTAAAACTAATGTCTTTTACTTGAGCACGGGTACTTGTCATTATTAATAGAAGTACTAAAAGTAATTGATGCTTCATGAGTCGAATTTTAGTTATTTTGTAGTAATAGTTTTAAATATTAATCACCAAATTTGAAAGTTACTATTTAATAACTAAATTTCAAAAATAAATTAATAATTTATGCTGAAATCTTTATTTTTTGTTTTATTTTAGTGGAAAATAGAGTTGATATTGGACTTTGTATAGTTCTTTTTAAACAATAAATCAGATTGATGAAACTTATTTACAGCCTTGTTTTTTGCTTGATTTCTAGCATTCTATTTTCGCAGGAAAGCGAAATTATCATATCTGAAGCAAAGCTTCAACAGTTAGCAGATAAGCTTTATCAGCTTAAATTGGAGCGACAAACAGCAAATCAAGTTGTTTTTACAGACGATTCTTTTTTGGAAAATCCAAGAATTCAAGAACGCATTAAGCGACTTCAACAGAATGAAGAATCGGAAACAAATCAAACTTCCGTTAACGAGCGAATTAACAATCTGCAAACTGAAATCCGCTTACTACGCGAGCTTTTACTTCACCAGGAAAAAAACAGTGAATCATTCACGGTAAACACAATTACTTCCGAGAAAGGCTCACCTCAGACCAATGCCTCAACTACGCAAAACAACGATGAAGAAATACTTAATCGACTAGAAGAAATTTCGGTATCCTTGAAAAATATCGAACAAGAAAAGGAGGAAACAACCAGCAGAATTGTTCCTAGAGAAGAGCGAATTGTGGTAAATGTTCCTAGGGCAAATAACCAAGGAATTATCATACCCCCAATAAGCAAGACCGCTAGTGATACTGTGTATATTTCAGAATGGCCTGCTAAAAAAGATAGCTTGGCACTCCTTACACAAGCGGAGCAAAACCGAAGGCTTCAAGAGCAAGAAAACGCATTGACTAAAATAACAACTCAATTGCATTTACTTCATCAAAAAATAGACGACCTCTTTCAAAACTTAAACCAAGAAGGTGAGGTGCAAATAGTTGAAATTGAAAAAGTAATCCCGGTTAAAAATACCATTTCAGAAGAAGATGAGGCGTACCAAAAAAGACTAGCAGACTACGGCGAATACAAGCTTCAAGTGTTTTTTGCAAACAATAGTTTTAGTATTGCTGAAACATATTTGGAAGCCATTTCTGAACTTAAAAAGTTACTCGATAATGAACCAAAAATAGACGTACTTATTGAAGGTTATGCAAGTAATCGGGGCGATATTTTATACAACGAAGAACTTTCTATGAAACGTGCCATTGCGTTAAAAAGAAAATTAATGAATGCGGGTATTGCCCCAGAACGAATTTTAACCGATTATAAAGGTGTAGACAAAAAAGCAACTTCAGAAAACGAAGCAAGACGCTTAGATGTCAGTTTCTTAGTTAGAAAATAGTTTCGTGCAGTTTACTATGTGTTCGATATAACAATTAATAACTATTAATACCAATTTAACCATCAAATGAAGCTAGCTAGATAAAACTAAATAAATTCTTTAAGTAACTTAGTGTTGGGCATCATTAAAAAAAATTATCGTTTACAAATTATATTTATTATTTTTGATATATAAATTAAACTTATGGACATTCAAGCTGAAAAAATACAACTCGCTAAACTTTTATTAGAAACAGAAAACCTGAATATTATCAAATCTGTAAAAAAGATTTTTAAGCAAAACAAGGCATTTGATTTTTGGGATGAACTTTCGCTTGAGCAAAAAAAAGAGATTGAAAAGGCATCAATTGAAATTGAGAATGGAGAAATTGTCGATTATGATTCTTTTATGCAAAAACACAGATAAGTGAAAAGAAAAGTTATAATCTCAAAAACTTCTGAAAAAAAATTAAAAAAACTTTTTGAATATCTTGCCGAAAAGTGGTCTGAAAAAATAAAAATTGAATTTATTCAAAAGCTTGACCACAACATTGAAATAATAAGAAATCAGCCTGAGATTTTCCCTGAATCTAAGAAAGGAAAAAAACTAAGGCGATGTGTTATAACTAAGCAAACGACACTTTATTATAGGTTTAATTCCAAACGAATAAATGTTGTAACAATTTTTGATACCAGACAAAATCCGAATAAATTAGATTCTGAAATATAAAAACGAAAGCCCAACAGCGCATAACAAAAATGGCAAGATTTGTGCTAAAACGAGAGATTTGCGTATCTTAAGTCGCCACTTTCGCTATGAGCGAGACGTTATTACTAAATTTTAAAGCGTAAAAGCCACCTTGAAATAACAAACGTCTCAAAAATAAATTCGTTTAAATCGAATGCTCGTTATTTGGAGTGTATTTCAATAAACTGAACGTTTTAGAACCTTGCAAGCAAGTGAGTAAAAAAAATGCATGGCTAAAAACCAGGATTTTAGTCTTTAAAGTTAGAGCTTACGCAAGCCAAAATCTATTTTTTTAAAACCAATAAAAACTTGCCGAATGCCTGCTAACTCGTCTTTACTTAAAACAAGCATTCGATGTCCTTTGGGATGAGCAACTTCAATTAACCAAGAGTCTCCCATAAAGTATCGATTTTCTATGCTTACTTCACAACTTTTAGGCTCAAATTCAATCGAAAGTGTTATTTCATTAGGATAAAAAAGGTAGTTTCCTTCTGGTACATCTGTAGCTAAAAGTCCGTTGGGGACAATATTGGTTTCTTCAAAAAGCGATGCCACTAACTCACTTCTAGGATTTTGGTACAACTCCTTAGGAGACCTGAAATCTATGAGTTCCCCCTTACTCATTACCAATGTTTTATCTGAAAAATTGAGCATATCTTTTGGGTCATGCGTAGCGTAAATACAGGTAATCATTTCCTTTTTCAAAAAGCTAAATAATTTCCGTCGTAACTTATTTTTCTTAAATTGATCGATATGGCTAAAAGGCTCATCCATAAGCAAAAGTTTGGGTTGATTAGCTAGGCATTGTGCAATAGCTACGCGTTGCTTTTGCCCTCCGCTAAGTTCTTTTACCATTCTGTTTTCATAGCCTTCCAAATCAACTACGCGCAATAATTCTTTGCACCGCTTATGGTTGCGCTCAGGATACATACGCGATAAGTGCTTTATAATGTTTTGTTCAACACTAATAAATGGCATTAAATCAAACTCTTGGGTTAGCAACTTAACGTCCTCTTCTCCTGGAATAAGTTTTTGCAACGGTCCTTTTATTGTTTTACCATTCCAAATTACATTGCCTGCATCGGGCTGCAATTTTCCGAAAATTAGATGTAATAAGCTACTTTTTCCACAGCCGCTCTCACCTATTAAAGCCACATGTTCACCTGTTTTAACTTCAAAAGAAACAGCTTTAACTGCAGCTTGTTGATTGGGGTATGAAAATTGAAGTGCTTTTACTGTTAACATACTTCAGAGTTAGTGAGCCTCTAACCAATTCTGTCCGACACCCATATCCACTACTAAAGGAACAGCTAGCGTGTAAGCATTTTCCATTTCATGTTTAATAAGCTGTTTTACTTCCTCCAGTTCGTTTTTTGGAACATCAAAAATAAGTTCATCATGTACTTGAAGCAGCATCTTCGTCTTGAGTTTGGCATCGGTTAATTTTTGATGAATATTTATCATTGCTAATTTGATAATATCAGCAGCACTTCCTTGAACAGGAGCGTTCACAGCGTTGCGTTCAGCAGCTCCCCTAACCACGTTATTTCTTGCATTAATGTCTTTCAAGTAACGTCTTCTTCCCATTACGGTTTTCACGTAACCCTCCTCCCGAGCGAAATCAATTTGCTCATCGATATATGCGCGTAATTTTGGGTAAGTTTGGTAGTAAGTGTCAATTAATTCTTTGGATTCGCTTCTAGATAAATCGGTTTGATTACTTAACCCAAATGCCGAAACTCCATAAATAATACCAAAGTTCACCGTTTTCGCATTGCTTCTTTGCTCACGAGTAACCTCCTCGATGGGAACACCAAATACTTTAGAAGCAGTAGATGCATGAATATCTTCTCCGTTTTTAAAGGCTTCTATCATCGTAGTTTCTTGACTTAGAGAAGCAATAATCCTCAATTCTATCTGCGAATAATCTGCCGCAAGTAATACATGGTTATCATCACGAGGTACAAAGGCCTTCCTAACTTCGCGACCTCTTTCTGTGCGAATTGGTATATTTTGTAAGTTCGGGTTGTTGGAACTTAAACGGCCTGTGGCAGCAACGGTTTGCATAAACTCAGTGTGTACACGCCCGGTTTTAGGATGAATCTGCTTAGGGAGGGCATCTACATACGTACTTTTCAGTTTACTTAATCCCCGCCATTCCAAAACATCGGCGACTATCTGATGTTCGGATTTATAAAATGAAAGAACATCTTCTGCTGTAGAGTATTGGCCTGACTTGGTCTTTTTTGGTTTTTTAGCAATACTAAGTTTATCGAACAAAATATCTCCTAGTTGTTTAGGCGAACCAATATTGAACACTTCTCCAGCTGCTTCATGTATGGAAGTTTCTAAACGCTCAATATCTTTCGTAAGTTGAACTGACAACTCTTCTAGCATCTTATCATCTACTTTGATTCCTTCAATTTCCATGGAAGCTAAAACAGATAACAAGGGGATTTCTAGCTTGTGATATAAGTGTTCATTATGAGCATCTTTTAATTCATTCGCAAAAAAAGACTTAAGTTGAAGCGTAATATCTGCATCTTCAACTGCATATTCTGTAACCTTATCGATTTCAATTTCGCTCATCGATAATTGATTTTTACCTTTCTTACCGAGTAAATCTTCGATAGGCATTGGGGAATAGTTAAGATAGGTTTCCGCTAAAACATCCATATTATGACGCATATCAGGATTAATAATGTAATGCGCTAACATAGTGTCAAAAAGTGGCCCTTTTACGCTAACTTGGTAATTGGCAAGTACTTTAAGGTCGTACTTTAAGTTTTGCCCAATTTTTAGAATTGATGCATTGGAGAAAAACGGAATCAATTGCTCCATTACATCTTCGACTTCATTGGTCTCTGTATGAGTTGGAAAAGGGAGGTAGTATCCTTTCCCTTTTTCCCAAGAAAAAGCAATCCCCACCAATCGTGCATCTAATGTATTTAATGAAGTAGTTTCCGTGTCAAAACATACCTCTTTCTGTTGAAGTAATTTTTCTACAAACAACCTAGTCGCCATTTTGCCTTGCACATATTGGTAATGATGGTCGGTTGTTGAAAGATTTTTATAACCTTGAAAGTCAGCCGCTTTCACATCGTCTGCACTTGCATTTCCGAATAACGAAAACTGACCTGAGCCTGCTTCGTTTGAAGTAGAATTAGTGATTCCTTCAGTCGCTGCCTCGGAAGGCTCATTAAACATTTTAATAAATTGTTCGGTGAGTCTTCTAAATTCTAATTCCTTAAATAACTCCACTACTTTTTCTACATCAGGCTGCGTTAATTCAAAATCTTTTGCATTGAAACGAACATCACAGTCTGTAAAAATAGTGGCTAATTTTTTCGAAAGCAATCCAAGCTCTTTATTGGCTTCAATTTTTTCTTTCATTTTGCCTTTTAGCTTGTCGGTGTTGTCAAGAAGGTTTTCCATACTACCGAATTCGGCCAAAAACTTTTTAGCTGTTTTTTCTCCAACCCCTGGTAAGCCTGGAATATTATCGGCTGAATCGCCCATCATCCCAAGAAAATCGATCACCTGTAAAGGCTCTTTAACACCAAATTTTTCTTGTACTTCTGGTATACCCCATTTTTCAATTCCATTCCCCATTCTAGCAGGCTTATACATGAAAATATTTTCAGAAACCAATTGAGCAAAATCTTTATCGGGTGTCACCATATACACTTGAAAGCCTTCGCTTTCTGCTTGCTTAGCGAGGGTTCCAATAATATCGTCAGCTTCCATGCCTGGAATTTCCATCACTGGAATTTCCATCGCACGAAGAATATCTTGAATAATTGGGACTGCATCTCTAATTGCTTGTGGAGTTTCGTCTCGATTCGCTTTATAGGCTTCAAACATTTCAGTACGAGCAGTACTCCCTCCCTTATCAAAGCAGACTGCCAATAAATTTGGTTGTTCGCGCTTAATTACATCAAACAAGGAATTCATAAACCCCATAATTGCAGATGTATCTTGGCCTTTGGAGTTGATTCGTGGATTCTTTATAAAGGCATAATACCCTCTAAAAATTAGTGCATAAGCATCTAAAAGGAAAAGTCTTTTTTGTTCTGACATAAGGTAATTTTAAAACTATAAAAATACATAAATACTCAGAAGAATGCCTTAAAAAAATACTTAATCCCACCTATCAATTGAAATTAGCGCGTAATAAAACATCCTTCTTTCCTTTTTGTTGGTAGTATCCCAAAAGTGTGTAAAGTTCAAACTTGCTATTTATGTCGAAATTGTAAAAAACAAATTGGAACAAAGCCATAAAAAAAGCCACTTTACAGTGGCTTTTGGGTATATAAAAAATAAAAAAATTATGAACTCAATGCTTCTGCACCAGCTACAATTTCCAAAATCTCGTTGGTAATCGCAGCCTGACGTGCTTTATTGTAAGATAATTTAAGTGCATCACGTAATTCAGTAGCATTATCAGTTGCCTTATGCATCGCGGTCATTCGAGCGCCATGCTCAGATGCGATTGAATCTCTTAATGCTTTATACAATTGCATTTTAAGGGCTTTCGGCATTAATTCTGCTAAAATTTCCTCTTTTTCAGGTTCAAAAATATAATCAGCGTTTGTAGGCTTAGCATCATTATTTGAAGGTGGAACTAAAGGAAGCATTTGCTCTGCATATACTACTTGAGTTCCTGCATTTACAAAGTGATTGTACACGATAACAACTTTATCATAGGTTTCCGCCACAAAATCGGCTACGATTTTGTCGGTTAGCTTTGCTACATCAGCATAGTTTAAATCTGCAACTAATGAATCGTCGTTATGATCGATGATATATTTTTTGCTGTCAAGTACTTCATGCGCTTTTTTGCCAATGGTTAATAAAGCAATATGCTGATTCTTGAATTCCTTTGTAGCAAGTTCTTTCACTTTTTTAACAACATTAGAATTGAAAGCACCTGCTAATCCTTTGTTAGAAGAAATAGCAACAATTAGTACATTTTTAAGCTCACGTTCTTCGGTAAGTTTGCTCCCAGCATCACTATCGGTAGAAGCACTAAGGTCTTGCAATAACTCCGTAAGTTTATCGGCATACGGACGCATTTTTGTGATGGCGTCCTGGGCTTTGCTCAACTTTGCAGCAGATACCATTTTCATGGCGCTGGTAATTTGCATGGTTGAACTAACCGAGCTGATTCTGTTACGTAATTCTTTTAAATTTGCCATATTACAGTTCCTTTAAGGAAAATATGATTAATCGTCTTCGTATTTTGCTGAAACTTCAGCTGCAACTGATTCTAAAACATCAGTAATTTCATCACTAATTTTACCCGCTTTAAGCATGTCTAACACATCTCTGTGCTTAACGTTAAGTAAGCTTAAGTAATCTTCTTGGAACGCTTTAACTTCTTCAACAGGAACACTTCTTAGTAAGTTTTTAGTTCCAGCATATATAATTGCAATCTGGTTTTCCACTGGGAAAGGATCTGCTTCTGCTTGCTTTAAAATTTCAACGTTACGCTTTCCTTTTTCGATGGTATTTAGTGTTGCTGGATCTAAATCTGAACCAAACTTAGCGAAAGCTTCAAGCTCGCGGTATTGTGCTTGATCTAATTTTAAAGTACCCGCTACCTTTTTCATGGACTTAATTTGCGCAGATCCACCAACTCGAGATACAGAAATACCTACGTCGATAGCAGGACGAACTCCTGAGTTAAATAAATCTGAGGTCAAGAAAATCTGTCCATCTGTAATCGAAATTACGTTGGTTGGAATATAGGCTGAAACGTCACCTGCTTGTGTTTCAATAATTGGTAAAGCGGTTAATGAACCTCCTCCTTTCACTTTGCCTTTTAATGATTCTGGTAAATCATTCATTTCTGCGGCAATTTTATCATCGTTGATAATTTTTGCAGAACGCTCTAATAAGCGAGAGTGAAGATAGAATACGTCCCCTGGATAAGCTTCACGTCCTGGAGGTCTTCTTAATAATAGAGAAACTTCACGGTAAGCCACTGCTTGCTTAGATAAATCATCATAAACAATTAGTGCTGGACGACCAGTGTCTCTAAAGTACTCTCCGATAGCTGCGCCAGCTAGAGGAGCATATACTTGCATTGGAGCAGGGTCAGAAGCGTTAGCCGCTACAATTGTAGTGTAAGCTAGCGCACCTTTGTCCTCAAGAAGCTTTGCAATTCCTGCAACAGTAGAAGCTTTTTGACCTACAGCAACATATATACAATATACAGGTTTTCCTGCATCATAAAATTCTTTTTGATTTAAGATGGTATCAATACAAACGGTAGTTTTCCCAGTCTGATGGTCACCAATTACCAACTCACGCTGACCTCTTCCAACTGGAACCATTGCATCAATAGACTTAATTCCTGTTTGCATTGGCTCTGCAACTGGCTCACGAAAAACAACACCTGGTGCCTTACGCTCTAGGGGCATTTCAAAGGTTTCGCCAGCAATATCTCCTTTACCATCAATTGGAGTACCTAGTGTATTGACAACTCGTCCTACAATTCCTTCACCAACTTTTATAGAAGCAATTAATTTAGTTCTCTTTACAGTGTCACCTTCATTAATTCCTGAAGAAGATCCAAGTAATACTACACCAACGCTATCCTGCTCAAGGTTTAGTACCATTCCTCTTAATCCACCTTCAAATTCAACAAGCTCGCCGTATTGAACATTAGAAAGACCGTATACATTTGCAATACCGTCTCCTACGCGCAACACTGTTCCTACTTCGCTTAATGAAGCTTCAGAAGCGAATCCTGAAAGTTGTTTCTTTAAAATTGCTGATACTTCAGCAGGTTTAATTTCTGCCATAACTATTTATGTTAAATTGGTAAATTACCTATTTGTACTCTATTTATACTAATTTTCGTTTAACTGTTTGAAGGCTACCTGCTATGCTAGCATCAAATTGCATATCGCCAATTCGAAGTATAAAGCCTCCTATAATACTTTCATCTACTTCAGCAGTAAGTAAGGCTTGACTGCCTGTCAGTTCTTTCACTTTTTCTTGAACTTTAGCTTCCATTGCCGCATCTAACGAAACAGCAGTGGTAACGGTTGCACGCTGAATTTTTTTGCTTTCTTCGAAGATAGTAACGTAAGCCTTAGCCAAATCCTGCAGAAGTGAGACTCTTTTATTAGTTCCTAAAACTGTGAATAAATTGCTTAAATGTTGGCTTGCTGAAGAAAAAACAGCTGTAATAACCGATAACTTTACGTGGTCTGCAACAATCGGGTTATTAAGCACAAGCTGAAGATCTTTATTTTCTTCAAAAACTTGTATCATTCCTTCAAACTCATTGTTTAAAGAAGCGCGTGTAGTATCATCGTTTGCAATCTCAAACAATGCCTTAGCATATCTTTTTGCAGCTGCTCTACTCATAGTCCTTAATTCAACTTAACCTCGTCTAACATTTTGTTCACCAATGCCATTTGAGATTTGTTATCTTTTAATTCTTCTTTAATTACTTTCTCAGCTATTTCTACAGATAAGCTTGCAACCATAGTCTTAATATCAGCCACGGCTGCTCTTCTTTCAGCTTCGATAGAAGCTTGAGCTTTCTCCATAACTTCAGCCGCTTTTTTTCCAGCTTCTTCAGCTGCCTCCGCAATAATTTTCTTCTTAGCGACTTGAGCTTCTTTAAGCATTGCATCTCTTTCTTGACGAGCTTCTACAAGCATCTGTTCGTTACTTGACTGAAGGCTTTCCATTTCTTCCTTTGCCTTTTCGGCAGAAGCAAGTGCATCTTCAATACCTTTTTCACGCTCCTCTAAAGCATTAAGGATAGGCTTCCAAGCAAATTTAACTAAAAGTGCAATTAAAACTAGCAATATAATAGCCTGCCAAAAAAACAGACCAAACGAAAAATCATCTATTAACTTCTCCATGTGTTGTTACTATTTGTTTGATTATAAATGTAAAACAAACTCCTTAAGCCAACCGCTCAAGAAGTTTGTTTAGGTTGTACTTATGCAAGGATTAAAGCAGCGAATGCTAAACCTTCCAAAAGTGCCGCGATAATAATCATCGCAGTTTGAATTTTACCTGAAGCTTCTGGTTGTCTTGCAATTGCTTCCATAGCAGCACCTCCGATTTTTCCTAATCCAAGACCTGCACCAATTACTAATAAACCTGCCCCTACTAAAGCTGGAATTTCCATACGTTAAAATTTATAATTATTAAACAATCTAACTCAATTTTAGTGATGCTCGTGCTCCTCTACCGCTAAACCGATAAATAAAGCTGAAAGCATCGTGAATATATACGCTTGAAGAAAAGCCACCAACAACTCGATAACCGAAATAAACAAGGTTAAGAATATCGAAATTGGCGCATCTACCGCAAGGTTTTTCCCAATAAATATCATTGTAATTAAACTCATAATTACAACGTGACCTGCTGTAATATTAGCAAACAAACGAACCATTAGCGCAAAAGGCTTAGTAAGTGTTCCTAACAATTCAATTGGAATTAACACAATTTTCATCAAAACAGGAACGCCTGGCATCCAGAATATGTGCTTCCAGTAATCCTTGTTAGCTGAAAATTGCGTGATCAAGTAAGTGAACAAGGCTAAACAAGCAGTTACCGCAATATTTCCAGTAACATTAACTCCCAGTGGAGTCATCCCCATCAAGTTCAACACCCAAATAAAGAAAAACACTGTCAACAAAAAGCCCATAAACTTACGGTGCTTTTTAACCCCAATATTAGGAATAGCAATATCATCTCTTACGTAAATCACCAAAGGCTCTAACACACGACCAAAACCAGTCGGGATTGCTCCTTTTTTATAAGACTTAGCTAAGCCTCCAAACATAAGAAGCAGTAAAACTGATGCTAAAAGCATCGAAAAAACATTTTTGGTTATAGAAAAATCATAAGGCTTTTCATTCAGCACTTTACCTTCTTCATTTTTCTCAATAGTTCCATTTTCGTCCGTTGAGTATATTTTACCGTGGTAGATTTTATAAAAACTTCCGTCCACCTCTGCTACCGACTCACCATGATTGAAATGCGACGAAGAAAAAAGCTTAAAACCATTATCAATTAAAATAACTGGCAAGGGAAATCCGAAATGCTCTCCAGTTTCTCCGTCTGAATAAAACGTAAAATCGTAAGAATCCTCTAAGTGATGGTTTATATACTCCTTAACTTTAGACTTGGTATTTACTTTACCTTGGCTTTCTCCTGCAATAACTGAAACGTTAAAGGACACTAAAATCAAAAGCGCTAAAAGTAGATTTTTAACAATATTTTCCTTACGCATTTTAGGTAAATTATGTGTTTTATTTTCGGGTGCAAATGTAAGACATAAATTACTAACAAAAAGGCTTTTGAATAAGAATATTGAAAATTATGCAAAAAATCATGAAATCGCTTGAAATGCCTTTAGTTAAGCTCTTTCAATTCGCCAGAAATAAAGAATATTTCAATGGACGTACTTAACACATAGGGAACAAAAAAGTGTAAAAGTTGGTTTTTTTGAACATCAAAAACATCCATTTTCACCATAATCATTAAAATTATCAATTTAACAAAACTGCTTCCTAAAAATATAAATCCTAATTGATTTGGTATTTTATTCTTCAATAAGAGTATGGGAACAAAAAGTAAAAAGCCTAAACCAAATAAAAATTGATAGCTAAATTTTATAAAATCGATGAATTTTTGGTCTGCCGTGCCGATTAAAAAAGCGTGAAGAGTAAATGCTCCAATACCTACTAAAATAAAAAAAAAGGAAAAAACGAGACTTTTAGATAAGGTAGTATTATTCATTATCGGGTTGGTTTAATCTTTTGAGTTGCTTCAAAACAGAATAAACAGAAATCAAAACTCCTAGTAACACAAAAAGGATGGTCCACCAAGGCTTCTCAAAATTGTAATTTGCATCTATTTTCCGACCTAACCATGCCATTATTAATATCGTAGCAAACATTTGAAAGGCTATCGTTGACAAGGCAATCCACTGATTAAGCGGTTTGTTCTTCTTTGGAGGTGGATTTTTTTTCGGTTGCTTCATTTAGTTTTTTTACACCTTTCATTGCACAAGTGGCGTTAAAGATTGCTCCAGGTTCAACAGAAAGTTTATCTGTAACAATATCTCCTTCAATATGGGCTTTAGATTTTAACGAAAGTGTTGCTTTTACCTTCATATTTCCAGAAAACTTCCCTTCAACATCTGCATACCCGCATTCAATTGTACCGTTCACAAAGCCAGTTTCACCAATCACAACTTTACCTTTTGTAATTAGCGTACCTTCTACAGTTCCCTCTACCCTAAAGCTTCCTTGAGATTGTATTTCGCCTTTAAAAATAGTGCCTTGAGCAATTTTGTTTTGCTCTTTACGCAAATCTTCTGTTTGCTTATCTTTTTTGTCTTTAAACATAGCTACTGATTTTGCAAGTACTCCTCTTTATTTTTATAGATTTGCAAGATAGCATAATTCTGCTTTGATATTTCAAAATGTTGCCAATCCTTATGAATAACTTGTTCATTTTTTAACAATTCAGCCATTCCTTGAGCTCCAAGTTTGGTATTTAAGCCATGAATTAACAAAAAGTTTTCGTCTAGACTATACACGTCTGCAGAAACTTTTAAGGTTTCGTACCCAAGGTCTAATAGGCTTTCTTGAATATGAAACTTCCAAGAATTGAGGCTATCTATGCTCACCTCTTTGCTTTCAAACACAAACACCAGCTTAAACTTTTCATTCTGTTTATCTTTTGCAAACTTTTTTTGTTTCATTTTTTGGTTTACCTCATTAAAAATCTCTTGAGCCTTTTTGCCTTCTTTTGTTTGCGGATAATCCAGGGCCACTTGTTCTAAACTTTCTTTGTATTCTTTATAGCCGTAAAGTCTTCCTTTAATTAAGGCTTTCAGTAACTCGAATTTTGGAACCATTGGAGTCCCTGTAAATTCTTCGGTCCAAAAATTAGTTTCATCCAACAGTCCATCCAAGTCTTGTGCCTGAAAACGCTTGTATAGTTTGGCATACACTTTATTGGGGCTATTTTCATCGTCTCTTAAACTTCTAGGATTTCGAAGTACATCTGCATACCTTGAATTTGGATGCTCATCGATTATCCTGTTTTTCCAATAGAGTTGATTTTTCTCGTCTTCCAGCTGTTTATAAATTAAATACATATTGAACATAGCAGGAAGTTCAAGCTTTTCGTCAATTGGATCGAATCCTAATAAATTAGTAAACCTATCTATTGCCAGCTCGTATTCTTTGAACTTTTCTTTGTAAATAACGCCCAGTTGAAAGTAGGCATAGCTGCGTTCGCCAGAAATACTATCTACTATTGAAGGTTCAGCTGGAATTTGAGAAAGATATGTTTGGGGGTCAAACTGAGGATCGGCGAACATATCGTCATCTTTATTTTTATCGCCTTCATCTTCTTCCTCTTCGTCTGATTTAGCTCCGCCTTTTTTTCCGTTAAAACGCCAGTCGTCTGCAAGGTCTATATCCCCCCATTTGCGTTTAAATTTAGTTTTTCCTGCGCCAATTTGAGCTGGGTTATAGAAATAAAAAACCGCATTTCCTCCAGCCGAACCTCTTGATACACTTCCAGAAATAGCTGCAAGCGCAGACATTTGTGGAGCATCCTGTTTTGCCAAACGGTCTTGCAAACGTTGTTGAGCAAACATGCTTTTAGCTTCTTCTTTCAGTTTATCAGTATAGGTCTTAAAGAAAGCTAAACGCTCAGTTTCCGGCATGGCTACAAGTTTTAGAATGCTATCTGTTTCTTTAGCGATTGCCTCATACTTAATAACTTCGTCTAAATTGTCGCGTTTTTTCTTAATTATTCTGTATTCGCGTTCTTTAGGATTGATATTTACCAAGGTACTATCGTAATAATCTCCCGCTGTTTTGTAGGATGCGCGATCAAAATAAATTTCTGCTAAATTTAAATAATCCCTAGACTTTAAATATTGACTTTTAGGATTTTTACGCAATGACTTATTGTAGTGCTTAATAGCTAAATCTATTGAGTCTATTCTAAGAAAGTGTTCTGCAAATTCAAAATGAAAAACATCTAGGAAATGTCTGTTCTCCCAATCTTCGGTGACTTTAGTAATGTATTCTTTTACAACAGGTGTTTCTTCGGCTGTGTAATTTTTGATTTTAAAGTTTTCGGTAGTAGCATGCACTAAATAATCCCTTGGCGGTCGTCTTTTATAATCAATTACCCGCTGAAAGTTAGCATATGCAGAGTCGGTTTGATCAAGCTTGTTAAACAATTGTGCCTTGATGTAGGTCCAACGAGCTTTCTCGTCGTAAGTAGCTACGTTTTGAACCGCAATTTCAAGGGGTTCGATAGCCTTTTCATATTCTTCTAGATTAATATAGACTTGGGCAATGGTACTGTAAACATCCGCCATGTCTTCCTCGTCTATTTCTGTGGTTTCATTTACAATGCGCAATAAATTTTGAATGGCAAGCTCGTCGTAATCCAATCGCATATTGGTTTTTTCTTGCCAAATTTTAGCTTTTGTAATTATTTCAGAATCGGGATAATGATTTATTATAAAAGAAAATGCGTCTTTCGCGGGTATGTAACGCTTATCAAAATAACGTGCTTTTCCCAACAAAAAATAGGCTTCATCTACCTGAAAGTTATATTCTTTACCCCCCAAAAAAATAGAGTGCTTTTGAATGCCTTTGGTAGCTTTTCGTTCGGCATTTCCAATAAATTCATTCAATGGGACTGTATCATTTCTATCGGGAGGCAACTCTGCCATTCGTTCTACCGGAAGGATATCAAAATAGTGATCTAAATGCCTGTTTTTTATGTCCTGAACAGCTAGCTGAAGTTCTATATTCCCATGATAAAGTACATTGTAGTAGGTTGTCATTGCATGGTAATTGCGGTTTGCAAACTTGTTTTCTTGTGTAGAGCAACCCGCAATGGCAAGCAATAAGCCAATGACAAAAAAGTAATTATATGAAAAACGCATGGGTTTGTATGACTTCATATGTGTACAACTAAAAAAATTAGTTTTTAGTATTAACGGCAAAAGTACGTTTTATTATTTGTCTGCAAAAAAAGAGTAGTTTGTTTTGCATTTGGTGTTATGGTATTGCGAAAATTTCAATAAAATTCTAATTTTTTAAATCCCGCTTTAAGCCTTAAAATAGCTATTTTTGTAACCTCATAAAAACAACACAACATGCATATATCAATTGGAAACGACCATGCAGGAACAAGCTACAAGCAAGCTATTGTTCAATTTTTAGAAGAAAAGGGATTTACCGTAAACAATCACGGCACAGATTCAGAAGAGAGTGTAGATTATCCTGATTTTATTCATCCTGTTGCTACGGATGTAAGCAGCGGCAAAGCAGATTTTGGAATCATCATCTGTGGTTCAGGAAATGGAGCTAACATGACGGCCAACAAGCATCAAGAAATTCGATCTGCACTTTGTTGGAACCGAGAGGTTGTGGCTTTATCGAGGCAACATAACAACGCCAATGTATTAAGTATTCCAGCACGTTTTGTTAGCGTTGAAGAGGCGTTAAGTTTTGTAACTATATTTTTAAACACGCCTTTTGAAGGAGGCAGACACGCCAACCGTGTTGCGAAAATCGCTTGTAATTAAGTTTGGGACATCACCACGTACATACTACGCAACGTCTCCGCAAAAGAAATTTATTACTTACCATAGTAATCAATATTGCAATAACAGCAGCTCAAGTTGTGGGTGGTTTTATGAGTGGAAGTTTGGCCCTTATATCGGATGCGTTACACAATTTTACAGATGTTGTTTCCTTAGTTATTAGCTACATTGCTTCTGTTTTTTCTTACAAGGAAGCTTCAGAAAACAAAACATTTGGGTATAAACGTGCTGAAATTATTGCGGCTTTTATAAACGCTTGTTCACTTTTAGTAATAGCCATTTTCCTTATTATTGAAGCTTTTCAGCGTTTTTTTCAGCCAAGCGCTATAGACGCTGAATTGGTCATTTGGTTATCCATTGTGGCTATTGTCGGAAATGGATTGAGTGTAATTATTTTACATAAAGATGCCCAATCCAATATGAATATTCGTTCATCTTACTTGCATTTGTTCACCGATTTACTTGGATCTGTAGCCGTATTGATTGGTGGTTTGCTAATGAAATTTTATGCACTTTACTGGATAGATGCATTTCTTAGCTTAATTATTGCAGTGTATTTAATCTTGGTAGGATTTCAATTGGCTAAAAAGGCGTTTAATGTACTGATGCTTTTTACTCCATCTGATATTGACGTAGATGCATTAATAAATCGAGTGAATAAAATTGAAAGAGTAAAACACATTCATCATATACATATCTGGCAATTGAACGATGATGAAGTTCATTTAGAGGCACACGTAGATTTTGAAGAAGACACCAGATTGTCTGAGTTTGATGAAATTCTTTTGTTAATCGAAAAAGAAGTTGAAAAGTTTGGTATAAACCACGTAAACATTCAGCCTGAATTCGAAAAACCAGATAATAAAAACATAATTGTTCAAGATTGAAAAAGTTGTGATTTCCTACGTAGAAAATAAAAAAAATAAAAAAGATGAATTGGCGTATCAAGAAATTTAATGAGCTTGAGCTGAATGAATTATATGCAATACTTCAGTTAAGGTCTGAAATTTTTGTGGTTGAACAAGATTGCGTGTATCAGGATATTGATGGTTTGGATAAAAAAGCTTTCCATATCATGGCGTATGATGAAGAAAAGCTAGTTGCCTATGCAAGAATTTTTGAAGCAGGAATTTATTTTGAAGAGGCAAGTATTGGCCGAGTAGTGGTTAAAGAATCTTACCGCAAAAGAAAAATAGGCTATGAATTAATGAACGCGTCTATAGCATTTATCCAACAAACATTAGGTTGTTATAAGATTCGTATTTCTGCACAACAATACCTGATTGATTTTTATGAAAACTTAGGTTTTAAGTCCTTTGGAGATGGTTACTTAGAGGATGGCATACCTCATATCGCAATGCTTTTAAAAAAAGTGTAGCTGCACCTTTTATAAATTAAAATTACCGTAATAACACGCCTTTTTTTCCTTTCTGTTTCATTATAAAAAGAAACCACAGCTTGGGCTATGCTCGATTTTTCTGGTTCACATAAAGAAAAAATCATTGCAGAAGGGTCGGGACAGGCCGTTTTCTTTTCCAATAATGTCAGCTAATATCTGGTATTATTTTTTGTCTTTCTTGTTGTTTTCTCTGATGGTTAGCATCATTGAAAAAATAACTAACATACTTGAAATCGTAGTCATCCAAAAGCCACGATCAAATCCTTCAAAAAAAATGAAATTTCCAATAATTAAAACTACACTCACTGCAATTACTAGCCTATATAAATTCTTCTTCATTCGTTTATTTTTCAAACCAAATTAGCGATTAAATAGATTTTTAGCTCATCACAATTTATGCTGTTTTTTTTATTGATTAGCAAACAAACGAGAAACTACTGACCTAAAGGAAGTTTAAAGCAAATTTTAGTTCCTTCACCTATTTTGGTACGCTCTACCCAAATTTCGCCTTCATTTTCTTCAATAAAACTTTTACATAAAAGTAAGCCTATACCGTTTCCTTTCTCACTTTTGGTACCTAGAGTAGACTCCATGCTTTGTTTGAATAAGTTTTCTGCAACCTCCTCTGTCATACCAATACCATTATCTTCGATACAAAAACTCAAGGTTTTATTGTTCACTAGAGAGGAGGTGACTTTAATTTGTCCGTTTGTGTTTGAGTACTTTATAGCATTCGCAACTAAATTCCTAACAACTAAGTCTACGGTATGACCATCTACATTCACCACTAAATTATCAGGAATTAAAGACTCGAAGCTAATGTTTTTTTCGGTAATACTTGTCGCAAACAATTCTTTAGTTCGTAAAACAATATCTTTTATATTAACTTTTGTTGCTTCACTTTGAGTTCCAATATTTTTGGACCAATAGCTCAAGTTATTGGTTAAATTTAAGGTACTCTCTAGATTCGATTTAATCTCAGGAAGCAGAGTATCGAATTCCTGATTAGAGATTTGTTTATTTATTAGCATTTCGAAAAAGGTATTCAGTGTAGTTAAGGGTCCGCGTAAATCATGACCAATAATTGAAAATAGCTTATCTTTAAGTAAGTTAGATTTCTCTAAGTCTTCATTTTTTTCTTTAACAAGACCTAAATATTTCGTTTCTCTCTTCTGAAACCAATACATTAAAAACATAATCCCCAACAAAAGGATAAAAACCAACCCACCAAGTATAAAATAATTTTGTTGCTTTTTAAGCTTTTCTTCCTGACGTATGGTTTGTTCTACCCCTTCCCATTTTAGTTGCTCTTCTAGTAGTCTAAATTCATTTTCAACTTCTAGGCGTCCCAGTGCTTTGGCTTTTTTTTCATCAAAAAGTTCATCGGCAAAGGTATTTTCTAACTCTAAATAATACAATGCTTTTTCGAAATCTCCGAGTGCTTTGTATGTATTATACAGGATGGTGGATGCTGCAAAAAGGCTTTGTACTCGTTTAAATTCAGTTGCTAATTCGATCGCTTCATTTGCATAGGAAATAGCTTTTTCATAATTCTCTTTTTGGTAATACACTTGAGCTAAGCCTACATGAATAGTTGAAAATTCATACTTATTATCGGATTGAATCGCAAGTGCTAAAGCTTCTTTATAAAATGACTCGGCCAATTCATAGTTTTCCTGATTAAAATGTAAATTTGCTATATGACGTTGCATTTCCGACGCATCTCTCAACACACCTGCATCCAAAAAATAATCTAGTGCGACTTGAAAGTAAGCCAATGCTTCTTCAATTCTGTTTTTGTCTTCTTTAATAATAATACCCATATTAGACAATGCAATTGCATACAAGCTTCGGTCTACTCTTTGACTCATTTCAACCGATTTTTCATACAATTCAAATGCTTTTTCTTCTTGAAATAAATCGAGGTAACAATTGGCTAAATTGTTGTAAATTATAGCAATATGCCGCTGATTGTTTAGGGTTGTAGCAATTTCCAAAGCTTCTTCAAAATAACGAATAGCCTCAATATTTTCATTTTGTTTTCGCTTTATATTGGCTAAGTTATTCAGAATAATGAATTGTCGATCTGACAAACCAAGCTCTTCGTAGATGCTTTTCGCTATTTCTAGGTTTTTTTTAGCTTCTTCAAAATCGCCAACTCGCTCGTCTATAATTGCTTTGCCATTAAAAATATTTGCGCGTTGTTCTTCTTCTCCTAATTCCTTAGCTAAAGCTAATCCTTGTGCTTGATAGCTTCTAGCCAAATCATAATTCCCTAAATCCGAGTGTGCATTCGCAAGGTTTACGTAATTTCGTAACACGCTAATAGAGTCTCCTCTGCGCCTGTTCACTTCCAAAGCAAGCGTATACTTTTCTAAACTTTCGTTGTATTTTCCGTACCTGTAAAGTATTACACCATAATTATTGTACGCTTTCGAAAGCCCATTATCATCCCTTGTTTCTTTAAAAATTCTAATCGATTCATCTAAAAAATAAAAACTAGAATCTACAGTACCCGTGTAATAATGGTATATCGCAACTGTTTTATAAGCCGAAGCAATACCATTTGGATAGTCAATTTCTTTAGAAATCGCAACCGACTGATTTGTATAGTAGGGTATGCTATCAATAAACGTGTAAACATACGTATTGGCTAGTTCATTTAAAACATCCACCCTTTTTTCAGAAAGTTTTGGAGCTTTCTTAAGGGCTTGCTTTAATTCATGAGGCTTTTTATCTTGCGCGAATAGTGCGGCAACAAAAAAAAATAAGCACTTCGTTAAAAATAGTTTCATAAAAGCGTAGTTAATCCTTTTATCAAAGTTTTTATTAAATCGCACTCATTCAACAAATCCTTTCATAAAGCTTAGGTTTTGTTCAACTTCCAAATGTAGTAAAAATACTATAACTTCGATAAAATAATTCTTCTAATCTTATCTTTTAGTTGCTGTTTATCATTTAGTTGTAAGCCTTTTGTTGGTTCTATAGGATGAATAAATGCGCGTAGAAACCCGGGACAACCACTAAAAAATACATAAGAAAACTTGCGTTTATTATCAGGAAAAGTGATTGGAACAATCGGCATTTGATGTTCTATAGCTAAACGAAAAGCCCCATCCTTAAATGTATCCAATACAATAGAGGTATCGTCAGGAATGCCACCTTCTGGGAAAATACAAATGCTGTTTCCTTGTTTTATCCTGCGCTGACATTCATTAAAAACAGCATGCCTGCTTTTTGCGTTTGCCCGATCTACCAAAATGCAAGTTCGCTTATAGAAATACCCAAATATTGGCATCTTTGCCAGCTCTTTTTTACCAACAAAGACAAATGGACTTTTTGCCAAATAAAGCATCATCATGATATCCATCATACTGGTATGATTACTCGTAAGCATGTAGCTTTGCCCTTTTTGAAAGTAATTTTCGCCATACAACTTCGGAATAAATCCCATACCAAAAAGCATAAGGCTAGCCCAAATTTTCGCACAAAAGAAGAAATACTTATAAAGTCGTTCATCAACGGTGAAAATGAGTAAAAAAGGTGAAAGAATTACAATAATAATGAGCATCCATAAATAAAACCAAACGCGCCAAACCAGTTGAAATGATTTAATAACTACTTCCATTCTTTTATTCTTTTCATAATGAAGTCCTTACGCGTAAGGATAGTTCAACAATTCGTTTTATTACATTCTTTTGTTCAGCACAGTTTTGCAACGCATCAAATTCTTTAGCAGGCATAAATAGAGCTGTGTTTACAATTGATTTATTAACAACTAGTATTTCTTTTTAGTGCGAATGTTAAAGTACACGACAAAAATTGAAACACATCAAATCAGTTCTGCCCCGCCCCTATCCCGTATAAATTTACGTTGTATTTCACGGGACAAGAAGGAGCTTGATTTTCCTTGATTTCTCCCTTTAGGGCCGGGGCAAAAATCAAGGAATTTTAAAATATTTATTTTTTGTCGTGTACTAAGTGCGAATGTATACAAAATTATGTATAGTACACGACAAATTATCATCAGTATTTTTCTTAGAATGAAAAAGTCAAAAAATGCCATTCATGAGGTGAAAAGGCACTTTCATGAAGTCAAAACGGGGTTTCATGAAGTTTGCTGAAATTGTATGAACCTTAGTTCTATCTTTGTCGGTGTAAAGGGGTAATTTTTCATAATTCTTTGAATTAACTAACTGTAATTATGATGAAAGTCTTAGTGGAAACGCTAAGACTTTTCTTTTTTTATCGAATTTCTGCTCAAAAAATTTTGCACTTCAAAACTTTATTTTACTTTAGCCTCGTAATAAGTAGAAAATGTTTACAAACGTTTATTTCTGGAATCAGTTTTATTTTGCTTTTTCAAGCAAAACGGAGCTGTTATAGGTATAAATAAACTCAAATTTATAATAGAAGCTCCGATTTTTCGGAGCTTTTTTTGTTGGTATAGAAAATGAACAAAAAACATCATATACAAAAAATTGCGATACAAGG
This sequence comes from Psychroflexus sp., assembly GCA_051859645.1. Taxonomy (GTDB): domain Bacteria; phylum Bacteroidota; class Bacteroidia; order Flavobacteriales; family Flavobacteriaceae; genus Psychroflexus. The sequence continues at coordinate 20,408 of JBHYFG010000005.1, read as the reverse complement.
AGTGGTCGGGTCTAACCATTACAAAGTGGTTGCTGATAATTTTCAGCCCTTGCCACGGCTTAAAGAGTGCGCTAGTTTTGAAGAACTCGCCAAAGCTGTAAAAACCGGGGAAGTAGATGCTGGCTTGATGGCCATTGAAAATTCTATAGCAGGTAGTATTTTACCTAACTATTCGCTAATTGAAAAATTCCAATTACAAATTGTCCAAGAATTTTATATTTCTGTAACCCACAACTTAGTGGCTACACAAGACACTAGTATGAGCTCACTTACAGAAGTTAGATCGCATCAGATGGCGTTGCTTCAGTGTACCCATTTTTTCGAAAAACTTCCGCACCTTCAATTGGTCGAAGATGTAGACACGGCTTTACCTGCAAAACAAATCGCTGAAGCAAACGCCTCTCATATTGGCGCATTAGTGCCAGAAGGAACAGCCGAATTATTTGGGCTTAAGATTCTTGCAGAAAAAATTCAGAACGAAAGCATAAACGAAACCCGATTTGTACTTTTAGCTAAAGAACAAATTCACTTAGAAAGCGACAATAAAGCTACCTTAAAATTAAATCTGCATCACCAACAAGGAAGCTTGTTTGAAATCCTAAAGTGTGCAAAGCAAGCCAACATTAACCTAACTAAAATTCAGAGTATCCCCATACCATCTGAGCCTTGGAGCTATTCATTTATTATGGATGTTACTTTCACAAAAAAAGAAAACTTCACTCACTTCTTGGCTTGCGCAACAAAAAAATCGAAAGAATTGAGTGTTTGGGGAACTTACAAAAACCAAAAAAATGATTGAAACAGCTAAGCGTATACAACAAGTAGAGGAATACTACTTTAGCAAAAAATTGAAGGAAATTAGGCAATTGCTAAACGAAGGTAAACCGATTATTAATCTTGGAATTGGCAGTCCAGATTTGCCGCCATCGCCTATCGTAACCCAAGCCTTAAAAGATTCACTACACCAAGCTTCTGCTTTTAGTTATCAGTCTTACCAAGGCATTCCTGAACTTACTGACAACTTTACGTCTTTCTTGAAAAATCAATTTTCTATTGAAGGCACTTTTGCTTTGATGCCGTTATTAGGAAGCAAAAAGGGAATCACCGATATTTCACTCGCATTTTTAAATGAAGGTGAAGTTGCCTTGGTTCCAAATCCTGGTTACCCTACCTACGCGGCTGCAACAAAATTGGCGGGGGGAAAAGTAGTTGAATACTCCTTAACTGAAAAAAATCTGTGGCATCCAGAAATAGACGAATTAAAAAAATTAGTTCATCCTAAGGTGAAGGTAATGTGGATAAACTATCCCAACATGCCAACTGGAGCAAAGCCAAATATAACCAAATTACAAGCGGTTGTAGATTTCTGCTTGCAGCGTAACATTTTACTTGTAAATGACAACCCTTATGCGCACATTTTATCTGATCAGGCTTTTTCTATTTTTCAATTAAAAAATGCCGAAAAAATAGCCATTGAACTTCACTCGATGAGCAAAACATTTCATTTGGCTGGTTGCCGAATTGGATTTGCAGTTGGCCAAAAGGCATTTTTAGAAGCCATTACCAAAGTAAGCACACAGATGGAAAGCGGAATGTTTCTACCGCAACAAATTGCCGCAGCAGCCATACTAAAAAATCCAGACACTTGGCTAAAAGAACAACAACGAGTGTATGTAAAACGCAGGAACTTAATTTGGAAATTATGCGACACACTACAATTAAACTACCAACAAAACACGGGGGGGTTATTTGTATGGGCAAAGATTCCTATTACTATCGATTCCGAAAAATGGGCCGACGATGTACTGGACAACTATCAGTTCTTTGTTTGTCCGGGGAGTGTTTTTGGAACTAACGGAAAAGGATATGTTCGTTTTTCTTTATGCCAAAGTGAAGACGTAATTACTGAATGTATTCATCGAGTAAAAGCTAAATTAACAACAATTTGAGCGTAACTATTTCATGCTAAAACAAAAGTTTATAAGAAGGTAAATTGTACTAATAGCGCGCATAAAAATTGCTAAGCGCAAATAAAAGTAAGGTAGTAAAATGAAGATTATTTGTATTGGTTTAGGTTTAATTGGAGGCTCATTTGCAAAAAAGCTTCAAAAACTTTTCCCTTTTGCTTCTGTTTCGGGTATAGATGAAAACCCCATTCACTTGCAAAAAGCAATTGAAATTGGGATTATTGAAAAGGAAGCAAGCGAAGAGGAGATTCCTTACGCAGACCTTGTTGTGCTTAGTATACCTGTAGATGCTGCAACTAAAATTGCTCCTAAAATTTTGACTTTAATAGGGAAAAACGGCTTATTGGTAGATATGGGTTCCACCAAAAACAACATTTGTATTAGCCTTGAAAATCATCCTAAACGTGAACAATTTTTACCTATGCACCCAATTGCAGGTACCGAATTTTCCGGTCCTCAAGCTTCAATTGAGAACTTATTTGACCAACAACTCATGATTCTTTGCGATGCACAAAAAACAAGAACAGACTTACGTGCAAAAATGATTGAAATAATTGAGCGTATTCCTATGAAAATAAAGCACATGAAACCCGATGCCCATGACAAACATTTGGCATACGTTTCTCACTTATCGCACGTGAGCTCATTCATGTTAGGAAAAACAGTTTTAGATTTAGAAAAAAACGAAGAAGAAATTTTTGATTTAGCAGGATCTGGTTTTGCTTCTACCGTACGACTTGCCAAGTCTAACCCCAGAACATGGACTGCCATTTTTAACGAAAATAAAAAAGAAGTATTAACAAGTTTAAAAGAATACATAGAAAACTTAACGAATTTCCAGAAAATGCTAGAAAATGACGAATTTGCATCGCTGGAACTTCAACTGAAACAAACACAACGAATTAAAGAAGTTTTAAAAAAAGAAAATTAAGTTATGGAGAATAAGAAAGAATTCAGAAATTGGTTAGACCATTTTCAACTTAACCACCCTTTAGTTATCGCAGGACCTTGTAGCGCTGAAACCGAAGAACAAGTGCTAAAAGTTGCGCACCAATTAAAAGACACAGACACCTCTGTTTTTAGAGCTGGAATATGGAAGCCAAGAACTAGGCCAGGAAACTTTGAAGGTGTTGGTGCTATTGGCTTGAAGTGGATGCAACGAGCGAAAAAAGAAACAGGATTACTACTCGCTACAGAAGTAGCTAATAGAAATCACGTAGAACTAGCTTTGGAGGCCGACATAGACGTGCTATGGATTGGTGCAAGAAGTACCGTAAGCCCTTTTATTGTTCAAGAAATTGCAGATGCACTGCAAGGAACGGATAAAATTGTTTTGGTAAAAAACCCTGTAAATCCCGATTTACCCTTATGGCTTGGTGCAGTAGAACGCTTATATGACGCTAATATTGAAAAACTGGGCGTTATTCACCGTGGGTTTTCTACCTACGAAAAAACCACTTACAGGAATAATCCTGAATGGCAATTGGCCATAGATTTGCAACAAAGATTCCCCGATTTACCCTTAATTTTAGACCCTTCGCATATTGCTGGTAAACGGGAATTGATTTTCGACTTATGCCAAACAAGCTTAGACTTGAACTATGATGGGATGATGATAGAAACTCATTTTGACCCAGATAATGCATGGAGTGATGCTGCTCAACAAATAACACCTAAAAGGCTGAACCAAATTACAATCGACTTAAAAATCAGAAAAGAAACTACAGAAGAAACAAAATTCTTAAACGAACTTCAAGTGCTTCGAACAAAAATTGATGTAGTGGACAATCAGCTAATAGATATGCTAGGAAAAAGAATGCAAATTGCAGACCAAATTGGCCAGCTTAAAAAAGCTAATAACGTGGCTATACTGCAAACCGAACGTTGGAACAATGTGTTGGAAAAAATGATAAAATTAGGAGACGAAAAAAACCTAAGTAAGGAATTTATCATGAAGTTCCTGAAAGCGATTCACGAAGAATCTATCTTGCATCAGCATAAAATTACCAGCAACTAAAGTCTATACTAGATGTTTAAAAGCCTCTAAATATAATTATTTAGAGGCTTTTTATTTCTACTTATACGCTTCGACTATTTTTTAATACTTGCAGCGCCATCGATTACTTTTTGCTTAAGCTCTTCTTTGTAATCTAATATTTTTTGAAGCATTTTTGCATCCGATGCAGCTATAATTTGCGCAGCAAGAATACCCGCATTTTTTGCACCATCTAGGGCCACGGTAGCCACTGGAACGCCTCCTGGCATTTGAAGGATTGAAAGTACAGAGTCCCATCCATCAATAGAATTCCTTGATTTAACAGGGACGCCAATAACAGGTAGTGGGCTTAATGAAGCAATCATCCCTGGCAAATGTGCGGCGCCGCCAGCACCTGCTATAATTACTTGAATACCCCGAAGGTGTGCATTTTTTCCATAATGCATAAGTTTATCTGGTGTTCGGTGGGCAGAAACAATGTCTGTTTCTACTTCTACCCCAAATTGCTCCAGTATTTCTATGGCTTCTTTCATGATGGGCATGTCGCTTGTACTCCCCATAATAACTCCTACTTTTCCCATAATTAGTTGTGCGCTATTACATTAATTGTGTGTTTAACTTTTTCAGCAATTTCTCTTGCTTTTTCCATTTCCTGATGAACAATGCAAACATGCCCCATTTTCCTAAAAGGCCTGGTTATTTTTTTTCCGTATATGTGTGGTGTAACTCCTGGTAGTTGAAGAATTTGATCCATGTTTTGGTAAAGCACTGGTCCTTCAAATCCGGGTGAACCCACCAAATTAACCATAACACATGGTAGTTTTTGCGCTGTACTTCCCAATGGTAAACCCAAAACAGCACGAAGGTGTTGTTCAAACTGGTTTGTAAAACTTGCTTCAATGCTAAAATGACCTGAATTATGAGGTCTTGGTGCTACTTCATTAACCAAAATATCGCCTGTTTTAGTCAGAAATAATTCAACAGCTAATAAACCCACATGTTGAAATGCGTCCGAAACTTTCAATGCAATTTGCTGCGCCTTTTGGGCTATATCGTAAGCAATTCTAGCGGGACTAAGAACGTATTCCACTTGGTTAGCAGTTGGGTGAAATTCCATTTCTACAACAGAATAAACAGCGGATTCTCCTTTGGAATTTCTCGCCACGATTACGGCAAGCTCGGTTTCAAACGGAACCAAATCTTCTCGTATACATGGAATGTTAGGCAATTCTTCTATTTGCGAAAATGACCTTATGATTTCCACACCCATTCCATCGTAGCCACCTTCGCATGATTTCCAAACGAAAGGAAAAGAAATTTTTTCTTGATGAATAGCGTCTATCAATTCTTTTGGGGACGCGTATACTTCAAAGGAAGAGGTAGGAATTTGGTTGTTCTTGTAAAATTCCTTTTGCACTCCCTTATTCTTTATCAGTTGAAGGGTTTTTGGAGAGGGGTAAACAGGAATTCCTTCTTTTTCTAACTGAAGTAAGGCATCGGTATTTACGTGTTCTATTTCCAAGGTAAGAACATCTACTTTTCTGCCAAAATTCAAAACAGTATCGTAATCATTCAAATCACCTTGTTCAAAATAATTACAGGCTATTTTACAAGGTGCATCCTGAGAAGGGTCAAGCACATGGGTTGAAATATCCCATTTTCGAGTTTCGTAAAGTAGCATTTTACCCAATTGACCGCCTCCTAAAATTCCGAGGCTAAAGTTTGAAGAAAAGTGTTGTGTCATTGGGCAAAAGTAAGAAATTCTGAAGCAAAATAATGCTTTGTAACGCAGCTAATACCATTTACTAATTGAAATTACTGTAATAAACTAAAAAATTGTATAGCCAAAAACAACTGAAATCGAATCATAGCTCCCTGATAATGGAGAAGAGGTGTTAATGAAATTTCGTGAGGACATGTATTGAAGCTCTACACTATATGTATTATTCAACTGATATCCCGCACCAAGACTAAAGTTAACCGTGGCATCAATAGAGGTTGGAGGTGTTCGCAAAACAAAATCTACGTCGGCATCGGATTTAATTGGTGCATCATAAATTACAAAAGGACTTACATATATTTTTCTATCCTCATTATTCCAAAGGTCGTACCTAAACCCTACGGCTAATTCTAAAGAAACGTAATTCACAGAAAAATCTCTGTCCTGAACTCTTGCAGAAGACTTGAAATGCTGAAAAGTTGGTTCAAAAACTAAAGAAAATCGCTCCGACCCAAAGGGAGTCAGCTGAAAAGCAAAACCTAACCTACCCCCTAATTTGGTGCCAAAATCAATATCCTCAGCTCCTTCCCTATTGGTGTTCAGGAAAAGACTGTTTACTCTCAACCCTGGCCTTACCTGAATAGAAAGAAATTCGCTAAGCGAAAAATCCTTGTTTTTATCAAAGTTTATAAATGTAGATGTGCCTTCTGTAGCCTCGTAATAATCGTTTATAAGCCCAAGAATAGAGGACTGCTTATACCTTAGCTTATCAAATTTTGCGGGAGAGAAGTCAGCGTCTGCTAATTTCATTTTTAATTGGTATTTGTAGGTTTCGTTTTTAACTATACCTGAATTGTAATAATATTCAAGGTAAACCAACATATCCAGGTTTCCGTTTTCATCTCGAAGGTAAAAACGTTCTAAATCTCCATTTACGAACTTAGCTATTTCAATTTTACCTTTAGCAATTACTTCTACAAAAGCTCTTTTTGATTCTGTAACTGGCTCACGGCTTTTACCTAATTTACCAATATCTTTAGAAAAAAACTTATCGACTTGGATTTTTTCAAATTTATACGTGGTCCCATCTGTTAAAGAAATTTCTGTAACTTTTAAATTATCCGTGTTATAAACAGCTGCGTCTCCTTTTTTGATAAACTCGAAAAACTGGGGAGTATTACTACTCTTTTTAATTATAATGTGGGCTTGAATTGTGTCTTTATTTGCATCAACAACAAAGCCATTAACTGGGTTATTTTTGAGCAATTACTAAATAGTTTGTTAGACCGCAAATAAATAAAAGTATTACGGCAAATGTTGGTTTCGTTTTAGCTATACAATAACTAAAAAAAGTAAATACATGAACCATTGAAAGTAAGATTTGATTATAAAGAAAACAAATATAAAAAAATCTTAACGCTATTCGAAGTTATAAAAAATGAATGTTTTCTTTTCCAGTAATTTCAACTAATAACTGGCATTAATCCTGTTCAAACCCGTCTATATTAATACCAATTTAACCATCAAATGTCGTTAATAGTTATAGCCAATGGTAAGACGACCGTGCAACTCAAGGTAATGGAAGTCTAAAAACAAAATTTCATTATCTTTGAAAACACGAATAAATGACTAATTGACAAGATTAATAAAAATAAACAAAGAGATAAATTTGGTAACGACTATTGCAATTACAAAAATATGCCGTATTTTTGTGCGTAATAATACCAGCCACGCTTCCCATTTGAACAGCGCACCCGGGCTGGTTTTCGAATTTTATAGGGTTAACTTAAATTCAACAATCCTATGAAATACAACAAGTTACCCATCACAACACCTGAACAAGTAGAAAAATTAAAGGGCCGTGGGCTAAAGTTTGATAACGAAATAAAAGCTCAAAATTATCTCTCCAATATTAGCTATTACCGATTAAGAGCTTACACATACCCTTTTCAGGACAATTCCAAAGACGACCAACCATTTAATGTTGATGTTACATTTGAGCAAATCATAGAGCTTTACGTATTTGACAGAAAGCTCCGTCTGTTAATATTAGATGCAATTGAAAAAATTGAAATCGCATTAAGAACTCAAATCATCTATCATTTTGCATTAACTAACGGAAGTCATTGGCAACTTAAGCCTGAACTCTATAGAGACCCAATGAGATTTGCTAACCATTTAGATAGTTTACAAAAAGAAATAGATAGAAGTAACGAAACATTTATTGACCATTACAAAAACAAATACACCAATCCGACAGAACCACCAAGTTGGATGAGCTTAGAAGTAAGTAGTATGGGTTTATTGTGAAAGATTTTTCAAAACTTGAAAAAGAGTCCTGAAAAATTAGCAGTTACCTCTCATTTTGGTCTTAAAGATGTTACAGTTATTGAGAATTGGATACTTTGCTTTAGCACATTAAGAAACATTTGTGCTCATCACGGACGAGTTTGGAATAGACGACTGATACAAATTAAACTTCCTACTCACCCGACCCACACTTTCTTGAAAAACAAATCAATTTATACAAACAAGCTTTATGCAACATTATCTTGTATAGAGTATGTTTTAAAACAAATTAGTCCAGGTTCAACATTTAGTGAGCGACTTAAAGAATTAATGAAGACCTGTCCATTGGCACAGACAAAAGAAATGGGTTTTCCCAAAAACTGGTTATACGAAGAAATATGGAAATAACCACTGGCTATAACAGGCCTTTGGTTCAATGGTGGGTGAAGTGGTTAATTCAACATTCTACCTCGCATTCCCACACGTGCGGGATGGTGTATTAACAGTTTTGTGCTCCGTAATCCGTCACTGCACCAAGCGCCAAACCGTTAAATTTGTATTATTTCTTTTCTAGCTTTCATTAAACCTTCTGCTTTAGCATTTAGTTGAAAAGTTCGACTTAAAGGGAAGGTCTTAAGTAAAATTGTAGCAATCCCTGCTTCAGCAAAAGGTTCAGAATTACCTATTATTTCAGCTCCTTCCACTTCAAAAGTAACTTGATGAGATGCATCAGGAACCAAATTTCCTTTTTCATCTAAAATTTTTGCTCTAACAAAGACATAATCCACATAATCTGTAGCAATGGGTTTATTAGAATAATCGACTTCAAGTGCTATGGAATGTGCTTTCCCCGGAGTATTTACTTCATGAGTAGCAACCTCCTTTCCATCTATATAGCCAACTGCTTTTAATGTTCCTTTTTCAAAAGTAGGGACTTCAAAAACAAAAGGTGGATGCGGTAAATGATCTGAAAATTCATCTTTATGCGGAGGCTGTTTTGTTATTAATTCATCATTCAAATACAAGGCTACTTCTTCGCAATTGGAGAAAATACGCACCGATTTTTCTTCAGGATCGTTCCAATAATTTGCGATGAATAAGGTGGGTGATGCTTTGGGGAATTTGCTTAAATCCCGTTGACTTTGGTAAAAATAATAAGCAAACTTGGGAATGCGGAAGATGTCGCTAATCCCCGAACTTTCTATGTCGTCGGCATAACCACGGTTATAATCGAACATCAACCAATTGGCTTGACCGATGGTGTGTTTACCTTTTAAGTTAGAATTAAACGCCTCTTGGTAGTTGAAGGCTTGCTGCAACAATCGCTTTTGTCCATCACCACGAAGCTGTCGGCTTGTGCGCTCCTCTTCTTTCAAATCGGCAAATGCTGTTTGGTTTAAGCCTGCATTTTGCGCATAATATTCCCAATCGCCATATTCAGCGATAAATATTTTCTTTCCATCCTTATCATACTTATTCCAATAATCGGGTGCTTGACCGTGTTGTCTTGCCGGGCCAAACAAGTCGTAACTTGAATGGTCTAACCAACCTATAGTGAGCGGATTTTGATAGGATAATTCTTCTTTTAGAATGCGATTTGCTTCTTCCATAAAGTCATCATCCATTTCACTTTCGTTCAAGGAAACTTCCCAAAAAGCAACGTTGGTATGATTCCTATCCCGTCTAGCCATAGCTCGAATTTCATTGAAAGAATTTTGTTTAAAAACTTCGTCTCCCACAAATTGCCATCCCGAAATACAATTAATAGTGAGTAAACCTAACTCATCGCAAGCACGCATAAACGAGGGCGAATGTGGGTAATGCGCCAAACGAACGATATCAAAACCTGCTTCTTTGATTTGGTAGGCGTCGCGGTAGTTGGCTTCATCAGAAAGCGCATAACCCATGTATGGATACTCTTGGTGGCGGTTGGTTCCGTTTAAAAATACAAGCTCGTCGTTCAGGTAAAATCCATCTTCTTTTATTGCCAAACTTCGCACGCCAACACGTAGTTCTTCCGTATGAAGTTCTTCTCCTTTTTTATTTTTTAAAACAACTTTTGCATCGTATAAATTGGGTTGATAAATATCCCATAAACGAGGATTTTCAAGTTGAATTTCCTCCTGAAATACATATGAAGAATTCGCTGCTAAAGAAATTGGGGAAGAAGTAAATTCGTGAACTTCATCCTTATGCTTCAATTGAATAGCTAAAAAAACATTTTCTTCTGTTGAAGTTTCATTTTTGACTTGAGCTCGGACAAATCCGCTTGCTTTTTCTGTTGTAACTTCATCAAAATGAACCACAACTCCCGCATCGAGGTCATTCATTTCTGTGATGGGATCAGTTATAAAAACTTTTCCTGTGGTGCGAAAAAGCACGTTTCTATAAATCCCTCCATAAAAATTGAAATCTAATTCAGCTAACTTTTTACCTGGTGGAATTTGGGGATTATCTTCATTATTCACTTTGATAAGTAAGCTGTTTTGTGACGAAATATGCTCGGTCAAATCTATACTAAATGGCGTATACCCTCCTTGATGAGTGGCAATTAACTTGCCGTTGAGCCATACATGAGCTTCGTGCATTACCCCTTCAAAATCAAGAAAATAGTTTTGGTTGTCTTGTACTTTCACGTAAAAGTCCTTTCTATACCACATATCGCCTTGAAATTGGTCATTGACAAGTAAAGGTTCAATTTTAGGGGTATGCGGAAGGTGAATTTCTTCCCAATTTCCTTGAATTGTGTCTAAGGTAAAGCCCCAAGATTCAGCAAAAGAAGCGCTTGTGTTTTGCAAGGGAAGCTTAGCTGAACGATCGCATGAGGCTAAAAATAAGCTTACAAACAACAGAAAAATTAGGCTTGTAAATTGAATTTGTTGTTGAGGTTTCATTTATGGAAGGAATTTAGGTTGAAGATTGATTATTCAACTAGGTAATTTTCGGTCATATAAAAATCGAATGCAGGCAAGGCATTGTTGTTGTCTTGCGCATTGAAAAACGTGGCGTTATCCCAATGCGAACCATGCCCCCAAAGCGTGTGGCAGTCGGAGGTTACCCAAGCGGGCTCCCAATAAATAACACCTTTTCCACCACCATTGATTACTTCTTGTGTCAAATTGATGAGGTATTGTTTTTGTCCTTCGGGCGTTGGAGGGTAGCCGTCAATTAGTGCCGATTGGTCAAGAATATTATTAGCTGCATCGGCATTTTCTAGGCTATGCGGGTAGGCTGTTTCTACAATCATTACCTTTTTTTGGTAAGTGTTTTTGAGTTCTGCAATGGCTTCTGCAATGCGATCGAGTTGGTATTCGCTCCAAAGCGGATAGTAGGATAACCCAATCCAATCGTAATTGGCAATGCCGTTTTGATGCGCTTCTGCAAACCACCAAAGGGCATTTTCAGGCTGAGCAATATGCAACATTTTTTCAATGGAAGTTTGGAATTGTAGGTTGAAATCATCTACCGCTTCAATTCCTTTGTTCAACAGAAAAGCATTGCGTTCCCAATTGATGCTTTCGGCATGAGTTCCATAGGGTTGAAGGATTTCATTGTTGGTTTCGTTACCAATCTGAACCATTTCAGGAAGAAGGTTTTTGTCCTTCAGTTTTTGCAAGGTTTGAAAGGTGTATTGATAGACTGAATCGCCAAGAATTGCTGTTGATTCAATATCCTTCCAAGCAACAGGAATGTACTGTTTTTCAGGGTCTGCCCACGTGTCGGAATAATGAAAATCAAGCAATACAGGCATTCCGTTTTGCTTTGCCCGTTGAAGCGATTTTTCGATGTCCTCGTAATTTGAATAAGGACTAAAATCAGGGGAATGCCATTTACGTATACGCACTAAATTGCAGTTTTTCTCCGCAAATAGTTGATAAGGATCGACTTGCGCACCTTCATTTTGAAAAGTTGCCCCACAATCTTCAATTTCATTGACATAAGATAAGTCCGCACCTAAATAAAAATCAGGTGTTGAAACAGGAGGCTCTTCTAAGTTATTTTCTTCTTTGTCTGAAGAATTGCAGGCTAGTAGAAGACTTGCAATAAGTAGGTAGGTAACGGTTTTCATGGTGAAAATTTAAATTCAACAATAGACTAAACTACGAAAAAGTGAGCTTTGTAACTGGTATGCTTAAGATTTTTTTGGGTAGGTATGTTTTTTAAGTAGTTGCTCGTTGTTTGTTATTCGTTATTCATTATTCATTATTCATTATTCTTTATTCTTTATTCATTATTCATTTTTCCTTATTTTCTAAACTTTTTTCGTAAAATTGAAGTCTTAAACAAAAAAGTTCATGAGAAATTTTAATATAACTTACTTAATCACCTGCTTTTTAATTCTTTATACAACAAATTCCGTTGCACAAAAGACTATCACCTTGGAAGAAATATGGGGTGGTGCTTTTCGGACCGAGCGAATGCAATCGCTTCAATCGCTTAAAAATGGGGTTGATTATGTGGTTCAAGAATTTGATCGAGCCAACCGAAACATGCAGGTCAATGTATATGACTACGCAACTGGAGAAGCAAAAGGTAGCTTGTTTGAGAGTGCTTCTATTGAAGGATTGGATTTCTTTTCGACTTTCGATTTAAGTGAAAACGAAAATAAAGTACTCTTTGGAAATGAGGTTCGTTCCATTTTTCGCCGTTCGACTGAAGGGATTTATCATGTATATGATTTAACGACCAAAGAATTGATTCAAGTTAGTGAAGACAAAATTCGTTCGCCATATTTCGATAAAAACGCCAACAAAGTAGCTTATGTGTTTGAAAATAACTTGTACTACAAAGATTTAACGACTAAAGAAACAGTGCAAGTTACTACGGACGGAAAAAATAACGAAATCATCAACGGGATGAGCGATTGGGTGTACGAAGAAGAATTTTCGATTGTGCGTGCTTTCGATTGGAATGCAGACGCCACTCAGTTAGCATTCATTCGTTTCGATGAAACGGAAGTGCCTGAGTTTTCAATGGATATGTACGGAACTTACGGACAAGATTTATACCCAAGTCAGGAGGTTTTCAAGTACCCAAAAGCAGGAGAAAAGAATGCGAAAGTGAGCTTACATATTTATGATGTCAACACCAAACAAAGCTCGAAGGTTGATTTGGGTGATTATGAATATATTCCACGTTTGCAGTGGACAAAAAAGAACAATTTATTGAGTGTACAAACTACGAATCGCCATCAAAACGAATTGAAACTTTGGTTGGTTGATGCAGCTTCAAAAAAAGCTTCTCTAGTGCTTACAGAAACGGATGAAGCTTACGTAGATGTAACGGATAATTTAACTTTCCTTGATGATAACAGCTTCATTTGGTCTAGTGAAAAAGATGGATGGAATCATCTCTACCATTATTCAGAAAGCGGGAAACTAAAAAATCAATTAACCAAAGGGAATTGGGAAGTGACTCGTTATTATGGATATGATGATAAATCTAAGCGAATTTTTTACCAAAGTACCGAAAACGGAAGCGTAAACAGAGGAATTTACAGCGTCCAATTGAATGGAAAAGGGAAACGCGAATTAGCAGCAAAAACAGGGACTAATTCAGCTTCATTTTCTGCTAATTTCACTTACTTTATCAATACTTTTCAAAGTACAACCACCGCGCCAACCTATACACTTCATCAAGCTAAGGATGGAAAGTTAGTCCGCGAGATAAAAAACAACGAAAGCTTAGAAAATCAATTAGCTGCATACCAATTTTCGCCAAAGGAACTTTCTACTATTTCAGTAAATGGCGAAGAATTGAACATGTGGACTATCAAACCAAGGGATTTTTCGGAAGACAAAGCATATCCTGTATTGATGTATCAGTATTCGGGTCCGGGTTCGCAATCGGTCAGCAATACGTATTGGGGATTTAATGATTATTGGTATCAATTACTTGCCAATGAAGGTTACATTGTGGTTTGCATCGATGGCCGCGGAACGGGATACAAAGGAAGAGACTTTAAAAAAGTTACGCAATTAGAGTTAGGGAAATTTGAGGTAGAAGACCAAGCTGAAGCGGCCAAACTGTTGGCGCAAAACTCTTGGGTAGATGCTAACCGTATTGGTATTTGGGGATGGAGTTACGGTGGGTTTATGTCGTCTAATGCCATACTGCAATACCCCGATGTTTTTTCGACAGCAATTGCCGTTGCGCCTGTTACTTCTTGGCGTTTTTACGACACCATTTATACTGAGCGCTACATGACAACTCCACAAGAAAACGCAAGTGGTTATGATGATAATTCACCCATCACTCATGCCTCTAAGTTGAAAGGTAATTATATGATTGTTCACGGTGGTGGCGATGATAATGTGCATGTTCAAAACGCCATGTTGATGATTGAAGCTTTGATTCAAGCCAACAAGCAATTTGATTGGCGTATTTATCCTGACAAAAATCACGGAATTTACGGTGGAAATACTCGACTGCATCTATATACCATGATGACGAATTTTATTTTAGAAAAATTGTAATGGAAGTACGTTTTCAGACCAAAGAAGAAAGTAAACGCTTGCAACAAGAAGCTTTTTTGAAGCTTTCGGGAGGGGAGCGTTTTCAGCAATTTCTGCTTTTGTCGAGAACCATTAACCGAATGTTTCCTCCTAAAAACAAGAAAAGTTTCGAGGAGCGTTGCAAAGGAAATTTTTTATTGATACATAAAGATTTACAGGACAAAGAATAAAAAAACACAAAAATGACTATACAACCACAAAACCAAAAACAAATCTTAGGACACCCCGTTGGATTATATATTCTGTTTTTTACTGAATTATGGGAGCGATTTTCCTTTTATGGGATGAAAGCCTTGCTCATATTTTATTTATTAAAGTACCACCTTTTTTCTGATTCGGCAGGAAACCTCTTGGTAGGAAGTTATGCCGCTATGGTATATGCGATGCCCGTTTTAGGGGGCTATATTGCCGACAAATACCTTGGTTTTAGAAAAGCCGTTATTTTTGGAGGCGTAATGTTGGTTTTGGGGCACTTGGGAATGGCCTACGAAGGAAATGCCGCTACTGAGTCGGTAACAGGCGATATCGTTAGGGATGATGTTGCCTTGCAGGTTTTTTACCTGTCGCTTTCGTTTATCATCCTAGGGGTTGGTTTTTTGAAGGCTAATGTTTCTTCTTTAGTTGGGGAACTTTACGAAGAAGGAGACATCCGAAGGGATTCCGGATTTACCATCTTTTATATGGGAATTAATCTAGGTTCGCTTTTATCGACTATTATCTGTACATGGCTTGGAGAAGTATATGGATGGAGCTACGGATTTGGTGCCGCAGGAATTGGGATGGTATTGGGGCTTGTTACTTTTATTTGGGGGAAGAAATACCTGCAAGGAAAAGGTGAGCCAAAGAATCCTGAAGAACTTAGCAAAAAGAACATCCTGGGAATTTCTCGCGAGTGGAGTATTTACTTAGTAAGTATTTTATCAACAGGTATTATTTGGTTTTTGGTACAAGAACATGATTTTGTGCAAATACTATTGATTAGTGGGGCGGCTATTTCGTTAGCGTTTATTTTTTACATGCTTTTTCAATTGGATAAAGTTGCAAGAGAACGACTAATTGCCTTGACAATCCTTATCGTATTCTCAATGGTTTTTTGGTCACTTTTTGAACAAGCCTATATGTCACTTAACTTATTTGCGGACCGTGTTTTAGATAGAGAATTTATGGGAATAACCATTAAAGCAGGACAATTTTTAAGTTTGAACTCCTTATTTATTATACTATTTGCGCCTGTTTTTTCATGGCTTTGGGTGAAATTAGGAAAACTCAATCCCAATACAGCGGTTAAATTTTCCCTTGCTATTATTTTGGTGGCGCTTGGATTTGGCGCATTAGTATTAGGAATTAATGTTTCTGATTTAGGTAAAGTTGGAATGTGGTGGCTAGTGTTGGCTTACTTGCTTCATACGTGGGGAGAGCTATGTTTATCTCCTGTGGGGCTTTCGGCAGTAACTAAATTATCGCCTGCAAAAATTGTTGGCTTTATGATGGGAGTTTGGTTCTTGGCAACTGCAGGATCAGAGTTCATTGCTTCTATTTTGTCTAATATTGCTTCTATAGAAACTGAACCTGGCGCAGAAATGGATTTAGCAGCTGCGAAAGAGAGCTACTTATCGTTATACGAATACTTGTTTTACTCAGGTTTAGGATTTGGCGTATTGCTGCTAATTATCTCTCCATTGGTCAAGAAATTGATGCATGGTGTGGACAAAGAGATTGCACAGGTGAAGTAAAATTTAAAAAAAACATCCATAGCCCACGGTTTAAACCGTGGGCTATGAATGTTTTTTGCGAAAATGTATTATTTTGCGTGCTTGTAATTTAATACTAGATACATGAAGACCAACCTCGAGCACCAACAGCCTTTTAATTTTTTTGACACCCAAGTTTTGGGGCATCCTGCGGGATTATTTGTTTTGTTTTTTACCGAAATGTGGGAGCGTTTTTCGTATTACGGAATGCGTGCTATTTTGGTGCTTTTCTTGGTGAGTTCGTTTGGACTAGGGGGTTGGGATTGGCCGCGTGAACACGCACTTGCGCTTTACGGAACCTACACAGCGCTTGTTTATTTAACGCCTATTTTGGGGGGATATTTGGCTGACAAATACCTCGGCTACCAAAAAGCGGTTGTCATCGGTGCGTTGATTATGACGCTCGGTCATGCTTTTATGGCGATTGAAATTGCGCACATTTTTATGTATCTCGGGATTGGTGGACTGATTATCGGAAATGGATTTTTTAAGCCCAATATGACCTCGATTATTTCTGAATTGTACAAGGATTTTCCTGAGAAAAAAGACGGGGCTTACACCATTTTTTACATGGGTGTGAATGCGGGCGCCTTCCTCGGAATTCTGTTATGTGGCTACTTGGGAGAAAAAGTTGGCTGGAGTTATGGCTTCGGGCTTGCAGGAATTTTTATGCTGTTTGGGATGCTTCAGTTTTATTTTTCGAGAGCTATTTTTGGAGAAGCAGGAAAAACTCCCCCAAAAGTAGAAAAAACAGAGGCTTCTGAAAAAGCTAAACTCGAGTTTGAAGGAGACAGACTGAATCCGTTTTTACCGATTGATTTAATTCTGATTGGAATTTCTGTGGTCTTAGGTTTGGTGTGGATCATTAATGACCCGGCGGCTAAAATTGGTGGTGCTAATTTTCTTGAATTTGGAGGAGAAGATTATTCGAATCATGTGGTGTTAGTAGCACTGTTTTCATTTTTAGCGGTGTTGGTTTTGCGGATTCTTCGCTACCCTGCTATCATTCGAGACCGCATGGTAGCCATTATTTTCTTTGCGATTTTTACGGTTTGTTTCTGGGCGAGTTTTGAACAAGCAGGTGGGTCGATGACCATTTTTGCGAAAGATTATACCGACCGAGTCATGTCAGGCGACTGGGCACTTATTTTTATGGTTGCCAATACGCTGATTACCATTGTTCCGGTGGCTATTATAACCTGGGTTTTGTTTTTACTGTTTAAGAAAACATCCAAAAATTATCCCTTGGCAAGCCTTACTTTAGGAATCAGTTTTGTGTTGATTTGGTCGATTATTATTTGGATGTTGAATCGAGATTTCAATTCGACTGCTTACGTGGTGGAATATCCCGTTATTGAAATTGAACAGTTTGACGAGAAAGGAAAACTTCTTACAGACGAAGATGGAAATCCTGAATACCAAGTGAAAGCTATTACAGAAGGTACAAAAGTTGACGCTTCGGCGCAAGTTTCAACTCGGTCGATTACCATTATTGAACCGGTTAGTTTTGACGTTGGCGAACGCATGCAGATACTCGATGTTGACAAAAAAGGAAACTTTATTTACCTCAGCGAAAATAAAGAAGAAAGCATCCGAAAAGCTAGTTTAGATGGCGAGGACTCAGGTATTGTAAGCGCCGAAATTAAGCGTATTAAGGACAATGAGGTCGAAATTCCTGCTACTTGGTTCCTTATTCTCAATTCCTTATTTATTATCATGTTTGCTCCATTATTTTCTAAGTGGTGGGAGAGCAAACACAATCCAAGTGGCTCGATGAAATACGGACTTGGTTTGATTTTACTTGGTCTAGGATTTGGTGCTTTGGCATTTGGTTCGATGGGGATAGAGCAAGGAGCAAAAGTTGCTTCGGTAAGTATTATTTGGTTAGTTTTGGCGTATCTCTTTCACACGTTGGGTGAATTATGCCTATCGCCTGTTGCGCTTTCCTATATCAGTAAATTGGTTCCGGGTAGAATGATTGCCATGATGTTCGGAATTTGGTACATTGCCATTGCCATTGGAAATAAACTAGCCGGAAGTATGGGAGGAAAAATAGACGAAATTACCGAAGAATATTCCATGACCACTTTCTTTTTGATATTCACATTGGTTCCTGCTGGTTTGGGGGTATTGGCAATTTTACTCAATCCACTGTTGAAGAAATTGATGCATGGGGTGAGGTAGTTCACTTCGGTACTATTTCAACTCTACTATCGTTCGTTGAAATCACTCAGTGACCGCACTTCGGTACTATTTCAACTCTACTATCGTTCGTTGAGATCACTCAGTGACCGCACTTCGGTACTATTTCAACTCTACTATCGTTCGTTGAGATCACTCAGTGACCGCACTTCGGTACATCCCGATTAGACATCGGGACACTCAGTGTGAACACTTCTTGGTACTATTTCAACTCTACTATCGTTCGTTGAAATCACTCAGTGACCGCACTTATACAGGTCATGTCTTGTCCTATTAAAGTTTTTGTTCGCAGGCTCACTTCGATACATCCCGATTAGAAATCGGGACACTCAGTGACCGCACTTCGGTACATCCCGATTAGACATCGGGACACTCAGTGTGAACACTTCGATACATCCCGATTTGGAATCGCGATGGGGAGTCTTTTGAATTGAAATTCGATTTATATTTTTTATCTTTTCAGTAGCTTATACCAATAAAACCATAAAATACAACTAATAAATTGTTTCTTTCTTGATTTTATGTTGTTAAAAAATAAACCGTAGCTATGGCTATGCTTGATTTTTTTGCCTAATTAAATCAACAAATAATTCAATTTATTTTAGTTTCATTTTAAAGTTCAATTGGTATTAGTATAAAAATCCAAAAAGCCATAATGGAATTTTATTTTGATAGCCATATTCAATATCATCTGCAACAATGTATGCATTTTTTAAGCCCTTAATTTGCTTTTTTGACTTTTCTTTGCCTCCTATTTCAAAAGCATAGGTGTTATTAACTAAAAAATCTGTTTTATCGTGGTACACCAAGGTATTATTTTGACTTAATTGATTAGTAAAAAAAGCCTCTCTTACATTTCCTATATTCGTTTTTAAGGGAGACAACACATACATCAAGTTGGTGTTTTCCAAATACACTTTAGCTGGTTTTTGGAGTTTTGCACTTCCTCCTGCTTCCTTTTGTAAATGAATAGTCAAACCCACTTCTTGCAAATAATAGAGATAAGCCAGCAAAGTAGTTCTGTGTATTTCCATTTTTTTGCTTAAAGCGGAAACATTTGGTGTAAAAGGTACCGATTCAGAAATGATTTTTAAAAGTTGCTTGATTTTAGACACTAAGCCAATGTCTATCCCACGCAAGAGAGGAAGCTCTACTTCTAGCATCATATTAATGACTTCTTCAACACGTTGTTCGTAAAGTTCTGGTTCTTCTTTATAAAAAGGATAATACCCATGTTTTAAGTAATCGCTAAAATATTGAAAAGGTTTTATTTGATTTGTGATTTGTTCTGCAATCTGCACATGATTTGTTCGTATTTTATCTAGTGAAAATTTAGGAAAATTTATACCTGACTCTAAGGCTATATATTCCCTAAACGACAAGCCTTGCATGTGATAAACTATAGCCCTACGGCTTAAATCTGCTCTGGAGTTTAAAATTTCTAAGAGTGAAGAACCTGTAAAAACTACTTTAAGCGCTAAATGGTCATCATAAATATTTTTCAGCTCTTGCGCCCAATTTGGGTATTTATGAACTTCATCTAGAAATAAATATTTTCCTCCATTTCTTACAAATTCATCAGCCAAACCAATCAACGTCTGCCCCTTAAAACTAAATGAATCTAAGCTTACATAAAGTGCATCTTCTAAATTTTCCTTGTAATTCAATTTAATGTATTGTAAAAGTAATGTAGTTTTACCCACACCTCTAGCACCTTTTATACCAATTAATCTGCTATTCCAATTGATTTCATTAATCAAACTTCTAACAAAATCAGTTTTAATATATTTAATTTTTGTTCGATATCTGCTAACTAATTCTTCCATAATGCATATTATAATGTACAAATATATGTTATTTTTGTGTATTCATGTGTACAATTATGCTGGTTTTCACTTCGGTACTATTTCAACTCTACTATCGTTCGTTGAAATCACTCAGTGTAAACACTTCTCGGTACTATTTCAA